>CALLWB010000100.1 GCA_938016265.1 uncultured Saprospiraceae bacterium
TCTCTGAAGGTTTGTAATCTCTGGTGTGTCTAAAATTAATGGTTCGATAGGCTGTTTTTTTGAACTGACCATAATAAAGTACTTAAATTTAGCGAAATCTCATTAATTCTGTTCTCTTTTCTAAGTTGTTCGGCGGAATTAGTTCGGCGAAGTCTGCTGAATTCCCTTCGTCGGTTTGTCCCGTCGCTTATATAATGTCTCGAACTTTTGAAATGTGACAATTTAAGTAAAAAAAATACACGGCCAGGCTTCCATGGTTACATCGAAGCAGTCTCTATCCTTTATTTCCTTCGTTTTGTTGAGTAAAAGCTGTCTTATGTTTGGCCCTATAAAAAGGTATTGGCGCTAGCAAAATGCTACTCCAATACTCTAAAAATGGGGCCGCCTCATTTTCAAGAGGCAGCCACAATCATTTTATAGCGTGTTATAATTAAGACCAAAGGAAGTTTTCATAGCTTATCTCAATTTTATTGCTTGTTAGATTTTCTGTTAATCAGTAGACTTTATTGTTTTATCAAATTTTTCTTTTTGAGAATCAGTCATCCTCTGTAAGCGTACGAATTCTTGAAAATCACCATTAACCATTTGAGGTCAAGATTTTCAAATACGCTAGAAAAATCTAACAAACATCAACATTAGACGATTAACAAACATCCAACAATTAATAAATGATTCGAATATCAAAATTGTGACTTTCAGAAGCATAAAAAACGAGTTTAAACTTTTTTTAAAAAAAAACACGATATTGGTGTCACACTTCCCCATACCGATGACATTATATCTATGACTTAGCTATAGAAGGCTTTTTCTAAAGTCCTTTTTTGTCTATAGTCATCAGGAGGTCATCCTAAAAAAAGCGACTAATCAATTCTAAAGCCGATACAATTTCAGCACCAACACACACCCTTTACTTGAAAAATTAATGCTTTACAGATCATAAAAATCTGTCTGCTAATCACTTGATATTTAAGTATTAGCACAATCTCCAAATTGGAAATTATTCAACTATTTTATAGCCATACTAATTCAACTAAATAATTAAGATGAAAAAACTTACCAAACTACTCCCATTTTGTATTTGCTTTCTATTCTTCCAAACCAACGCAATGGCGCAACCTACATTTGTTGCCGATGAGGTCATTGTTATGTTTGAACCAGGGACTCCTCAAGCATTGATCAACGAATTTTTTACAGACAATTACTTGATTGAAATTGATGATGTCCCAGTCCTCAATGCTTACCTCGCTCAGGTCGACCCGCTACTCGGCTGGCCTACTGGCACAACCTCTAATAATGCCAATAACCCGATCAATGGAATCATTGGGGGAAATTCCACTAGTGGCGTCAACGGCCTAAATGGTCTTGGACTCAATATCCTCACCAACACTCATACTCCTGGATTTGAAAAAGGCTACGACAATGTTCCGCACCATCCATTGGACGCATGCGGTGAAAGAAATTATTCCGTAGATCTACCTATAGGGAGCGCGGTCGCAAATAATGTCAGCGGAGCTCTCTTTGATACCGGGGTAAACTACCATTCTATCTTGGAAGGGTTTTTTGATCCTCAAAATTTAGGTACAAACTTCATCGACCCTAGCTTAGAACCTTTGGACAACCATAATCCAGGTCATGGCTCACACAATAGCAGTACGATCGCAGGATTTACTCCACTAATAATGGGTAGTTACATTGACCTACAAGCTTTTAAGACGCATGCAAAAACGGGATATGGTACCATTTGGAACATCATGCAAGGAATTGGTTATGTCATCAACCAAAACATCAGCGTAGCAAACATGAGCCTGAGTTTTTCTGATCGTTACCAACATCGTTTTGATCCAATGGCTCCACTGAGGTTATCCATTGACATAGCACGTCAACAATCAGGAACATTATTTATTGCTGCAGCAGGAAACGACGATGGAGACAATGATCATCTTTTGGGTTTTTCTAATTATCCTGCTTCTTACCTCTCTGATAATATCATTTCAGTAGCATCAATTAACTGCGAGAATGAGATAAGCGATTTTTCCAATCACGGAGCATACAGTGTAGATATCGCTGCTCCTGGCGAAAACATTTGGGGACTTTCTGCTTCTGGTGAATTTGTAAGTATCAGTGGTACTTCTATGGCCTGTGCATTTGTATCGCGAGTTGCCTTACAATTAGGTACTTTACAACCTGTTTTTGATTGGGAAAAAACCAAATGTGCGATCATCACTGGTTCGATGTCAGAAACAGCACTCAACGGAAAAGTATTGGCCAATGGCTACCTCTCTGCGGAGAAAGCCAAATCTGCTTTAGAGGCCAATTGCATTATGCCTCCAGGCGGCCCAGGACATGAAGCAACACAAGCAAGAAGAAAGGAAATCAAAGATGCTTATTGGATCAATGGAGACCAAATCAATATCCAAATGGCTACGGACCAACAAGTAAGTATCAGTATTTTCAATGTCTTAGGACAAAGATTGTCTTCAGAAAATATACAATTAAATGAGGGCCTCAATACTTATGATTTGCCTTGGGAAGAAACGAACTCCCAAAACTTTGGAACGGCGATGTACTTGGTAAATCTCCAATACAATGGCCAAAGTAAAACGATTAAAATTGTCCGCTAAACGGACCTAAATAGAGCTATTCATATAGACTACAGGGGGAGCATCTCAAAAATCCCCCTGTAGTTCCTTTCCAATTCCCCCCAATGCTCTAGAATAGCAAGAGCAGGCTTAAATAATTTTGTTTCCCCGAATACTGTCTTTATCTTAAAAAAATCCGTTCTTTGCAAATCCCGTGGTTAGCAAGAAGAAGAAATCTAAGCAACTAAAACGCTTGTGTTGAGCCTATCGAAACGCTTGTGTTGAGTTTGCCGAAACGCTTGTGTTGAGTTTGTCGAGGTAAGCCTTGTTTATTCTATGAACCTCCTTCGTCGGTTTATTTTATGAACCTCCTTCGTCGGTTTATCTTATGAACCTCCTTCGTCGGTTTATCTTATGAACCTCCTTCGTCGGTTTATCTTATGAACCTCCTTC
>CALLWB010000101.1 GCA_938016265.1 uncultured Saprospiraceae bacterium
ACCCTTGAACAATCAGTAGTCGATCAAGGACTCAGAGGTACTGGTGGCACTGGTGGTGCTGGTGGCGCGGGCGGCAGCGGCGGTATAGGAGCGGCAGGAGCCACAAACTCAGAAACAGGAAATGGCGGTCGTGGTGGTAATGGTGGTCGTGGTGGAAATGGCGGTCGTGGACAAGATGGCGCATTCGGATTATCTGTAGAAGTACAAAATGCTGGAACTGGTGCTGTTACCATAAATAGTGCAGCTCCTCCTACTGATGATATCTGTGCAGTAACTTATGGAGGTTGCACCAACTCTGAAATTGATCTTAGTCTTACCGCTGGCTCATGGAGTGGTCTTGATTTGCTTCAGGATATAATACCTGGATCAAGTTCGTATTCAAATACAGACTTAAATGTTATTGCTTATTATACGAGTACTGGACACAAAGATGTAAACATCTCTTCCGGTATGTATAACCGATTTTTATACATTGGACAGGATCGAGTACTTCCTGAAATCTCTGTTTCAAATGGCCCACTTTGTCCTTCGGATATGATTGATTTACAACTCACAAATGCAAACACCGTAAAAGGAGATGAAGAGTATGAATGGCTAATTTATGAAAATGATCCAAATGCAAGCCTATACAACTCTACGTTGGCTTCTCCTGGAACAATTGTTCAACCACCAGCAGTTACTGCAGGTAATACTTATTATGTAAGATTTAGAGTAAAAGACGCTTGTTGTGGATGGTCGATACCTGTATACGAGACGTTCTCCGTACAAGCCCAATCGATAGCTCCTACAATGGCTACGGCCAATCAGGCATGTCCTGATAGTACGTTCGCATTGACCGCGTCTGGTGGATCACTAGCTCCTGGAGGATCGGAAGAATGGTTTATCGGTTCTTGTGGAGGAACGCCAGTTGCAGACCCTAACAATGTACCTGTTCCACTAGCACCTACAGACTATTTCGTCAGATATACAGACAACTGTGCAATAACTACTTGTGTTTCTGTTACAGTTACTCCAGCAATCGCTCCTACTCCTGCATCATTTGCAGCAGCGAATCCATTCAATCCTTGTCCTGGAGATCCAATGACATTAGTTGCCTTTGGAGGAAATCCTGGCACAAATGGACAAGAAGTTTGGTACGAAGGAGGCTGTGGTGTTGGTACACCTATAGATCCAATGATGATTATTACGCCTACCGTTCCAACATCGTACTATGTGCGATTTGAAGCAGATTGTGGGACTACAACATGTTTGGAAGTTTTAGTATCTCCGCCAGCTGCATCAACAGCACCAACTTCTTTGGTTAGCTCGATTGCAGCTCCTTGTATAGGAGATGTAATTTCATTGACAGCAATGGGAGGAATGCCTGGTTCTACTGCAGCTCAATTGAGATATTATGAAGGCTCTTGTGGAGGAACTCAAATTTTTAATCCAAGTGCAGTGGTTGTAAATGCTACGACGGATTATTTTGTTCGATATGAAGACAACTGTGGTATGACTACCTGTGCTACCCTTACTATAACACCGGAGACCCCTTCAGTACTACCTTCTATGCTTACTGTTAGTAATAGCACGCCATGTACAGGAGAAATGATAACTATTGAAGCAGTAGGTGCTACATTGGGGACTGGAGCGACTTTAGCTTGGTATGATGGACCTGGAGGTACTGGAACGTTGTTAGGTTCTATGAATCCACTGAGTCTTTCTCCAATGGTAGACATGACAGTTTATGCCTACGTAAGTGGAGGTTGTAATACGGCGGAATCATCGACATTGATTGAGATAAGATGTGGTGGAGTTTCAGTAAGTGCAATGTTGGAAGGCCCATATGATGCAGGTACAGGACTTATGCGTGATGGTTTAAGAACAGGAGGATTGATTCCTGCAATGGAGCCTTATACTGCCCTTGGATATACTCATCTTGGCGGTGGTGGTGAAACGGTTGATCCACTTATCTTTAATGTTGCTGGAAATGATGCCATTATTGACTGGGTGTTTGTAGAACTTAGAGCAGATGCAGACAATGCAACTGCCATCGCTACCCGATCAGCATTGATACAAGCAGATGGCGATGTAGTCGACGTAGATGGCGTTTCAGAAGTATCATTTGATAACCTTGCTCCTGGAAACTATTGGGTTGTACTACGACATAGAAATCACCTTGATGTAATGTCTCCCACCTCAATTCTTGTTGACGGATCAAACCCTGGAATACATGACTTTATTCTAGGAGGTGCATTTGGTACTGACCCTCTGAAAAGTCTAGGCACTGATTTTGGTCTATATGAAGCAGACTTCCAAAACACAGGCACCATCGACGCTGCAGACAGAAGTGATGCATGGAACAACAGAAACCTAGTTGGCTACACCATTTATGATTCTAGCCTGGATGGTACTTGCAACGCTGCAGAGCGAAGTCAATCCTGGAATAATAGAAACATCACCTCACAAATTCCTTAATAAAAAGTCAATTTTTTAAATATATTTCAAAGGCCGCTTCGTAAGGAGTGGCCTTTTTTGTAGAGGTTTCCATAACGATTTCGAAGCGTTTTGAATGTGGTCCGACTTTCAGCAGTTCAAAAAGTGATGGAACAGTGACGTCAGGTATTTAGTTCTTGACAAGTTGTTTTGCCAAGGCAAAAACCTTTAGTGCATTTGTCCCTAGTATATTTGATTATGGTTTTAAGTTAATGCTTAATTGGCATTGGATTCAATACAAAATGATGTAATGCCGAATCATTAATAGCGCTCTGGGAGATGGTTTGTTGCACAATCGTAAACAATCTAAGAGTGTCCCTCTACCCTATTCTGATAGATTTGTGAAGCAAAAAAACGAGTCTCTATTTTCTACCAACTACCTGCTCCCCCAATACTCTTACTCATCATAGATAAGAATTTCCGCCAGGATACCGTAGTGGTCTGCCAGATCAATATCTTTACCGTCTCTATCCTTTCGTTTAGGGCGGAAGATGGTTTGTTTTCGGATCTTGGATTTTGTTGTCTGAGGGTCGATAAGGACATAATCCAATTGTGAGCAAGATTGATAATCTTTGTTCCAATAGTTGAGGGTGTCGTAGGTAAAGCTTCTGTTTTCGTTTATTGGCGGAGCGTCCTTTATTTGCAAAGTTTCCAACATTTGGCGAAAGGCTGGCTTATTTTTCCGTTGAGTATTCAGATCACCTACTAGAATGATCGGTACATTTTTCTTGCGAAATGGTTTTAAGATTTGGGAGAATATCTGTTTTATTTGGAAGAAGCGCGCTTTTTGATCTTGTTTTCTTCCTCCTGCCTGCAAGTGGGTGCCTGCAATTTGAAAAGTTTTTCCATCTTTAATTCCCTCGATTAACACACAACCTTTATTGGCAAAATAGTCAATTCCTTTTTTGTCATTAAAATAAATATGATTTTTATACTTTATAGGAATTTTGCTCAATACTAAGACTCCAGTACTTTGTTTGAAGGTTATTTTTTTATTGTGTGGGCCAATCTGATAAGGGAAAACAGACCGTAGCCCTTTCTTGACTTTTGGAGTCGCTTTCTTATCAAATAGTTCTTGAAGAACAACAATATCGACATCCGTTTTTTTCAACTCTTCGATAATCCATTCTGCCCGTTCGAGTTGCCGTTTTTGTACGATCATTCGAGGCAACATCTGGACATTCCAAGTTAAAACATTCAGTTTTATGCCATCTCCAAGTTCAACTTCTGTAGTATTGGCAAGGCAAGATTTGCTGAAGGACAACAGCATCCATAGAAATATGCCAGAACATATTAAAAACTTTCTCATTCTCAGTAGGTTAGTTTGATGGGCATTCTAAACTTATCCATCAATTTTTCTGCCAAAAACTTTGATTACTCCATATAAAACAGCAATACCTACCCCTATATTCAAAAGATATGGAGTTCCCAGCAACGTTGCAAAGTAACCAATGATCATACTGACCACTCCAACCAACAATGCGTAAGGCAGCTGCGTTCGAACATGTTCGATATGATTACAATCAGTAGCCAACGAACTTAATATAGTCGTATCAGATATCGGTGAGCAATGATCTCCTACTACTGAAGCAGCAAGCACTGTGGCAATGACATTGTACATAATTTCCCATTGTGTATCCAGTGGAATTCCACTTTCCGAACAAACTTGCCAGGTAATCGGAATAGCGATCGGATACAGAATAGCCATCGTTCCCCAACTAGATCCCGTAGAAAAGGAGATCAGTGCCGCCAGTACAAAAATAACCACCGGTAGCATATATGGATTCAATTTGCCAAGAAACCCACAGGCAAGAAAATCAGCAGTGTGCAGCTCCCCAGTTATTTCTGCAAGCGACCAGGCAAGCACCAGAATAACTACAGCAGGTAACATAGATTTAAAACCTGTCATCATCGTATTCATGGTATCTACGAGTCCCATAATTCGACCACCAATCGTCAGTAAAATTGCAAGTCCCAATCCGCTAAATGAGGCCCAAAGTAAAGCAGTATACGAATCAGCATTCCCAACAAGAGTGCCCAGTTTATTTTGCTCAGTCCCTCCTTGAGGGTAAAGTTTATCCAGGTTTTCCCAGACTGCCGTCCATGAATAAACCAAGGTGTCCAGTCCTTCTTTCTCTAGTAGCAATTCATGACATCCTTCCATCCCCGTCTCCATTAACCCATAAATAGTTACGAAAATAACTCCTAAGACAGGAATGATCGCATTGTACCATCGGAGGGGTGCATTCTCAATCGGACTAAGGTCTTCCACATCCCCTTCTCTGGTGACTTTTCCTTTTTGCGGAGCCACAATTCCTTTTTTACGTGCTCGGATTTCTGCTTTATACATCGGGCCAAAGTCCTGATCCATTAAAATGATCATTACAATAAAAATCAAGGTTAATACCGGATAAAAGGAATACTCCAGCGAGTTTAGAAAAGCGGAATAAGCAGTCGGTGTTTCTACCCCCTTTAGCCCGGCAAAGCCAGCCTCTATCTGACCAATTTCGAATCCGATCCAAGTAGTAATAAACGCCAAAGATGAAACTGGAGCAGCGGTACTATCAACAATGTAGGCTAGTTTTTCTCTTGATACTTTGAATCGGTCGGTGGTTGCCCGCATCGTATTTCCTACGATCAACGTATTTGCATAGTCATCGAAAAAAATAAGCAAGCCCAACAGCCAGGTGATCAACTGCGATCTTTTTGCGGAGGTTGCTAGTTTTGAAAGCTTTTGAACGACACCAGCCATACCTCCATTTCTGGAGATTATTGCCACCATACCTCCAATCATCAGTGAAAAGACGATAATTTGAACATGAGAAGAATCGGTCAATGCATTGGTCACATATTTTGTAATGGTGGACCATAAGACCATAAAGAACTCCTTTACTCCTAATCCCATCCCAGAAGCTACAAATGCGCCAACTAGCACCCCGGTAAATAAGGAAACAATGACCTCTCGGAATATCAAGGCAAGTAATATGGCGATAAGTGGCGGGAGCAATGACAACCAAAGTGGCATTTTTTTAGAATAAAAAACGCCGTCATCTCTTTTTCCAACATAAATTAGTTCGAGATTGCAATCGGTGTTCAGAAAATTGATCCCTTCTTCAACCTTCAGTTGGGCTTTATTGTCTGTGAATTGTAAAATTATAGGTTCCTTACCATAGATAATTGATGTTTTAAAACTTCCTGGCTGGCTGGTGGTAAACTCCAGTATAGGTTGTTTTTGGATTTCGACAATTTTCAAAGAATAATCAAGGAGTGGGACGATCTGGATTGCTGCTCCTTCTACTTGGTTATTCACCTGACAATCAGCCTTCTTTATACTAAAAAGTAGAAGAAGAAATGTGCAAAATAAAAGGAAATGACATTTTGTTCTCATAGACATAATTAGCATCCAATTTACCTATTGATATTTATAATTTTCAATAAATAAAACATTAATTTGGTTATTTAATTTTGAGCTGGAATAGTACGAAGTAACATTTTAGATTAAGATTGCGTTATCTTTATAGAACGGGAGAGGTTCTATTATTAAAACAACTACTTCAACAAAGTTAGTTAATAATTAAATGCACAACACCAATGTTTATGAACAATCGTTTACTTTTCAACACGTTACTAGCTATTTTTTTCTGTTTTTCGAGTTATGCGCAACCTATTCTTGATCAGCAATCAGAAATTATTGTAGAAGATAATGGATTTCCTATGTGGAACCCGATGGCAGGTGGACTTAATAATCCGCAATATTCAGCAGCGGATTTAAATAATGACAACATAGATGATTTAGTAATTTTTGATCGCGAGGGTGATATGATTCTTACCTTTATTAATGGAGGAACTCCTGGGTTGGTCGATTATACTTTTTCTCCAGAATATGCTAAAAACTTTCCAGAAGTTGAAGATTGGGCAATGTTGAGGGATTTCAATTGTGATGGGGTAATGGATCTATTTATGTACTCCAATGTACCTGGAGTAGGTGGTATCACCGTTTTTAAGGGGTATTTTGATTCAAATAACAGCCTTGCATTCACATTGGAAGAAGATTATCTTAAATATCCTTCCTTCAGTGGTTTCCCTATCAATTTATTTGTATCCAGAGAAGATTATCCTGCTGTTGATGATATTGATGGCGATAATGATTTGGACATTTTAACGTTTAGCCTGCAAGGCGGGTATGTTGAGTATTATCTTAACAAATCTGCAGAAATGGGATATGGATGCGATAGTTTGATTTTTGAACTTGCAGATGATTGTTGGGGACGTTTTTATGAAAGCGGCATTACAAACTCATTAGCACTTAGCCCAAGGCAGGATAGTTGTCCAGGAAGAACCAACTTCTGGGGCCAAAAAGGAGGCGTTCACATTGGATCGACATTGCTAACACTGGATCTAGACAATGATAATGATAAGGAATTGATTCTTGGTGATGTCTCTTTTTCTGATTTGCTGATGGCAGTAAATGGGGGATCCGCAGACACTGCATACATGATCAATCAGGATTCTAGTTTCCCTAGTTACGACGAATCTGCGTTAATTAATATTTTCCCGGCTTCGTTTTATATGGATGTCAATAATGATGGAAAAAAGGACTTACTTGCTTCCCCAAATGCTAAAAATGTGTCTGAGAATGTATTTGTCACCTGGTATTATAAAAATGTAACTAACAACCAATTTCCAACATTTGAATTGCAACAAAAAGATTTGATTGGAAGAGGAATGATTGATTTAGGGACGTCCTCCAATCCTGTTTTCTTCGATCATAACGGAGATGGATTGATGGATTTTATTGTGGGCAGTTATGGTCGTTACATAGCTGGTGGCACATATTTGTCTTCCCTTTTTCTATATGAAAACATAGGTACTCCAAGCATTCCAAGATACAACTTGGTCGATGAAGACTATGCACAACTTTCTACTATACAAGAAAATGCGTTCAATCTGGATTTTGGCGACTTAGATGGCGATGGAGATGAAGATATGATTGTAGGAAAGGAAGATGGTAAATTTTTATACCTGGAAAATACAGATACCGGAAATGGATTGGCCGTATTCGCTACGATTGTTCCTAGTTATCAAGGTTTGAAAACTGGCCAAATAAGTACCCCTGAAATAGTTGATCTGAACAAGGATGGACTATTGGATTTGGTAGTCGGTCAGAGAAACGGATTGATCACCTTCATTCAAAATGTAGGAACGGCAACTGCTCCAAATTTTGTTGAAGTAAACGATTCTTTAGGCTTGATGGACCCAAGAGTTAGCGGATTTCCTGTTGGCTATGGTGCCCCACGAGTCCGAGAGGAAGGCGGAGACTATTTTGTTTATTTGGGTAGCGAAGCAGGAGCCATCAAAAAATTTAAAGTAAATCAGGATAGTTTATATGCAGGCGCTTTCGATTTGGTAGACGGTGACTATGGGCAATTAAAACAAGGAGAGCGAATACGAATTGATATCCACGATATCAATAATGATGGAACCCAGGATTTTATTGTTGGAAACCGAAGAGGTGGAGTAGCAATGTATTCCGAAGATGACATCCTTGGCACCGTAGACATAGAGGACGTGCTAATAGCTGGAGAAGCCCGGTTCGATATCCAGCCCAACCCAGTAGAAGAAACGCTTACCGTCCAATTGCACAATGACCTCAAAAAATCAGCAAAAATATCAATTATAAACGCCTTGGGCCAACAAATATATCACGTACAAGCAAATCAATCTATCAACAACATTGATGTTGCCCCCCTTGCCGCTGGAGTGTACTTCGTGCAAGTCATTGAAGCCGGACAATCCCTTGGCACCTTGAAGTTTGTAAAAAAATAATTGATTGGTTGGGTTGGTTAATTGTTAATGGTATTTGTTGGTTATCGTGGACTTGTTTTGAATAGGTACCATTAACCAATCCCTTTTAACAATTATCCAATCCCTACTCCTTAAAATCTAGTTCGCTCCAAACGGGCAAATGATCAGAAATGGCTCTTGCTTCTTCAAGTGAGCCCAATTGCTGATACAAATCGATCGTTCCGGAAGCAATTTTTTTCATAAAAAAAGTAGGGAATAGTATATTGTCTATTGGATTGGCTAAATAGTCTCCATTGTCAATGGATCGTTTCAAGGTCGTTTTCTCTTTGGTTAAGACTTGCTTGTAGCCCATTTTCTTTAAAGGGAAAAATACGGTGTGGTGATGGACTAAATTCCAATCTCCACAAAAAACAATGGGCAATTCATACCACAATGGTATTTTCTTGAAATATTTGACTTCACTTTCTGGAGCTTGATTGTGTCGAAGTGCGTGAAAATTTAACACCAAAAATTGCTTGCCTTCTGCCTCAAATTTGGCCATAAACGGCTCTCTGCAACAGATAGTTTTGAGCCGTTTATCCAACCACGGATCTCCTAGCAATTTCACCCGGGAGGTCTTCCAGAAAAAGGCGTAGCGCTCTTTGGCACCGCAGTCTCCTTCTTTGGTGGTGGGGTCGCTCAATCTCATATCCCATTTTGCTCCCGTTCTGTTTAGCTCGTCTAAAAGTTTTGCAGCAGCTTGTGGCCCTCTTGTTTCAAAAGTAGTATTGATCTCTTGCACCGCCAAAATGTCAATATCACGAACAATTTTAGCCATTGTAGCAATCTCCGAATCGCTTTTTGTTTGTCCCAAATGGCATAAATTCCAAGTAGCTATTTTGACAGAAGCATTTGCCCCTGTACTAAGTAGTAAACAGGCTACAATAAAAATGATATTTTTTTTCATTCTCCTAATTTAACGAAACAACAAACTACCAATTCTAACCAGCGTACTCCCCTCCTCTACCGCAAGCTCATAATCACCGGACATTCCCATGGAGATTTCCTTAAAGGAATCCTGCCTCTCTGAAAATTGATGTTTTTGAAGCGTATCAAATATATTTTTCAAGGTGCGAAATTCGGTTTTCACCTGCTCCTTGTCGGAAGTAAACGTGGCCATTCCCATTACCCCTACAATATTTACATTCTTTAAATCGGAAAACGCTTCATCACCAAGCATTTTTTCTACTGAATCCAAGTCAAATCCGTATTTTGTATCTTCTTCAGCAATCTTAAATTGTAGCAAGCAGTCTATAATACGGTCGTTTGCAACTGCTTGTTTATTGATCTCCTTTAGTAGCTTAAAACTATCGACAGAATGGATAAGTGTGATGAATGGAGCAATAAACTTGACCTTATTTCTTTGCAAATGGCCAATTAAATGCCAATTGGCGTCGGAAGGAAATTGATCATATTTCTCCAGGAGCTCTTGTACTCTATTTTCTCCAAACGTTCGTTGTCCCTGAGTATAGAGCACTTTTATTTGCGCAACGCTGCGCGTTTTTGTTACTGCAACTAAACGGGCATTATTTTCGTTAAGAAATTTAATTAATTCATTATAATTATTCTGATCCATAAATCTGTACCTTTGTGTTAGCGCGGAGTAAATAAAAATCGAAGCAAATGTCTGTCTTTTTTTTAGAAAAACTAATTCCTATTGTTCTTTTTTCCTTATTTCTGGTTAGCAGTTGCAAAGAAAAACCAATAGTTGTCGATCCGCCAACCATTCCAGAAGATAAAATGATACTTATGCTCACAGACATTCATATGGCAGAAGGTATCGTTCAGGTGGCACCAAGGGAAGAGAAAGATAGCATGGCGCACTCTAGCTATCAGGCCATCTTCAAACATTACAATACCAATGAGGCTGAATTTGATAAAAATTTGAAAAGTTATTTGTCTGACCCTGTAGTTGCTGACCGAGTCTACACTACGATCATTGACAATCTAAGCAAACTGGAGTCAGAAAACAAATTACCAAATGAAGTAAAGCTAAAGGCGGATTCTCCCCCAGTTTTCACGCCTAAAAATCGATAATACTTAACATAAACTTTAGTCCTTAAACATATGAAAAGTGATAAAAAGCCTTAATTTGTTATACTTTATGCCGGTTTTACTATACCTTGAGTATACAGAAAATAGAAGAATTATCACTTTATTATACAAAATGTTTACCCCTAGTTTACCTTTTGTCGTTTTACCTCATAAAGTAAATAAGGATGGTACCAACACTATCTACCTTCAATACATTAAATAATAGAAAGACAAATAGGCTGAGTTGTAATATTAAGATCAAGCCTTCCCAATAGTCAGAAAACTATCTTAAGGAGCGTGGTAAGGACGCACCTCCTCAAGCAAAAGAGATAAACCGTCTCCTAAGACGAGAAATGGAACGTGCTGACAAAATTGTGCTACGATTGCTGAAGGAAAGGACGCTTTCCTATGGAAAGTTTAAAGATAAATTTCTTAGTAGAGAAACCACCTCCATGATTGGCCTTATGAATCTGTATTTTAAGACCAATTGCTGCTTGAGCGACGCAAATTGGTTGGAATAGGTTTCTTTGGGATTGTGTGTTAGCCGATGATTGTAGTTCTTATCGATCGGATAATTTTGAAGAAATCCATTGATATTGGTGGCTACTGACGATTTTATTCGGCGGTATTCTTCTATTTGATTGGTTGTAAACGCTTTAAACTTTTCTTCTGATATCAGATCGGATCGTAGTTTGATTTCTGCATAAATCTTTTCTAGATACGCATTTCTTAAATAAAGCAAATAGTCCTTGACTTCCTGCGCAACATCACTACTCAAAGAAAAATGGGCGGCTGGATCATTTCCTTCAAGGGAAATACCTATGTTTTTTTTCCACTCTTGTGCCAGCGCATCACTTTCCTTTCTCAGTTCTTTAAGGTTTAAACTGTCTTTTTGAAAGGTTTGTTTGAATATATCAAACTGACAATTCATCTTATTGGTAATAATGCGCAGGTTTTACCACGCTATTCAAGTTAAAAAATTCTAACTATAAATATTGCCATAAATATCAGGAACAACAACAACTTTCATCTAAAGTTTGATAAGCTACATTATGAAAAGCAAAATTGATCGCTCGTCAAAATTCAAGGAGTTACCGTGGTTATGGTTTTTCTCTATTGGAATTGTACGATAGAAATCCCAATGTAAATTGAACCATGAAAATCAACGCAGGGTTAACGTTTGGCAATTCCTTTTGGTCATCTTACTGAACAATAGTTAATACAAAATATCCTTAGGATACTTGCCAAAACGTTTTTTGAAGTTCCTCGAAAAGTTCTTTTCGGCTTTAAAACCAACAGAATACGCTACGGCCTTAACAGAAGAATAGGTCCTATTTTCAAGCATTTTTTTTGCTTCTTGAAAACGGACTTCATTAATATATTGCATCGGTGTAAGCCCAGTGAGTTGCTTTACTTTTCTGTTTAGTTGTCGGGTCCCAAGCTCTAATTCTTCTGCCAAACTGGTAAGGTTAAAGCCGAAATCACTAATTTTTTTGATGGTGATTTGTTCTAATCTTTCAAGGAATATCAGTTCTGATTTATTCAATCCTTTGTATTCAGCATTTTCTTCTTTGTTTTTCAATCTATTGTCTGCCAGATCAACAAGGTGGCCTAAATGTGCCTTTAGATTTTCTTGGACAAAGGGTTTGGTTAGGTAGTCATCCACCCCAATCCTCAGGAGGGAACCTCTGTCGTCAGACTTATTGCGCGCCGTTAACATCAAAATGGGAATTTGAAAATAGGCCTCGTGAGATTTAAGATGCTTTACGAGGGCCTCGCCACTCATACCTGGCATCATCCAATCTGTAATTATTGCTTTGGGGATTCTCTTTTCGATTTGTGCTAACGCTTCTTTGCCATCGTGTGCAAAAGAAAGGTAGTAATCGTTTTGAAGAATATTATTCAGGTGAGAACATAAATCTAGGTTGTCTTCTACTATAAGAATAAAATCTTCAGGATATTCGTTTTTAAAAACGGTTGGCAGCTCAGTTTTTGTAGTCGACAGTATTCTTGGAAACAAGTAAGCAGGATGGCTCTCCTTGGATTCAGATGTTGATTTTATAGGGATGGTTACTTGAAACTCCGTTCCTGTTTCCTCTTCACTCTTTACTTGAATGTCGCCCTCAAGTACAGCAACAGTTTCTTTACAAATTGCCAGCCCTAAGCCAACACCGCCCATTCTGGTTTTACTGTAGTTACTTGATTGGTAAAATCGGTCAAATATGTAAGGGAGATCCTCCTTGGCAATTCCTTGTCCTGTATCAGTAATATAGAACCTTAGTTGTCCTTCTTCAATGGTATAACTTACAGTGATTTTACCAGATTCATTATTATATTTTAAAGCATTCTGAATCAGATTTTTTAATACCAACATCAATTTTTCAACATCGGTGATTAAGGTTAGTTTCTCTATTTGCGGATTCAAAAAAAGGAGTTGGATGTTTTGTTTTTTTGCCTTCGGAGAAAACTCCCACTTCAAATAAGTTAGCAATTCCTCCATGTTGAATGAAAATAAGTGAACCTTCTGGGCTTCCAGTTTACTTTTAAGCAAATCGAGAATTTGATTGCTCATATTGAGTAGCTGATTGCTGTAGGTGGAAATTACCTCAATTTTCTTGCGCGATCCTTCATCTTGTCCTTCCTTATCTAGCAGTTCATTTATTGAGCCTGAAATCAATGTCAACGGAGTTCTTAATTCGTGTGAAATGTTTCCAAACAAATTTTCCTTCATTTCCACTTCCTCTTTTAGCTTTTTCGATTGTTCTTTGATTATTTTACTTTGGTCAGCTAGCATTTTGTTCTTTTTTATAAGCTGCCAATATTGTAAACTGAACAATAAAACACCTAAAGTTAAAAAGAGCAACCCTATGCCTAAGTATCGAAGTTGTATAGATTTTACTTTGTTTTCACTAGCTAGTAGTTGAATTTTATTCTCTTTAATTTCATTATCCAATTTCGACTGCATATAACCAGCCAACTTTAATGTCTTTAATTTGTATGATTTGTCCTCATGTTCTTTGTATTCTTTGTAGGTTTCGTAAGCATTCTTGTAGTCTTTTTTCTTTACAAAGAATTCAGCTTTATAAGCCGTAAAGTTAGCATTGTCGACTAAATTACTATCCCTTAAAAAGGCAGCTTCATTTTGAGTGATCAGATCATTGGCTCTATCTAGATCATTTGTTTCAGTCGCATATTGAATTTTTAGTAAAACACCATAAGGTGAATTGATGAGCGGTGATTTGAGTGCTTTATTAAACAGTCTCCTAGCATTATCATAATCCTTTACCTTTAAATAGTAAGAAACTCCAGTTTGGTAAAAGTTAAAAAATACTTGGGTGAATCGGTCATCTAGTTGAACCGTATCAAAATTATTCACCTCTCTTGCGCCTATATCTATATAATATTGTGAAGAATCAAGTTGATCGATAGATATGTACAATTCAACAAGGTCACTACAATTAAAAATTACGTTGTATGCTCGATCCATAGAGCATAAGGATTGAGACCTTTTTAACCCCTCTTTTGAAAACTTGATGGCTTGTTCAAAGTCTTGATGGTAAGAATAAATGTAACTAATATTGCTAAGTGGATAAGTTACTTCATCCGGGCTGGAAGATAGTTTAAAATATTTGACAGACTCATAAAAATAATCAAGGGCTTTCATCATATTTCCACTCATTAGATGAGCGCTCCCAATTTTATTGTTCGCTTTGGCAAAATATAACGGGCCTAGCTTTTTTGAAGAGTATAAAAGTGATTTAGAGTAAAAAATTACAGAATCTAGGTTTGATTTTGCATCCCCAAAATAAAAAAAATCTGAAAGCGATGAGGAAAAATCATGAATCTTGTGAGGTTGATCAAGGTTAAGAGCTTCCTTTAAACCTATTTTTAGTAAAATCTTCTTCTGACTCGAAGGCAATACGTCATTGTTTGTTTCAATATACTGGTAAAATTCAGCTAAGCCAGCTTCTGTTTTTAGATTAAATTTCGCAATAATAATTGAAGTTTCCTTTTGGTCTACCTTTTGTTTTTCGCCGTCTGTTTCTGCACCTAGATTTATGGCAAAAAATAAAAAACAGAAGAAAAGTATTTTCTTTAATGGCTCTTTAGTATTTCCAATTGTATGTTTCAAAATTATTTTCTTTAGTTAACATAGTCAAGATTAAAGAATCCTTTTTTTAATGTTAAACGACCTGAATAATTAATACTTTTTCAAGGCAGTATATGGATCAATAAACAAGAAATTTTTAATCATATATGCATAAAAGTTTATTCAAGTTACGATTTGAACATTTACTGCCCCATTCTCTATCTTAACACGATGAATGACAATGGTAGTTACGCAGAAATTTTCAGGAATTTGAAAAAAACATGGGTCATCAGCAGGAAACCTAGGGGCACAAAAAGGACATCAGGCCTATTGTCAGTGATTTAAACGGCCTGACAATCAAAAAGTTTGGTAGATTGGCTTATCATTTGAAACCAAGATGCCTGAATGATAATTCATTTACGAGTTGTTACAACAAATTTTAACCTACTTATCTATTTAGAAGAATAGATTCATTTGGCTTGTTGTCTTATGTCAAAATCATAAAAACAAGACATTGAATTATTCAACATTAGTAGATCAACATTCACTAAAATTCTAAAACTTACTACTAACATGAAAAAATTAATGTACTGTATTGTGATGGGAGTATTACTTCCGTTACTATCCTTTTCCCAACGTCAAATGATGAATGATGCTGATGTATTATCAGCAGTAAAATTAGAAATGGGAAACCAAATGACACAAAAAGAGCTCAACGCTTTTCAGTTAAAAGTGAACCGTTCAACCAAAAGCTCAAAAAGTAACATTGAACATTATTACTTCCTTCAAACCTTAAATGGAATCGAAATTCAAGGGACAGAATCAAGTATCCACCTAAAGCAAGATGGTAGTGTACTTAAATTCAATAATAAATTAGAACAAGATATCGCCAGACAATCCAATTTGAACGTGTCGTCTTCCATTAACCCTATCGAAGCCATCCAAGCTGCTAACAAACACCTAGGTTTTAGCTCACCTGGTCAACTAGAGGTTCTAGAACATTCTTCATTGATCAACCGCGCTCAAAAAGTCAGTAAAGGAAATGTATCCAGACGCGACATTCCTGTAAAATTAGTCTACCATAAGTTTGACAATGGAGAACTGGCCCTAGCATGGGATTTGTCCATCTATGAAACGGAGCAAGAGGAGTGGTGGAGCATAAGAGTCGATGCCAATTCAGGCGAAATCCTTGACCAAGTAAGCTGGATGGTTCACTGCAACTTTAGCGATAGCGAAGCAGTGCATAGCTGTGCTGATCATTATGCGAAGACAAAATCCTTGGAAATTGCTCCTGCAGAGATCGAAGAAAAAACAGGATTTGTAGGCGGCTACAGAGTTTATGCAATGCCTACAAAACACGCTGGAGTTGGCAACAGAACACTAGTTACCGATCCAGACAACGCGTTGGCCTCTCCTTATGGATGGCATGACACGAATGGGGCTCCAGGTGCAGAATTTACAACGACTCAAGGAAACAATGCACATGCTTATGACAATGGGAATAATGCAGGCTATAGTGCTAATGGGGGCAACGGACTTTTATTTGATTTTCCACTAGACTTGACTCAGGATCCGGAACTGTACGAAGATGCAGGACTGACTAACCTTTTTTACTGGTCGAACATTGCCCATGATGTATTGTACCAATACGGGTTTGATGAGGCAAGTGGAAACTTCCAGGAAAACAACTACGGCAAGGGTGGTATTGGTGGAGATTATGTATATGCTCGTTTCCAATCTGGTACAGTTTGCAATGCTACAATGGGAACACCGGCTGACGGTTCCAATCCTTCTATGACAAACTATGTTTGCAGCGGTAGGGATGGAGCTTTATCAAATTCTATAATCCTCCACGAATACGCACATGGTCTCTCAAATAGATTGACTGGAGGTCCTGCGAGTGCTAATTGTTTGAGAAACGCAGAACAGATGGGAGAAGGATGGAGTGATTATATAGGATTGATGCTTACCATGCAAGCAGGTGATGTTGGAGCTACTCCTAACCCTATTGGGGAATGGTTCTTAAATCCTAATGGAATACGTCCTTACCCTTACAGTACAGACATGACTGTCAATCCTCATACCTATGCCAATAGCTTTAGCGGCACTTCTCAGCCTCACGGCATAGGATCGGTATGGTGTGTTATGCTATGGGATATGACTTGGGACCTTATAAATCAGTACGGTTTTGACGCTAACTTTTATACAGGAACAGGAGGAAACAACATCGCACTTCAATTAGTTGTTGAAGGGATGAAACTCCAACCTTGTAACCCTGGCTTTGTAGATGGACGAGATGCAATACTTGCAGCAGACCAGGCCTTATACGGAGGAGCCAATCAATGTTTGATCTGGGCAGCTTTTGCCAAACGAGGATTAGGAAAAAACGCATCTCAAGGAAGTTCTGCTGACCGATCTGATGGCAACGAGGCGTTTAATATCCCAATCAGCTGTGGAGGTACAGAATGTGAATTAACCATTGGATCTAGTACCTCGTATACTGATTATTTCGCAGCTTCTAATCAGTCAATTAGTGTAATTAGCAGTGGCGCCTGGACAGCATCAACAACATCGAACTGGATTACAGTTACTTCATCAAGTGGTAATGGTAATGGTACAGTAACATTTAATGTTTCTGAAAATCTAAATTCCGTTTCAAGGACTGCAACGATTGAAATTACGTGCCAATCCTACACTGCAACTTTTTCGGTAACTCAGGGACCTGCGCCATGTGTTCAATCGTACAATTCAATTCCTTATAGTACAGGTTTTGAGTCCGGCTCAACAGATGCAAACTGGTGCTTGGAATCTTCTGAATTTGATGGAAGAATTGAGATCTCAAGTTCCCGATCTCCTAGAGGTAATTTCCATTTATTGATGGATATGGCTGTTGATGGCACATTTAATACAAATCAAGCCCGATTAGGTCTTGACTTGGCAGGTAAAAACACGGTTGCACTGACTTTCTGGTGGAAGGAATTTAGCGATGAAACACATGTTGAGGATGGAGTTTTTATTTCTGATGATGGTGGAGCAAATTATACAAAAATTTATGATTTGTCAGAAGGTACCACCACCTATCAAAAAGTATTTTTAAACTTAACTCAGTTCGCAATAGACAATGGGTTAAACCTTACCTCTACCTTCATTGTCAAATTCCAGCAATATGATAATTATTCAGCCCCATCAGATGGGATTAGTATAGATGACATTACAGTCACAGAAATTAGTTGTAATATAGGTCAATCATGTGATGACGGGGATCCTTGTACTATAAATGATGTAATCCTACCTAGTTGTGCTTGTCGTGGTACATTCGAAGATTCTGATAGCGATGGAGTGTGTGATGCAAATGATCAGTGTCCAGGACAAGACGATATTCTTGACCTCAACCAAAATGGTACACCGGATTGTCTTGAAGTCAATTGTACTTGTACTGGAACGATTACTACTTTTCCGCATACAGAAGATTTCGAAATCGGTCTTGGAGATATCTGCCAAAATAATAGCGACAATTTCGATTGGACGATCTCATCCGGGGTAACTGGATCACTCGAAACTGGCCCACTTGGCGCTTACCAAGGTAGTAATTACTTCTATACAGAGTCTTCCGCTCCAAATATCCCAACAAAATTCGCTAGCTTCCATAGTGGTTGCTATGATTTAAGTGGTAAAAATCAAGCAAGTATAAACTTCTGGTATCACATGTATGGTGTCGCGATGGGAACCTTAGACCTTGACGTATCTACCGATGATGGTATAACATGGACAAGTGTTTGGTCGCTTACTGGAGATCAGGGAAATAGTTGGAAAAATGCCAATGTAGACATTAGTAACTATACTGGAGGGTCAATGATATATCGTTTTACTGGAACGACTGATGATAGTTGGACCAGCGATATGGCGCTAGATGTTATTACGGTTGATGTTGCTGGTGGACCAGGATGTACACCAGGTGCTTCTTGTGATGACAATGATGTCTGTACAACTGGAGATGTCTATGACGCAAACTGTAACTGTGCAGGTACCTTCCAGGATGCAGACAACGATGGTGTATGTGACGCAAACGATCAATGTCCAGGAACGGATGATGCGATCATCGGAACAAGTTGTGATGACAATGATGTCTGTACCATAAACGATGTGTACAATACTTCATGTAACTGTGTTGGAACGTTCCAGGATACTGACAACGATGGTGTTTGTGACGCAAACGATCAATGTCCGGGTACAGATGATGCGATCATCGGAACAAGTTGTAATGACAATGATGTCTGTACCATAAACGATGTATACGATACGTCTTGCAACTGTGTAGGAACGTTCCAGGATACTGACAACGATACAGTTTGTGATGCCGATGACCAATGCCCAGGTTTTGATGACCGTATTGATTTGAATGGAAATGGAATTCCTGATGCTTGTGAAACTTCATGTGTTAACACTACGACCAATTTCCCAACTTCTTCCTTGAGCCATTCTGGTTCTGGATCAAGTTCGACTACCTTGTCCTTTCCTTCAGGTACAGAAGAAGTTTCTTTTACGATCTCTGGTTTAAACAGTAGAACTAGAGGAAAGAAAAGTAATCGCTTTGTCGACGTCGTTACGGTTTCTTATTTAGATGGAAATGGTAATACAGTAACACAAGGAACTTACAGTGGAGCAAATACATCTACCGTAAATATCTCCATAACTACAGATGTCCAGTCAGTAACAGTCGCGCTCTCTAACGGACAGAATACCAATGTTACCGTTAACGTTAATATTGGAACTGTCACTTACTGTGCTCCAGCAGCAAATGCTGTTAGGTTGACTTCTGCTGTGGATGTGAAAGCATACCCTGTTCCTTTTGAAAACAACCTCAACATTGAGTTATCTCTACCAGGCTATGAAACGTCAAACGGTCAACTAACTGTCTACGATGTTGCAGGTAGAATGATTTACTCCGAAGAGGTATCCTGGTCAAATCGTCTGGAAACAAGCTTCAATACTTCCAACTGGAATGCTGGGGTTTATTATATCTACTACGTTGATAGCAATTATAAAACAGTAAAAAAAGTATTAAGTATTAAATAGTAGTTGTTTCTCATTTTAGAAAAGGATTCGGTGTAAAAAGCCGAATCCTTTTTTTTTGCTCCAGTTTCGGCTGCTTCTGATCACTTGACACTATAGCAAGAATTAAAAACATTCGATGGTATATAAATGTTAGAAAATTGATTGTCAATTGGTTTTGATAAATCCACGGTACAAACACAAGATGGGAAAAAGTAGTGATTCAGTTGCTAGTACAAAAAACCAACGTATTGAATTTTTTTCTTAGGGATTTTCTTGATTCCTCAAGAAGTGCACTCGTTAATTTCTCATGTAAGTATTTAAGGCAATGTCTTGAATTATTAATTTTTTCTTCCTCAAAAAAACCGTCCAACTCCAATAAATCAAGTTTGTCCTTTCCATTTAAGAAATCAAATAGTTTTATGTATCCCTTGTCAACCTTATAGCTTTGATCATTAAGCTTGAAATTTGTTTTATAAGACTGAGACATTTGTTTTGTCAAATGAAATACGATTTCAGCCTTGCTACTTTTTTTCGATTTATTCATAGTATCGGTTTGACATACTATGATAACGAGAAACATTAAACTAGGTTGTCTTTCTTGATTAATGATAGCCTAAAAAGATTGGGGCGCCGCGCTACTTAGGTATAAAAGATAAATCCCTGTAATTCCTTGCCACAGCAACTATTAGATCCGCTCATCATTAAATTGTCTAAACCTGCGATGTCTTATCTGACGATATCTGAAACTCTTCCAAATCTCTACAATACAACATCAACTTTCAAAACACAAAACTTCAAGAGACTCCTCCTCCACAAAGCAAAGGCTACATTAGACCTCCCCTTCTACCTAAAAAAGTTTTATCATTAACATAACGAAAACAAAGACCAAAAATTGATCTTTACTACCACATTCAATGTCACAAAATTGACTTTTTTTTATTTTTTCAAACTTAAATTTGAGCGAATTTCTCAGCAAATCATTCAAAAAAGCAACAAATGACAACTAATCAAATCAAGAAAGGCATTTCTCTTTGTTTTTCACTTTTTCTATGCACAGTCTTTGTGTTTGGTAACTCAATTAAAAATGAGTTGGCCTCAAACAACAAGACTTCTTTTGATAAATCAGAAAGATATTTTGTTGATCAGTCTGTACATGAATTAAATTACCTTCTCGAAGGTACAAACATCAAATCAAACAAAAATTATCATGTATTTTCCCATGGGAAACCTGGTCAATTATGGATAAACGACCAATGGTTAACACCTATCCAAATTGCAGAATGGCTTTCGAAAGCAGCACCAAAAGACGTGCAGCAAATTAACATCTATGGATGCAACTTTGCTAAAGGAAAAAAAGGAAAAGCAGCTTTAGATTATATAGAATCTGAACTCGGAGTTCCTATAGCAGCCTCCAACGACATAACTGGACAAGATGGCGATTGGGATTTAGAAGTGGGAAATGGAGAACATGCAATCCAATTACATCAACACGAAGGAAATCTTCAAGGATTTATTGATTGTGCAACGATAATTTCTGATGACGATGACTACTTCATGGAAGTTGGAGATTCCAAAGTAAAGGATGGGTATACCTATGTAGCTGTAAACACCTTGATTGATGGGGGGACCAAATCGATGCCCGTCATAAACGGAGAAGACTTTCATCCTACAACACAATATTGGGGCAGTGATGGATATCTAGCAGTATTTGACCCTAATTGCAATCAAATTTTTGGTAGCTACATTGGAGGAGACATGCGAGACGATATTTATAGCTTAACGGTAGATGATAATGGTAATTATTTTGTTACCGGAAAAACGGAATCCACAGATTTCCCTACAACAGATGGTACGTCTGTTGCCTCTGGGACTTTTGCTAGTTTTATCCAAAAGTATACAGCAGATGGTACTTTGGTTTTTTCAACAGTTTTTGGAGAGACAGACAACGTATTCGATTACGAAATCATAGTAGACGGAACAGATATATATGTGGTAGGAGAAAATGAGTCAATTAACTTTCCTACTACAGACGGAACCACATATCAAGATGGAGGAGGAGACGGATATCTAGTAAAATATGATGGGTCTGGCAACTTAGTTTACTCAACACTATTGGGAGGAACAGGTCATGATAGAATCTATAAAATAATCGTAATAAATGGATGTGCTATTATGTCTGGCACAACTAGATCTTCAGACTTTCCAACTACAGATGGGAGCGTATATTCTGGCGGGCTAGACGACGCTTTCCTTACCAAATATGATGCTACTGGAAACTTAGTTTTTAGCACAATTTATGGTGGGTCTAATCATGACAATCAAGATCTCATTTCGATGGAGTCCGATGGTAATTTTATATACATTTCCTCAAGAACAAGAAGCCCGGACTTTCCTACTACAGACGGCAGCATCTTCAACGGAGGATCCTCCGACGTGTATCTAAGAAAATATGATTTAGCAGGGAATTTGATCTATTCTCAAGTTTTTGGAGGGTCATCTGCTGAGGAGCCATTTGGAATGCAAATAGTAAATGGCGATATATTCATTTCAGGTTATACAACAAGTCCCGATTTCCCAGTCGTAAATGGAGTTGGACATGCTGGATCGTCTGATGTTTTTTTAACCAAATTTGATGCAAATGGGAATATCATTTTTTCCACAATGTATGGTGGCGGCTCATCCGATAGTTTTGAAAATTTTTATGTTAATGCTGCAGGAGAAGCTTATCTTGTTGTAGCCGCATACGACCCTCTCACTACGGATGGAACAAGTGGACGCGGAATGAGTTTTGTCAAATACAATGCAGATGGGTCCCTGTGTATTGCCTCCTTAGTCAATTTGAATGTAACCTACCAATTTTACGGTTGTTTGGAAGTACAGGGTGATACCCTCCGAACAGTCCTCTTTTCAGATATAGGTGATGGAAAGGGCATTAGTACAGACGGCAGTGTTGACCACGCTGGATATGACATTGGCGTTCTCAAATATGTTTTGTGCACACCAGATCCAATAATCACAACAGACACCTTATCGTTTGATGAAATTACAGTTTGTGAGAACTCACTTGTTGATCAAATCATCGGTATGCCCCAATTTATTGATGGATCTCAATTCCCTCAAATTTATACAAACGGAATCATTGGTGACCAACAAGATACAGAGCTAAATTATCAATGGCAAGTAAGTGCAAGTAGTTCAGGTCCTTGGACCGATATCCCAGGTCCTTTAGCTCAATTACAAAATTATTCACCTTCGCCTTTAACAACCTCCCAATATTATCAAAGATTAACAAAAACATCAGAATGCTGTGGAGGAACAATTGTCTCGACATCAGATGTTGCTGCTGTACTGATCGGACCAGAAGCTGCACCAACAGTAGATGCAGGAGGCACCTTTTATACTTGTCCTGGATTTGCTGTGACTATTGGCGGTTCTCCTGCAGCCACAGGTGGAACGCCACCCTATTTATTTGATTGGGAAAATGGAACATATTCTGTAGAAAATCCAACGGTAACTACCTCTCAAAATCAAGTTTATACTTTACTAGTAACAGATGCAAATGGATGTGTTCAAGTAGACCAAGCAACAGTAAGTGTTTACCAAGCAGATGCAGGAGCAGATGCCTCCGTTTGCGATGGAGCTAGCACTTCTATTGGAGGAACCCCTTTACAAGGAATCCCAGTAGTACCCGCAGGAGATACCCCACCAGCAGGGACCTACAGTATAGCTTATGATTGGACGCCCAAAGATGGAAGTTTAGACTGTACAGATTGTCCCAATCCTGCTGCCACACCAATAGTGGAGACCGACTATACACTTTCAGTTACGTTATATTTCCCTGACGGAACTACCTCCTGCCAAACTACTGATATGGTATCAGTAAGAGTCATAACTGGCCCTCCTGCTTCTTTAACCATTCCAGATGTTGTAGTCTGTTTGGGAGAGGTCATCGAGCTAGGAACAAACCCAGCTCCGATAACCAGTACAACAATCAGTGCAGTTAGTCAAACTGACGAAAGCCCGACAGGATGGACAGGTACACCTGCCAATCTAACAGACGGCGATCTAAACACAGGTGCTTCGACAACTAACGGAAACACAGATTTCATTGTCATCGATCTAGGCCAAGTAGAAACAATCAATAATATTAGTTTATCATCCAGACCAGGAGATAGCAATTCCAGTTCAAATTTATGGTATAGTACTGATGGGCTTACTTATACAATGTTTTACGATATTCAATATGCTCAGCGCCAACAATTGGACATTAGTTTCCCAGAAATAAGTGCACAGTACATCAAGTTACAATCTGCTTCCAACTATGCCAACCCAAGTATTTCCGAATTTTCCGCTTTCTATGATTATGTTTATACCTGGTCACCAGGCGATTACTTAACAACAAATGGTTCAAGCGCAACCTTTGACCCTGGCAACATAGATATGCCTGTTCCAAACGCAATTACTTACACAGTTTCAGCCGTTTTAGGTGAGTGTGCTTTCTACGAGCAAGTGACAGTAGCGGTTATAGAAGCTAGAGCCGGTGAAGATTTCTGTGGACCTAGAGTAGTTGGAGAACCAGATAGAACACCAGGTATCGATGAGATATACAGCTGGTCTATCATTTCTGACCCTGCAATAACAACTGGTTCTGGTAGTTTTCTTGGTGCACCAGATCAAGATCAGGTTTCAGTTTCAGCCTCAGTAGGAGGAGATGTGGGCTATGAACTTACTACGACTTATACATTAGGTGGTTCTATGGGAATTTGTAGAGACACTGTAATAGTACCTGAAGACTGCTTAACCTCTTGCGATATTGTAGTTTCACCGGATGGTTGCCCGGATTTTGATGAAGGTTCTGTTGGACTATTGGGTATTCCACCAAACAACGACGATCCTGCCAATTGGACATATAGTTGGACATCAAACTTAGGTATGGATGGACTGGACAGCTATAATACTCAAGCTGTAAATCTAACTGATAATATTACAAGAACCTATACAGTCACGTTCACTAGTATTCTGGACCCAACGTATACTTGTTCTTATTCAATGGAAGTGAATAGTCCTTCATTTACAGCTCCGTCAATCAATGTCACTTCTCCAATTACCGTTTGCAAAGGAGATCCTGTGAATATAGGAGACCCTGCTAATAATCCTGGATTCACCTATGCCTGGTCAAGCGGTAGCCTTCTAGATGACCCGACTATCAGCTATCCAGAAGCAACCGTATTTTCCACAACAGAATTTACAGTTATGGTAACTAGTATAAGTAGTGGATGTAGTATACTAGATACAGTATTGGTAATGGTTCCAACTGCTGCAAGTGCCGGACCAGATTTAAATGTTTGTGACAATGGAGTTGTAAAAATTGGAGCAAACATCTCATCTGATTTGACTTATAGCTGGGAACCTGTTGGGGCCGATTGGAGAAACGGTTCTGGACCAACAGATCCTACACCAGAAGTATTTGTGGCAACAACACAAGATTTCATCCTTACGGCAACTGACCTATCAGGTACCTGCGTAAGTATTGATACAGCAACTGTTGTAGTAGAATCTCTCCCTCCTCCTCTAACATTACCTGATTTAGATTTTTGTCCAGGTCAAGCGACGCCTTTAGTTTTAGGTGTTAACTCTGCAGGAACTAATCTAGTACCTGCTGGCTATTCCTACACTTGGAATCCTTCTTCGGTTTCTTCCTCTACAATAGCAAATCCAGAAGTTAATACACCGCTCCCAACCACCCCATTTACCTATGAATTAACGATAAGTACTCCTGGGGGATGTAGCCAAAAAGCAACCCAAACATTAAATCCTGTTATATCTCCACCTCTAGTAGGTGGAAATCAAACGATCTGTCTAGGAGAATCGATATTTATTGGTGATGAAGCAAACCAAACAGGACCTGACATTTCCTATAGTTGGGATCCAGCTACGGACTTGGATGACCCTACATCCATAAATCCAGAATTCACACCAACTAGTGTCGGAACATTTACATTTACAATCACAAAAAACAATACTACACTCGCTTGTAATAGCACAGCAGAGGTTACTATTTTAGTTAAAGAAGTAACTCCACCGAGCCTAGTGCCACAAACAATTTGTGAAGGTGAAAGTGTTTTGATTGGTCCTGCTGGAGACCCTTTACTTTCTTACTCCTGGGATCCTGTTACTGACTTAGATGATCCGTTTATAGCAAATCCGACCTTTACAGGAACAACCAGCACAAACTATACACTTATTGTAATAGATGGGAATGGTTGCACAGCAGAAGCTTATACATCAGTCACAGTAAACGGATCTTCAAGCCTTACTGTAGACTATCCAGATATTGAAGTTTGTTCAAATGAGACAACTAGTACTATTTTCGAAGGATCTGTTTTACCTGTTGGAAGCTATAGTTATAACTGGTCACCAGCAAGCTTTTTGAGCAGTTCAAACGAAGCCAATCCTACATTTCTTATACCTGGAAATGGTTCTTACGAATACGTTTTAGAAATCATTGATCAAACTAATGGATGTTCTTTGTTTGATACGCTTAATATTAATGTAGCCATTTGCGGTGACGCTGTTATCGGCAATTATATTTGGCTAGATGAAAACGGTGATGGGGTTCAGGATGCTGGAGAACCAGGAATACCTGGTGTAGTTGTAGAGTTAAAAGATAGTGCAGGAAATGTGATAGCAACGACAACTACTGATGCGAATGGTGGATATATATTTACTGATCTCCTACCAGGAGACTATACAGTGACTGTCTTATCAGGTCTGCCAGCGGGATTAGAACCGACCTATGATGAAGATAGCGGCACTGCTGGCCCTGATCAATCAACTGTGGTTACTGTTGCCAGTGGTGATGAACATATGACGGCAGACTTCAGTTACAATTACAACACGTCCGCCGAAACTGATACGCCAAGCATGGCAGATACAGGAGCTATTGGGGATCATATCTGGAATGATGCAGATGGAGATGGTGTGCAAGATCCTGGAGAGTCAGGAATAGCTGGTGTAACTGTAAATTTATATACTGATCCAGATGGAGATGGAGTATACGATACATTAGCAGGGACAACGACAACAGATGCAACAGGAAACTACATTTTTGATGGTTTACCACCTGCAGCTTATGTAGTAGAAGTTGATGATACCACACTACCAGCAGGATTTACCACCACACCGACAGGTGATCCAGATGGTGATGGCGACAATACTGCTGAACCTATCATACTGGCACCAGGTGATGTTATTTTAACACAAGACTTTGGATATAACAATCCAACAACCTATACCATAGGAGATACGGTATTCATGGATGCAAATGGTGACGGCATTGTTGATGCTAATGAACCAGGTATTTCAGGTGTAACCGTATCCTTAGAAGACGCAGCTGGAAATGTGATCGCTACTACTACTACTGATGCAAATGGAAACTATAGTTTCCCAGGAATAGTAGATGGAACCTATACCGTAGTCATTACAGATACTGACAATGTACTAGGAGAGCTAGACCCAATCAGCGACCCTGATGGTGGATTGGATAACACGTCTACTATCACAATCTCAGGAGCCGATGATTTAGATCAAGATTTTGGATATGCTCCAGATGGTCATAGTCCAGGAGATGGTTTGATAGGAGACATGGTTTATATTGATACAGATGGTGATGGTGCCGCAACTGATGGAGAGGGAGTAGAAGGTGTAACAGTCAATCTCTATGCTGCTGATGGAACAACCTTGTTAGCTACAACGACGACGGACGAGAATGGGAATTACTCTTTTGGAGGACTAGACCCAACAGCGACCTATGTGGTTGATGTCGATGAGACGACCCTTCCTGGAGGTGATGTTTATACCAACATGGAAGATCCAGATGCTGGAACATTAGGAACTTCAACGGTAGATTTATCCGCTGCCATAGATGGAATCAACTTAGATCAAGACTTTGGTTATGTAGCAACAAATCCAGTCAGTATAAGTGGTTCCTTATGGGAGGATACAAATGCCGATGGGACTTTTGATGCTTCAGAAACAGATATATTCGCAGGTGTTACTGTAAATCTTTATGATGCGGATGGTAACGTTATCGCAACGACTGTAACAGATGCAAGTGGCAACTACTCTTTTGACAATTTGCCTCCTGGAATCTATACAGTATCTGTGGACGATACGGACGAATCGTTGCTAGGTTACTGGCATAGTCTAGGCCTAGATAGCGAGCCTTCCACGACAGTGGTTGATGCATCTGCAGGAAGCGTAACTGATGTTGACTTTGGATATTATATCGAAGGAGCCAGTTTAGGAAACTTTGTTTGGAATGACACCAACGAAGATGGAATACAAGATGCCGGTGAACCAGGAATTGAAGGTGTCCTTGTAACCTTAGAAATTGATTATGATGGAGATGGAGTACCAGAGATAACTGTAGTAGACACTACGGATGCTTCTGGACATTATGACTTTGGCAATCTATTATTGGATGAAGATTACACTTCAAGTGGGACTGTCATTTATACCATAAGTGTTACTACACCGACAGGCTATGTAGCAACTACAACGGATGTCAATTCTAATGGTAATGACCTTGAAGATTCTGATGATCCTACGGGTACCGTTGCAACCGTCGTACAAGGAGCTAATGATGTTATATCCAATGCTGATCCAACCCTGGAGAATCCAGAGGCGTCATACGATTTTGGATTTAACAGTACCAATACAACTGATTGTTTGGATGATTTCAATAATACCCCTTATGAAACTCCAGTAGTTGGTGATGTAACAACCAATGATTGGGATAAAGAGGGAGACACTCAAGTAACCTTTACTGAAGTAAGTGGAATACCAGCAGGAGAAGGTTCTGTGGTATTTAATCCTGACGGGACCTATACGTATACTCCACCACCTTTATTTAGTGGAGAAACCAGTTTTGTTTATGAAGTATGCGATAGCGGCACTCCTGAGGCCTGCGATACAGCAACGGTTTATATTGAAGTATTAGAACCATTAAGCACAGAAGAAACAAGTGTCATAGCGAATCCAGACGCAAACAGCACAGAAGTCGGAGTCACTGCAACAGGTAATATTCTCTCCAATGATATTGATCCTGAGTTTGATCCTATAGAGGTAACAACACCAATTACTAATGTAGTAGTTTCAGGACTGGATGAAGATGGAAACATCGTACCAAACGCAGGAACTCTTACTATAAATCCTGATGGAACGTATACCTTTGTTCCTACTGGTACATTTACGGGAATTGTAACTCACCCCTACTCCATTGGGAATAGTAATGGGACAGGTGACACCGATAATTCATTGTTGGTGATCCATGTAATTGACGATCAAGGAAATGATACTTTTGCAAATGATGATGCTGAATTTACGGATAAAAACGTACCTGTCAGCAATGATGTAATCACCAATGACTTTGATCCTGAAGACAATACACAAACTGTAACTGCATTTGACTCAGATTCTGACGGAAATGGAAGTACAGAAATTCCAGGTACTATAGGAACAGCCACCACAGTTGGTGGTAATGATCCAACAGGAGCCTATGTAGCTAATGCAGGTGATTTAACGCTTAATGCTGATGGAACTTATACTTTTGTTCCTGCACCTGAATTTGTTGGGAATGTTATTATTACCTATACCATTTGTGATGGAGTTAATCCTGAAGAAGCTTGTGATGAAGCAACACTAGTTATTACCATACAAGGAACAGATAGAGATTATGGTGATGCACCAATAGCTTATCCTGATGCTTGGCACCGCTTGATAACTGATGTTGATGGTGACAAAGTATTGGATGGGGCGACAGATGTATGGCTAGGTATGAATACGAGCTTTGAGGCAGCTCAACTGAATAGCACCGATGCTACAGGTGATGATTATGATGATGGTATCACTTTTGGGGCCAATCCAGGGCAATTCCCTCTGAGTGCAGTAGCAAATACGAGTTACAACATTGATATTTTGGTAAATTCATCGCAACCAGATACGGTATATTATGGATTGTGGATTGATTGGGATAATGATGGTGTTTATGAAGATTTCTATTCAGGGTCCCAAGCAACAGCAAGTCCCGCTACGGTATCGGAGACAATTATGACTCCAGCAACAGTTGGCACGGTGGTAAACATTAGACTGCGTGGTGATGATGACGAGTTTGTTGCAGGAGACTATATGGGTGGAAAAGCGAATGGGGAAGTAGAGGATTATCAAGAAGAAATTATCTTACCTATAGAGTTGGTTAGTTTTGTTGGAAACGCAAAATCATGTGTAAACCACTTAGAATGGGCAACAGCAAGTGAAACAAATAATGACTATTTTGAAATGCAAAGAAGTTTTGATGGTGTTTCATTTGAACCGATCGCAGAGATTGCAGCAGCTGGTAATTCTCAAAACATTCAACTGTATTCTTATCGGGATGAGATAGATTCAAAAGGCGAAGTTTATTACAGGTTAAAACAGGTAGACACCGATGGAAGTTCTTCCATTAGTCACGTGGTGGTTCTGAAAAGCAACTGTGAGGACAAGAAACTTATGGTCTTTCCAAACCCAACTACGAATGTATTGAAGGTAAGTGTTAATATCCCAAGTGAGGAACAAGGGGTGCTGTTAATAACTGATATGCTAGGAAGGGCACTACAAGAAATCCCTGTAACTCTAGAGATTGGTAATAATCTTTTTGAAATCAATACCAGTAAGCTAGCAGAGGCGCATTATTTCATCAATTTGAAAGGTGATAATTTTTATACCAAACCGGTTAAATTTAGTGTAATACGGTAGAGTTTACTGATACGAAATTCGACTTAGATAAAGAGTCGTCTCCTAGTTTGGAGGCGGCTTTTTTTTATGGAATAGTGACAAATTTGGACGGTCTGGAAGTCTTTCCCCTTTGGCGTTTTAAATCCTGCTGCGTTTAGTTTCTTGCTGATACTATTTCTGTTTTTTATACATGAGCGCTTCCAAACGAGTACTTTTCACAACATGGATGTCAATTCTAATTTTGCTTGTATCCTTCTCATCTTAAAGTCAACCACCTACAAATTGCCATTTTTTATCGACAAATTGCCATTTATATTTACAATATGTCATTTTATTTTGTAAACTTGCATAAATAAACTAAATAAAACCTAACTAACCAACAAAAAATACAATAAATGCCATTTTATTGGCAATTTTAGTTATTATAATGGATTATTTTGTAAGAAAAACAAAATCAACCTAATGAAAGTAAATGAAAGATTAATTCTACTGCTCCAAACGGAAGGTATCAAACAGACTGATTTTTCAAAAAAAACAGGCTACCCTAGAACCAATCTAAACAACTTTTTAAACGGAGTAACAAAAATGCCTAAGGTCGATTTGATCGAGGCAATTCTAATATTTTTCCCTCATTGGAATATAAGGTGGATATTATTAGGAGAGGGAGAACGATTTTTCGTTGGTAACAATGCATCACTAATTGATCCTGACGCCCTAGAAAAAGAGGAGCTAGAAATAAAAGTAGCCAGATTATCTGAACAACTAGAAAACTGCAAGGCACATTTGAAAGACAAAGAAATGATTATATCTTTACTGACAAAAGAAAGTTAATTGAATGTTCCATGTTATTTAGCATTAAAAATAGACTGTGTTTTGTACATTTTGTTTACCTACTGTTTACCCCTAAATATTTTAACAAAAACTAAAATCATGCAAATCAATAACTTAGATAACATTGCATACTTAACATAAACTTAATCTCCCATTTTCTAATCAACCATACTTTTGAATTACATTTAATGCTTACACCATAAATAAAATTATGAGTTTATCTGAAGTTAGGATTTTAGTCGTTGATGATGAAGAAGATATAATCGAATTTATCAGTTATAATCTTGAAAAAGAAGGTTATTCTGTGGGAACCGCCAAAAATGGTACAGAGGCCATAGAGAAGGCAAAAACCTTGGACCCTCATCTTATCATTCTCGATATTATGATGCCTGAAATCAATGGGATTGAAGTGTGCCGGACCTTACGAGCCTTGCCAGAATTTCAGGCGACACTTATTGCCTTCCTCACTGCAAGAAATGAAGATTTTACCCAAATTGCCGGCTTTGATGTTGGTGGGGATGATTATATTTCAAAACCAATCCGACCACAAGTCCTGCTAAGCAGAATCAAAGCTTTACTCCGAAGAAGTACTCAATTGAACATGGATAAGTCGGAAATTATTACTATTGGAGATCTGATTATTAATAAAGAGAATATTACCGTCCAAAAGAACGGGGAAATTATTGAATTTGCTAAAAAAGAATTTGAACTTCTGTCGCTGCTTGCCTCCAAACCAGGTAAAGTGTTTACAAGGCGGGAAATTTTTTCTAAAATTTGGGGACCAGAAGTTATTGTAGGCGATCGAACGATAGACGTCCATGTTAGAAAACTTAGAGAAAAACTAGATTCCTCCTATATAAAAACAGTAAAAGGTATTGGTTATAAGTTTGACTTTTGATCTATGAATTTATTTATCTCCAAAAATCCGACTCCTTTAGAATTGGGCAGGTATTCTGCTACGATTATTACGCTTGCCAACTTCTTTTGCCTGGTAGGCATTAAATACGTGTTTTATCCAGCCATTTCCTGGTTTTTTATGCTAGGAATTTCTGTGGTAATTTTTGCTGTTTCTTACTTTCTGATTCTAGAAGTATTAGAACGGTTTATCTACCGAAGGGTGCAGTTGATCCATAAAACAATCCATCGCCAAAAAGCGCCCAAAGATGCACCCAACGAAAAATTGAATCTTCAAAACCGTATTCTTGATGACGTGGAAGAAGAGGTGATTTTATGGGCCAATACCCAGAAAAAAGAAATTGATGACCTCCGTAAACTAGAAAAATATAGAAGAGATTTCATTGGGAATATCTCGCATGAATTAAAGACTCCAATTTTCAATATGCAAGGGTATTTGTATACACTTATTGAAGGCGGTTTGTATGACGAAAAAATTAACCTGGCCTATCTAAAAAAATCAACCTCCAATCTCGAACGACTGAGCCTGATTGTAGAAGACCTTGATATGATTTCCCAATTCGAATCACAACGAATAATACTCGAGCATAGTAAATTTGATATCAGAAGTTTATGCCTTGAACTTTTCCAGCATTTAGAGATGACAGCAAAGGAAAAAGGCATCACCTTTTTTATTAATGAGGACACCGAACAACCTTTCTATGTTTGGGCCGACAAAGAACGAATCCGACAAGTCCTAATCAACCTAATGACCAACTCTGTTAAATACGGAAAAAAAGGCGGACAGACAAAAGTCAGCTTCTACAAAGTAGATAAACTGTCTTCTCTTATAGAAGTATCCGACAATGGTCTAGGAATCGAGGAGCAGCACTTGTCAAGGCTCTTTGAACGGTTTTACAGAGTATCTACCAGTCGGTCCAGAAACGAAGGCGGCACAGGCCTCGGATTGGCTATTGTCAAACACATGATTGAAGCACATAACCAGACGATCAATGTCCGTAGTACTCCAGATATCGGTTCTACCTTTGGCTTCACCCTTGAAAACCCCAAATAATACCAGGAATTACGGAAAAGTTTGCCAGTGGAATTTTGATCTACTATAGATGCTTATCTTGCTTAGCATTCCTCTCCACTTTTTTTTTAATCCAGGCCACGTAGTTTATTATTTTTGGATGACTTTTAAGCAGCTCCAGGGTATAGTAAGATTTTCCCATTTCTTTCTCAGGGATAAACTTGTGGACCTCTCGATGGCAGGATTTACATAAATCTATAGTTTCGTTCATTTCTTCTCTGGAGAAGTTTTTCTTGAACCATTTATTTCGGTGCAGGGTACGCGGTATAAGATGATGGCGGGTGACGATTGTTTTCTGTTCACACAACACGCAAGACTTCATAATTAGAGTTATTTTCGATCCTTTAGTCGATTCAACATAATTGACTGTACATTTAGTTTCAATTTTTCCAAATCATTTAAAGAAAGGCCGGAGGTAGAAATTGGTCCATCCCAATGGCAATGAATCTTACCGGGTTTCAATTCCCAGGATTTAGAGGGATTGGTCAATTTGTCCGCATCCAAAATCGTGTTTACCAAAACTGGAACTTGGTTGTCTATCGCTAGTTTAAATGCGCCATCATAAAAGGATTTCAGAGGTTCTTCGGTTCTGTTTCTTGTCCCTTCTGGGAATATTAAAATGGACATTCCATCTTTAAGATGTTTACCCATCACTTCAAAACTTTCCTCTTTAGCGACCGCATCCGAAAGATTTATTGAAATGCACAACTTTTTTATCAGATTTCCCATCACGGGTATTTTCTCATTTTTGCTTTTACTCAAAAACTTAAAAATAACAGGACTGGTGATTTGGTTGGTAAATACATCCAGAATCGATTTATGATTACTAACAATCACAAATGACTTTTGCTTTATCTTCTCTATTGAAAAGTGAAATTGAGGCTTGTAACGGATTAATATAAACCAAGAAACTAGTCGGGCAAAAATCTTATAGCCCAATCCAAGCAGAAATGATTCCGTCCTACGACCAAACAGGAATAAGATGACCGAACTCAGTAAAAGATAGACAGGTAGGAATAAACCCATAACCAGCATCCCATACACCGACCAAACAAATCCCCCTAAGCGTAAAAAGAAATTCATAATTGCAATTTATAATAAAATGCCAATTCCTCAAAAAGGTTTAATCTTTCTTATAGTTAATGGTAGGTTGTTGGTCCCATTTTGCCAAATACACCATTTTCCCGCTTAACCTTTATACCACTAAAAAATAAAAAACGCCTGATTCAATTTCTTGAACCAGGCGCATTTTTATTGTCAACAACTTATACCTACTAAGGTACTTTAGTCGTAACGTTTCTATTATTCCATGCTTGGGCACGTTCAGCAGCATCACAAACTCCGTTCAAGTTTGAATCATCCTGAAGGTAACCAGTAAGGTTTCTGCTATTCCAAGCAGCACTACGGTCTGCAGCATCTACAGCGCCATTAGCGTCAAGATCACTTTCATACAGAACATAAGTAGTTCCAACTAACTTCTGAGGATTAGTACCAAAAGCACCTCCTGGAGTAAAGTCAAGTGTTGGATTCACTACAGATCCCAGAGTTACAGCAACATCAGACATGATTGCAACGTGGTTACGATGTCTTACCGTTACAAAGTAGTCACCATCAGGTATTCCTGCAAATAGAACAGGAGAAACACCATCAATATCTACCAGACTTCCGTCCGCTTGAAGTAGTGCAGCACGTGTTCCCATTACCATAGTGTTCGTAGTTGCATCTCTTAATTCAACAAATGCCCAGTCAATGATTGCATCAGGACCAGTCACGTCAAATACAGTAGAAGCAACAGTTTCTCCACCACCAGGTCCACTATGTGTGAATGCAGCTAAAGCAGTATAAGGCTCCATAAGCGGTAGTAAACCCATAGCTCGTAAGTCATCTTTCATCAAACCAGTAGCCTGATCAAATGGTCCCTCTAAGATAAACTTAACATCCAATGCAACACCTGCTGCAACTGGAGGAGCACAAGTAATATCATATACCCAGCCATCAAATGTTCCAGAACCATCAGATTCAAACTCAAACGTTAAACAACCACTTGGGTGTGTAGAAGTAATTGGAGTGTTAAGTGCACCTCCTGGTATTTCTGTACCATCTGTAGCTGACTCCCAGCAATGTCCTGCAACAGGACCTATCAGTGGGTCGGTCAAAGCATCACCATCATAAATAAATAATGCATCCCAGCATGTTCCTATAGCGCGTCCTTCAACTTCAAACGAAGTAAATGTTACAGTTATAACATCTCCTGGATTATCAGGACACAATGTCCAAGTTATAAGTTCATTATCACCGTAAACCCCTGCAGCTCCGCCACTATCTGCTTGAGAAGTTCCACATATTGGACTACAATCAGTAGTTAACCCAGTTGCGAAAGCATCACAGTTTGGATCATCTACAGAAAGAAGATCAAGATCAACAACAGTTCCGTTTGGATAAGTACCAAAGTTGTACATTCCAACTGCAGTTATACCCGTCAGAGGAGTAGTTCCTTGATTATCTTGTAGTGTATATGTAGTACTACTTCCCAATACAGTAATATCAAGTATTAGTTCAAAGTTATTATCATCCAAACAGTTGGTCGCAACAGATGCAACTGGTGCAGTACAAACAGCACCATACACACAAATTGTAAAATCTGTTGTTGCTGGTGTTGTACTAGACCATGCATAAACTCTAACAAAGTAGGTATTACCAATTGTCAAACCAGTAGCATTGATCGTAGGATCTATTCCTAGATCAGCACATCCAATACTTACTAAAGCGGTACAAGGTCCTTCAAACAATTCTACAACACCATCAAAAGCATCCACCAATTCAATAGTAGGATCAGTTGACAATGCTTGGAAAGAATACCAAACATCATCATTTGCAGTACCAAGGCAACCAGCAATACCAGAATCAGTAGCTGCATCTAGATTACCAGGTACTGGAGTTCCGCAAGCTAATGCATCTTCTTGAGTTAAAGAGATAGCGCCAGCACAATCATCATTTGCAGGAGGAGGTGTACAATCCATTGCTGCAGTAAATAAAGCTAAAGAATCTAGATTACATAACGCATCTGCAGTAAAGAAAGCAGAAACATCTACATCCAAACCATCAGCAGTCAATCCTGTAAGCGTAACCGTTTGAGGACTTGTTCCAATTGGGAATGTTTGACCATTGATGTCAATCAATCCAGTAGCAGGCTGATCAGTATAAGTGATTACGATATCTTGAGTATAAGTATTTGTTGCAGGACTACAAGCACGTTGCGCTCCTGCAGTTAATTCTGTAATTGCACAAGCCGTTGGAGTTACTAATGTTGGTACTAAACACCACTGCAGAAGCACACCATCGTCACCTCCAGCATCATCAACAACAGAAAGAATCCAGTCACCATCAAACGTTTCACCATAGAAGTCAGCAAGGTTGCCTGAAGGAGTAGTAAAAGTACCAATAGTTGGTGTACCACAAACTATTGGATTTGCTGCCTCATCATCGAACTCAGCATTGATGTTATCATTTCCAAGACATTGATCAAACATAACGTTTACTACAGTACCTGAAGGACTGGTAAGAGTTATATCTAAATCTCCAAGGAATGTGTGATCAATAGCGATGATAACATTGATATCAGATAAAACCATTGGACCAGTACCTGCAACAGTAATGGTGTCCATTGGATCATTGAGATCATCAATAAGAGCACCTGGTGAGCTTGTATAAGCGCCACAATTGTCAGTAGCTGGTGGTGTACAATCTGTAGAAATACCAGTTACAACAGCATCACAAGTGGAATTATCAACAGATAATAAATCAAAATCAACGATTGTTCCATTTGCATAGGTACCATAGTTATACATACCTACTGCAGCAAGACCTGTAAGAGGTGCAGTACCCTGATTGTCTTGAAGGGTATAAGTTGCACTACTTCCTAGTGCAGTAAGGTCAAAAATTACTTGAAAACTAGTATCTGTTAAGCAATCTGCTGTAATAGTACCTGTTGGCAATGTACAAGAAAAATCATATGCACAAAGTTCGAAATCACCAACTTGGTCGTTACCATAATCCCAAACTCGTAAAAAATGAGCACCAGGAGTTAAACCAGATAGCGCAAACGGCCACCCTGTAGCAAACTCTGTACATCCTATTTCTGTTAATGTCCCACAAGCGCCTGAATACAGTGCTCCTGCAAGAGAAGTGTAATCGACAGTACCAACATCAAATATGATAGATCCTGTAGCAGGTATAGTAACTTCAAACCAAAGATCACCTCCTGCATAACTTCCGCATGATGGTGTACCTTCTGCTGAGTCTGTTGCTCCGACATTGGTTCCTAGTGAATAAGTACTACAAGAGTCAACTTGAACGGTTAATAGTTCAGCTGCACCACAAAGATCATTTGCTGGTGGAGGTGTACAATCTTCAGTTACTGATGCTACTAAATCACAATTTAAATCATCAGTAATCAAATCAAAATCCACTACTGTTCCATTTGGATAAACACCATATGGATACATCCCAACTGCAGTAATACCTGTAAGTGGGGCAGTACCCTGATTATCTTGTAAAGTATAACTAGCACTAGATCCTAAAGCAGTTAAATCAAAAATCACTTGAAAACTAGTATCTGTTAAGCAATCTGCATTGATAGATCCAGTTGCTGGAGTGCATGAAAAATCATAAGCACAAAGTTCGAAATCACCGACCTCGTTGTTACCATAATCCCAAACTCGTAAAAAATGAGCACCAGGAGTTAAACCAGATAGCGCAAACGGCCACCCTGTAGCAAATTCTGTACATCCTATTTCTGTTAATGCCCCACAAGCGCCTGAATACAGTGCCCCTGCAAGAGAAGTGTAATCTACTACACCAACATCAAATATAATTGATCCTGTAGCTGGTATTGTAACTTCGAACCAGAGATCACCTCCTGAATAACTTCCGCAGGTTGGTGTTCCTTCTCCTGAATCTGTTGCTCCGGCATTACCTCCTAGTGAATAAGTACTGCAAGAGTCAAGCTGAACTGTTAACATTTCAGCTGCACCGCAAAGATCATTTGCTGGTGGAGGAGTACAATCTGGAGCAGCTGTAAATAAAGCTACTGAGTCAAGTCGACAAGCTGGATTTGCATCAAAAAATGCAGCAACATCAACCGCTGCACCATCTGCTGCAAGACCTGTCAATGTAACAGTTTGTGGGCTTGTGCCAATAGCGAATAATTCACCATTTACGTCTAGCATACCGGTAGCTGGTGGATCAGTAAACGTAACAACAACATCTTGAGTATAAGTAACAGTAGAAGGATCGCAAGCAGTTTGTGCACCTGTAGTTAGTTCTGTAATTAAACAAGAAGAAACCATTCTGATTTCAAAATTATCAACGAAAAAATCAAAATCTTCAGCGTCGTCTACTGTTCCTTCACTACCCCAAAATGCAAATTGTGTATCACCTGAATAAACAGACAAGTCTACAATATAGTTATCTCCTGTATTGGATGGAGGATTTGTAGTAGCATTCCAAGTATAAATAGTAGTCCATGTTGCTCCACCATCTGTAGAAGCTAACAATTGGACTTCATCATCAGATCCCATAGCAGAAGCAGCAGTACTTCCAAAGTCGGTCACTCCTACATCAAAAGACAATTCCCAAATTCCTGGTGTCGATAAATCAAATGCTGGAGAAAGAATCCAATCCCCCGTTCCAGTATTCCATAGATTAATCTTAGCAGCACCGGTCGTCCCTGCATTCAACCAACCATCCGCTACCCAATCTCCAGTACCTAACCCGGTAGGTCCTGTAGTTGGATCACCAGTAGAAGCTTCTTCCCAACAGATTCCTGGGAAAGTTGTAAAGTCTTGAAGATAATAAGGTACTATTGCAGCACAAGGTGTTGAAAATGCGAATGGTCCTCCCCATGGAGATAATGAAGCAGTTGAAGGGGTTGTAAATGCTCCATTAGGAATCACACTAGTACAAGCTGCGTTTGTTGTGCAACCGTCTATTGCATTGATACCGCTAAAGGTCCAATCGCCAACAGCGAAAGTAGCTGTAGGTGTAGATCCAGTTACTCTTGCAGCCCAACCATCAAGGTATTCCCACGCAGTTCCAGTTCCATCTGCATTTACATCTCCAAAAACGTCGATTAACGCACCATTCTCAAACAATTCGATGGCGTCGTCTCCATTTATACTAAAACTACCGTTTGTATAATCAGCCGCCACACCAAAGTAAGCTAAGAATTCTGCACTTGAACTTGTTATTGTGATATAGCTACCAGCGGTTGCTGCTACTGCAGGGAACGTAAAGTCCGCCCCATTAGAACCACCGCCATTAAAGGTAGTTCCAACACCGTAGATGCTTAGATCAGCAATATTGTTGATAACATATAGCTCAACACCTTTTGGAGTTCCACCTGAAAGTGGACCATCGAAAACTGCTGAAATAATCATCGAAGGTGCTGGTGCACCTCCACCGCAATCTTCTTGAACATAAAATTCATAATCAGTAGCCGCAGTAAGACCTGTTACAGCTTCAGGGTTTCCAGTAGCTGGCATTCCTACACCAGTTGGTGTGGTACCAGCCGTCACTAGCTCAATACTTGCAGTAGATCCTGGATTAGAGGAAGTCCAACCAAGATCTGCGCTTGTAGCAGTAACATTCGTTGCAACTCCTCCACTAGGTGCCACAGAGCATGCTGGAGTTAAGTCTACTGTAATATCAAACGTTGTCGACTGTGGAGCAGGATAGGTTGAAATTGTAATGTAATACGTCGTCCCTCCTGTAAGTGACAGACCAGTTGCACTTCTAGTACCAGAACCTGATCCAGTATCAGATCCAACACAATTTGTTGAAACATCTGGGCAACCTTCTGTAATGTGAAGTCCAGACCAGATGGCGACACCTGCAAGATTCACATCAACGACCTCGTTAGCCGCAGGTGTGTATTCGTAGACATAGTCATCGCCCGTTATGTAATTGTTACTACAAGGACTTACGGAATAGTCATCTCCAAAACCCGCAGTATTCAAGCCTGCGGCTGAAAACGGGAGCGCTGAAATGACATCGGGTGTCGTACAAGTAGCACCGACCTGGGCATAGGCCAAATTGCTTGTAAGAAATAACCCGATAAATAGGGTAAATAAGTAATTAAATATTTTCATAGTTATTAGTTGGTTAGATAATAGATATTGTATAGTTGTCGTAAAGATAATAGTTAAAGTTTAGTTAACATTAACTTAAGGTAGATTTTAACACGCAATAAATCAACATCACAGAACGGCCATACAATATTTCACCAATAAGTACATTTACAAAATTTAAGCAAACCCGTCGCGAGATAATCAACCGACAACAATACAATTAGTTGCATAACAAATAAATATATTTATCGCCAATCAATTACGTATACACACCAAAACCATTCACATTTTAATTTATCTTTATGTGTTTTTGTGGTTATTGTTAAAAATTCCTGCTACGCATTCCTTAAATAGATTATTTTTTTCAGATTGTTGGGGGAAGAATTTTTCATTATTTAAAAATATAATAATTAGATCATTGCTGATTATTGAAATCATTTAAAAATCTTATTTTTGCCATCATCTAATCTTCAAATCAAATCTGTTGGCCAAAAAGAAAAAAGTAGCAGCGTCTAAAGCAAAAAGAGTAACTCCTTTGATGCAACAGTATAATACTGTAAAAGCGAAGTATCCAGATGCCATCCTTCTTTTTAGAGTCGGTGATTTTTACGAAACCTTTGGAGAGGATGCGATTACAGCCTCCAGTGTTTTAGGAATAACACTTACCGCCAGAAATAATGGCGGTGATCAAACCCCTCTTGCCGGTGTCCCCTACCATTCACTAGATACTTATTTACCACGATTGGTTCGCGCCGGATATCGGGTAGCATTATGCGAACAGCTGGAAAAACCTAGTAAGGAAAAGAAAATTGTTGCACGTGGAGTTACAGAGGTAATAACTCCCGGCATTGCTACCAACGACAAATTGCTTGATCACAAGGCAAATAACTTTCTAGCTTCCATCCACTATGGGAAAAAGGGATATTTTGGAATTTCTTTTCTTGACATGTCTACTGGAGAATTTCTAGTATCCGAAGGAAATAAAGCCTATATCGATAAGTTGCTGCAAAGTTTTAATCCTTCGGAGGTCATATTTGGCAAATCCAGAGCAAAGGACTTTCATCAGCAGTTTGGAAACGCGCACTACACCTATCCGTTGGACGATTGGATTTTTGCCTACGATTTTACAAGAGAGAAACTGCTAGGTCACTTTTCGGTACCTACTTTGAAAGGGTATGGTGTGGAAGGGTTGGATCTAGGGCAGGTGGCTTCTGGTGCTATTCTTTATTATTTGACGACTACGGAGAACAATAATGTAAAACATATTACCTCCATCAGCCGTTTGCAACCGGATAAGTTTGTTTGGCTAGATCGGTTTACTATTCGCAACTTAGAACTGTTGCACAGTCCGCATGAAACGGGCATTCCACTCATTCAGATTTTGGATAAAACAATTTCCCCAATGGGCGCCCGCCTACTAAAAATGTGGGTAGCCATGCCTCTAAAGGTAAAGAATGACATCATTGCGCGCCATGAAATAGTCCAGTTTTTCATCTTAAATCCAGACATTCGGGATGAAATCGTTCAGTTTGTCCAACAAATTGGAGACATCGAACGATTGATATCGAAAGTCCCCTTAGGCAAAATAAATCCAAGGGAAGTCGTCCAACTCAAACGGGCACTTTTTGCCATCGAACCCGTTAAAAAGATATTAGCGAAAAGCGGAAATGAATACTTAAAACTAATTGGTGAAGGGATTAATCCCTGTGAAGGCATGCGGGCTAAAATTGAGAAAGAAATTAAAGACGATCCACCAATCAATCTTGCAAAAGGAGGCGTCATGGCAGATGGCACCAACAAAGAGCTCGATGATCTTCGGAATATTATTAATAATGGTAAAGATATTTTGCTGAATATCCAGCAGGAAGAAGCACAAAAAACGGGTATTACCAATTTAAAAATTGGGTTTAACAATGTATTCGGCTACTATCTTGAAGTCACCAATAAGTATAAAAACCAAGGACTTGTACCAGAAAATTGGATTAGAAAACAGACCCTCACTGGTGCAGAACGATATATAACTGAAGAACTAAAAACACTGGAAGCAAAGATATTGGGTGCGGAAGACAAGGCCGTTCAGTTGGAGGACCAGCTATTTGTGCAATTGACTAATTTTTTGAATGAATTTATTGTTCCTGTACAACATAATGCAAACTTGATTGCCCGATTGGATTGCTTGATTGCTTTTGCGAATATTGCAGTAAAAAACAATTATTGCAGACCGGAAATGACCGATGACCTAGAAATAAATATAATAGAGGGCCGCCACCCTGTAATAGAGAAGTCGTTGCCAATAGATGCACCTTACGTGCCAAATGACATATATATTAATAACGACGATCAGCAAATCATAATGATCACGGGGCCCAACATGTCTGGTAAGTCAGCCGTTTTGCGACAAACCGCGTTGATCACCTTGATGGCGCAGATGGGTAGTTTTGTACCTGCTAAATCGGCTAAAATTGGCTGGGTAGACAAAGTGTTTACTCGGGTAGGCGCTTCTGATAATATTTCTTCTGGCGAATCTACGTTCATGGTGGAGATGAATGAAACGGCAAGTATATTGAATAATGTATCTGACCGAAGTCTTATTCTGCTGGACGAAATCGGAAGGGGAACCAGCACCTATGATGGTATATCAATTGCCTGGTCCATCGCCGAATATTTGCATAATAATCCGGAGGCACATCCTAAAACCTTATTCGCTACTCACTATCACGAGTTGAATGAGTTGGCCAATAAGTTTGACCGCATCAAAAATTACAATATTGCTACAAAAGAGGTCGGTAAAAAGGTGATTTTCCTTCGCAAACTGATCGCAGGAGGCAGTAAACATAGTTTTGGGATACACGTAGCAAAAATGGCAGGCATGCCTAAACAAATTGTCAAACGGGCAACTGATATCCTAAAAACGCTTGAACAAAAGAGCATTGACAATAGCGATATCACTCCTACCCTAAAACAGATTCCTAACGAACCCTACCAACTCAGCTTCTTCGATATGGCTGACCCAAAGGCTGCAGAAGTGGTAAAATTATTGGAAAGTCTTGATGTCAATTCGCTTACGCCTATTGAGTGTATGATGAAATTGAATGAGTTGAAGGATAAATTGCTTTAGTTTTTTGTAAAGCGACACGTTTTGATGACGCAATTTTTTTGGAAGAGAGTAGACGGATTCCTTCAGGTTCTGCGTAGTGGTGAATTCATGCGCCTGCTACCTAAGAGCGACACCACTTATATCTATTACATAATTTTCCGGTAGAGCGTGGAAGACAAATGAATTTACCTTCGTAGAAGATAGAACAGACACAATAGTAAAAATTGTCCTTCAACGAAGTGGTCACTCTACTTTACGTTTTGGTCCAGTAAAACGGATCTATCTACTGCAAAAAAAAAGGGGAATCACAACAAAGTGATCCACCTTTTTTTGGTTGTCTCTGCGTGGACTATTTTTTCAATAAGTCACGAATCTCACCAAGTAATACTTCAGATGCTGGTGGTTCTGCTGGAGCTTCTGCTTCTGCTTTCTTCACATTGTTAATACCTTTAACAACAAAGAAAAGAGCAATTGCAACCATTAAAAATGCTAAGAAAGCATTGATAAAGTTACCCCAACCTAGTCCTACACCTTCTGCAGCTTTAAAGTCATCAAAGCTTTGACTTGCAGCTTTCCCCGTTGCAGGAGTCAACTCTGTATACAAGTTTGCAAAATCAGGCAAGTTTGCTGCCCATGAAACTAGTGGCGTTAGGATATCACCAACCAAAGAGCTGATAATTGTGCCAAAAGCCGCACCTAAAACTAGACCGACTGCCATGTCGACCATGTTACCTTTAATGGCGAATTCTTTAAATTCTGAAATCATACCCATAGCGTAATATAAATTTAGTTAATTAATAAGTTGGGGCAAAATTAGCAATTAATTGACACTTTACAAACCAATTTGTTTGGTTATTGAAGAATTCGCAGGGGTAAATCCCTTTGTAACCAATTGTTAGAGGGGTATTTTGCAGTCACATCAATCAAATGCATAATGTAAGCATGACGCGAATACTTTGATCTATTTTTTTCACTAAAGTGAACCACCCTACCATGTATTAAAACGAGTGTACCCAATGTTACGTTTAGCGCTCTTTTTGTTGAAAGGTTCCAGTCTGTTTTTTGAGCAACCAACTGCTCAAATTCAGTACCTGAATGGTCTGGTGTCCGTACATACCGTTCTTGCAATTTCTCCTTATGAGACCCCGGAATCGCCCAAAGGCAGCCGTTTTCAGTTGTTGCATCTTCCAAAGCAATCCAAGCACCAAGGCAAGTTTGCGGTTCTGTATACAAAAATGTAGAGTCGGTATGTGGTACCACTTTACCCCCTACTCCAGGAGCTTTAAAAATGTATTGACTTTGGATGATTGCTGGAGAAACATGTCCAAGTTGCCTGGCAATAACTCCCAATTTTTTCTGGTACGAAAAGCGCTCAAAATCGGGGTCCAAATCGTGTAAAGCATGTCCTATTTTATTAATTACTGCTTGATTATTTCCGTCAGGTTCTTCTTCAAAAAAACACCGAATTTTATCTCCACTTTCCAAAAAATAACTGATATCTGTCTTTTTATTGCCTGTTGTACTAAAAATAGCCGCTTCATTCTTCTTGCTGTTTTCGATTATTCGATTGATCTTGGTTCTCAATATTTCTACTTCCGAAGCTGAAGCGTAATTTTCAATGATTAGGTATCCATTTCGTTGGAAGTCGGCAATTTGTTCGGTTGACAACATAATTATTCTAAGTTTATTGAAAAATAAGCATCAAACAATTCTTGCGGTTGTAAAACAAACAATCCGTCGTGATTATTAAATGCATTTGTAACACAACTCATTGGTTCAATCGCTATAGATTTTCGGTTGGGAGGGATAAAAACCTGCAAAAATTGGTATTTGTTGGTGGTGTTTTCTTGTTCAATCATGAGTGTTGCGGCCTCCTCCGTATCTACTAATACCACTTTGGTTGCAGCACTTGATTCTAGCACACTAAATCCGGTATCAAATTGGGCATCTTTTATTTGTTCTGAAACTGAGAAAGAGGAGTACTCTAATTTTTCTCCCGTAGGAATCATATTTTCATCGACCACCACTTGTTGGCAATTAGGAAGTTGCAAGTATAAATCATCTACTTTTTCGGTGGTCAGCTTGAAATATGGGTGCCATCCGTCACCATAAGGCATCGCTGACGTTCCTAGGTTTTTCACGAGCGTTCTACAGGTAAGTTTGTTTTCTGAAAGGGTAAAAACAAGTGTTGTCTCAAAGCAAAATGGGAATCCCTCTAGTTCTTTGTTGTAGGTATAAACAAACTCTGCTTCTGCAAAATGAGTGGTGGTTTTTAATTCTACCATTGTAAATGGTTTATCCATCAAAAACCCATGAATAGCATGTCCTTGCCCTGGAAAATTAATGGGCAATTGATACGTCTCGTGCTCAAATGTAAACTTCCCTTTATCCAGTCGATTGGGGAAGGGACTTAATTTTGCACTTTTTGCCCACTCCAATTGTTCCAGTTCATCGGAGGTTTGGTAGCCATCGATGACCTCCACTAGCTTTCCATTTTTTGTTCGGAGAAGCAGACTAAGGAGGGTCGATCCGAATTCAGGAACCAGTGTTGCGGTCGCTCCCGTTTGTTCGTTTCGCAATCGAATTTGGGTAAATTTGCCAAATGGCTCTTCATACACCTTATACATAGGTTACTTCAATTCATATTTGCCAAGATCATCCAAAAATCGATTTCTTAGATCAGCATCAATATCCATGATCAGGTTGGCTTCCTCCTCGTACATTCCATCACTGGAGACTGCGATTTTTTCAAGGAGGTCAACGAGAAGGTCGTATTCCGGATCAGGTCCGTTTCGTTGTAGTACGTCCATTGCTTTGTTATAGGTATCCTCTCGGGCATTTTCCTTTTTCAACTCATAGTTAAACGACCACAATATTCCCTCTCCTAGTTCATGGTCTTCTAAGATGGCTCTCAGCCTTTCAATTTCTTCTTTCTGGACTTCGCCATCTGCTTTTGCTACCAGGTAGACAATTTCTCCAAAAGCGGTATACAACTGTTCTTTACTGACACCTGTCACCGAATTGGGAGTCTGAATGATTCGCTTGGCAACGCGTTCAATATCCTCCCGGTCCATCAATTCTTTCAACTCTAAATCTTTCTTAAGTCGTTCTTTAAAGTCGTATTGAAAATTGAGGATAACTTCCTTTTCAGCATAGTCAAATCCCTCTGAAGCTTTTGCTACTTCTTCTAGAAACTCAAGTAGTCGAGCATACTCCGTGTCTGGTCCATGGTCCACAAATGTTTGTAAGGCTTTTTTATAAACCTCCGTTGGATCATTCTTTTTTTTCCGTTCATACTGGAAGGACCATTCAATTTCTTCTGCCCAGGGATGTTTGCTTAGTATTTCTTCTAAAGCATCCATCTCTTCCACTTGCACCTTTCCGTCTGCCATGGCCAGGACATAGATTAACTCTCCAAAAGAATCATACAGTCGTTCCTTTTCTACCATTTCATTTAGTTTTAATATACTTCAAGTGAATTTATGAATTAGCTTCAATAATACCAATTTTATTGGAAAACCGAGGATTACAAACCTTTTTTTTTGATGGGAATTATTCCAAATAAAAAAAGAGGCTTCAAATTATTGAAGCCTCTTTTCGGTAATACGTTGGAGAAAATTATTATTTCAATAAAACAATTCTTCTCGTTACTACTTGGTTGTCAATAGTCAATTTAGCTAAGTAGATACCCGCTGGGTAGTCTGCAAGGCTAATCTCATACTGCTTAGTAGTAATGTTTTCATTTTGGAAAGACTCAATTTGCTGTCCTGTTAGGGAATAAACGGCCAACTGTACGTCCATAGCTTGATCCAATTCAAGAGTGATCTGAACGTCAGAACTTGTAGGGTTTGGCTGCACATTCAAAGCAGAAAGTCCTTCAATGTTATCTTCTGTACCTACTAAGTTTTGAACAACGTATGGTCCATAAGATTCCGTACAATTGTTTGCATCCGTCAAAACAACGGTATAGCTTCCTCCAGCAACATTCGTAAGATCTTCAGAAGATTCTCCGTTTGACCAAGCAAATGTATAAGGCATTGTTCCACCAGATGGCATAAAATCAACTGCACCGTCGCCAGCTGCATTCATCTCATCAGTTACCGTTGCTGCACCAGCTAAAGCTGCAGGCGCAGTAATAGGAATCATTGGAGAAGCTAATACACATCCGTTTGCATCAGTGATTGTTCCAGAATAAGTACCTGCTCCTAGATTCATAATATCTTCTGAAACTGAACCATTTGACCAAGCGTAGGTATATGGAGTGGTTCCACCAGTAGTAGTAATTGAAATTTCTCCAGTCATGTCACCAAAACAATCTAATTGAATGTTTGCTACATCTATCGTATATCCTAAAGCAGCTGGCTCAGAAACAGGAATTCCAGGAGAAACAAGTGTACATCCGTTTGCATCAGTAATTGTTCCTGAATACGTTCCAGCAGCAAGACCAACGATATCTTCGGTAGCTGCTCCGTTTGACCAAGAAAAAGTATAAGGAGGAGTTCCTCCAGTCGTAGTGATTGCAATTGCACCATTAGTATCTCCAGCACAATCCAATTCAATAACTGTTGTCATAAAATCAATAACATAACCTAAAGCAGCTGGATCAGAAATCACAACGTTAGACGCAACAAATGTACATCCACTTGCATCAGTAACTGTCCCAGAGTAAGTTCCACCAGGAAGGCCAGTCAAATCTTCATCAGCAGATCCGTTTGACCAAACAAAAGTATAAGGAGCAACACCACCAACAACCGTAATATTGATTGTTCCGTCTGCCATTCCTGTACAAGTAACACCAGTTGCACCATCTACAGTAACATTTGGTCCGCCTGCGCTACCGACATTTACTGTCTCGGTAGTCATACAACCATTTGCGCCAGAAACAACAACAGAGTAGGAACCTGCAGCCAAGTTGTTTGCAACCGCTGTATTTGCTCCATTACTCCATGCATAAGAATAAGGTGCATTTCCAGCGGTAACTGATGCAGTAGCAGAACCGTCATTTCCTCCACAGTTTTCAGGAGTTGAAGTTACGGCTACTGTTGGTGCAGGGCCTGTATCTCCTACCATTACTGTTCCGATTGCTGATGTACCGCAAGCGTCATTGATTAAAACGGTATAAGTACCTGCTGAAAGGTTGGCAGCAGTTTGAGTAGTTTGATTTGCGGCAGCGGCATTCCACTGGTAAGTGTATGGACTTGCTCCGCCTGCAGGTACAACAGTTGCAGAACCATTACCCATAGAACACGTCTCATTAATAAATGTCGGAGTCGTTGTTATTTGATAGCCAGTAGGAATAAAATTCAACACTGTAGAATCCACAGAAATACCACAAGCAGTTCCTTGCGTATCAGTTGCATCGGCATATACAATGTGGTAGATTACCCAAGTTCCTCCAAGAGGTGGGATCATGTTTGCACTTAAAAGTCCTCCAAGATCTTCATCGATAGATACAGTACCCTGACCTGTCAAGAAAATACCACCAGCAAGTCCACCAGTTCCTCCTGAAGCATCAGAAAGCAACCAAGCATAGCCGCCAGTTGTAGGAGTATTAGGTACGGATTCTGTTCCATCTGTAGTAACGGTGAATGCTGCACCAGGACAAACATCAAATGTTCCTACTGGAGAAATATTCCCAACGGTACAAGCAGATACAAGTGAAATCTCAGTAAACTGAACACAGAACTGGCCAGTAGACAAGGTTCCTTGAAAGTTAAATCCATCGATAAGCATATAGTAAGTTACTCCAGCTGTTGTCTGAAAATCTAATCCAGCAGGGTATGGCCCCGTCGCACCAGGAATATCTTCATTGCAGGCCACATCGACTAAAGCTCCACAAGCACCAGTGTAGATAGCAATTTGAGTATCTCCATCAGAGATATAGTTGGCTCCTAAAGTACCACCACAATCTGTTGTCAATATGGAATAAAGTCCTCCATCACCAACAAAAGAAAACCACAAGGTGTTATCCAAAGCTGGAGCAGTTCCTGTTCCGTCCGGCTCACCGAAGCATGCAAAACCTGTTGCAGGATCGGCTGCTGTTGATGTTGCCATTGTATTGTCAAATGGTCCGGCAGTAACTGCGATACCATTTCCGCCACCTTGCAGGCTTGTTAAACTAACAGATCCTGTACAGACATTGTTAGCTGGTTGTGCGAATGCCAAGGAGCAAACGAACAACATACATAATGTACTAAATAATTGAGAGTGAAATTTCATCATAATAATTCGTAATTGTTGTTTAATAATTTTGTAGATCCCATTTTGGGAGTGCGAAATTAGTCAATTATCTATTAATAATTGTAAAACAAATGTCATATAAGATGAAAAGCGCCTCAACAAAAGGGGGTAACTATCTGGCAACATCCCTATCTAAAAGCATTTCATTAAAATAAATTAGGATTAAAAATTTCTTATGTCTGATAAAATTGTAGTTTTGCCTGAATTTCCACAGAACTGACAAATTTTGAACGGTAACCACCATAGGACATATTTAGCATTTAAGTGTACCTGTCTATTGTTGTTTATGCTCCCACTATTTACCTATGGTCAGCAAAACACTCCCCAGCAAGACAGTACCATAAGGAAAAAATCAAATTGGTTGATTCTTCCAGCTATTAGTTATAGTCCGGAAACTAAATTCACCTTTGGCGGAGCGGTAATACACACCTTTGATTTAAACAAAGGTATGGGTAGTGCACGTAAATCTAACATAAAACTACTTTGTGTGTACACCACTGCTAAACAATTTTTAGTAGAAAGTCGGTGGGAAATTCTGACCAAGGACGAATTGTTTTTTTTGAAAGGCCGAGCATTCTACCATAAATATCCTGACAGGAATTATGGATTAGGCAATGCTGCTGAGGCGCTGGTTGAGGAACATTACTTTGATGAAAACTTAATTGAAACCAACAATTATATAAATTTCAGTTCGAAACGGTTGCACTTTGCGGCGACTGTTGCTCGAAAAATGACTCGGTCGTTATATATAGGTATCGACTACGAATTGGAAAGTCTGTTTGATTATAAGCTGAAAAGCGATTCTATATTTGTGCGTACTCCTGAGTTGTTTCAAAACCGAATAACTGGCACTCGTTCAGGTCTGGGGTGGAATCTGACTTACGATACGCGAGATAATCTGATCAGCGCTTATAAAGGTCAATATCTAGCTATTTCCAACAGGTATTACCATCGTTGGATTGGTAGTGATTTTGATTATGGTCATTTAAAAATAGATTATCGGTTGTTTGTAAATACTATAAAAAACCAGGTGTTTGCGGTGAATCTGCTCCTTGAAAATAGATTTACTGACTCGCCTGAGTCTATACATTTTCGTGGATTGGCCAGGATGGGAGGTGCTGATTATGTAAAGGGCTATTTCTACGGCACCTATCAGGATAAGCACCTGTTTGCATTTCAAACCGAGTACCGGATGCCTATTTTTAAGTTAAACCGGTTCCCAATTGTAAAGGGAGTGGGAATTGTATTAATGTTTAATGGTGGCCATGTATACCGTAAACTGACAGACATCCAATTTAATACCATCCGAACCTCTATTGGTGGTGGATTTCGCTTCCTGGTAAAAGAAGACGAGCGGATTCATACAGGGATTGATTTTAGTTTAGGATTGCACAAGACGGCCGATTTAGACACTCGTCAGTATGGTATTTATTTCTTTTTAGGAGAGACATTTTGATTTTGTTGTTCGGCTTTAGCAAGTCCGGCCTTATAGACCTCTAGGCACCTTTGCCTGGCAAACTTATGATCTACCATAGGTTCGGGATAATCCGCTGTTGCAAATTCAGGTACCCATTTCTTGACATAAACGAATTTAGCATCAAACTTTTTAAGCTGTGATTCAGGATTGAATATTCTAAAATAAGGTGCTGCATCTGTACCACAGCCAGCTGCCCACTGCCATCCGCCATTGTTGCTTGCCAGATCAAAGTCCAACAGTTTTTCAGCAAACCAGGCCTCCCCTTTTCGCCAATCAATCAGCAGATGTTTCGTTAAAAAACTTGCTACGACCATTCTTACTCGATTGTGCATGTATCCTGTCTCTGCCAATTCTCTCATTCCTGCATCTACAAGCGGATAGCCAGTCTTTCCTTCTTTCCATTTTTCAAAATCTTCCTCCGCATCTCTCCACTCAATGAAATCATACTTCAGACGAAATGGATGCCCTACAACATTAGGAAAATAAGCTAAGATCGTGGAATAGAAATCCCGCCAGATCAGTTCATTCAGATACGTCTCATTTAGATGTTGCGCATGGTTTGCTTTTTCGCGAATACTGATCGTTCCGAATCGATAATGGACGCCTAATTTTGAGGTACCATTTACTGCAGGATAGTCTCGTTGTTCACTGTAGGCTTTGATTATTTTTCTGGCGACTGATTTCTTAGGGAATGGTAAATCTGATCGTTCAAAACCTATATCATGGAGCCCCATTATTGGGAGTGGATCGCAATTATGAAAATTATCAGCATATTTTAATGTCGGATAAGACTTTAGATAATAGGAAATGGGTTTCCCATCTTGATCTAATGTCATTCGAGACGCCAATTTTGCCTTCCATTTTCTACTAAAAGGAGTGAAAACGGTGTACGGCAACCCATCGTCTTTTGTTACTTCTCCCTTTTCGAAAATTATATGGTCTTTATACGTAAGTAAATCTATATTATTAGTCTTCAGAAGGTCTTTTATCTGCTGATCTCTGGAGATGGCATAACTTTCTGTATCTCGATTGGTGTAGACCTTGTTTATTGCGTATTCTTTGAGCAATTCTTCCCATACCTGCTTGGGTTTTCCATAACGGACAATTAAGGAAGAGCCAAGTTTTGACAATTGCTGACTCAGGTTGGTGATCGCATCGTGAATAAAAGTCACCCGGCCATCCTTTTTATCTTGCAAATCGTCCAGAATCTCTGCATCAAAAATGAACAAGGGCAAAACCGGATTTGGTCCTTTTAAAGCTTTGTACAAGCCCGCATTATCTTCCAATCTCAAATCCCTTCTAAACCAAAAGATACTAATCATAAATTGATGTTTGTTTTACTTGAATAAAGTTCGTCTGCCATATCGACTACAAATTGGGCATTTTACCGGATCATGACTACGTGCAGGGCAGTATTCACGACCAAAAAAGATAATTTGCAAATGCAGCTTATTCCACAGATCCTTCGCAAAAATCCGTTTCAGATCCTTCTCCGTTTGTGTTACGTTTTTTCCGTTAGACAACCCCCATCGATAGGCCAATCTATGGATATGGGTATCTACCGGAAAAGCAGGATGTCCGAATGCCTGCGACATCACTACGGAAGCCGTTTTATGTCCTACACCAGGCAGTTTTTCTAATTCTTCAAAGGATTCTGGGACTTCTCCGTTATGTTCCTCCAACAAAATATGAGACAATTTGTGGATCGCCTTAGACTTAGAAGGAGACAATCCGCAGGGTCTAATGATCCCTCGTATCTCTTCGACCTCGAGTTTGATCATTTCTTGTGGGGAATCTGCTTTACTAAACAGGGCGGGAGTGGTTTTGTTCACCCGAACGTCGGTGCATTGCGCAGAAAGTAAAACGGCAATTAGTAAGGTATAAGTATCAGTATGATCAAGGGGAATCGGAGTTTCAGGATATAGTTCTTCAAGTATTTCTACAATCTTCTGTGCCTTCTCTTTTTTTGTTACTTGAAGTGTCTGGTGTTTTTTACTCATGGATATTGGATCTTGGTGGGCAAAAGTACTAAAATAATTCTCCATGGATTAAATTCTATGGGAATGTTTTTCATCACAAATTTACTCGGATTTTTCTTTTGGAATGTTTCTATCAGACATGATATTCCACTTCATGAGCTTCCCAAAGTTGTGGCATTTCCAATCTGTCTATAAATCGCTCTAGGACTTTTGGAGGTATGGGATGTTCCCTCTTTTTGTTTCTTATAAGTAGCGTTTTATAATCGGTCTCTACATAGACCAATCTGACTTTTGCTTTATAGGAGGTCAGTAAATCAAAAAGGGCACTTCTTAATGATCTTGATAGATTGGTGGCATTCCAGACAAAATTTTGCTTTTTACGGAGATAACTTTTGGCTTCTTCCTTTGCCATTTGAATTACAATTCCTTGATTTTTCTTAGGAGAAATTTTGTGCGTTCTCCTAATGTTATCAAGAGAGACTATTGGCCAATTTGCCCGATTTTGGCTTACCCAAGTATCTTTTCCTGCTCCAGGCAAACCACACATGACAGTTACTTCGCAGATGGTATCGTCAAAAGGTACGTAGTTGGGACTACTCCCCTTCTTGTTAAAATACGCATATCGAGCCAAACCGTTTTCGAATGGATGTGGACCATTCAGACTATAGTTTTCTTCCGCGAATTCCTTGAAATAGTCAATTCTTCCCAGCATTTCCTTCTGGTCGTTGCAAACTCTTCCTAACATATCAGCCTTGGCTAGAGTCGCTACATTTTGAAGGTTTAAGTGCAAACTTGCTTGAATTACCATCTTTTGAGGATCTCTTTTATCCCAAAACCAAATCGGCAGTCCATGATGTCTTATCAATTGGATAATTTCTTCCCTTTGCGGGAATGGAATGGCCTCCGGGATCCCTCGGTACAACATGCCACGGGCAATTTGTGCTCCTTTTTTTGCGTGCCCAGGCGATCGGATTTGGCCATTTTCTGTCACCGTGCACATCGGTTTTGCCAAATCGTGCATTAAAGCAGCCAAAAACAGCATAGATTGCACTTCCTCCGTATTTTCTTTCCAGGTAGGCAGGTTGATCAATTCTTCCACCACCATCTTGGTATGCGTCAAAACATCTCCTTCAGCATGAAAGACAGGATCCTGAGGACAATCCGCTAATATTCTCAGCCAAGGATAAATGTGTAGGAGTGTATTCCAATCTATATCCTCTTTGTTTGATGCAGTATATTTGAACGTCCACATGAGATTTAATGATTGCTGATGTTTAAAGGTAGTTCAGTAGTTGCTAAATAAAAATATTTACCCCTTTCTTTAATTGATTTGGGACAATTGGACGATCCAGCCAATGGCTCTCCGCGTCGGCAATGGACTGGTAAAAACCAAGACGAACCCACTTATATCGTTCCTTTACCAGGCCATCCTCCTCTACTTTGATGTACAGCCCTTCCATAAAATTCGTACTATCTGTTTCTTTTATGATTTGCTCTGAGCGGAGGTTTTGTGATTCGCTTAGTTTCTTTAAATCATCCAGGTGGTGCTCGTTGATAAAGTGAGATTTCCCTACAAAATCAGTCAATTCTTCGAGGCGATTCAATTTACCTTCAAACAATACTTTTACTGGGTGAACAAAAGGGACTGCTTTACAAAAAGACTTACGTTCGTTGGTACTTAGAAAGGTTTCTTCTATTTGGTCATAGATATCAAACTCCATGAAGTAGTGCGGCAAATCAGTGTAAAATACCGTATGTTTTGCATAGAGCCATTCCCCATACATTATATACCGATTACCTAATAGCTGATGCAAGGGTTGTGCAAAAGTATTTGCCCAGGATTTGAACAGATCAAAGTGTTTCTCTCTAGGGCCGCCAGTAAGATAGTGCCCCCTACTCTGCAGTTGCAGCTTCCCGGAGTCGGAAAAACTGATTCCGCAGTTGGCGCCATCTACCTTCTCCTCGACGACAATGTGTCTACCAGCAATATTGGAGAAAGGCACACTTTTGAGGTCTTCATCGCCAGCTTGGAGTCTGGAGCCTTGCAAATGTTGTGTTCTTGGATATTTGTTGATCTGTATCATGACTTTTTTGCTATGACGAGCATATGTTCGTGGGTATAGCTTATTTTTATATTGTGAATGCCGCAATTATTGAAGTGGGCGGTGACACTTTCCTTGGTAAACAGATTAATGTGTTCTTCATTGTCGTCTTCTTTTGAAGGCATAGAACAGATGATCCAGTCACTTGCTACTCTTGTTATTTCCTGGAAGGCGCTTTCCAAATCATCGATATGTTCCAGAACTTCCAGGGCGGTGACTACTTGAAAACTATTATTCTCGTAGGGAAGTTCCCGTACATCGTGATTTCTTGCATTAAGCAAATCATATCCTCCATTTTTGAGCGCTAATAGGTCATCTACGTGGACTTCTTTTTTGTCAATGCACTCCACTTTTGTTTTTGGAAATTTGTCTAAAAAGGGATATAAAAAAACGCCTCTTCCTGTTCCGATGTCCAATAAACTAGAAGGGCGAATACTGCTAAACAAACCAAGCAAAACCAACACTCGTGGCAATCCTCTGGTTCTTTTGAACGGATATAATTTCAATTCGTGTTCTTTACCATAATGAAATATACCTTCTACCTCTTCCGGTGATAAATCCTCTAGTGGTTTCTCTAACAGTAGTTCCTCACCCGACAATTTTCCCCTGACATAGGCTGCTGCTATTTTTGCAAAATATTGATCGTTGTGTTCCATAATTTTTTGGGATATTCTTCCCCTACAATCAGGTAGGTTATTTTTAATGCGTTTAATCACCTCCATTAAAAATAAAAAGGCCGGAAAAGTTCCGACCTTTGAAAAATTCATTAAAATGACCCTCGAAAAAATTGTCTTTTTTAGAAGTTAAAACCCAAGCGAGCAAAGAGATACGTGCCATCTGACCCCATTTGTACAGAATCATTAAAACCTCCCTGATCTGTCCAGCCGTCATACTGCTGTGTCGGATAAGTATTCAACAGATTATTAGCTCCAGCCGTAATTCTTAAATTATCAATAATCTGAAAGCTTAGACTTAAGTCTAGCGTCCCTGCGGCCTTATAAGTGTCCGTTGCAATAGGAAACAACGCATCCGCATCCGCCTGCGACATTGCTGGAGTATCAATCCACTGAAAGTCTTGCAATTGGACTTCACTAAACTGTGTATAGGTCAATATTGCGTCAAATTTCTTAGAAGAATAACCGACATTCAATCCAAGTTTGAAGTCCGGAGCTGCAGCCTCCAAATAAGCTTGAGAAAATGGTCCGAAAAAGGTAAACTCATTCAGATCACCAGAATTTATTGCCAGTATCTCTGTATTGTTGAAATTTGCAGCGAGCCCAGCAGTAATGGCGTCATTATCATTTAAGTAATGCTTGTAACTAACCACTAAATCAACTCCTGAAGTCCTGGTGTCTACTCCATTTGCAAAAAACTGCGCAGCCTCTGCACCAACATTCAAATCAGAAGCATCAAACACGTCGGTAAGAATAATCCGATCTTTTACATTGATCAAATATCCATCAACAGTTGCTGTAAATCCACCCGTTTTATACGTGACTCCAGCCGCATAGTTTTGTGCTTTTTCTTCCTTCAATGCATCGATACCAAATGCTTTAGCTACCGTACTTGTGTTGGAAGCCAGCAACGTTCGCAATGATGTACCTGCAACGATATTATTAAACAACAGATTGTAGTGAATTTGAGCTAAAGAAGGCGCTCTAAAACCAGAAGAAGCCGAGGCTCTAAGCGACAAACCATCCATCACTATATATCTGGCAGCCAATTTATAATTGAAAGTACTACCGAAATCACTATACTTTTCAAATCGAAGGGCTGCTGCAATCAAAAACTCTTCTGTAGCATTAAGTTCTACATCACCGTAGAAACCAATATTCGTTCTATTTTCATCAACTTCATTTGCTGGCGAGTATCCTGGAAATCCCTGGGAACCACCAGATGGCTCCTGCCCAAATTCATTGACAAAAGGTTGTTGGATAGCTGGATTGATAATCGCAACTCCATTGGTATCATAAGTAGCATAAGAACCTTCTTCGCCAGCAAATATTCTGAAATTCTCTGATCGAAATTCAGACCCAAATGCAATGTTCAGTCCAGCAAGGACATCACTTCGATATTTGGAGAAGTCCATACTTGTCACATTCATACTCAAGCTATGCCCTCCAGCATCAAATTTAGTAGGAGAAGCGTCCCCTAAAGATGCATTATTGGTTCCGGTTATATAATAATGGAAGTTATTATTGCCATAGGTATGGCTAAAGTCTGCATTCCAATCATTTTTGATACTATGACGAACCCCCAGCGTTGCTTCAGTATCTCCAATTTTTGAGGTAATGTGCGGGGTAAATCCATTCGGATATAAAGAGGCAACTGCTCTTGAATCACCATCTGCCCCAGGAGCTCCTCTGCTAAAAGCGAAGGCGTCTGTGCCTCTGTCACTGCCTCCTCCTACAGCATACAGTTCTGTCTGGTCAGATAAAGGAAGTGCAGCATTTACCAGGTATTGGAATTGATCGACTGCAGCAGATCCATATCCTTTCCGCCAATCAAAACTTGGGCGCAACGTCCGATCCTTCGTCATGTATTCTGTTGTCATATTGATAAAACCGCCGTTTTTGCCTAGGCCTAATCCATAATTTAAGTCAACTTTGGCGGTATTCCCATCAAAAGCTTTGTCTTTCCCATCCAGTCGATTTTTTCCATCGATGTTAAATAGCTCCGGTTCCCATTCGTCCTGGGTATCGAATATCTCCTGAGCATACCCAGCACCAACTTTTGTCAAGTGGGCACCATAAGTTACTGCGCCCTTTATGCCATCCGTTTGGTCATTTAGAACGATGTTTATCACGCCAGCAATGGCGTCAGAGCCATATTGAGCGGAAGCTCCGTCTCTAAGTACTTCAATTCGTTTTATTGCGGTGACGGGAATTGCATTCATGTCGGTTCCTGTGTTTCCTCGGCCACGAGTACCAAAGACATTGACGAGAGAGGATTGGTGTCTTCTTTTGCCATTGATCAAAACGAGTGTTTGATCTGGCCCAAGTCCTCTCAGGGATGCAGGATCAACATGGTCCGCCCCGTCGGAGCCAGACTGTTTGGTAGCATTGAAGGAAGGGGCTGCATATTGTAGGATTTGATTGATGTCTACCCGACCGTTTGCTGAAGTCAGTTTAGCTACATCGATGACATCCACTGCTACTGGAGAATTGGTGGCCGAGCGATTGTAACTTCTGGATCCGACTACCTTTACTTCTCCTAGTGTCAATCCTTCGCTCATACTGACACTAAGCGCTGATTTTCCATCTAAACTTAGCTCTTGTTCTTTGAAGCCGATATATTTGAAGACCAAGGTTGATTGAGGGGAGCGGACCGTTATTTCGTAGGCGCCGTTGAGGTCTGTGGTGGTACCATTGTAGGTGTCTTTTTCGGCGATATTGACACCAATAAGTGGTTGATTATTAATATCGGTGACTGTTCCGGTAACCGTATGTTGGGCATTTAACAAAATAGTCAACGCTAAAAGCATCAACAATAATAGATTCTTTTTCATATTAATTTGGTTTGATAATGGAGAAAATTGGATCACATAGCATGTCGGATCAACAATTTAACAAATATTTCATTTATTTAATTTATTTATTTCAAAATAATTGAATCTAGCGGCCTACTGCACTGCGGAAGGAAGGCTTTAATTCTGGCTTTCTCCTATTTCCTTCAGTAAACTGAACCTTAACATGAGTTAGGCCTAAAACCGCATTAATCGACACCATCTGGCCCTAGTCAAAAGGCTAGGGTTGTTGATCATTAGCGGTATCTACTGAGTAGTTTCATTAATTTTTATTTCATCATCCTCCTTTAGAATCAAAAAAATTCCCTAACATTGCGCAAAAATTATCGATATGCTAGGAATTTGTTTGTCAGGTGGAGGAGCTCGAGGTATGGCTCATATAGGTGTACTTAAAGCGCTGGAAGAACATGCGATTTTCCCGGATGCTATATCTGGAGCCAGTGCAGGATCAATAGTCGGATCATTGTATGCTTCAGGTATGAGCCCTACAGAGATTCTGGATATGGCGAAACATCAAAGTTTGTTCAAAGCTTTCCGACTTGGCTTACCAGGTACTGGATTGACCAATTTGTCTTACCTCAAGGATATTCTTAATGAGAACATCACCCACGATTCCTTTGAAACCCTTCGCAAAAAACTATTTGTCTGTGTTTCTAACTTGCACAGTGGTGAATATGAAATATTAAACACCGGTTCATTATATGATGCGGTAGTAGCAAGTTCTTCCATACCAATTTTCTTTGAGCCTGTAGAAATTGAGGGCAAAAAATACGTAGACGGTGGTCTATTGAATAACCTGCCCATTGAGCCGCTAAAAGCGTCATGTGATCTCGTGATTGGAGTAAATGTAATGCCTCACGGCCCTGTACCTAATACTAAAGTAGACAGCATGTTAGACATTGGGCATCGCGTCATGGATTTAATTGTTTGGTCGAATGTAAAAGACAATCTTGCGCAGTGTGATATTGTAATTGAGTCAAAAGGCGTATTTGAATACGGTATTTTTGATTTTAAGAAAACAGAGGAAATTTACCAATTAGGGTACGACGAGACGGTTAAACAAATCCCTGAAATTTTGAAGAAAATTTTATAATTGGTTATTGGGTGTATTGAGTTATTAGATTAAATCGTTAATCCATAAGTTCTTTGAATACTTTCCACTACTTACCAAATCTCCCTAAGCTTGTCCAGCATAAATTAGCAACTTAAATTCATTGACGGTGATATTGATATCGGTGGTAAATCCTGTTCTGATATCAGTCAAGGTGTTGGTACCATCATAGACGCGGACTACCTTCCAGTTTTCCTCCTCTGTCTTCTCCTCGCTGTGAGGAACAAGATTGAGTTTGATGGGCAAGGGAGTTTGGTGCGTGACGTAAAACAAATGGATTCCTTGTTCTTTTGCTAGTAATTTTTGGATGCCATAGCCTTCGATGGAAATCTTATTCCATTTTTTGTGCACCTTGAACTCCAGTTCTAAATTTTCAAAAAAGGTCTCATAGTGCTCCAACAGATATTCCATTTCAGATTTCCCCATGTTGGTGATGCATGATTCTAATTGGAGATCAATTTTGTCGATCTTCTTTTTCCGGAACCCCTTGGAGGATAGTTTTAAAAACTCCACGCTAAAAAAATCATTCAAGTACTCACTTTGTGCCTTATCAAAATGGGTTTGCCCATACTTATAGATATCACGTAATTCGTCCAGGCCTTCTTTTTGGAAAAACTTGTCTTTATGCATTTCTCTTAGCCCCTTGTTGTTGTAGTCATCCCGCTTTGCGATAAAACTAGAAAACTTCACCCGTTTCAAGCGCATCGGAATAACAGGATTGGACTCAATAATGTCATGACCATACCCAAGTTCTCTCCGTTTTAACAACTCGCGAAGATCGCCAAACCGATCTCTAAAATTGTAGGAGATAATCGTTTGACTATCCATCTCGCCGGTATATATCATAGTAGTCGGCGCACTAGGAATAGATTGTTCTATATGGTCAAGTTCTCTGAGAAGATTTCTATAAAATCGTTTCCCTTTATTTTCGTCAGGTGTAGAAGGCAGCCAGTCGGAATTAATTGCCTCTACAAAATCAAGTGGGGTTACTTTTGGATAAAGTCGATTGTCTTTGAGTATGATTTCAAAAATAATAGGTCGTTCCGAGTAAGTGGCCACCAATTGTTCCGCTGACAAAGTAGTGAGGTCGCGTTCTATCTGGCGTTTGAGTGCTCGTCCGCCCATTTTTGCATTGAAGCCGCGGCGAGCGACCCATTCCAAGGCATTGGGAGATATATTTAATATAGTTGTCCGACGCACAAACCCATCTCGGCTCAGCAATTCTTTGATTTGCAGCTGTGCAATATTCAAAATATGATCCAACTCCAATGGATTGAAAATGACAATCCGATTTATTCGGTTTACAAATTCCGGGCGGAACTGGCGTTCTACTGCTTTTTTGAAAATGGCCGATTCTTCCTGCGGAGAGGAGGTAAATCCCAGTTTTGTCCCTGCATCCCGAGCTCCGACATTGGAAGTCATAATGATCACGGTATTCGAAAAATCTACTGTTCTTCCCAGGCTATCTGTCAGACGTCCGTCGTCAAGTACCTGGAGCAGCAAATCGTGAATTTTTGGATGCGCTTTTTCAATCTCATCAAACAGAATTATACCGAAGGGTTGATAGCGGACGCGGCCCGTCAATTGTCCTTGTGGGTTGTGGTAATCTCCGATCAATCGCTGGACGGCGTATTCATCGATGTATTCATTCATATCGAACCGCATCAAATGATCTTCGCTGCCCATCAAATAGTTGCACAATACCTTTGCGGCTTGAGTTTTACCAACACCAGTAGGTCCAATAAACAGGAACGAACCAAGGGGTCGATCCGGATCATTCATTTTGGCTTTTATCACATGAATGACATCACTCAGGCATTGAACTGCTTCTTGCTGTCCTACGAGGTTTTGGGCGATGGTTTTATAGACTTCGTCCTTTTCGAACAAGTAAGTTTCGTCAAATATTTCTTGGTGTAGTCCGCTAATCTCTTCAAATTCTTTTCTTACCTCGAGGGAATCGATCAATCCAAATTTGTACTTGTTTGCCAGTTGTCTTAGGAAATTGACCACGCTACCAGGCAGTGCTTTTCGTTTCCAATAATTCCTGTGGATGGTAAATAATTGGCTAATTGCTAGTGAATTGATTTGGCAGCCAAATTCGAGTTCCAGTACTTTTCTTTGTTCGGCCACCATTTTTACGGAGGTCTCTAAATCTGGTTCAGAGACTCTGATCACCTGGAAAAGGTCGGCGAAACGGCGGTCTTTTTCTTGAAGGACTTTCCACTCTTCAGGCGTGGCGATGAGGATCATCTGAAACAACCGTTTTTCGAGGTAAGGCTTCAGGACATCGCTGAGTGTCATGCTATTTTGTGAAGACTTTCCGATTCTGAGCATAGCGACGATATTGTCTACTACGATTTTATCAGTCGCTCTGCCAAACTCCATTCTTCGGACGCGGACGTATTTTAGGATGGCTTCGAACCGTTTTTGCCACATCCCAACGATGCTCATACCGGAGATGATTCGGGTGGGGTCAATATTCCACATACGTTCTTGCCGTTCGAACTGAACTTTTATATTTTTTGTCCGGTATCGGTAAACGACTTCATGGAGAATACTTCTTTTGCCCACTCCTTCATCCCCAACTATTACGATGGGTGAGTTGTCTAGTTGATAGATGATATTATAGATTCGATCAACTAGTGATTCTCTGTAAAATGCCCGTTTCAATTCGGTGGGATAAAGCTCATTCATATCATATCCTACCTTTTCGATCTCTACAGAACCTTCAAAATCTTCACTTCCGCTTAACTTATTGAAGATAAAATCCAGGGAAGAAGTTTGGAATGGGAATTTGCTATTTTTTATGTCTACGTTGACCTTTGCGGTGGTGATAAACTCTCCTTTGGTGGCGGTATATTCATTGATATCAAAATCATCACCATCTTCTTTTTTGTTCCTTTTCACAAAATCAATGATAAAGTCTTCTACTTGTCCTTGGATATCATATTTTCCTTTGTGCCCTTTTTTTGCCATAAAAACATGGCTATTGAACGCTGGCAACAACACAAAACAGTGCTCTTTTAGAACAAACCAGGAAACGGCGAACTTTCCGGAGACATACTGTTTTCCGGCGACAAAGTCCATTTTAAATATTTTGAATTCTAATTTTGGATTGAACTTGTACCAAAGTAATTCTTCCAAGGTATCTCTGGAAAGTTGTACGCCTTTTAGCCGATGTCTGATTTCTTTTTTAAAATTGGTTAATGCCTTGTCAAATCGGCGATCGGAAGCTCCTGGATAGTTAAAAAAAAGAGGTCTTAGGAAATAGGCTGGCTTTTCTCCTAGTTTAATGTTTTGCACCAATATTGGGAACTCAAAAGCGATATAACTCATCTTCTATTACAGGCTCAGCAGTGTTTTATGTTGAATATGTCGCAAAATACAATAAATATTTATTAATTGGTTAATTGCGAAGTGGTATATCAAAGGATTCGCCTTCTGTTTTCTAAACCAAAATCTTGAAAATCAAACTCCTTGTAAAGACTTTAAACATAGCAAAGAAACATGCATTTGAACTATTTTAAAAGGTGGAGGAGATAAACTCTTGAAATTCGCATTCTACCAAGATTCTAAGTGATATAATTCAAATCTTAATGCTTCAAATTATAAGTGTGGGAAAAGCGTAAAAAACATTCTATTATTCTTTTACATAAATAAAATTAGTTAAATTAGTTTGAAATATTAACACCCTAATTAACCCTAGACCAAAATCTATTTAGCATCTCATCAGTTTTTAATTTTTGTTCCATCTTTTGCAAATGCAACACCAATTCAATCAGGATCTTGTGAGCAATCCAAGCCTCTTAAAACGGAATCCAACAAATTAAAAACTAAAACTTTGAAGCCCAAATGAGTTATCTCCCTACAATCATTAGAATAGTCAAATCTCCCACCTTCCCTAATTATTGGAAAATTCTAAGTCAAAAAATCAATCCGTTGAAACTAATTGTAGGCAGTCAAATTGACACTAAAGAAGAAAATTGCAACCTCAGCAGTTAGTTTCATTTGTTTTCTATTTCGTTCCTTCATGTTCAATTCATTAATCAATCCCTCAACTATGTACAATTCAATTAAATTTTCCCCATTCCTTTTAATTTTAGGATTTTGCTTGATCGCGATTTATGGCAGTGCTGCTACAATTCAACCTGTTGCCTCTGGTTATTGGAATAACAACAATACTTGGCCAAATGGAGTTCAGCCTACCGTAAACGATGATGTCGTTGTCCCTTCTGGCATGACGCTTACCATGTTAGGCACGTGTAGGGCAAGAAATATTATGGTTGCAGGAACGGTAAGAGGCATAAACACCCAAGCTGGCGGAGTATGGATAGATTTAGAAGCTCAAGGTATAATGGTTCAAAATGGTGGACTTTTCGAGATAGGAACAGAAACCAACCCTTATTTCTCCAATGAAAATAATCAAGGAATTCGTTGCAATATCAAGCTTACTGGAAGTAAAATTGCCAACCCCGCCAGTACCTATAAAGCTATTGTGGTGATGGCAGGTGGGCGTCTGGAGCTGCATGGCAAGAAAAAAAATAGTTGGACAAATCTTGCAAACACAGCAAATGCTGGCACAAATGTAATTACCCTGAAGGAATCTGTAAACTGGGAAATCGGAGATAAAATAGCACTTACCTCCACCGAATTAGCTCGCCAAATAGGAGGTGTTGGCACATGGGAATACGTTGATGAAGCTGAAATCGCCTCTATCAGTGCTGATGGAAAAACGATTACACTCGTCAATGCACTTCAATACAAGCATATCGGAGGTTCAACATCTTATACAAGAGCAACGGATGGCAAGACCTGGGATGTCGATATTAATGGTGAAGTAGGACTGCTTTCGCATTATATCAAAATCGAGGGAAAAATGGATGGTAACAACGAAAGTACAGGCTTTGGAGGGCATATGATGTTTATGAAGGGCTCAACAGTGCATATCGAAGACATCGAGTTGTATAAAATGGGGCAAAGAAGTGTACTTGGAAGATACCCAATACATTGGCACTTGAATGAGAATGCGGCACAAGGCAGTTATGTCAAAAACAGCAGCATTCACAAATCGTTTAATAGAGCGGTAACGATCCATGGAACTGATTATGTTACCGTTGACGGTGTTTTTGCTTATGATCATATTGGTCATGGCTTTTTTTTCGAAGACGGAGGAGAACGATACAACACCATAAAAAATAATGTAGTTTTTGTAACCAGACGACCAGCTCCTGGACAGCAACTGACACCATCAGACAATCAATTTAACCAAGCACAAAATAGAACTCCCTCCTCCTATTGGATTACCAACCCCAATAATTACTTTGAAAATAATGTAGCTGCAGGAACAGAAGGAACTGGTTTTTGGTTTGCTTTCCCTGCCAATGGGCCGTTATTCGCTACAGGTCAACTAAGTTATTATAGTGGAATAATACCTTGGCAAGAGCCGCTTGGTAGCTTCAATGGGTTTGTTGCGCATACTTGTATGACTGGCTTTGATGTTTTTGATCAGTTGAATGATGACCACTCCATAAAGGCTAATTTTGGTTGGTCAACAAATGGTCCACAATATTTGGATGGTGGTTTATTTTATGGCAATGATCAGGCTATCTACTGTGGTCTTGGTGTGCTAGGTACTAATGAAAATACGGTATTTCGAAATTGTGCATTCAGTGACAATAAAACCGTCACTATGTTGGCTGGAAATCTTACTATATCCAATAGTCTATTTAATTCGGATGCCGATTTAGGCGTATTTACTGGAGATCGTAATTTCTTTAGATTCTATGATGGACCGGGGCAGCACATTAATTGTCACTTTGAGGGTTGGAATCGTTCTTATACAAATATGATTATGCCACAAATTGGCGGTGGTGCAACTCCTAATGTCAATCCGACGTTTATTGGTACAACCAAAGGTTGGCCAGAGCCCTTTCCCTTTCAATTCGTAAATATTACTCCCGCTACCCGACCGGCTAAAGTCAATCAGTTTTTTAAAGATTACGATGGCGGATTACTAGGTAAAGCAAATACTACGTTGGTAAGAGACCACCCTTTCAATACAGACGGCCATGAATATAAAGAAAGTTCTTGGGTCAGGGCTACTCGATCTGATTATTTCTTCGCTACTATTTGGCTACATAGGGTAACTAGTAGCGCTGCACCACTCGCTGTCGTAAGATCTAAACCAGGAGAAAGTGATGTTTGTTTTTGGGATGTAGGAACGACTAACCAAACCTACAAATTTGGGGTAATTGTCAACCAGGGTTTTACCTATACTTATCATCTTACTCAAATTCCAGCTTCTAAGAACATTCATATCATAATGGATAGAGGAGAAACTGGAGATTTGGTGATGATGAACTATAAAGGAATGGGAAGGTTACAAAACTTTAGCGTTACTGGTGCTACTGCAAGAGGCTCTATAGCCCAAGTGGAAGCAGCTACTAACAATTCCTACTTTATTGCAGCTAATGGGGATACTTATCTAAAAATGAGAGCAACTGGCCCTGGAAGATCTACTGTTGATTTTAATTGGTCGGGGAATGGGACATTCCAACTTACTACTCCTCCGTGCACGTCAAATACAATTCCTCTTGCTACGGATAGCGATGGTGATGGAATGTCGGACGATGATGAAAATGCAGCATGTAGGTTACCTCAAGATGCAGGTGATTTAAGTTTTGATTTCGACATGAGCAATGAATCATTTACTACATCAAATATAGCAGCAACAAGTACTGCGAGTCCAATATATTGGCTTCTAAGGTCTGAATTTACAAATGATCCATTTGTAATTAGAAGTGGTTTAAATTTTCCTGGATCGGAAGCTCAACAAATTAATGTTAGAACCAAATCAGAAGCGGCAGGTGCATTTCAGTTATTTTGGGCGACAACAATAGCACCTAATTTCAATCAAGCGAACTCCATCATCCTTCTACCAAACCAAACTAATGTATTTGAAGAATTGAATTTTGATCTGAGCCAACATGCAGGTTGGATAGGGAAAACTATTACAGGTATTCGACTTGACTTTCCCGCTACGACTAATGGCATTGCTCACACTTGGGTTGACTATATTCAGGGTCCTCTAGCCAGTTCTACTAGTTGTAATCAGCCTCCTACCCTATCTTTTACGAGTCCCACATTGACAGAATTTGAGGAAGGACATGACTTAGGGGTCGAAGTAAACGCAATGGATGATGGTAGTGTAGACAACGTTCAGCTATTTCTAAACAATGTTTTAGTGCGCCAAGACAATGAATCCCCTTTTGAATGGGGAACTGCTAGTGCAACCTTTCCCGATGTATCACTGCTCAATTTGGCATCAGGAACCTATACGTTAAAGGCTGTAGTCACAGACAATACTGGTCTTTCTACCATTGCTACCCATGATTTTGATGTCATTCGTAGTATTTCATTAGATATTAGGGTATGTCTTGAGGGGCCAATGATTTTGTCTTCACAGACGATGATTAGTTTCCTACAGCAGTTAAATTTATTGCCCGCTGGTCAACCTTATAATGTTGCACCATGGAATTATATGGGGTCAGAAGGGCAAGGTTGGACCTCTTCAGATTATCCTGCTAATGCGGTAGATTGGGTATTGGTTTCTTTCAGAACGGGTCTTACAAAAAGTACAGAGGTCGTTTCGACAGCCGCTGTACTGCTTAATGACGGTTCCTTAATGTTCCCCAACCCTCGTGCTCTTTTAGCGTCTATGGGAAATTCATTTTACATAGTCATACAGCATCGAAACCATTTGGGGATCATATCTGCAGCTCCAATATCCTCAGTAAATGATGTGTTGACTCATGACTTTAGTCTTGAAGACAGTTATCCATTTGGATCAGGTCAAAAGGAATTGGCCCCGGGGCTTTGGGCTATGTTTGCTGGAGATGGCAACCAGATAGATGACCCGAATGGCTATGATATCAACGGTTGGGATCACGCCGACTGGAGTTATGAAAATGGAGGTTTTGATATATACAATATCTTTGATTTCAATCTTGATGGTGATGTAAATGGGATAGATAAAATATTGTGGAATATTAACAATGGGACGCACTCTTCTTTGGAGAAATAGGACCTTTTGTGGTACAAGGTAACTGGTAGAAAGTAGAAGAAGGACTTGTTTTGCTAGCGCAATACTGATGGTAGCGGGTAGAAGGACAAATGCGGACTCGACAATTTTCCACTATTTATACCTGCGCCATTACCTTGAACCAATCCACTATTTAACCAATAACAAAATATACAAGGGATTCATTGAGTTCTTAAAATTCCAGTTATTTTGGCACTATAATCGTTTACTACAAAGAAACAACACGGGAGATTTATGAAACGAGTATGGATTAGCGTACTATTAATATTTGTAGGAGCACAGATTGCTGTTGCTCAGAAGGCTTTGATTTTAGGGAATATAACGGATCCGACTACTAAATTGGTGAAGGTCGATTATCTAACCAATTTGCTGGATGGGTCGAGCATTTCATTTGAGGTTGACGTAGATGCTACTGGAGGATACATCTTCTTATTGCCTATAGACCAGCCAACTATCGTCAATTTGTATTATGACAATGATAATATCAAATTGTTCTTAAAGCCTGGAAATCAGCTTCATTTTAATTTTCATTCAGAAGATTTTAAGGAAAAGATTGTCTTTGGTGGAGACGGGAAGGAAGACAACGAAATATTGTACGACTATCGGAAAACCTTTGACCAGCTGAGCAGCAGCACTCGCCGCATCTTCATGACAGAATATCCGATTGCAGCAGACATTTTGGAACAAATGCGACAACTTGGCCCCTATCAATTTACCGAGTACGCCAAAAAAAATAAACAAGAAGAATTGGATTTCTACCTTCAATCCCTGGAGAAAGGTCCCAGTCAAGAATTTAACAATTACCTAAATCGACATATTGAATACAAGTGGACGATCTACCGAATGATGTACCCCAACTACCATCAAAACCTAGTATTGAATGAAAACTACTACGATTTTGTGAAGGAAGTGGACATCATGAGCGAAGATGCGCTTTCCAGCAAAGACTACATTAGTTTTCTAGATAAATTTATGGACTTTGTCTACCATGAAGCCATCCGAGAACAAGGACTGCAAGAGGTCTATTATTTTGATGAGAAATATAACCTCGTAAAAACATTTTTTGATGGAGAATTGCGCGACTACGCACTCGCCCGTTTACTAATTACAAAGGTGAATCGTTCAAATTATGAAAAAATAAAACCGTTATTCGATGACTATATGGCAACTAGTACGTCTGACTTTCCGAAGGCAACAATATCAAGGGTTTTAGGGGAACTGACTCAATTCAGTACAGGTACTACAGCCCCCGATTTTCAACTTACTGATCGCGACGGGAATAGTGTAAGACTGTCTGATTACAGAGGCAAAATGGTTTATCTGAGCTTCTGGGCAAGCTGGTGCAAACCATGCATTGAAGAAATACATCGTTCTAAAGAAAACAAGGGGGCGCTCTACGGAGAAAACATAGAATTTGTATATGTTTCAATAGACAAAAGTGAATCCAGTTGGCAAAAAGCAATGACCAGTAATGGCATGACAGGGGTACAGATGTGGGCAGGACCGACCAGAGGATCAAAAGTGGAAAAAGACTATCAAATTGTTAGTTTGCCAGTTTACTTCCTTTTAAAAGAAGATGGGACCTATATTATGGATTTTCCCAAAGCAGGAGATCCTGGTTTCTCTAATTTCATCAGAAACAATATTGGTCTGTAACTTAGGCCATAACACAACAATTTATACAATTCCTCGTAAAGGGTATAGAATTGTTTTGGACTAAACAATATAGGTAGACAAGCTATGGAGATTACAATCTCTGAACTATTTATATACAAATAAACATTTGGGAACAAAAAGATATTCCTTTTTGTTATTAATATATTAAGGTTCTGTTATTATTTATCCATAAATAGTATTTTTTAGTAAATTTCCTACTAGGAATTGTATATTTAGCCCCTCAATAAAGTCTTTTTTCTTTGATAAAAAACAAACATTAAATTGACTGATAACACGTTAAGCTATAAATTTAGAGATCTCAAAGTCTATTCCTCTAGGGAATGGCTAGCTAATAATATGAAAAAGTATCGTCAGGTTTTTGAACGGTACCAATCTGATTATATCTATGCAGAGCTTTCCTTCCATAATAAACAGTTTGATCGCGAAGACTGGGATGTAGAGGTAGAATTGAAGTGCTTTTCCACCAAAAAAAGCCAAAAAGAAATTTGCAACCTTCCCATAAAAAGAAAGGTTAGCAAATACGACAACGTCATTTATATAAGAGAAGGCTGGGGAAATAAAAAATATGGTGCTTTCTGGAAAAAAGGCACCTACTACTGGGAAGCATGGATAGATGGTGTAAAAGTAGGAACGAAATACTTTTATGTGGAAGATTCCGGCAAAACTGCAGAGGAAGCTCCAGGCCCATATATCCGATTGAAGTCTGTAAAACTCTATGAAGGTTCCTACGACGATGTGCCCTTAGAAAGCAGAGTCTACTACAAAAACTTCAGCATGGAAGAGACTAGATACGTCTATGTCGAATTGATGCTCGAAAATATAAATCATGTTAAGAACTGGCAATGTGAGATCTTCTTCAAGTTCCACAACGAAGCCAGAGAAATGAAGGGACAGGTCGTCAAACTTCAGAATGTCAGAAAACTGGACGAAAGTATAATGATGACCGCAGGCTGGGGCTCCAATGTAAAAGGGTCGTGGCGAGAAGACAGCTACAGCGTCGATATCATATTTATGGATCGACTGATGGCTACTATCCCGTTTCGCGTAGATGACGATTTTGAAGAAGGTGTCACAAGCATACTCCTACCCCATCATCAAACATTGACTATTCTGACTTCTGATACGGATCAGGATGAGTCTTTTGAAGATGTTATGGTAAATCTGGATGCCCTAATCGGCTTATCCGACATCAAACGGCAAGTCAGAGACCACGCTCAATATCTACAGTTCTTACAACTAAGAAAAAACAAAGGCTTCGAAGAAAAAGAAGAAGTAAATATCCACTCCGTATTTATCGGCAATCCTGGTACTGGTAAAACAACTGTCGCCAAAATGATGGGCAAACTCTATAAGAAAATGGGCTTGCTGACTAAAGGACATGTGCATGAAGTAGATCGGGTGGATTTGATTGGCGAATATATCGGTCAAACTGCTCCTAAAGTAAAAGAAGCCATCGAAAAAGCAAGAGGCGGTGTCCTTTTCATAGATGAAGCCTACTCTTTGGCGCGGACCAACGACGATAGTAAAGATTTTGGTAGAGAAGTAATTGAGATCCTAGTAAAAGAAATGTCGGACGGAGAAGGCGATATGGCAGTTATTGTAGCTGGCTATCCCAAGGAAATGGGGCACTTTATGGACTCTAATCCAGGGCTAAAATCCAGATTCAAAATTTATTTTGAGTTTGCAGACTACCTGCCGCAAGAAATGTCCAAAATTGTTGACTATACCGCTCAAGAAATAAAGAATGTAACGATGTCTCCAAGTGCGAAAAAACGCATTGACGAAGTTATAACAGAAGCCTATAGAAACCGAGATCGGTCTTTCGGAAACGCTAGATTTGTAAATGATATCGTAGAACAAGCCAAAGTGAATCTAGGTCTACGGGTCATGTCTCACGAAAATCCTGACGGACTGCCGGACAATGATTTGTCCACCATCCTACTGGAAGATGTCGAGAAAATTGACATTATCAAGAAAAAAAGAATTCCAAATATTCCAATAGACGAAAAACTGTTGAAAGAAGCGTTGGGAGAATTGAACCATCTTATTGGGATGGGCAGCGTGAAGGAACAGATCAACGAATTGGTAAGATTGGTGCGGTTTTACAGAGAAACTGAGCGCAATGTGCTTAATAAGTTTTACCTGCACACCGTTTTCATTGGCAATCCAGGAACTGGTAAAACTACCGTTGCTAGAATTCTAACTAAAATATACAAAGCACTGGGCGTTCTAGAAAGAGGCCACATGGTCGAAACCGATCGCCAAGGACTAGTGGCAGGGTTTGTTGGCCAAACAGCCATCAAGACCGCAGAGAAAGTTGACGAATCTATTGGTGGCGTTCTTTTCATTGATGAAGCCTACTCCCTAGGACAAACCACTGCAGGAGCAAATGGTGGAGATTTTGGTAATGAAGCCATTCAAACCCTCCTCAAGCGAATGGAAGACAACCGAGGCGAGTTTTTTGTATTTGCAGCAGGGTACCCTGAAAACATGGATGGATTTCTGAAAACCAACCCTGGATTGCGGTCCCGATTTGACAAGATTCTGAAGTTTGAAGATTATACGGCAGATGAATTGGTGGAAATCGCCATGCTCATGCTCAAGGAAGAAAAGATTGTTCCTGAAGAGAAAGCAACCGCCCACCTCAAGAAATACTTAGCTTTTCAATACGAATTTAGGGACAAGTATTTTGGCAATGCGCGTACCGTTAGAAATTTGATCACGGAAGCCATCAAAAATCAAAATTTACGCCTTTCTTCTTTAACTAAGAAACAGCGAACACGTAAGATGATAAAGATGTTGACCTTTGAAGATGTTCAAAACTTCAAATTGGACAAGGACTCCGATGTCATCTTTACTAGAAAATCTATCGGCTTTAAAAAACGAGCACAAGGATCTAGTTAGTAATGGTGAATTGGTTAGTGGTGTTATAGTATAATGGTTAATTGTACTATCTTGAACGGTGATTTTCCATTCGACAATCAAATCATTCTCTATTTTACTATCAAACAAACAACGATTAACCAATCCACTATTAACCAATAAGCATTAACCAATCAAACCATTAACTAAGCCAAACAATAACCAATTAACCATTTTAACGGTCATGTTGCTGATCGGGGTGGTGGGTTATTATGAGACGTTGACTAGTTTTTTCCTTTCTGATGATTTTAAGTTTATATCGACAATTACTCAAGGCAAAGATACTGTGTTTTTTACGCAGGGAGGGTTGATATTTCGACCTATTTCTATTGTTATAGTACAAGCAATTGATGCCTTGTTTGGGTTACAGCCTGCAGCCTATCACATTTACCACTTATTGGTGCACTGCCTAACTGGATTTTTTATATATCGGGCTTGTTTGTTGGCTTTTAAGGGCTCCTTAGGGCTGACGATAGAGCAACGTGGGAATTGGGCCTTATTGGCTGGTTTTGGGTTTATTTTGTATCCTTTTGCTAGTGAAACGGTGGTTTGGATTGCTTGCAGAGGTACAATAACGGCTGGGATGTGTACAGCGATTGCCTATTATTTCTATTGGAAATCGGCAGAAAAAAAGATCTTTTATTTCCCTTCTTTATTGTTTTTCTTTATTGCATTGATGAGCTATGAATCTCCTTGGGCGTTTCCATTGATCATTGCTTTCCATGAAGGTATGAGGTGGTATTTTAATAGATCGTATCGCCTCCTTGATTCGATTAGAACGAGTAGTCTTTATTTTGGAATCTTTTTCCTTTATTTTTTGATCCGTTCGGCAAACATGATTTCTGTAGAGGGCAATGTAGGAAAGTACACCCTCCTTTCTCCTGTTGATTCGATACTGAATATTGGGCGTTTTTTAAGCAGACTGGTAGTTTTACCCCAAGTCTCTACCCTATCCATGATAATCATTGCTGGCCTTGTACTTTTCCTTGTTGGAATGTTTTATTTGCTTGCTTTTTTCAAGAAACCTAGCGCTAGAGAAGGATTGTTGGTGCTTGCTGGCTCCACATTGATCAGTATTCTGCCTGTTATGCATCTGGGGATTGATACCCACGACAGTGAGGGAGGCCGGTATTTGTATTTTCCAGCTATATTTTTTTTGATGGTAATCTCCCTGCTTTTGGTTTTACTGATCAGTAGAAAACAATGGTTGTTTCTGTGTACTGGATTACTTGGAGGTTGCTTTCTGTTGATTTTGAAGTATACCAATCAGGATTGGCGAAATGCTGGACAAATTTCAGAACAAACCGTCTCCCTGCTGAAACAGGCAAAGGGGTGTTCGGCTATTTATATCTGGAATTTGCCAGAACAACTCAGGGGGGCCTACATTTTTAGACAGCCATTGAGTTATACTCAATCGATGTACTTTCCAGAATTACCTGAAGTAAACGTGTTATCAAAACACCAAATAAATCATCCCAAGGAGAGACTTCCAATAAAGAAGGTAAATGAAACTACGTGGATGGATAGCAAAAATAATGTATCTATTGTTAAGAACAATAACGGTACATTACTAATACAAAACAAAACGGACCATATGGTTCGATTTTACAAAGATACCGTTCCTCAATCCAGCACCTGCATCTATTATTTTTCAGAAGGCCTGTTAAAAAAATGGAAAAATAATTAATGAATCAACACAAAATATAATGAATTTTACGAATATAAAATTAACCTATAATTTTTTGGCTAATTTCTAAATTTAGATTAGTTTGCAAGCGGAATTGCGCACCTTCAGCCCCAACAATGTGCACAAACAAACAACATCTATTATTAATTTTAAATTAGTGAACCAAATTGACATATTCTCCGTAAAAAGTAATGTAGTTTGGTATTAACAATCAGATTCCACAAATACCCTTGTTAAATATGAACTTAGTTGCCGTCAGTGATGATGACAAAATTGCAGAAATTTGGGATATTTTCATCCAGATAAAAGCAAGTTTGCGAGAAATCGTGGAAATGCTAGATAAGGTTGATCTAGACGCACTGTCGGATACACAAGCCGTTCAATATCATTTGATAAAAGGCAAAGAGCAATATATGTCTGGTAATTTTGAGGAAGGAATTAAGTCCCTTAATGCGGCCTCAATTATTGCCCGAAATATGGAAGTCAAGGACAGCAGGATACTTGGCGTGTTGTACCTTCACTATGGGGTCATGTGTTTTTATCGAAATGACCTAAACAATGCCATTCACTATTATGCAATTTCTTTGGACCATCTGGACAATGAAATAAACCGGACCAATATCTACAACAACATCGGGGACGTCTACCTGGAGTTAGGCAATTTCGAAAAAGCAGAAGAATATCTGTTAAAAGCCCAAAAGATTCAAAAACAAAGCCCGTATTTGGATGATATTGGTATTATAATAGGACTCAATTTAGGCCGTTGCGCTTCAGGCAAAGGACAATATGAAAAAGCGGAGCAACTCTTAGCCCCCGACATTAGTGAAGAGTTGATTTTCAATATCCTTGCAGAGATTTATATCGCCAGAGGAGACAACTACCTTGCATGGGGCAATAACGATAAAGCCAAAGAGAACTACAGGAAAACAGTTGAAATCTCTGAAAAAATTGAGAATCAGCTTTTTAAAGCAAAAGGGTTGCTAGGATTATCTCGATTAAATCTGGACAAAGGAGAAGAAGATAAATTTCTAAAAAATTGCACCGATGCACTTGAGGTCCTTCAAAGCATAAAAGTAAACCGACAAGCCATCGAGTGCATTGAATTGTTAGTCCAATTTTATGAAGAAAAGAAAAACTACAAAAAACTGCATGAAATCCATTCTCTGCGTATAGATTTGATGAAATCAACCGACACGGAGACGGCCTCCCTTAGTCTGCTATCCTTGCTGGAAAAACAAGGAGACCGATTACACACCCTTGAAAAGACGAACAAACTAATCCGTCAGCAGAAAGAAGATTTACAAGATTTCACCTATGCTACCGCACACTACTTAAAAGAACCTCTTCGTAATATTTCCAGTTATTCTCAAATTCTATTAAGGTCTTTTCCTGAAATGGAAACCACCCATAAGGAAATGTTCAATTTCATTATTCAAAACTCCAATCGCGCAGATATGCTGTTGCTGAACATGCTTTCTTATCTTCAGTTGGTGCTTCATCCTGATAGAATGATCATGGTGGATACTCAGAAAGTTGCAGAAAGTGTTGTTTATCTATTAAAGCATGATGAATACAAAGAGATCGATTTTGAAGTAGAACTAAAAACACTTCCCAAGGTCTTTGCGGAGAAAAAACACATCTCCATGCTCTTTAAAAATTTGATTGATAATTGCATAAAATTTCGATCTCCAGATCGCAAATGCCAAATTACGCTTGGATGTTCTACCTCTGGCGGCAGGGATTTTTTCTATGTGCAGGATAATGGTATTGGGATCTCCGACCATTACAAGGAGAAAATTTTCAAACTATTCTACACCTTGGAAAATACGAATTATGAATCTAATGCTGGTGCTGGGCTTGCTATTTGCAAAAAAATCATTTCCTTCTACAATGGTTCAATAAAGGTAGACTCGACCTACAAAAATGGCTGTAAAATTGATTTTGGTTTCCACTAATTGCAGCTTTCCTATCAGATAAACATCTGGTTTGGGCTTATCCAAGCCTTTTCTCCAACTCCAACCTACTAGCCTCAAGATTGTCGGGATCTGCATAGATCGGTTTTTCATAAGTAATGGTCCATTTGCTGAAGAGATGCGGTAGCCGCTTTTGATCCCAACCTGAAAGACGCCATTCTCTAGTAGTATGAAATGTAATTGGTAGGATCGGTAACCCTGTTTGAGCACTCATTTGGAGTGCACCGATTTTAGCTTTTTTTGCAGGTCCGCCTGGTCCGTCTATTGCTACAGTCGTGTTTTCTCCCTGCTTCAATTTGTCAATCACTTTTTCTAGGGCACCCCGTCCATTATTTCCAGAACTTCCTAGAGCCAAACCTGTAACGCCTTTCCAATAAAGAACAAGATGAACCGGTTTCATATACCAAATCGGGTGATTCATCCAGTAAAAAGGTTTGTCGTATCGGCCCTTGGAGACAAAATAGAGCAACAAATCTTGATGCCATAAAACGTAAATCCCTACTTTCGGCAGTTTACCTCCTTCAATTATAAACGTTTTTTTAGTAAAGGTTCGATGCAATTTTATTGCCCCTACCGAAAAGAAAGCAAGAGTGTAGGACCAAAGAAGAAAGAAAGGTTTTAACCACCATGGGATATTATCAACTCGATATGCCATTTGCCCAAATTAAACAAAATTGTAAACAATAAGCGGGAAGCATTTCAATTATTTGAATGATACACCTGTTGTTTTTGAATCTCTGGAGTTTCTTGTTCTCTATCCTTACCGCTCATATCGCTTTTCCTGCCGCTTGTTACTTCTTGGTTTTAAACATGCAATTTTTGTTTGATGTTTGAGGTATTCCTTACCTGCAAGATCCAAGTACTGGCCAGTACACCAATGGCGGACACCGAAAAGCCTGATAAAAGAGTAGGTAGTTATTATAAAAAATACATTATGAAAAAATTAATTTTGTTTATGTTGGTTGTGCTAAGCCTGACAAGTTATGGACAAGTATCACCAGACCCTGAGCCGATTGAGTGTGAATCCTACTTGCAATTTTTCCAAGTAATAAAAGGAAAAGAATTTACCCCATACTTTCCAGCTACACCAGGATACGGTCCAACTATTAATCTGAATACAAATGCGAATTTCTTAACAAATGCAATAGGATACAACATTGCGGATCAGTTCATTTATGGCATTAGTAGTGCCAACCATCACTTAATTAAGATTGGGAAAGATGGCGCTTTCAATGACTTGGGAAGTATTGGTCTACCCTTCCCAAATGCTGGAGCACAAGTATATTATTCTGGAGATTGCGATGATAATGGAAATCTATACGTTTATGATTCAAACAATCCAACAATATTTAAGATTTCACTAACCGGTCCCAATTTTACGGTAACAACAATAAATTGTACAACACCAAGCACACATCCAAAAGGTTTTGTACTGGCAGATTTTTCTTACCATCCAGGAACTGGAAAATTTTATGGCCTGGAAAATGTGACCAGTAAATTAGTTTCCATTGAAATTACTTCAGGAAACACAGGAATAATGGAATATGCTGGCCCAAATCAAGGATTACTAAGTCCCTTTCATATTGGTGACCCTAGTTTCACCAATTCTCAATCAACATATAAAGGGTATGGTGCATCTTATGTTGCAGGGAATGATCTCTATTTCTTTCAGAATGAAACTGGCGATTTATATAAAGTTGAACTTCAATCTACGCCACCTCTTAATACGACATTGCACGATCAAACAAATATTGTTCTGACAAAAAATGATGGAGCCTCCTGTCCATATCTATGCTGTGGAGGAGACAATCTTATAGAAAATGGAGATTTTGAAGCTGGAAACGTGGGCTTCCAAAGCGATTATGATCAAAACTTCCAAGTATCTCCAAACCAGTATACTATAATCCATGATGCAGATGCTCAGTACGTTTGTCGTGAGTGGGATGTAACCGATCAAAGTGCTTGTTCATCTGCAGGATCCAACAATCACCAAATCATGGTTGTCAATGGACAAACTCAACAAACATCTAACCAGAACAATGCAATTTGGCAGACTGCAGCACCAGTAAGTATTACGCCGAATGATCATTATTATTTTTGCTTTTATGCTAAACATTTGGCACAATGTTGCTTTGACGTAATACCCGATATTCAAGTAGAAATTAGTGTGAATGGTAGTGCATACACTCCACTAGCATTCTCTCCTGCCACCACGGTAGTCTCGAATGGACCAAATGCTTGCGATTGGGACAGGTTTGTCACCTATTTCTTTTCTCCCGGAACGAGTTCAAACGTCGAATTCAGAATACTACTTGACGAAACAGGTAACGGTGATGGAAATGATTTAGCATTAGATGATATATTCTTAGGTGTTGGCCCTCCTCCAAAATATTGTCTAGGCGATGATCTCCCAAAAACAGCCATTCCAACAGACCAAAACAACGACAAAGCACTGGATATCAACACCACTACAAATGAAATCTCCGATTTTGTAGTCTACCCCAACCCATTTTCAGACCAAACAACCATCGAATATTCTCTGCAAAATGAAGGACACGTAAACCTGTCTATCGTTGATATCTCCGGCAAAAGAGTCCGTCATCCAATCAACAGAAAACAACTACCCGGAAAACAACAACTTCAACTGAATACCTCAGACCTGCCACCTGGCATCTATCAAGCAAAGTTGGAGATAAACAACCAATCATCAACCATAAAACTGGTCATTGTAAAGGAGTAGTCCCATTGTAAAATAGTGCATTCATACTCAAAACATCCTTGCTTCCCCAAGCAAGGGTGTTTTATTCTTCCTCTCATTACCGCTTATTCCTATTTGCCTCCCGCTTGTGCTTTAAGGATTTTTTGAAATTAGTCCATCGTTTCTAGTAAGATCAATACCTCCAATAGTTAGACAGAAACTACTAGAAAACTTTCATTCATTCTCCCCTACCGCTTATTCCCATTTGCCTACCGCTTGTTACTTTTAGGTAGTTACTTTGTCCAGGATTTTAGATATTGAAGGAGTAGTTTAGGAAGTATGGCTGATCTTTATGATTTGAAATGCTTCTTTTTTGTTTAAACGAACTTTTCCAGTTGGTAAAAACAAAATGACCTATTAAGTGTATTGAAAATAGGGCAACTAACGGGCTGGTTGCCCTCTATTTTTGGAGCTTTGGTCCGTTACTTAAACCTGCTTATCCTACCATCATAAAATATCACTTGCAAATGGCTTCCCAATTAATTGAAAACCACAAATTTAGCTACCTTCAACTATTGTTTTTGTATAAAAAAGTTGTATTGTTTTTTTTGGGTGTTTGTCTTATTTTGATGCCTGAGCTATTGAGCGGCCAAGCGTTCAAGCTGCCAGTAGAAAATCCTTTTGGTCTAGTTTCAACAACAACCACTACTTCAGGCCACACTGCCAATGTTGCTCTTGCTGATCTTGATGGCGATGGCGATTTAGATGCCTTAGCCGGAAACAGAGATCTAAAAGGAGGAATTTATCTAGGAGAATATGATTATTTTGAGAATGTTGGTTCTGCTTCAAATCCGGTGTTTGCATCACCAATGATCAACCCATTTGGTTTGGCTTCCTTCGGCAGTCCACGCCCAGCACTGGGAGATCTCGATGGGGATGGCGATCTGGATCTAATGATGGGGGAAGCGTTCGACAATTTGTATTATCTGGAAAACACAGGGTCGGCTACCATACCGCAATTTGCCACTCCTTCCAGCAATCCGTTTGGTTTCGATCTTAGTTCTCCATATGGGGAGTTATGGACCCCCAATCTAGTGGACCTGGACAATGACGGTGACCTGGACTTATTCGTCACTGGTGCATTAGGAGTGTTTCGCTATTTTGAGAATACTGGTACGGTGGTCAATCCTCAATTTGGTCCTGCTCAAACATCTCCTTTTGGCTTGGTAGGCTTTCCAGGAGCAGATACCTTTTATCCTGACTTTGCTGATCTGGACGGGGACGGAGATTTGGATTTGCTAGTTAGCGGAGGTATTTTTCCAGGAGCAAAGTTCCAGTATTTTGAGAATACAGGAACAGTAAACAATCCGCAGTTTGCTGCCCCCACAGGCAACCCTTTTGGACTAACAGACAACAATATAAACACCAGCTATCCGGCTTTTGCAGACCTTGACAATGATGGAGACATCGACCTTATGGCTGGAGTTGGAGAAGGAGATATGATGTATTTTGAGAATACCAGCATTCTTATCTCTACGGAGGAAATACATTCTTCTTTACTCATTGAAATATATCCTAACCCTACCAGTGGATTATTGTTTATTGAAACTCCCAATAGCTTGGAAGAAGTGGTTATTTCAAACACCATTGGGCAAATTGTCACGACAATCCAAACAAATGACCGGTCAATGGATATCTCCAACTTATCAAGAGGCACTTACCTGATAACGGTAAAAGATAGTCAAGGGTATAGTACGAAGAGACTATTGCAAAAATACTAGACCCATTGTTCGGAAACCCTTCTGAATTTTCGTTATTTTCACTTACAAATGAGTATTCAAGGCCTATGAAATTCCTTTTGCAAAATAGTCATCATCGTTGGTTTATGCCTTCTTTTGCAAGTTGTTTTTTCACCTTTCTATTCTTTGTCTTTCTTGCCTCCCCTCAGTTATTCAGTCAAGATTGGAGCATCCGCCATTTTGGTACCGATGAAGGCTTACCAGGGAATATTACCTACAAAACCATTCAAGACGAAATTGGGTACATGTGGATTCCTACTAATAATGGCATTGTCCGTTTTGATGGAAAAGAGTTTAAGTCGTACAATAGTCCACTCATTAAAAACAACGAAATCTTACGGTGTCGATCCATTCAGGGTGGCATATGGTTCCAGAATTTTTCAGGCAAAGTGTTTGTCATTCGAAATGATAAAATTTTTGATTTTAATCCAAATGGAATACTTGACAATAAAACGGTCGTCGATTTATTAGAAGATCAGTTTGGGCAACTCCTTCTACTAGTGAGCTGTTCTTCAGGCAAAATTGAATTATTCGTTGTCAATCAGAACAATAAAGACAATATTCCAAGTATAAAAAAAGTTGAACTCCCTCAGGCTATAAGAGGCAATATGCGGTTGTATTTGAAAAAAATGGATCAGTCGGTATTCATTATTGGGAATCAACATATCTTGGAGTACCATGCTGATTCCAATGCAATTAGCACGGTTTCATTCAATGAAGACCTCAGTTATCCTTTGCCTGTCAAACTTCAAAATAGACATCTGATTTGCTATAAAAACAGACATCAGGCTACGCCCCAGTACGCAGAATACAAGAATCAAAAATGGGAAAAATTGAACCTGCCATTTTCACCACACCCAGCAATAATAAATGGCGTTTTTCAAGATACAAAATCCAGAATTTGGACCTATGGAGATGAACTGATTTTGTGGGACAGCAATTTTCGCCCAATAAAGAATCTAACCAAGTCAATAAACGAACAACATGTAAATGAAATTCAGGAAGATAGAGAAGGAAACATTTGGATATCAACCAATGGTGATGGGTTGTATGTCGTTTATAATTCACCATTTATTCAATACAATGAAAAAAACTCGGACCTTCCTAGCAACTATATCTTTGACCTGGATGGTGATCAAAACGGAAACGTCTTTTTAATTAGTCACCCCGGATGGCTGACCAGAATGCAGGGAGATCAGTTGAAGGATCACCTTTCGATTTCTGACTCCAAGTCCGAAATGTACGATGTGATGATATCGAAAAATAATGAAGTCCTTGTTTCCCTGGAGGACACTTATTTTTTTGATGTAGACAGCCGACAAAACAATACTTCTCTAAGAAGAACAGGCAATCTAAATTTTGGAGCAAAACGTTATTATGAGACGTCTGATGAAGAGTTGTTTCTGGTATCTGGAGGCGGAATACTCAGTTTTCTAGATTCCACCATTATGATTGCAGAACCATTTAAAGATGCAGGTATAAAAGTGTATTGCCTTTTAAAAGATAAGCAAAATAGCCTGATTCTTGGATCCAATAAGGGAATTTACAGTATGCAGCTCCAAGGAAAAAAGGAGCTATCCAAACAATGCACAGTCCCTATTAAATCATTAAATCAGAATAAGGCACTTTGTTCGATCCCACAAATGAAAGCGATAAACCTTGATTTCTTAATCAAACGCAATCAGTTGAACAAAAACCTGATTATAAGACATGCAGGATCTCTCCTAAAAAAACATTACTTCAAGGACAGTCTTACAATAGATTATTACACAGCAGATGTTAAAAAAGCCGCAGATGAGACTATTTGGGTCGCAACCAGAAGCAACGGTCTTTACCAAATAAAAAATAATAAAATCATCCATCACTATACGGCCTCAGAAACTGGGTTGAGCAGCAATATTTGTAATCGGATATTTATCGATAGTAATAATTTAATCTGGTTGGCCACAGTAAATGGATTAAATCGGGTCGATCCCAGGCAAAAAATAGTTCGGAAAATCTCCGTAGATGATGGGCTCAACTCCAATCATGTAACTTCTGTTTATAAGAACAAGACTAAAATCTACGTCGGAACAGCCAAAGGTCTCACTGTATTCAGCGAAAATGACATCAAACAGACCGCTCCTCCTCCCTCTGTTATGCTTCGGGATATTAAAATCAATGAAAAGGATACCCTACTGCAAGCTTCCTACGACTTAAAATGGAGTCAAAACTCTTTGTATATTGGATTTATTGCTCCTTTCTTCCAAGGAAAAATCAGCTATCAGTATCGGTTAAAAGGAGCCTTCAGCAATTGGATCCAAACGACAGATAACTATGCTCGATTTGCAGAACTGAATCCAGGAAAATACATATTTGAGGTCAATTCAAAAAGTAAGGATGGACAGGTAAGTAAGGAGTTGGCATCTGTGGAGATTCGTATTCGGCCACATCCCTTAAAAAGTGCGCTAGCTTACCTGTTGTATGGTCTTTTTGTTTGTTGTACATTGGGTTTTATTTATTGGTGGAGAATCCGACAAATTAAGCGCCGAGAAGCGGAGAAGACAGTCATCAACAAAAAATTTGCAGAGTTGGAACTCCAGGCATTACAAGCGCAGATGAATCCTCATTTTGTGTTTAATGCGATGAATGCTATCCAGAATTACATTGCTCAGCAAGATGTGCATCAAGCCAACAAATACCTATCAGATTTTGGAAAATTGATGCGCCTTTTTCTGGACTCTACTCGTAAAAAATACATTTATATAGATGAAGAAATTGAATTGCTTCAACTTTACCTAAAACTGGAAAAGTTAAGATTTAGAGAAAAAATTGATATTATTTTTAATATTTCCCCTAGTCTAGAGAGAGACATAGAAATCCCATCATTGATTTTACAACCCTTTATCGAAAATGCAATCAACCATGGGCTGAGCAACAAGGCAGAAAATGGCACTCTAAAAATAAATATGGATCAAGAAGAAAACCATATCAACATAACCATTGAAGACGATGGTGTCGGCAGAGAACAAGCAGCAAAGATCAAACAAAAATCATTCAAAGCTTACGAGTCCTATGGTATGAAAATCGTAGAAGAACGGCTAGCAACACTTGATTTGATAGACGACTATAAAGTGAAAATTGAAATCGTAGATTTAAAAAACGAAGCCAACGAGCCAATAGGCACAAGAGTCGCCATCCAAATCCCTGTAATAGACTAAAATCAATTGAAGATGCAAACACTAATTATTGATGACGAAATTGGAAGCAGAGAATATCTTTCTGAGGCACTCACACAAAACTGCCCAGAGGTAAAGGTTGTTGGTATGGCCAGAGATGCTGATCAGGGATACCAGTTAATTAAAAATACCAACCCCGATTTAGTGTTTCTAGATGTAGAAATGCCAAACGGCTCTGGATTTGACTTACTTCGACGATTTGAAAACATCCGTTTTGAGGTGATATTCGTTACCGGGTTTGACCGTTATGCACTAAATGCTATCAAATTTAATTGTCTGGATTTCCTATTAAAACCTTATGCTTTTGAGGATGTAATACATGCAGTAAACAAGGCACAAACCAAGCAACGTGAAAAAAACAGAACGGCTAGAATGGAAAACCTGCTTGGCAACCTGAATCAACACAGACGAACCAACCAAAAAATTGCACTTCCTTCCATGGATGGACTTGAATTTATTTCTGTAGACAGAATCCTCCATCTCGAAGCAGACGGAAAATACACGCGATTCCATTTAACAAACAAACAAAACATATTGATCTCCAAAAATATCAAGGAATATGAGCTTATGTTTGAAGAATATGGTTTTTTTAGGGTACACCGAAAACATATGATCAATTTGAGCAAAATCAAAAAATACTATAAAGGGGAAGGTGGATATGTAATTATGTCTGATGGAACCACCATCGACGTTTCAAGAAGAAAAAAAGAAGATTTTTTAAATCGATTGAATGCAGGCATAGAAGATGCATGATTTTTTGATGGATAATTCTTTAATCAATCCATTTTTCTTATATTTAATCATCAAGCCATGTATGCTTTTGTAGCAGACCCTATTTTTTTTACAAAAGAACACTTTCATACATGAAAACATCACTCCTATTTCTTCTCGCCTTTGTTGCGAACTGCTATTTGTTTGCTCAGCACAACTATGATAACCAGAGTGTTATCTATTCCAAATCTGGTAATTTGGGTATTTCTACCACCAATCCATTAGAAAAACTCCATGTAAACGGAAAAATGTATATGAATGCCGGGGAAGGCTTCAAATTGTACGGAGATGCCAACTATTTTGGTCAGTACCGCGATGGCATCGTTTTCCAAATGGAAGATGGAAATTCCTCTAATGGAAGTACCGATGGCGGTTTTGTCTTTAGAGGATTTACCAGAAAAGATCAGATCAGCAAAGACTGGATGGTCATTAAAACTGGTGGGAAGGTAGGTATCGGCACCAACACCCCTACTGAAAAATTTGAAGTTGCTGGTAACAGTTATATTCATGGAAATTCTAAAACAAAAGGCCATTCAATTACTAACGGGAATATCGATTTGTACGGTTCCTTGGGCATGCGTGCAGGAGAAGGTTTTAAAATTTTCGGAGATGCCAATTATTTTGGTCAATACAGAGATGGGATCATATTCCAGATGGAAGACGGAAATGCAGCAAACGGTACAACTGATGGTGGTTTTGTTTTTAGGGGATACACTCGCAAAGATCAGATTAGTCAGGACTGGATGGTGATAAAAACTGGTGGAAAAGTGGGCATTGGCACCAACAATCCAACTGCAAAACTTTCAGTAAATGGCCACATTCATACCAAAGAGGTCCGGGTATATACAGCTGGCTGGGCTGATTTTGTTTTCAAAAAAGACTACCAACTTCCTTCCTTGCAAGAGGTAGCTGAATATATAAAAGAAAACGGCCACTTAAAGGATATTCCGAATGAAGAAACGGTAGAAAAAGAGGGTATTCACTTAGGAGAAATGAACACAAAACTCCTTCAAAAAATTGAGGAGCTAACACTGTACACCCTTCAACAACAAACACAAATCGATCAGTTAGCAAAGGACAATGCACAACTAAAATCAGAAAATCAACTTGTTCATTCTCTTGCAAAAGATCTGGAAATTCTCAAAAAAGAAATAAAACAACAAAAAAAATAATTGCAGAGAACCTTGCAAAATAAGGGTTTACCTTTCTGGAGGTAAGCCCTTATTGTTTTTGTTTTTCTCCTAAAAAAACCAATCCAGCACTCAGATCATATACTAAAAACACACAAGTATAATTAAATATCGACCGATATGCCCATTTCACTACCGTTACCTTCAATACGTTATTATTCAAATAATTAGGGCAAAATAAATTGTTTTTTTTTATTTTTAAATAGAAATTTTAGCTAACTTAGTAGAATCAAACCACCTACTGGACTTTTACATTTAAATTTCGTTGGAATCTTAATCTTTTAGATTATTTATAGTCTATCGTAACAATAACTAATATTTGCTCCTTTTGTTAAGCTTGGAGTAAACAAAAAAACATCTATATGGCCTCACTAACACAGAGAACAGGTGTGTTAGGTCGGCGACTGGCAGCACATCTACTAAAAAGATGTACCTACCATGTTACTCCGGCCAGAATTGAAGCGTTTGCAGCATTAGAACCAGATGCCGCAGTAGACGCTCTCTTTAATAACACTGCCCTTGCTTTTCCAGATGGTCCTCCAGACGCAGCTACTGGACAGCCCTTATTTTCATTGACCAACCATGATAATGAACCGGGGCTTAGTACTCCAAGTTTTCAAAGAATGAGAGCAACGGTGCTATGGAGAATCTATGAATGCATCGCTGATACCTCTATAAAATGGAAGTTAATCAATTGGATGAGTTCTATCTACTCGGTCTATCATTCTGGATCTCCCTACAATTATGCTCACTGGCGATTGCTAGAAAAAATGGCACTGGGGACGTATGGACCAGCTCCCGGAACTCCGGTAAATTTAAAAACCCTTGCTTCAAAAATGACCTTTGATAATCAAATGCTCATTTATTTGAACAACAATCAAAATAATAAACTTAATGGTTCTGGTGTTGGACCAAATGAGAACTATGCCAGAGAGTTCTTGGAATTGTTTACCATCTTAAAAGGGGAAGCAATCGCAGTTGGAAACTACACCAACTATACCGAAGCAGATATCTCTACTGCGGCCAGAGTGCTGACTGGAATCAAAAACAACAAAACCAATATCGATCCTGATACTGGCATCATTCGAGGTAATCCAAACTTCAATCAACACGATATTGGTCAAAATTACCCAGCAGGACAGACAGAAAAAACGTTTAGTTCCGCTTTCCAAAACAGAGTAATTGCCCACGCTTCCAATTCCGCAGGAGTTTACACTGAAGTAGATCAGTTTGTCGATATGATTTTTGATCAGTTGGCTACCGCAAGGGCTTATGTCACAAAGCTCTATAATTATTTTGTGAATGATAAAATTACTACAGAAGTAGAAAATGATATAATAGAACCACTCGCAATTACTCTTAATAATAATGGGTATCAACATATCCCAGTATTAAAACAATTGCTAAAAAGTGTTCATTTTTATGATGAAGATGATGTCGAGCCTGGTGATGAGATCATAGGAGCAAAAGTAAAATCACCCTATGAACTATTTTTCACCACGGCCAACCTATTAGAAACGACAAACAGAGATGCTGGCGATTTACAAAAGTCCTTCCAGGACAATTACTATAGATTGGCAGTACTTCATTTTGCAAACATTGGATTGGATTTGAGAGGTCCGATAACCGTAGAAGGATTCGCTGGGTTTTATGATAAACCCGGTTATTCAAGAAATTGGTTTAGTGCAAACTTTGTCTATGACCGATTTACCACAGGCGTTTCCTTCAAAAGAGGGTTTGTCAGAAATACAGGAACCTATTTCCCCTACAAGGCAGATTTGATGAACTGGGTTAACACCAACATTGACGTTCCAGGAGGTCCTGGAGCTAGTCCGTTTACCCCAATCGGAGCAGCCGATGCATTTAAGTTGGTAGATGATACACTTACCTATCTACTTCCAGAAATGCCAACAGGAGAACGACTGGAGTACTTCCAAAACCAGTTGTTAGGAGGACTGAGCCCAATAAACTGGTATTTCTCCTGGGGAGCATACCTGACGTCCAACGACGAAACAGAAGTGCTCGTAGGTATCGAACGACTTTACGATGCCGTACTTTCATCACCAGAATTTCAAACCCTTTAACTAATAACGATTATGAAAAGAAGGAATTTTTTAAAAAGTGGCGCAGTAGCCGGGCTGACTCCGTTATTTGTTAATGGGTATGCCTTAAACAAGATGTCTGCCTCTATGATACCAGCTACTACCTGTGATATTGATGATCGGGTATTAGTTATTATATATCTTGCCGGAGCAAACGACATTATTAATACCGCAGTACCATTAAATCACTATACTGCTTATCAAAACGAACGTCCAGATATTCATTTACCGATTGGCTCCTTGCTAAATCTGGACAATACACAACCAGCAAACAGACAACTTGGGCTCCATCCTAATTTGACAGGGCTCAAAGGACTATATGACAGCGGAAAAATGTCTGTGGTACAGCGGGTAAGCTATCCGACGCCAAACAGATCGCATTTTACTTCTGAAGACAATATGCTGAAAGGCATCGATGGCAATATCGGAAATGCAAATGTAGAAGATGGTTGGATAGGCCGCTATCTGACTGACCGCTACCCTACTTACAACGGACTACCCTTTGGCAATGAAACCGATCCTCTAGGGATTATTCTTGGAAGTACTCCAAGCACCGGATTCCACACCATCGAAAATCATGAAATGGAAATCAATATGAGCGGACAAGATCCCGCTGGTTTCTTTAGTGTCATCTCTTCTCTTAGTGGAGAACCCATTTCCAACTTTCCAAATTCAGAACATGGCGAGTTGTTGACTTACCTCGCTCAAGTGGAAGAAACTACACAAGTTTATTCAGAACGAATATCAAGTGTCTTTAATGCAGGGGCAAATGATCCTTCTGCCGGATACCCTAATACCACTTTGGGCAACCAGCTGAAAACCGTCGCCCGTTTTATCTCAGGAGGTTCCAGAACTAAAGTCTATATGGCAAGGAAAGGAGGCTGGGATAATCACGTCAATGAAGTAGTTGCTGGAAATACCACAACCGGAACTCATGCTAATCTATTAGAGGACTTAGGAGATTCTATCGCAGCATTCCAAAAGGATATTGAACTATTAAATATTTCTCAGAATATCGTCACCGTTGTCTTCTCTGAATTTGGGCGTAAGATTATTCAAAATGGAAGTACTGGTACTGATCACGGGACAATGTCTTCCATGTTTGTAGTTGGAGACCAGGTAAACGCTGGCGTTTATGGAGATAATATTGACATCACAAACAAAGATAATCAAGGAGCTCCAGATCCTAGTCAATTGCAAAACGACTATCGTACGGTGTTTGCAAACATCCTGCAAGATTGGATGGGAGCTAGCGATTCAGCAGTAACCAATACCTTTTCTAATACTCCAACTTCGGTTGTTTTAGCAAATTTAGGATTGATAAATACTGCACAAGCTGTAGACCCGACTTGTTATTTCGAGCCTACCCTTCCAGTATCTATGAATCTTAGTGCAAAATTGTACCTCGAAGGATTTATTGATCCAGCAACAGGCATGATGCGCACCAACTTACTTGATAACAGCCTGTTACCTTATCGTCAACCTTTTGGGGAAACTCGATATAGCTATTACGGCCAGGAAAATGTATCTACCTTCCCTGCCAATACAGTTGACTGGATATTGTTAGAAGTTTGGAATCAGGCTAAAATCGTAATTGACAGAAAGGCATTGTTGCTAAGAAATGATGGTCAACTAATGGACCTGACGGGTAATACACAAATACTTATTGAAGACTTATATCCTGAGAATGTTCAATTTGCATTCTTACACCGATCTCATATTGGTGTACTGGCGAGTCAGATTGTAAATGCAGTCGAGGGAGCAACTCCTTCCATTGATACTTCCACTGGACCAAATCAAGTAGAGGGAATGATGCAACTCAACAATGTAGGAGGCAAATATGCTATGATTGCAGGTGATGCTGACCAAAATGGATTGATCAATTCTGCGGATTACAGCTACTGGAAACGAGCCAACGCAAATACGATTCCTGGTTATGGAAATGGTGATTTTAATGCGGACGGTATCGCTGACAATACGGATTATGACCTTTGGAAAGGAAATAGAAGTAAAATAGGTAATCCAATTCTTCATGATATTTTAAAAAGATAACCCATTAAATTTTTGATATGAATATTATTATAAATAAATGGTTAGGAAAGAGTTTGATGGCTTGTCTTATCTTACTAACCGCTGGTTTTTTTAATCAATCTACCGGCCAAATCGTAAAAATAGAGTTGGATGGTGCAAATAACTGCGCCGGACAATTATCTGTAGATATAAAAGTACGTTCGTCTGACTTCTCGACTTCAAACTTTGAAATCGGTAGTTCTAGTATTTTTCTAAATTTTGATCCGGCATTGGTTGATTTCGTTTCTTATACGGGAGTGGAATTTAATGCCTCTACTTCGACTCAGGCATCTGATGCAAACTGGATTGAACAGGCGCACGGTTATGATCAGGAATGTGGTTTACTGAATATCGTCCTTCAAAAAGAAGATGGTGGGACCAACAATTATCTGTTAGACAATGCGAATCTAATCCATGTAGGGACAGCCGTTTTTAATTTCACAGGATTGGATGCGGATCCCATGCTGATGGTAAATAGGAGGTTTACTTTGTTTAATTCTTCGGCTACGAATGATGGAACTGCCTTAAAAAGCGTAGAAGATTATCCAAAGCTAATGGATTACGAATGCGATCTATGTTCTTCACCAAACATAACCAATATCAATCCCGCTGCTTCCTCCTGCACAGGCTCTAATGGATCAATTACTTTATCATTTCCTAATGAACCTAGTAAACCGGATATCTCTTTTAGTATAGACGGAGGGATTACCTATCCATACACTACACCGGATAATGTTGGAAGTTTTCAAATAACCGGACTCGCTTCAGGCGTTTATGATCTATGGGCACGATGGGGAGATAACTCTTGCCCCACAAATATACCAGATGCGACAATCGGTACTTCAAATGGCCCTGTTGCGAGTGCAACTGGAGCTAGTTCATGTGGCTCCTTAAACAATGGGGAAATCGTTTTCACCTTTCCAGACCATCCTACAAGAACTGGTATTGAATTTAGTATTGATGGTGGTGTGACTTACCCACATTGGAGTGCGGATAATGCAGGATCGATTGCGGTAAGCAGTTTGGCTACCGGAGCCTATGATATTTGGGTAAGATGGGGAGACGATTCCTGTCCAACAGATATGGGTTCTGTCGATATCATAACTGTAGGTGGTCCTACTGCGACTCCTTCACGCAGAAACGAGTGTGATGGTTATCCAAATACAGGTGCAATCATCCTTACCTTCGATGACGATCCTTCACAAACAGAAATTAAATTTAGTATTGATGGTGGTACAACTTATCCCTATACAACTCCTGATAATGTGGGTAGTTTTACTATAGAAAATCTCACTTTAGGTACCTATAGTATTTGGGCAACTTGGGGGGATGGATCATGTCCTTCAAATTTACCAAACCAAACCATAGCTACGTGGGCAGTACCGCAGGTAACTTCTACAAAAACAAATACCTGTGATGCTGGTGCGGATTCTGGTACCATCACCTTTACTTTTGATGATGAGCCTCAACGATCAGGTATTGAATTTAGTATCGACGGAGGGCTAACTTTTCCATACTGGTCATTGGATAGCGCTGGCACATTGGTGGTAGAAGATCTTGGGTCTGGCACCTATGATCTGTGGGCCAGATGGGGAGACAACTCCTGTCCAGTAGATCTTGCAAACCAATCGATTTTCGTTCTGGAAGCCCCGACAGCCACAGTTGCTAAACGAAATGCCTGCGGTGGTGACGCGGATGGGATTATTACCTTCACCTTTACTGACAATCCTGGCAGAACAAATGTTCGTTTTAGTATAGATGGTGGATTGACTTACCCATGGAGTGTCAATGATACGACTGGAAGTCTTGATATTGGTGGATTGACTCCTGGATATTATGACACATGGATGCGATGGGGAGACATGTCTTGTCCTATTAATTTGCCAAATGTCAATATTAACATCTGGGATGTGCCTAATATAACTGCGACTACAAGAACACATACTTGCGATGGAGCAGATAATGGAACAATAACATTGGACTTCGACGATAGCTCGCAGCGAACAGGAATTGAGTTTAGTATTGATGGCGGGCTTACCTTTCCGCATTGGACATATGACTCAATTGGAACTATTACGATAACGGACTTGCCGGCAGGCACCTATGATCTTTGGTCCAGGTGGGGCGATAATAATTGTCCAGTGGATTTAAATGATATCAGTGTTGGAACTTTAGCATTACCTGTTGCCTCAGCTGTTGCAGGGAATACCTGTTCTACAACAGGATCGATTACCTTTAACTACCCTGACTATCAATACCGATCTTATATTAAATTTAGTCTTGATGGTGGATTGACTTATCCTTATGGCGCCTTCGATTCTACCCTTACTTTAGTAGCCAACGGTATTGCATTTGGCACGTATGATCTATGGGTTCGGTGGGGAGATAATTCTTGCCCGACAGACATGGGAGATGTAACGGTGAGTAGTTTAGTCGGCACAACTTGCGATGATGGTGACCCAAATACAACTGGAGATGTTTATGATGCAAATTGCAATTGTGCAGGCACAGTTGCTTGCACGGATCTTCAGGTCTCTGTCTATTTGGAAGGAGCTTATGACGATGCGATTGGAGCGATGAATACAGCGCTTTATGCTCCGCATAAATTGCTACCAGGTATGACCGAAAATCAAAGTGCTGATGGTCAGCCCTACAATATGGCTCCTTGGAATTATACCGGTATTGAAGGTATTGGTTGGTCTGATGCTGACTACAATCCTAATTCCGTAGACTGGATTTTAGTATCTCTGCGATCTGGTATGGCAAAAAGTACAGAAGTCTTTCAAGCTGCAGGTCTGTTGCTTAAAGATGGTACCATTGAGCTAGTCGGTCCTTGTCGACTTACTGGATTGACTGAACCTGCTTACTATATCGTTTTGGAGCATAGAAATCATTTGATGATCATGTCTCAGACCCCTGTTGCTCCTAGTGGCGGGGAGCTCGTTTATGATTTCACTACTACTGATTCTTATTCTGGTGGTGCAGGAGCTGGTCAAAAACAAATACTGCCTGGCGTCTATGCCATGTTTGTGGGCGATGTTGATCAAATTAATGATGTTACAGGCTCAGATATCAATGCCTCAGATAAAACTATAATTGAAATTGAAAACGGGCTGTTCAATGACTATTTGCCATCTGATTTTAATATGGATGGTGATGTAAATGGAAACGACAAAATCGACTGGTTTATGAATAATGGAATCTTTGGTACTGTGCCAAAGTAAATCATCGTTTTTGGTTGAATTGTTAATTGAATAATGGTTCGACTGAAATTAACAACAAAAGAGGCTTTCCTTGATGGGAAGCCTCTTTTGTTGTTTTTGTACTACTCAAAATCAACCGTATAAAAGACTTCTGACCGCCTATCAGATTTCATGAAAACATCAATTCCTCCGCTTTGCAGCAATCCTATTCATAAAAACAGGAAGACTTTTTGAAAAAAGCTGAAGGTACAGGCAACGATTCAGAATTGGCGACAGTGAATAAGTTGGTGTTCTTTCCTATAAATAGTTGCTACTCATTCCAAAAAAATCAAGCCAACCTAGTTTATTTTATCTTTCCATCTCAACCGACCTTCTTTACAAACTTGATAGTTCGTTAGAACGGCTGTTCCTACATACGCTGTTCCCGCATACAGATTGTTGGCGCAAAACATAGAGGGAACTAAAGCATTGCTGCTTAAAATATTGCCTTTATATGTTCGTAAATATTAAAAAACTATAATCATTATAAACACTATACATAAACACACAAACGTATTCTTAATTTTTCAAAAAATATCGTGAAGAATAATAGATACACGTATAAGAGGAGTTTTTACAATAGGCAACATACTATGATGAGGGAACGTACAAGACTATACTTGAAGGCAGGGCACAAAGCCTAATAGCGAACAATTATCAACATGACTATGAAGAAAAAACTCATGGTTACAAAAAGAAAAAATATGAATCTATTAAGATTTTGTACCCTCATAATTTGTCTATTGGCATTTAATTGGGGATATGCACAAACTACGGTAAATCTTGCATCTCAATGTGATTGTGAAGTCTACAACGGAGCTGGAGCTCCAACTGCAGGAGCGCCTGCTGTAGATGTTGGTGATATTTATATAGATGATGGAACAGGATCAACGTACATGTGGAATGGAACGGATTGGGATAAAATTGCGGTTGATCATGATTGGTATGATTATGCAGCAACAGATGCAGATCCACAGGACATTACTAATAACATTTATACAACGGGAGCAATTTCTTGGGGTAATTCTACAGGAGTAGCAGGAGCTGGTTCTTTAGCTACTGGAGCGAATAGTGCTGCTGGAGGAACCGATAACGATGTAAGCGGAGAATCTTCTTTGGCCGTTGGACTAAGAAATACAATATCGTCGGATGGGGCTGTTGCAGCTGGATTAGATAATGTAGCTAGCGGAAATGGTTCTTTAGTTGTCGGGCAAGGAAATGATATTTCTAATCTTTATTCCCTTGTTGCAGGGCAAGCAAATCTCGTTACAGCTAACCGTTCTATCGTTGCTGGTTTAACGAATACCGTAAGTGGTCCCACTAGTTTAACCGTTGGGAATTTAAATGTCACTGATGCCACCAATTCAATTATTGGAGGATCTTATAACGAAGTATTAGGAGGGAATTCAATTGTTGCAGGGGTACGTGACACGACAACCGCTGTCGCAACTCATGGTTTAACAGTCGGTATTGATAACCATGTTGCGGGAGCTAGAAGCCTTGTTGGTGGGCAAGAAAATAAAGTTTCAGGAGGAAGTGCTTTAGTTACTGGACGTCGAAATACGTTGTCTGGTCAGCAGGCGGCTGCTATAGGAAACAACAATACGGTTATTGGTGTTTCTGCATTGGCACAAGGTTCTGGAAATACTTCAACAGGAAATTATGCCCTTACAACCGGAATAAATAATTCGACAACAGGCATTGCTTCTATGACAGGAGGAACTTTAAATAATAATGATGCTTTATATTCATTTACCTTTGGAGCAAGTAATAATATAGCTGCTGGACATAGCTATTCTGTTGTTCTTGGAAGACTTGGGACAACAACAGCTGCTCGCCAATTTGTCGCTGAATTTACAGGAGGAATTTATTTTAATGTCCCCGTTACTGTAACCTCAGATTTAAGAATGAAAAAGGAAGTTGTTGATCTTAAGTATGGCTTGAAAGAAGTTATGAAAATGCGTCCTGCATTATATAAATATAAAAGCAACGAGGAAACGACCCATCTTGGCTTCATTGCTCAAGAAATGAATACGGTAGTACCAGAAGTTGTTCATGTTCCTGAAAACGAAGAAGACAATATGGCGATTCGTTATGCTGAATTAATTCCAGTTTTAACAAATGCGATTCAAGAACAACAATTGATGATTGAAGCACTTCAAAATCAGAATGCTCAACTTCAAGAAGAGGTTAGTCAAATTAGATCAGAAGTTCAAAAGTATGAAGTAAATTCTAAGAGCATAACAACGAAAAAAACAAATGAATATGAAATTGATAAGTAAATTAATAAGCTCCATATTCCTTCTTTGCTTTTCCTGTTCGTTTGTTGTGGCGCAAACAACTACATTAAATGCTCCTACAGGGCATAGTAACTATGAATGGTATAAAGATGGAGTAGTAATTCCTCTGGAAGTTAGCGACAGTTATGTCGCATCAGTACCAGGAGTTTATGTGGCAAGCTTTGAAGAAGATAACTGCCCAAAAGGATCTGAAATTTTCGTACTAGCCGATATGTGTGACCCAGACCCTGTAACTGGGAAATCTGTTACGTTAAATTTAGATTTACCGGATGGAGATGAAATAGTAACTTGGTCTACTACGGATGTAGGAAATTCGATTACTATTGAAGCAACAAGGTCCCCTGTGCAATATACGGCCTCCGTTAGTGCAGATGGAGGAGCATGTATAACTCAAACTATTTTTACTGTTCAAGGTATTGATGCATCCTGTGTTGTTCCCATAACATTAACCCAGTTTACCGCAAAAGCAGAAGGTTGCAAAAACCTAATTATGTGGGAAACTCAAAGTGAATTGAATAATGATTACTTTGAACTACAACGTAGTGTAGATGGCGTCGAATTTATCCAAATTGCACATGTAAAAGGAGCAGGGAATTCAAGTGAACCTATTCGTTATGAATACATTGATGATCGTAAAATTCATTTTGTTGAATATTACTATCGATTAGTACAACATGATTTTGATAAAAATACTTCTAAAAGTGAAATCATTGTTGTCAAATCAGATTGTATTACCAATAATAACATAGTTGCCTATCCAAATCCGACAAATGATCATGTTACCATTGTTTATACAAGTTCTGATGAGGAAACGGTTTCAATTGAAATAAAAGATCTATTGGGAAGAACGGTACTTTCTGTGCCCTACGATTTAAAAGAAGGGCACAACTCCTTAGAAATAAATACAAGCACGTTAGAACCTTCGACCTACTTTATTACTATGGTTGGTTTATATACTACTTCTACACCAGTTAAGTTAAGAGTAATAAAATAGCATTTGTATCAGAATTTGCTTTTACAAAGAAGTCCGCTACAATTGATACTTGTAGCGGACTTTTGTATGTTTTACAATAGGGTTGCTGTTGAGTTGTAAACTTACCATTCTTAAGACAGCTCATAATTGAACTAATACGTTACGTGTGGAATAACATTTCCTTGTTCACCGGATTCGATTGTGTGGTAGCTTTCGCGCTCGACATAGTGCTGTAAATGAGCGGACTATAAGTAGTGAGGTGTATGCAGAATGAGCGCAGAGCCAAGCGGAAGCCGCCCAGCTTGGTATTTGTGACCCCGCAGCTGGTTGTGGCGGCTGCTTTAGCGTGGCGAGGACGGGAGCAAATGCATAGATTGTAGTGGTGCCACAATCGGACGTGGAGTGTTTAGCCTTGTGCGTCAGCTGCCAGCGAATGGAGCATATGCCGAACACCGCTTTTTCTGATTTCTAATAGACAAAACATAGTTTTATTTAATATTTTTACTTTTCTTTTTACTAAAGAAGCTAAGTCTTGTCTTTCTCGTAGATTCAAACCAATCAAACATATTCATATTCTTACTTCTACTTTCATATTCCAGAGCTAAAGTAGAATATGATTTTTTATCAATCCCTTCGTTTATTTTGTATAACTCAAACGGTAAGTCTATAAGGAATGCAGATATTTTCCAAAATTTTATTTTATTAAATTCGTCTGAATTAGGTCTAGAGTCAAACCTTATCTCTGTCAATCCTAGGTCTAATAAACTGTATAAAAAATATTTACAAAAATCTTCCTGCATGAAACTCATGAATTTGTTAATAATCTGCAAACAACACTAAATATAAAACAATCTAGCCTTTTTCAGGTGGATAATAATCTTGGAAGGAGCACAGAGCCAAGCTAGGTATTTGTGACCCCGCAGCAGCATTGTGGCGGCTGCTTTAGCGTGGCGAGGACGGGAGCAAATGCATAGATTGTAGTGGTGCCGCAATCGGACGTGGAAAGTTTAGCCTTGTGCGTTAGCTGCCAGCGAATGGAGCATATGCCGAACACCGCTTTTCTGTATCTACTGGTTGTTTTTATTTAAATCGATTGTTAATGACTTAAATTTATACCCATCGCTTTTCAATATAGCATGATCTGAGATGAATGTACTTTCTAGCATTAAGTCAAAAATTAGTTTATACAATTGCGTATTCTCTAAAGAGGAAATTTTTATCGTTAATTCATGAAAAAAATGTTCATCTTCAGTTAATAAACTGTAAAAAACTGATTCATGCTTATTAGTAGATAAAACCCCGCTTAATCGATACGCAAATTTAGAATTTTTCAGCATTTGCTTTGAAATGGATGGATTAGAAAATACCTCAACTGTATCGGAACTTAAAACCGAATAATAGTGATTTGCAAAATTTTCTAAGTTTGAATTACTTTTTGCATATCTTTTCCATACAAAGAAATCGTCAGTTTTTACATCAGGTTTTACAAATAAAAATGTTTTATCCCTTCGCTTTACAATCCATTTTTCAGGAATACTAACCACACATTTGTGTGATTTATTTTTTAATATTATCCAATTAATCGATTGTGTTTTGTTTGTTTGGACTACAACGTTTGTTAAACCAAATTTATATCCCTTTTTATCTGTACCATTTCTATAAAAAATTCCTTTAGAGGGTTCTATTCTAACAAAAATCGAATCATTTAAATCACTATCCTCATCTTTAAATTCGTTACTAAAACTACTCCTACAACCTATAACTAAACAATAGGCCATCACAACAAAAAACAAAACAAATTTTCGCATTTATTCTTTAATTTTTACTCCTAGCTCAGCAGAAAATTTAGCGTGACTTGAAGTCTCACCTGAAGTCTTTTCGGGAGTCTTAAAGGCCGCCTCAGCCTTGAATGCAGCTTTGAACTCTCCACCTAAGTTGATTCCTTCCTCATCATAGGTATCTTGATACTGTCCGAAGAAACCAACTGACAGAACTTCTGCAACATTTTCAGTAGCCTTAACTTCTATTTTTGTATGATACTTAATATTAGAATTCTGTTCACATGTTGTTTCGCAATAATCTTTAATTCTGAGTTTCACACCTATTTCTCCTAAGAATTGTGCATCTGCGAGTGGATACTTTGCAATAGTATGTTTCCCTTTTATTAGTGCATTTACTTCAATATATGCATCATTATTAAGCTCAATAATAGGTTTATCACTCGTAAAACTAATAGCCCCAGTTTTTTGATTGAAATGAAAATTCTTGAATTGATCTTCAAGGTTAGTCTGCATTTCCATTGAAAAATTCAATGTTGAATTCGGAAGATTATCGTTTGAAAATGAAGCTTTCATTTT
>CALLWB010000102.1 GCA_938016265.1 uncultured Saprospiraceae bacterium
AAGTAGAAGTATTTAGCGTTTTTCATTGTTTGGGAATGTTGGCCAACTGTTTTATTAGTCGACAAAGATAACTGCTAAATGGTTAGTATTGGAGTAGGGGGGATTGGTTTTAGACTAAAGGGTAAATGTACTAGATGAAAATGGGGAATTTACTCTTTACATTAATACATGAAGTAATAAGCTATCTTACAATGCTATCAACCAATTTCAGTTAATCTATTTGCAGACTCCTGATCTATTTTGAATTGGAAATACACCAAAAACAAGAAAGTATTCCCAAGAGAGGATGCCGCTCTGAAATCCATATGTAAGCCCATGTTGAAAAGTAGGATGCCAAGAGTATGATGATGAATAGCATTAATTATTGTCAAAATGGAACTTCAGTTTTTAAAGCTCTAGCTCATTTAGAATTAATTCATATACAAATGCGCTACTTGTATATGCTGCATAATCTTGACAGGAATCATTCTTTTCTTCATTTGCAAAGTCTGAAACTGACTTTACTGATAAAACAATTGGTTTAGGCTTCTTGCAATGAGCAGCACTATAAAACACCCCATAAGTTTCCATCTCGATACCAATCAATTTTCTACTAATTGATTGAATTTTTTCAATTTCTTTTGTTGATTGAATTACGGCAGGAACAGAGGCCATTGGACCAATATGTATGTCTAATACTGTTTTTGGCGCTTCGCCAGGGTATTTTTTTCTTATTTTATCTAAATATTTTCTTTTTGATTTAATATGTAAAAGTTTTTCTTTAAGACCTTCATCTAATATTTTTGACCTTGGATCGGGTTGAAATAAAACTCCTCCCTCTCCATTCGAACGAAGCTTCCCGCTTGCACCGTCCCAAACTTGATCGGCTATCAAAATATCACCTAACTGCACTTCAGATTCAATGCCTGCTGCAATTCCAGACATTATTAAGTATTTTGGTTTGAAATTAGTAATAAGCTTCATAGATAAAGTGGATGAAGCACACATACCCATTTGTGGAGCGCATGCGGCAACTATTCTAATTGTATTACTACCCCTTTCAATTTGACCAATGTGATACATAGTGTCATCATTGATTACTTTTTTCTCTCTCCATTTACAGTTAAGCATTAGTATTTTGTTCAATTCTTTTTGAATAGCTGTAATTATGGCGATTTCAAAATCATATGAATTAATCGAATCTGAGTTTATTTCATTTTTGGAACCTATCAAATATTCTATTTTATTTCTTAGTACATCTTTCCATTCTTCCTCTTCTTCATGATATTCGATTAGATACCAAAGATTTCTTTTAAAACGATCTGAATATTCTTCTACAAAATTAGTATATTCAGAGATTCCAATAATATGAAAGGGCCTCTTTTTATTGGGATCTAAAGAAATTTCGTTTAAAAAATCAATTCCATTCTCTGGTGTTGCCTCATCACCAAAATCATTTGGAAGTACTAAATCTAGTATCAAAAGGTCATATTTGTTCTCATCTAATAAGCGTCTAGCATTATTGGTATCAGATGTAATTTGAATTGAAGAAGTTATTTCAGGAAATTCATTTATTACTTCTTTTATAGAAGCGGCTTTTACACTACTATCTTCAACAACTAATATTGATATCATATTCGATTAAGGTTTAATAAATCTTTTTAATTCGTTTTGCCATTTATCTTCAGATATATTATAATAAATACACCCTAGATAAAAGTCAGAATATTCAAGTTTTAGTTTACTATCGATCTCTTCAAGAGAAATGTTGTCGAATTCTTCATATTGTGTTAATATTAATGATTTGATTTCTATTCCTTCTCTTTCCATTTCTTGCAATATTATCTCTCCCCCTCTATCTAAGGTTTCTCCACCATCATCTATAGCTGTAATATCAAAAGTTGGAATACTCATATCTAGTATTAAAAAATCAAAAGAACAAGTTAAAATTGCCTCTAATCCACTTTGAAAAGATCTTTTTACTTCAATTAACTCTTCTTTAATTCCCATTTCATCATTTAAAAATGACAATACTTGATTCGATTTGTTGGAATCATTTTCTACTATCAAAATTTTCATACTTTCAGGTTCTTAAGTAGAATTTCACATTTCACAATGAACTTTTCCTCATTTATATCGAAAATTAGCTTGTTATTATCTCTAAATACATTTCTTAATATATTTTTTGCTTTAGGAAAGCCAGTACTTCCTTCTCCTCTAATTCCTTTAACTTGTTTATCTTCAACATCTTGTTTCTTTTGAATAATTGATTTAAGTTTTTCAATATCTTCTCGTTCTTGAAGTGAGTTACAGAATTCCAAAATTAATACATCATCTTTTTGTGAGGCAACTATTTTAGTTTGTCTATTTTTAACATCAGACTTCGAGTAGTAATCATATATATTTGTTAAAAATATTTTTATTAAGTCCACAAAATGCGTGAAATATTGACCTTTTATCAAGTCTTTAGAAGCATTGTTATGAGTTTGAATCTCTAGAGTATTAGGACTAGCGATATTGTGAACAATTTGCAAACTAGTATTTAGGGCATCTTCAAAAGTAAAATCTATTTCATTGTTTTTACTTTTGTTAAACCAAGTTATTACATAGTCAACGTCTGCTTGTATATTTGTCCGACATTTAGCAATTGATCTAAACAAGCTACTGCCCTCTCTAGTTGGAATAATATTATTTAAATCTACTTCGAGTGTATCTAATTCTACAATTAATTTATGTTTTATTTCAAGGTCCAATTTTTGTCGAACTAACTCTAAATTTCGTTCTGTAATTAACCATAGAATATCAAATATTGATTTTACAAAATCATCAAAATCTGTAAAAAACTGCAATTCCTTGATAAATAAACTATAGAGCACATTTGTATTCCCTTTCGCGTTATGAGTGTATTCAAACCACCCTGTCTGGTTGGTCTTTTGATCTTCTGTTTTAATCTGAATAAATTTATTTTTTAAGCTCGAAATAATATTGTCAATATTACTTGAAAATAAATTTAACCTTTCAACAAAAATTATTTTTGATTCTTTCTTAAGATTCAAGTTATTCACCCAGTAAACATTGGGCAAATATTCATCATTTTTCGAGCTTTTCTTTGTGACTAGATTATGTGTTTTAAATGATTTCCTAAGTTGGTTGATAATTGTACCGTGTCTAATCCTTTGGCTTAGATAGTAATCTAAACCGTATTGATTGCTGAAAAGAAATTTATCTCTGATCTCCAAAAACAATTGTGTAAATAATTCAAAATGAATATCTGTTTTCCTAAGTGACTTTCGATATGTTTCTGAGTCAATTTTTCCTATCATAAGTTCAACTAAGGCGTAATACCCAATACCTGTTGCGTCAATTTTACTTTCCTTTAATAATTGAGATATGCTTTTAAATCGATTAAAGCCCTTTTGAACTTCATTTAGTTCTTTTTCCAAAATTCCGATTTCATCAATATAAATTTTACTTTCATCGATTTCTTTAATTCTCTGTTGGACATTTAATCTTTGTGTGATCTCTGATATCTCTTCACTATATTCCTCAATATTTTTTTCGTCAATTTTTGATAAAATTTGACAAATAGAAATTCGTTCTTTTAAAACGGCTGTTGAGTTTTTAAAAACAATAGCTTTCCTTGAAACTATTTTTAGATTTGCAACTGTTTTTAGAAAAAAAATCTTTTTAACTAATTCTATTCCTTCAATTTTATGTAAGTCCGATGGTTTTAAGATTTTTTGTGTTCTCATATACATATCATAGGCAATGTATTGGGGATGTGTTTCGCTATGTGCTAAGTATATAAATATTGGAAAATTAATATTTGAAAGGCTAATATTTTTCCATTTTGATCGAACTATTTTTGTAGATAACTTTTTTGCATTAATTTTTGAAACAATAAGTGGGTTTGAAATATAGTTGTCCACATATAAATCAATTGCATTATCATACTCAAGCAATTCAATAAAACTAAAGAATAGAAGTTTAAGACACTGTTCCTCTAAATATGCTATTTTTTTAAATTTCCCAATAATTTTTCCAATTTCAAGTTTACATGATTGATAATCACCTATTTTGAAGTAGTTTCTTCCTATATAAAATGATTGCCGATAATCCGGGATATCAATATTTTTAGTTTTGTCTTCACTAATTATTCCATTGAAAAATTTAAAAGTAACCGAATTATTTTCTGACATTTTTTGCAAATATGATTTTTTTAGATCAATATTTCTAAATATTTCAAAATGTAGTGGATTGTTGTTTTTTGAAAATAAATAGGATTTTGTACAATTCACCCTATTTTCTTCTACATTAAAATGATAACTAAAAAACACAATAAGATCCTTTACAATTTCAAAGCTAGAAATGGCATTGGCAATTGTTAGAAATTCAATAAGAGCCTCGTTTGACCCTTTGTTTCGCAACAATATATTGTATGTTAGCCTTAAAATAATATTTAATAAACTCTTGTTGTTACCAATGTTTTGCAACTCCTTTCCTAAATGGATATGTGATTTAACATAAATTTCAATGGAGCTAAAACTGACGTTTTTAAAAAAGACCTTTTTTGAGTTTAAAATAACGTCTTCATATTTCCCCTTCGTGAATAAATCTATTAGCTTAGTTTCTTCAGTTGGTACTTTTTTTAAAATTTCACTCTTTCGGGATGTTAAAAAATTAGCATTGATAAAGAAAGTATCATCTATACAATTTGATAAATATTCACAATGTTCTAAAATGAAATAATAACTCTCTTCATTAGTTTGGTTTGACAAAATAGAAGCCACAATATCCTTATAGACAATATATTTGTCGATTAACGACAAATTACTAGTTACGGAAAGTAGGTTATCGAGGGTTTGATAATCATAATTAATAGAATTCAATCGATAAGAAAAATAAGGATGATAATGACTTGGGATGTCATTTAGTACATTATCTATTGAGTTAATATAACCAAAATAGGAAATGTCCATTTCTACTTTATAACTAAAAAAATGGGCTAGATAATAGAATACAGGATCGCTTACTTTTTCTGTTTTACTTTTATTTAATAATTTAAAATTAAACTCTAGTCCCTTTTCATATTGTATTTGTAGGAAATCATTTTCCAGCCCCCAATATGAATGAGTGATATCTTTAATCTCGTTTAATGTTTCTTTCGATTGTGAGTAATTTCCTAGCAAAAAATTAGTCTCATAAATATTTTTGCATTCAATGAATAAATTTATTTCATTCGAGTATTTTTTAAATAAATTTACAAACCAGTTCAATTCGGTTTCTATTGAACTAAAATAATCTAATTTTTTCTTACCTAACTCACTAAGCGAATTAAAAAAAGGAGTTCCAAAAATTAAGGATTCATACATTTTTGGAAGCTTGTTTAAAATATATTTCTGCTCTTTAAATGAATGTTCAATTTTTAAATAATCTCCTAAGTATTGTCTATTGGTTCTGTTTCTATATAGTATGCTTTTAAATTTTTTATATTTAGTATTCATGTCTTAATTAACTTTCGAGTTAAATGCGTGTCACTTTCGATTCTTACTGAGATGTATTGTGAAGCTATTTCATTAAAGAAAGACTGTTAGCATTTAAAGTAAAACTAATACATTATATTTTATTTTTAGTAATAAAAACTAAAAAAATTACAAAGGAATGGATTTTAATCCTAAACCAGCTTGACCTTTACCTAATGTGGGACTATAACATAATATCAAGAAACTTTCATTTACCTAGTCATTCTACCAAGGCGAATAATAATAGAAGGAAAAATAGTTTTAGTACATCAAATCGGAGTGCGATTGCTATTATGATTGAGGAAGCGGGAATGATTGTTGGTTATTTGAACACACTCAGGCTCCAGAAACATTGCTTCAGGATTTGCATCTCTAAATAAAAATACCAGTGGTTCCTATAATGTGGCCATAGGCGAATTAGTTCTTAATGATAACATCATAGGCTCTAATAACACAGCTGTCGGTTTTCCAGCACGACGGCAAAATTTAGGTTCAGATAATGTTTTTATTGGAGGTGATGCAGTTAATACTGCTTCTGCATCAGGATCCAACGAACTCTTTATAGGAAATTCAACTGCTGGTCCAGAAAATAACTATAAATAAGTAGATGGTTTGCTAGAAAACCATCCTGGCATTTAATCCAAAATAGTAGCTCAACGCTGCTTTAGCGCGGCGAGGACGGCAGCAAATGCCTAGATTGCAGTGGTGCCGCAATCGGACGTGGAGTGTTTAGCCTTGTGTTTGCAGCCAGCGAGTGGAGCATATGCCGAACACCGCCTAACCGCACTAGTAATTGAAGTTACTTATTTTCCTGAATACGAAGTTTGTATTTCACTTTTTCGAACTCACCTCTATCATTTCTAATCTCCCATAAACCATCTCTTAGTGGTTGAAAATAACTATGAGCAGAAATATAGTTATTTTCTTCTCCAAAAAAGTTGTCAATATCAATTTCTATTGTTCGGACATATTTTGTGAGCGTATCTAAAGATGCAGCATATTGTCCCTTTAAAACTAATGTTCCATGTGAGTCATATTCCCAAATCTTCATTTTACCATCACAAGTAAATATCTCAGCTTTGATTTTCCCTTGTGTTGAAACTAAGGCATCTTCATAAGTTCCCGGAACGCCCTTGTAAAGAATAAACTTCTATCATACTCTTCAAGGTATACAGATAAAAGGCATTCGGAGTCCAGTGCCTTTTCTTGAATAATTTGACCTGAACAGCTAAATAACCAGCCAAGAAAAAAAACAAATAAAATACTTTCATTATCCTCCATTTTGATCTTGCCATTCGGGCTCTGTGCGGTCAGTAGAGGTCTCAACTACTATCTAAAATCCCAAACTCTTCAACCCATTACCAAGAATATCTCCACCAAGCACTTTCTGTTTCAAACCGCCTACTGTTTTCGAAACAAAAGCAATTTGCTTGTACTTTCTGACAAACTTAGGGATGAGTTCTAGTGCATCCTTCATATAGGGTTTGGTGAGCATTTTGGCGCCCATTGCGATTTGATCGGTGGTGCTCATGTTTTTCTGCCACGCACCAACTTCATTCATAATTTGATTGATTGAAGTAGAATTGTCCTTTCCAAACCGAGAGACATAATCAGCCCCCTTTTTAGGATTGGCGATGCGCATGCCCTCATGCATCATTCCTACCATATTTGTCATCATAACGTCCAGTTTTTGTTCTGGAGAAGCGTTTTTATTGCTAGCCATTGCTGACAATTCGGTTTGATGACTGAGCAATTGATTGGCTTGTTTGGCACTACAGCCACTAAGTAAAAAAGCAGCGATGATTGCTAGGAAGGCTACATTAAGAAGGTTCATTTTTTTCATGGTACTATTTTTATTCACTGTTTTGACGCAGAATTTAGCATTAGTTACTTTATATGGAGAAATTAGTTGTTAGGCTATTGATTTATTTAGAATGTTGCTTGAAGGCAGTGCGTGACATCAGGGACATTCTCGCATTAAATGTAGTATACGAAAAAAGTTGATTAGAGTTGCAGGTTTAGCTAACCTATCTACCCTTAAAGAATTCTAAAATCCTCCCAATTGTAGAGTTGTAAGAAAATCCCCGAAATGAAGTATCGAAACTCAGTTCCAGAAACATCCAACCCAAAATTATCATTGAAAAAAACAATAAACCTCTAAACAATCTGGTCTTTTCTATTCCTTCCGGGTATTGAGCGATCAGAAAAAGTAGTAGCAGTTGTATAGCGATACAAGCCTTCAAACCAGTTCGATTAGCCAATCCCTCAAAGGCATAATCCAAGGCTAATATTTCTTGCCCAACCACAAAAAGAACAACCAATTCAAGTACCACAAAAAAGATAACAGTCCGCTGCATAAACAGATCACTGAAGTCCAGTATGTTCATCAATTGTTTCTTCATTTTACCTATGTTATCTATGAATGTGGGCTAAGCCCTTAAGGTATCAGGTCTAATTAAAACCAAAAAATAGTTCGATCCGTTCCAATACAAACAAACTCCTTACTTTCGAATCAAATAACTTATTAACCAATAACCAATTTTTACTATCTTGCGCCATAAAGTTACAAATAATGGCCAAGCAAAAATACTACGTTGTCTGGGAAGGCCACGAACCAGGGATTTACACCAGTTGGCCAGAATGCCAGCGACAAGTCAATGGTTTTGAAGGTGCCCGATACAAGTCCTTCAAATCCAAGGAAGAAGCAGATGATGCCTACTACAGTGATTCCCGAGATTACATAGGCAAAAGTCCTAAACAAACTACCAAAAAAAACGTCAGTGCCAAAGCAAGAGAAGCCATCATTTGGGATAGCATAGCAGTAGATGCCGCTTGCAGTGGCAACCCTGGAGCCATGGAATACCGGGGAGTAGACACCAAAACGGGCATCGAATTTTTTAGAATGGGCCCCTTCAGAAAAGGTACCAACAATGTTGGTGAATTTCTAGCCTTAGTGCACGGGCTCGCCTACCTAAAACAAAAAAATAGTGATCTGCCGATCTATTCAGATTCAAGGATCGCCATTGGATGGGTCAAAAAGAAAAAACACCGCAGCAAATTGCAGCGCTCTGCTGTAAACGAAGGGATGTACAAACTAGTAGACCGTGCGGAGATCTGGCTAAAAAACAACACGTGGCCAAACAAAATATTGAAGTGGGAAACGAAAGAGTGGGGAGAGATTCCTGCCGACTTTGGCCGGAAATAGTTGAGGTTTTTATCTAGGAATGGGGGCTTACTTTTGGGCTGCTTTCAATCTGCGCTAAACTTCATTTACCGCTTCCAATGACAAACCAGAGATTTTTGAGGCAATTTTTGGGTCAAATCCTAATCAAATCCGATGCTTCCATCGATGCTAAATGGATCAACTCCATGTCAAAACTTATCGTGTGGATTGTTCCATTCTCCCATTCTGCTAATGTAGTAAATTGTTATTAGTGAACAACAGATTATTGGAAAGGTATCAACTACCTACAATCGCTCATTTCCATGCTTGAAATTGCCAGTGATCCGTGCTAGAAAATGCTGAATTGTCAGTGCATCATCTGTTTCAATCAGTTTGACGAGTTTTTTAAAATCACTGCCGACTGCTGTCTTTATCAATTTATTATTCCAATAGATTAATGCCTTCCCATTTTTTGTCAATTTCCAGGAGAAGGGTTGGTCGTTTTCAAGAATGTTGCGCTTGTCTGTTTTCATAGTGTTTCGTTCAACGAGGAAGAAATCTCAAAAGTTCCCGAACTCAATAATCAACGCATCTTAATCTGCGAAGTAATAGACGAATCCGTAATCTTATCATCCGCAGCCAGCATAAATGCTTTCGACAAAATAATCGACAATCCAGCATCGCCCTCAAAGGGAATAAACAGATTACCCGTTACGTCTTTTTTCTTGCGGTCAGGCACAATACACAAATATTGATCGTTAGGCTCCATCAGAATGTTGGTGCTTCCTAAATGAATTTTGTAAGTCCTTAGTTTGCCTTCCACGATCAGAAATTTGTTTTCAATTTTTGCTTGTTTGCTGATCTTCAATCGAGGGACTAATTTCTCCAGTATTTCCTTTCTATTCTTGGCAGTTTCCGTCAAATCTCCGAAAGAATAAGTGTGCCAATAATTTCGATAAGCAGGCAACTCTCCCGAGTCCATCCACGCAGGATCATTACCAACACTAGCCACACCGACAAACAAATCAGTATCCCGCAAAACTTCTGAAAATGGAATAGGAAGAATACCCCTTAGGTTGAGCAATTCCCCAGTAGCAAGGTCGTAAAATCGAATCTGATCGGTGCTCACATAATTCCAAATACCAGTCGCGTTGAAGGCATCATCCGCTTCAATACTTTGTACCCAAAATTCTGCTTTCAAGTTATACTCAGGCAGCTTCAAAACAGCAATGTCAGAACCTCCACCGTCCCAGGTGCCTTGCAATGAAGCATTCCAATTTCTGATTTTTGCCAAAGAGACATACTGGTGTTGTTTGAGAATATGCGCGGCCATTCTATTGCTGTAAACGCCAGTGTTTATCTCTGCTTCTGTCAACAAATAGACTTCGCGATGCGCTTGTTTGATGGGCTGCCGAAGTTCATGGCTGTATAAAAACTCCCGCCATTTTTTGATTGCTGCTACGGGTTGTTCGGAAGGATGCCAGAGCGTTATTTTATTGGAGTCAGTAGGAGAAAACGGGGTTAGTTCGTTGGTGACCCATTGTTTGTTGAGGTAGATGGCGGCTTGTTTTTTGCCCGCTTCTTCAAATATCCAAATGATGTTTTTTGCTAGGAAAGAAACCAATCCATGGTGGATGTAAAACTGATTCAGTTCCTCCAGATTCCAAGTACGATTTGCTCGAAACAGCAGGTCGATTCTTGATCGTTGAGCAGAGGTAGATTGGTCAATTTGTTTTTTGAGTTGTTTTAATTTCTTTAATTTTTCCTTGTGTTTTTCCTTCACATAGCTGGGGTCTGACTTCTGTGTTTTTCCATCTGGTTTTTCCCAGATTAAGGATGATTTTCCGACGCCGGTTATTTGAAGTTGGGCGGTGTATTCGTCAAAGGCAATTGTGCGTTTGCCTTCTGTCAAACCGTAGTCATCAACAGACAGTTCTTCAATTTGGTGAAGGGAGACCCCTTTTTCTTTTGCTGCGGCTAATAGATATTTGCCAATTATTTTTCGGCCGTTAGTTTGTTTGATTTTCTGTTTTAGTTTGGTCAGTTGCCCAATACCATCCATTCCTTTGGATTTGTAGAGCATATAGAAACAAGCGTTTCCCAACCCTGCTGCTGCAGGTCCTTGCCCTGGTATTTTTTTGTAACACCGAACACTTAGATTGCTAATGTTGCGTAGCGTTTTTTCGTCATGAAAGTGGGCACACATCCAGACAAAACCCTTGATGGCGGTAAGGTTGCCAGCAGTAACAAAAAACTCCTCCGTATACTCGGTGCGCTGATTCAGGTATTCATGATAATGGATTTTTTCTTGGTTTTTCAGAAGGACCAAGTACTCCAGCCAACTGTTGACCACCTTCTTAAATTTGTTAGCGCCCAACTCTTTATACAATTCTTTAGTCGTATTCAGGTATTTTTTAGTAGGCTTGGACCCGGTTGCTTTTTGAGCAATCAGCAATAACTGAAACCAGCAATTTTGTTCTTCTGTTTTTAAGTTATGCAGCGTATTATTCGCGAAAGCACCAAATTCATCCGGTTCATAAAACAACACTTTTACTGCCGCCGCTCCTTCATTAACAGCATCAAAAAACAGTTGGTCAATTTTTACAATAAAACCACTCACTTCTTTTTGATAACTGTTGAATTTTTCATCTTGAAAAATATTTTTGAGCTCGGTTAAGGACCTCTTCATTTCCGCGCCAATTTTTTTTCCTTTGTATTGCTTGATAATTTTGCTTAGGAAATAATTTGTCGGCCAGGAGTTGACAAACGAGTAATTGTCTTCGCTACTTTGTACAAATGCTTGAGCGATTTGGACGACATCTTTTTCCTCCAAAGCAAGCTTAGTCCGCATTAGCTGCTTAATGTAGTCTAGTAGAAAGTATAATTTTGGTTGATTTTGATATTGATTGCTTAGTCGGTTTCTCTTAGCACGATAACGGTGGGATTGCTTGGCACAATAAACAATGAAATCGACCTTTTTTTTGTCTGGCCAACCCTTCACTTCTTTTTTATAAACTTCTAATACACTAACCTTAATATTCCAGTAGTTGGTATACGGATGCACAGGATCGTTTATTGAATCATCGATAATCCGTTCATATTCCAGCTTGTTAGCAAAGTCCGGTTGCTGGTCATTTGAAAGTAGTCGTTTAAATTTGTCTAATATTCCCATTCGCTAAATTGAAGCATAAATATAACGAAAGGAATTGGTTAGATGCTATTCAATAATTCCATTTTTTTAAGGATTTGAGCAAAGAATTTCCATCTGCCGTTTACTTTCTCAAACGAATGGATAAAGGAAGAAACGTTGGCATTGAAATGTGCTGCTTCTCCTAGCGGGCGAGTGATTTGTGTTACCGTTGCGGTGGCAAATTGCTCATCCATCGCAGTGATTTCAATGGACAAAATCTCGTATTCGGCGTCTATTTGCTGGAATAAATTATTTACCAACGGCAAGGATTCGGCATGGATGTCTGGATGGATTGTCTTTGCAAACATATCGATATCTTCTATCATGCTCGCATACGCATTCGCATGCACCAACAACTCAATTTCGATGTTTCTAAGGTCTTCTTGTTTTGGAATTTGTCCCAGTGTTTTTTCAACTTCGTCCTTGCAGTCGATAATGCTGTACGTCACTTTATTGATTTCTGTCAAGTAGGTTTCGTTGGTAAAGTGCCCGTCTTTTTTTTCTTTTTGAATTTGAGAGACCCTCGCTTTTACCTTTATTAGTTCGTTGTACAGCTTTTTATTGTCTAGAAGATTCTGTGTAATTCGCATCATGTAGTCCATTGCCATCTCGTATCTCGCCTGACCAATCAAGTTCTCTATACTGATAATTGCATCATGTTTCATGTTCTTTTTTTGACAAATATAAAGTATTTTTTATATGTGTGCTTAGTGAAACATTCAAATGAGATAATGAAAAGGGAGAATAATGAAAAATACCGCTATCAAAGAGATACAATACCATCCATACTGTGCATAAAACCAACGTATCATTGAGCGTATTAAAAAAACGTATTCCCGTATTAATCCAAGATCCCCAATTCCTCTTTTGCCGTCTTTTTAATACTATTCATACAGTTTTTCTTCAATAAAATAGAAGCGGTAAACACCCCAGAACTCAAAGCACCCATTACCCCGACACACAGAATATCCTGCCCCGTCAAAAACAGATTTTTAACAGGAGAGACTACCCGCAAAAATTTATGTTCGAACCGTTCTGGCGTAGCAGCAAGACCATAGATCTCTCCATGCTCATAGTTGGTAAAATGTTTGGTCGACAAAGGAGAAGACAATTCATAATAATCAATCTTACCGCGCAAATTTGGGGCTACTGAATACAAGGACTCCAGCAGCTTCTGAGAAAATTTTTCCTTCAATTGCAAATATTCATCCCCTCGTTTTTTCCAGCGTTCCCCTTCCCATTGTTCAAACAATTCGTAAGGAGCAACGGTAATAATCTCTATCGTACTTTTACCCGGATACCGATCTTCCCAGGTAGGGTCTTTCACCGAAGGAAAAGAAATATAGACCACCGGAAAATCATTTTCCAAGGGATTGCGAAGGAAGTCTGCGCCGGCTTTGTCATGATCATTGTGCTGATAAATCCAGTAGTTTGATTTTTTCAGGCCGAGATTTTCGGCGGTATCTTTTATTCCGATATACAAGCAAATATGAGCTACCGATGGTTTTAGTCCACGCAGTTTTTCCTTGAAATTGTGCTTTTCGCGAATAGCCGGTGGTAGTAGCCGAAGGTACGTATTCATGGCGCCGGCACTGCTGACAATCTTAGGAGCGAAGAGCGCTTTGCCGTCTTTCATTTTTACACCGACGGCCGTATTTTTTTTGACAATTATCTCCGCTACTTCAGCATTGGACAGAACCAGTCCGCCGGCTTCCTTGATGACGGGACAAATATAATTGGCAATACTGGCTGACCCACCCACAGGGAAACAAGCCCCTTCCATATAATGATTGACGATCGTGCAGTGAATACCAAAACTGCTTTCCGCAGGTGCTACACCGTAATCGCCATATTGGCCGGTTAGGACCGCGATCAGCTCCTTGTTGCTGGTGATTTCGCTGAGGACGGAGAGGGTAGTGCGGTGTGCAAATTTACCGAAGCCCTTTTTCATCAACCCACCAAAGATTTTTGACCAAAACTTAGGCAACATCCGTTCTGCAAAATACATCGAAAACACTTGCTGCGCTTCCAGCAGCAATTCCATATATTGATCTATTGATTTATGATCTTCCGGGGTAGGAAATTGCTCCTTCATTTTTTCGGCAAACTCCTCTCTTCCAGCTACAATATCATATTGCTTTCCTTTAACAATAATTTTATCAAAGTCATCCGGCATTGGTTCCCATTCGATCTTTCCGTTAGTGATGTGATGAAATAACTGGTAGTTAAACTCATTAGGATCATCGATTTTGCCAATGTAGTGCAAGCCCACATCCCACTCATATTCCGGCCGTTTAAAAACATGCGTAAACCCTCCGATCGTATAGTGTTGTTCGAGCACAAGCACCCGTTTCCCTTCCTTGGAAAGAATGGCGGCTAGCCCTAGGCCACTAATCCCTGACCCGATCACGATGACATCATAGGATTCGGTCACCTGTATTTTCTTGTAAGATTCAGTGGCTTCGATCATGGAGTTACTTTGTTTTGAATGGGTAGATTAGCGTAAGTTAAATTTCACTTTGTAGTCTACTTCGATGAGACCTTTTCTCAATTTTTCAAGCTTACGCTTAATCAGCCTTTTTTTAATAGGTTTAAGATGATCCAGGAACAAAATGCCATCGATGTGGTCATATTCATGTTGGATGACTCTGGCATTAAGGCCGTCGTATATCTCATCATGCTTTACCCAGTTTTCGTCAAAATAAGTAACTCTGATTTTTGGTTGACGGGATACATCGCCTCTAATGTTAGGAATACTTAGGCAGCCTTCTTCATAGTCGTAGGCTTTGCCAGATTCGGCAGTGATTTCGGCGTTGATAAATGCTTTTTTGATTCCTTGGTCTTCTTCACCTTCTTCCATACTTTGGATGGTGTCTACGGTGAAAATTCGTAGGGATTTACCTACTTGAGGTCCGGCAAGTCCGACACCGCTAGCAGCATACATTGTTTCAAACATGTCTTCCACCAGTTTCGGTAAATCTTCAAAATCTTTAGGTATTTCTTTAGCTTCTTCTCTTAAAACAGGAAACCCAAAGCAATAAATCGGTAGTATCATAATCTCTTTTTAATATTCAGTTTAAGGTCGGATGGATTCCATATAGTCCTGCAATATGAGTACAGCGCTTATTTTATCCACTAATCCTTTGTCTCTTCTTTTTTTCTTTTTTGCTCCGCTTTGGCGGATTATTTTTGTTGCCTTTTTAGAGGTGAATCGTTCGTCTACCCGGGCAATTTTTATACTGGGAAATTCTTTTTTTATTTTTCGAATGAATCCAACAATCAAGTGCTCAATAGGACTTGGTTCATCATTTAGTTGCAAGGGTTCACCAACTACGATACATTCTACCTCTTCTTTACTAATATAAAGGCATAAATAATCAAATAGTTCACCAGTGGCTACTGTATCTAGCCCCCCCGCAATTATTTTCAGCGGATCAGAAACAGCAAGTCCTGTTCGCTTCGTTCCGTAATCTATGCCCATTATTCGTCCCACGTCGCAAAGATAAATAAATGAATGGAAATGTTGCGTGGAAGGGGGCGTGATTCGTTAATAGTAGGTTTTTGACCAACAAAAAAAAGATATCCTCCTTTAGGCAAGCGTTTTTTTAGCAATTACAAGTAATTTAATAATCATCGCCACTGCCGCTCCCGTCAAAAGAACCACCACCATCAGATCCACCAGAGCCAAAACCAGAATCAAAACCATCGTCACCAAAAGATTGGCCAGGTGTTTTATCACCTCTAAATAGGAAAAAATTAACAAAAATGCCAATTACACTAAAGATGGCAAAGATCGCAGGAATCGACCATTTGGGCCATTTTGGCCATGTTATAAATGATTTTGGAGAAAGTATCTGCTTGCTCAATCCTGCAATTCCTTGTTCAATAGCAGCTGCGTAGTTGTCCATTTTTAGGAGGGGCTTCATATATAGTTTGATGACCTCGTCAATGGCCGGCTCTGTCAATTGTTGTTTGACCGCTTTGCTAGTTGCAATAAAGAGTTTTCGATCCTTCACAGAAAAAAAGATCAGTGCCCCTCGTTCTTCATTGTGTTGACCGACCCCCAGTTTGTTGGCGAGTTGGGTCGCTTGGGATCTCGAAGACTTTCCTGGATCCAATCGATCTACAAGGATAGTCCTGAATTCGATATTATCTCTATGCTGAATTTCTTTACTCAGCGCATTGATCGTTGCTAGTTGTTCTTGAGTTAAGGTGTTGGTATAATCTTGAATGAATGGTGTTTCCGAAGCAATTAGAAAGGGGAGCGTTACCAGAAAAAAAGAAAAACTTAGAATCAGTTGTTTCATAATCGTTTTTTGGTTTTACAAAGTGGTTCCTACTTAAAATACGGTGGAAAAGGCGAGTTAGTTCCACAACTAAGAAACATTCGTCTAAAACCAAACAAAAATCGTCAAATTGCCATCAAATCCACCAAAAAGAAAACACTTAGCAATACACTTGCAATACCATTCGTTGTAAAAAATGCGAGATTGACTCGACTCAAATCATCCGCCTTCACCAGCGTGTGCTGATAGACCAACAATCCAACAAATAGTATAGAACCCAGCAGCAACACCCAGCCAAAATCAGGAAATCGGTTCGCAATCAAATACGCATTCATAAGGATAAAAACAGCACACAACATATGCAATACCGAGGAAAGCAGTAACGAGTTTTTTGTCCCCAAGCGAACTGGAATAGACTGCAAGTCGAGCGATCGATCAAACTCTTCATCCTGCAAAGCATAAATGATATCAAAACCCGAAACCCAGCACAAAACCGCAAACGAATAGAGTAGGGGAATGATGTCAAATTGCCCGCCAGCAGCCAGATAGGCACCAATCGGCGCTAGAGAAAGCCCCAGGCCCAACACAAAATGACACAACCACGTAAATCGCTTGGTATAACTATACACCAAAATAATAAACAAGGCAATCGGAGACAGATAAAAGCAAAGCGGATTGATAAACCAAGTCGCCACCACAAACAACAAACAATTGACAATAACAAACGCCAACGCTTTCGGCGGACTGATTTTACCAGCAGGGATCTCCCGTTCAATCGTCCTAGGATTTTTTTCGTCAATATCCCGATCAATATATCGATTGAAAGCCATCGCCGCACTCCGCGCAAAAACCATACAAAGGATGACCAACAAAAACAACTGCCAACTAAACCCAATATTCAACTCCCTTCTCGCCAAAAAAAATCCGATCAACGCAAAAGGAAGTGCGAAAATGGTGTGACTAAATTTGATCAAAGAAAGGTACCTGTCCATTGCTAATAGTTTCATAATGAGTTGGCAAATTTAGGTAAAAATAAGTTTATTAAATGTCCTAAGGATTTTATTGTTTTAGTAACTAACTTTTACTAGCCATCCTCGGCTATATACCCGCTCCTTGTAAAACGTTTTATTTTGGAAATAGTTTTAATATCGAGACTCTTTTGCTTTGCAAACTCAGCGTATAAAGATCGCTTTGCTAAAGGACAAATCCCGAAGGGAGGAAATACAGGTAACTCCCGAACTGAAATCTGATCGAAACCACGAAGGGGTGAAACAGTACAGAAAGAAGCGAAGTGCAAATCCCTCTGCCCCTATTCAAAATTTTGTACCGCAAAATTAGTCGGTCGTATATTACAATACTATGATTTTTCGAACAACCCGTTTCCCATTCTTCCATCTAATTGATAATGGATAAACACCAGGAGCAAGATGACTCACATCAATAGATGTAGCGGTTGTAATCAACAAAGAGCGCCCCATTTGGTCATAAACTGTTGTTTCCTCGATCGGGAGGTTGGTGTCTATGGTTATGCTGTTGGAAGTTGGATTTGGATAGATAGCAAACATTTGTTGCTCTAGAATTTCCTTGCTGGACGAGACAATATTGCAGGCGGTGTAATCTCCATAGCACACATCTTGTAAGACGTTGTTTTGCCCTCGGAAAAAACTGTGGTTCAAAAATCCGATGCCTTCTGCAAGTTCCATGCGACCCAGAGCAGGCAGTCCTATAGGAGTAAACCATCCTGTAGTGTAAATTATTTCTCGTTGTTGTTGGTAAATGTTTTTATTGCCGATACTGTCGACTAATCCAACACCTGGTAGCGCAGTGTTGCCTATCCCATTGCGCAGACAAGCATTGAGCGTGTCTCCTTGAGTTGATGAAAAATCATACAATAAATAGTCGTCAGAGCAAGAGTTGCCGGAGGGAGGCAGATAGCGATATACCTGTTGTGCTTGCGTGTCTTCCCTCAAAAAAGCATAAACAGATTTTGAATCAACCTGATAGGGAATATAGGGTAAATAGCAAGGAGGGTAAGGGCAAGACTGGTAGACCGCCAAATTGTTTCGGACTAATTTTTTATAAGAAGTACCTTGAATGATCGTGTCTCCTTGGACATTTAAAATAAATGCGGCCGCTATGTATGGGTAATCCTGTCCAACGTATTCATAATAAATCCAATGTTTATCTTCTTCCAGAAATGGTGAATATTGGCTGTACACTAAAAATGGTAAGGAAAGCAGCAGTGTTAACAATAATAATCGCTTCATAAATTTAGCTTTTAGTAGTAATACTAGGGTGGACTGACTTTTGGTAGTGCGGGCAAGTTATAGGAACAATGATGCCGCAACCAAGCATTAATCCACCAAGATTACTGATGATTATTGTAGGAAGGATAAAAGTTAGCTATTCAATTTCCTAGCAATTGATGGAGTGAAATACCTAAACACTACTACCAACAAATGTAGCTGATAAACGGCCTCAAGACAAGAGCAATTTAGTTTTTTACCAAACTATTACAAATCGATGTTTCACTTTAAAGAGCCTCAAACCCAGCATGGGTGAAGCACCACTGACTCAAGAACGGATAGCCTCAACAGGGTCCATTCTGGAAGCACTTATAGCTGGCAATATTCCAGCAACAATTCCAATAACAACAGAAGTACCTACTCCAAATATAATGTTCTTTGCAGAAACAAAAAATTCGAAATCCATCGCGTTAGTAGCGGCCTTAGCCATCAGAAAAACCAGTGCTAGCCCAATAAAACCGCCCAAAAGGCAGAGGATCACCGACTCAATCAGAAACTCCGTGAGAATTATAAAATTTTTAGCGCCCAATGCTTTTTTGATACCAATCATACTGGTTCGCTCCTTCACAGAAACAAACATGATGTTTGCCACCCCAAATCCTCCGACCAAAATTGAAAAACCAGCGATCACAAGCCCAACTACCCAAAGCGCCCCAAAAATATTGGACAGAAAATTAGTTAGGATAGAGATATTGTTGAGTGAAAAATCATCCTTTTGCTTAGGCTGCAATCGATGAAAAGACCGCAAAACACTGGTGATGTCATCTTTGAGTTGATCCAGTCCAATCCCAGATTTTGCCTTTACATTGAGCAGGCCGCCTCTGTTTCTTTTTGTATTGACAAAGTTTTGTGCCGAAGAATACGGCATAAATACCACATCATCAAAGTTTAAGGGGTTGACTAAGTCCTTCCCTTCCTTTTCTAAAACCCCGATAACTTGCATCCTTCGCCCTAGTATTTTTATTTTTTTGCCGACTGGATCCATCCCTGGCGGGAATAGCGTTTCGGTAATTTTATGACCAATCACAATTTGATTCGCTCCATATTGGTATTCTGCTGGAGAAAAGTATCGCCCGCTGGCAAAGTCCAGACTATACATTTCTGCAAAGTCATAAGTCACCCCCAAAACGACCGCTCCTGTAATATTGTAGGAGCCAAACTCGAGATTGCGACTGCCCACAAAAGCAGAATAAGAGACACTTTTTGCTGATTTTACATTTTTCTTTAAGGCTTTGTACTCATTATAACCAGGGTTTTTGCGTTTTTTATACTTCCATCTATTCTCGTCTGGATCTTCTCCCCATGGTCGCTTTGAAACATAAATCACATCATTGCCTAGTTCTTCAAAACTATTGATAATGCTGTATTCCAAGGAGTCTACAGCCGACAATACGGTGATCACGCACCAAATACCAATCGTTATTCCCAACAAAGAAAGAAAAGATCGCAGCTTATTGCCAACCAGTTGCTGGAAGGCTTGCCGAATACTTTCTCCAATTATTTTGAATATGATCATACCTCAAATGTAAATAAAACCTGTTTGTCTGTACAATGGTTTAGATAAACACCCGAATATCTTCGATTGATTTGCTGAATTTGCAACAAGTAGGGCATTTAACAAAAAAAAATACCAATTATATCCAAAGACAACTCTACAATTAATCAAAAACCTTCGTTATTCCTCAATAAAATCACTAAATTTGCACCCACAAAAAATATATTGATTTATGAGGATGAAGCTTTCCCACTTTAATTTTGAATTACCAGAAGAATTAGTGGCTAAATATCCCGCAGAAATTCGGGACGAAGCAAGACTTATGGTCGTGCACCGTGAAACTGGTGAAATCGAACATAAAGTATTTAAAAATGTAATAGAATATTTCGACGAGGATGATGTGTTAATTCTTAACAACACAAAAGTTTTTCCTGCCCGTTTATATGGCCGAAAGGAAAAAACAGGAGCTCGAATTGAAGTGTTTTTGCTCAGAGAGCTAAACAATGAGATGAAACTTTTGGATGTTTTAGTGGATCCCGCAAGAAAAATCAGAGTTGGCAACAAACTGTACTTCAGCGATGAAGCGGATAACGATGTACTAGTAGCCGAGGTGGTCGATAATACCACTTCAAGAGGACGAACTATCCGATTCCTATTCGATGGGGAAGAGTTAGAATTCCGAACGCTGTTGGACAGCCTAGGAAATACACCTTTACCAAAGTATATCGACCGACCTGTGGAAGAAATAGATCGAGAACGGTATCAAACAGTGTTCGCATCACAAATTGGCGCAGTTGCTGCTCCTACTGCTGGTCTTCACTTCAGTGATGAACTCCTAAAGCGTTTTGAGCTTAAAGGAATTAACAATGCCGAAGTTACGCTGCATATTGGTTTGGGTACATTCCGAGATATCGAAGTTGAAGATTTATCTAAGCATAAAATGGATGCTGAGTATTTTAAAGTCAGCCTTCCTGCTACGGAAATAGTAAACAAAGCTCAGAAAACAGGCAAACGAATCTGTGCAGTAGGTACGACCTCCATGCGTTCAATCGAGTCTGCTGTTTCTGCAACTCGCTCTTTAAAGCCCGCTGAAGGTTGGACTAATGTTTTCATCTTTCCGCCGCACGAATTCAGAATTGCAAATGCAATGATCACCAATTTCCACCTTCCAAAATCCAGCTTGCTGATTATGGTTTGCGCTTTTGGAGGATACGATCTGATGATGCGCGCTTATGAGGAAGCCGTAAAAGAAAAGTATAAATTCTTCAGTTACGGAGACGCAATGTTGATTATCTAGAGAGGACATCGTCCAACAGAATTCAACCGAAAAAAATAAAAATGACCTTTCAATATTCACTTGAAAGGTCATTTTTTTGCCTCCATATAAGATTTAAAGAAGTTAAGATCTAAAAAAATATCCCAATAAAAATGTGTAAGTGACAGGAAATCAGTAGCTGAGTGTTTATTTTTTAGATCAGGGTAGCAAAAATTTGGTATTTCAAAAAAAATGGTACAGTTTAGGTTGGTAAATAGTAGAAGAATGGAGCTATGAAATAGTTTGTAGAGAATTCTTTGAATAAATGTTTTTAAATAAATACATTTGCGGCAAGCCAAGTATTTTTTTTCGAGATATTAGATTTAACATATTGACAAGCAGTATTTTGTACAAATTGTTGAGATTGTTAATAAAATTTTGAAACAATTGTTTGGAATAGTCGTTCTGATAAACGACTTTTGCGCGAATTGATTTATGTTTTAATTTTAATGTTAATCCTATGTATTGGACACTTGAACTAGCTTCTCATTTAGAAGAAGCCCCTTGGCCGGCAACGAGAGACGAACTTATAGATTATGCTATACGTTCCGGCTGTCCGATCGAAGTTATTGAGAATTTGCAACAACTAGAAGATGAAGGCGAGCTATACGAAAGTATGGATGATATCTGGCCTGATTATCCAAGAAATGATGATTTCTTTTTTAACGAAGATGAGTACTAGAAATAATTAGTACTAACGAATAAGGGATGCGGGATGACTATTGTTGTTCCGCATTTTTTTGTGGTATACTATTGTCCGCTTTTCAGCACAGCAGGGCGGCCATGGCTGTAGCACAGTGCGAAAGCGCTGTGGGTGATAACCAAAGGATAGAAAAGTACCCAGTACTGGCCACGTAATTAACTCTATTTGGTGTTTGAATGATAGGTAGTCCAAGAGCACATTTGTCCCTCTACTGGAAGCTGGCTCAGCCCTCTACGCTTAGGTTTGCCTTAGCAAACGAACGAGTCCTTCTACTTTCTACCTTCTACCGCTGAAAAGCATACTGGATAATATTCGCACCCATTTTCAGCGCCTTCTGGCGAACCTCCTCAGGATCTTTATGCACATCCCGATCTTCCCAACCATCCCCTAAATCCGACTCAAAGGAATAAAAACAGACCAACCGATCTTCCCAGATCAATCCAAACCCTTGCGCAGCTTTACCATCATGCTCATGAATCTTTGGCAATCCATTCTTAAATTGAAACCGCTGTGAATATATTTCGTGGGTAAAGGGCAATTCGATAAAATCTAATTCTGGAAATACTTTTTTCATTGCTGGGCGGATAAATTTATCCATTCCATAGTTATCGTCAACATGCAAAAAACCGCCAGCCAAAAGATAGTTCCTCAGGTTTTCCGCTTCCGTATCAGAAAAAACAACATTCCCGTGGCCAGTCATGTGTGCCCAGGGATGATTGAATAATTCTGCGCTACCAACTTCTACCGTAGCATATTCTTTGTGTAAGTTGGTTCCCAGATTGTCGTTGCAGAATTCAGCCAAATTGGGCAGGGCAGTTGGGTTGGAATACCAGTCACCACCACCACTATATTTCAGTAATGCCAATTTCGTCGATGGTTTGCCTAAAGGAGCAAATGCCGTAGCAAATAAGAAAATCAACAAGACCGCCAATGGAGCAGTTTTAGACAAAGAAAAGGAGTTTATGTTCATAATTAATTGAATAGATTTATGATGTGGCATGCTGCAAGTCCAGCAGTTTCTGTGCGCAAGCGGCTTTCACCTAAACTAACACCAGTAAAACCATGATCAAACGCCATGCCTACTTCTTTTTCGGTAAAATCACCTTCCGGTCCAATCAAAATTAATACATTTTTTCCTGGCCGGTAGCCTTCTTTTAACGGAATTCGTTGGGCATCGTTGCAATATGCAATAAATTGTTGACAATCGCCAATAGGCTCCTGGGCGATTAGGTCCTCCAATTTAGTGAGATCATTGATTTTAGGTAGCCATGCCTTCAGGGATTGTTTCATGGCAGAGAGGACGATCTTCTCAAGGCGATCTAGTCTAAGTTTTCGACGTTCTGAACGGTCGCAAAGGATTGGTGTGATCTCCGTAACACCAAACTCTGTCGCCTTCTCTAAAAACCACTCCAGACGGCCAATGTTTTTTGTTGGGGCTATCGCAAGGTGCAAACGGACTTCCGGTTGAGGTGGCTGCTGCTTGTGGCTTGTGATCCGAATGGAACATCTTTTTTTGCTGGCCTCTAGAATTGTGCCTTCATAAAACCCACCGACGCCATCTACAAAAGAAACTGGATCTCCTGTTTTTTTGCGCAATGCCTGCAAGCAATGCCGAGCCTCTTCTGGCGGCAAAATCGCAATGTTGTCTTCAATATTCTTAGAATAAAATAGCTGCATCCGTATTGTTTGTGGCCGCTAAAATAGGGTTTTTTTTGAGAAGAGGAAAGGAAGTATAAACCGCTTGCTAAGAGAAGGCAAGCCACTTCGCTGCAAGACCGCTCCTTACAGGATCTGAAAGACTACAGTACCTTCCTAAGCTGCTACAAAATAAACGGCTGTTCTTCCTAGGAAAAACAGCCGAGTCTATAAAACTAAAAATCGCCATAGGGTATGGGTAAAATAGTTCTTTACCGATCTATCAATTTAAAATCCTTGGTTCATGTTAGGGACGCAACTTATTGTTTTTGTAGATAAGATATTTGAAAGTACCTACGGGGATGGAGGCACAATTGGATTTTTTGGGTTGATTTTTTTTGTAAAATTGACTGTAACAATTGATTTGACCAGTCTTCTATGGAATTATGCGTGGAATGGCTCAAGTGGAAAGATTGTCTTTTTTAGAATATTTACTTAGCTTAGCTGCCTATAAGCATAAATATGACGATCGACATTGCGATACAATTAATAAAGGAGAAGGATCAAAAGGGGTTATTGTTTTTCTATGATAACTATGCGAATGCATTGATGGGGATTATTGTACGAATTGTAAATTCTGAACAACTAGGAGAAGAAGTATTACAAGAAACATTTTTGAAAGTTTGGACAAAAATTGAAACCTACGATTCCTCTAAATCTACCTTTTTTACTTGGATGGCTCGCATAGCTAGAAATACGGCAATCGATCTAATCCGTCTAAAGAAAATCGAACACCAAAGAAATACACTTTCATTTGACGCCGCAATCCACGACAGTAAAGTGTCAGACAACTATTCAAAACTAGATGTAGAAAAATTGACTGCCAACTTGGACGAAAAATACAAAATCGTATTGGATTATGTTTATTTAATGGGCTATTCCCATGTTGAAGCAGCAGCAAAGCTGGGTCTACCTCTTGGCACTGTAAAGTCCCGACTTCGCAAGGCGATCTTAATCTTAAGAGAAGAACTAAAAGAAGAAAAAACGATTTTCATTGGCGGGCTAATTTTGGTATTGTTATTTATTCAATTGTTATGGAATTAGAAGAAATCAAAAACTCGGGAATACTTGAACTGTATGTTTTAGGAGATCTTTCTTCTAAAGAACTTGCCGAAGTCGAGCAAGCTATTTCCAAATATCCAGCACTGAAACAAGAGTTGTTCGAAATAGAAAAGTCATTCGAAGTCTATGCACAGCTAAATGCCGCTAAGACAGACCCTACAGGGCGGTCTATGCTCGTTACCGCTGTAAACTATGCAGAGCGACTAGCCAATGGAGAAACGGCAACAACACCACCTCCCTTGAGCCCAAATTCCAAGATAGTAGACTTCCAGGAATGGTTGGATAGAGAAGACCTCCAGGAACCAGTTGAATACGACTCCATGCACGGCCACATCCTCCATGCTTCTCCAGAGCGCAAAACATTAATCGTCTGGCTGAAAGAAGGAGCACCTCCTGAAATTCATACCCACGAAATTGAAAAATTCCTGATCGTGGAAGGCACTTGCGATATAACGATTGGAGACAAAACACATTCTTTGACCCCTGGTGATTTTCTTGAAATCCCACTCTTCATTAACCATCAGGTAGTCGTTACCTCCAAGTCCAGATGTAAACTTATCCTAGAGCGTTCTGCTGCATAATGTACTATTCCCTTCTGGCTGGAGCCTCAAATCTTCAGTTATTTCAAGAAGGTTAAACGCAATAAAATTTTCTTTCTTTTAATCCAATTCCTGACTCTTACACGTATGTATTGTCGAATAAGGTAGAACGTAAGCTACCCATTTGCAATTGCATGAAAACAGAGAAATTAAAGAAATCGGGACAATTAGAACTATATGTTCTTGAAGATCTTTCTTTGAAAGAAATGGAGGAAGTTGAAGCAGAACTAGTTGCTTCCTCTATGCTATTGCGAGAATTATTCGAAATTGAAAGAGCCTTGGAAGTCTATGCCCAAGTAAATGGAGTAACCGTAAATCCCTTTGCAAAACCATTCTTAATAGCAAAAATTAGCTACTTGGATAGATTAGAAAGGGGCGTAGAGAAAGGCGTCCCGCCCTCCCTGTCAAAGCAATCTGAAATTATAGACTACCAACCCTGGCTCGATGATATGGATTTTCAGGAGCCTATTGGAAACAATGACTTTTCTGGCCATGTACTGCACGCCTCAGAGGGGAGAACCCTATTTGTTATATGGCTTAATGGCGGGATTCCTCCAGAAATCCATACCCAGGAAGTAGAAAGATTTTTAATTGTGGAAGGGGCTTGCGATATCACGATCGGCCAAAAAATACATTCCTTAAAAGCAGGCGACTTTATTGAAATCCCTCTTCATATTGAACACCATATCAACGTTACTTCTGCTATCAAATGCCAAATTATCCTGGAACTTTCCGCTGCATAAATCAATTTCATTTGTCCTTTTTCTAGTTTTTTTTGAATGCTGAAATCCAAATGCGATCCAATACCCGTAAGTACCATTGAAATCAAAAAATAACTATTCAAAATCAACATTATGAAAAAAATTATCAACTTCGCTTTTAGCCTTTTAGCTGCTTTTTTCTTCTCTGCGACTTTGCAAGCCCAGTATGTAAGCACCACATTAGATACAGGCCTGGATGGCTCTCTAAGAAAAGAAATACAAGACACACCAGCAGGAGGGACAATTACATTTGCCCCAAGTATTTCAACAATCACTCTAAATAGTGAACTCATAATAAACAAAGACCTTACGATTTCAGGGATCCCCGTGGTTGGAGTAACTATTGATGCAAATTCAACGAGCAGAATTTTTACCATTACAAATGGAACAGTTACCCTTTCCAACCTAACCCTCCTCAATGGTAGTGCAGATAACGGTGGTGCCATCTATATCTCGAATGCAGATGTTAACATCTCAAATGCGACCATCGAAAACAATCAGGCTACCGCTGCTAATGGTTCTGGCGGTGGAGTATTTCTGGATGTAGGAGGAAACCTGACAATTACCAATACCACCTTCTCCAACAATTCGGCCTTTAGAGCTGGAGGAGCCATCGAAGATAATTCAGGCGCGGGCTTGTCCCTAATTTTGACCAATGTCATGTTGCTTAATAATAATGCAGGAGTAAACGCTGCAAGTGCGGCCCCTGGCAATGGAGGCGGCATACACATAACTGGCCCAGGAAGTGCTACAATTACCGGAGGAACGGTAAGTGGGAATGTGGCGGCCTCTGAAGGAGGAGGTTTATGGAATGGCTCAGGAACAATGACAGTAGATGGAACGATGCTAAGTATGAATACGGCTAGCGGAGCTGCTGCGGATAATGGCGGAGGAGGTCTCTTCAACGCAGGAGGAACGCTAGTAGTAAACAATGCGACACTTACAGGAAATATAGCTGACGGTACAGCTGGTTCAGGAGGCGGAATTCTAAATGATAAAGGAACACTTACAGTGACAGGTACAACTTTAACTTCGAATACTGCCATCCGCGCTGGCGGAGGAATAGAAGACAATTCTACAGCCGGAGCAATGCTTACACTTACGAATATAATACTAGAAGATAATACAGCAGGAGCAGCCCCCGGCAATGGCGGCGGTCTGCACATAACAGGCCCAGGAAATTCAACAATTACCGGAGGAACGGTAAGTGGGAATGTGGCGGCCTCTGAAGGAGGAGGACTTTGGAATGGCTCAGGAACAATGACAGTAGATGGAACGATGCTAAGTATGAATACGGCTAGCGGAGCTGCTGCGGATAATGGGGGTGGAGGTCTCTTCAACAATGGAGGAACGCTGTTGGTCAATAATGCGACACTTACTGGAAATATAGCCGACGGAATGTCCGGTTCTGGAGGTGGATTGCTAAGCACGGCGGGCGCTGTTATGATTGAGAGCACCACGTTTGCCTTAAACTCAGCGAATAGAGCGGGAGGGGCAATAGAATTGATTGACGGAATGATCGAAGTCTCGAATGCTGCTCTGTCTGAAAATGATGTGAATGGAACAGCGGGGACACCTGCCCCTGGCAACGGCGGCGCATTTCATGTAACAGGAATGTCAAGCATGATCACTTTTACTGATTGCATGATCAACGATAATGAAGCTGGCAGAGAAGGAGGCGGACTCTGGAATCAATCTGGCTCTACTATGAATATTATCAGATGTAGTCTGGATGCAAATTTAGCGGCAGGCAGTGCGACAGATGATGGTGGGGGAGCTGTTTTCAACAATGGAGGAACTACCCACATTGAAGCAAGTACGCTTTCTAATAACATGGCTTCAGGTGCTAATGCCTCTGGAGGAGCCGTTCATGATAAAAGTGGCAGCCTAACGACCATTTTGACAAGTACGATATCAGGCAATACTGCTACAAACACAGGTGGCGGTGTTTACAATAATGGCCAAAATTTAATGATCACTGCTACTACAATTACTAATAATACTGCATCTACCGGTGGTGGAGTAGATGGGATGACCCCAATTTCCTTAAAAAATAGCATTGTCGCCCTAAACTTTGGAACAACTGGTAAAAATCTAACTGGAATGATTGAAACAAGAGGGTATAATTTAATAGATCTAGATGACTTAGGAGTGTTTAGTGCAGGCAGTGGGGATATTCTAGGATCCAATCCATTAATTGGCCCGCTTCAGATAAATGCAGGATCTACAATGACCCATGAATTGCAGACGAACTCTCCTGCCTACAATGCTGGAGATCCAGCGGATCAGTACGACGATCAAAATGGGCAATCCGTATTTATGAACAGAAGAGATATCGGTGCTTTTGAGTCACAAAGCAGTTTGACTTCCATTGGTGCAATTTCTCCGAGTATTGCCAGTTTGTCTATTTATCCCAACCCTTCAAAAGATCAGGTCCTTATTCAAATACCCTCCAATTTAGGAGCCAACCAACAACTAAAAATCATTGAACTGGGGTCTGGAAAATTAATCAAACAACTGATTGTTGACAAGGAAGAATATTCATTAGACATAAACAATTTAAATCCGGGTATTTACCTTCTTAAACTTTCCGGGGTGAAGGGGGAATATCAAGGAAAACTAATTGTCTTGTAAAGTGCGTGTTCTTTTTCAGATAGTGGTGTTGTTTTGATGAATGGAGGCACCTTTTGCTAAGGTGTCTCCTATTTGTTTAGATTAGCTTGGCTAGCAGGGGAATCTTTGTTTCTCCTTCTAGCCTCTGTTTCTTTCCGTTTTAAAATTAACTTGGCGTAACTTCAAATTTCAGCTTTTCATTTTCCTAATAAATTGTATTTTTACATAAAATAATACCATTATGAAAAATATATCGATTTTAGGATTTTGTTTGTTGTTGTTTGTTGCTTGTCAGAATTCGACGCCTGCTACTTCACAAACGATGGACGGAAAAGAGTTTTTTGGTGAAGCATTTACCCCTGGAAAATCTTTAACAGCCAATCAATTGTTGTCTGATATGGCTGGAAAGGAAAGCGTACCAGCTATGGTAGAAGGCGAGATTACCGCTGTCTGTAAGAAAAAAGGTTGCTGGATGACAATGGCCGCTGAAGGAGAAGAAGACATCATGGTTCGATTTAAGGACTACGGATTTTTCGTTCCTTTAGACCTGACAGGCAAAGTATTAATCAAAGGTGAAGCAAAAGAGCAAATTACTACCGTCGCCGATTTACAACACTACGCAGAAGACGATGGCGCAAGCCAAGAAGAAATTGACGCAATCACAGAGCCCAAACGTCAAATTCACTTCACAGCAACCGGAGTTATGAAGTTATAAATAAGCGGTTGGCCAACAATTTATTTTTTTCTTGAAATTGTTGAACTAAATTCGTTGAATCGCTGTTCTCTACTTAACTTTGGATGCGAAGAAAAGATTAAATTAAAAAAAGCGAGTATTAAACTTGGATATTTATTTTAGACTCGTATATTTGCATCGCTTTAGACAAAAAAAAGGAGATCTGGTAGCTCAGCTGGTAGAGCATCTGACTTTTAATCAGAGGGTCCCGGGTTCGAACCCCGGCCAGATCACTTTCAACATCAAAAAGAGGTTTCATTCACTTGAATCCTCTTTTTTTTATGCCTCCCGGTTACTAGAAAATGAATTTTCTCAAGGATGAATTTGCGTAAAATGAAATAAGATTTCCTATTGTTTATCCTATCGTGTAACTTCAATTTTTCGAGCAGCATTTTTGATGGAGTTGGAATGCCTTTTGGAAATGGTAGAGTAAAAAATCGAATGTATTTTTATAATGCAGAATTAACTACCTAATACAACACAGCTAGTGGCCTTTCTGAAGTTTATTATTCGCCATTATTTTAGTGCAAATGAAGATTGTGATTTGACTTACTAAAAAAAGTATTTCTATAGAAGTAAAAAGTTTGATCAGCAAAAATAGTTAGTTGTCCTTGTAACAATTAAATTTATTTGTCAATCTCCAAAATTATCCAACTATATTTGCACCATGGGAATAAAATCCACCTTAATAAAACCATTTGCAAAATACACGGCTGCAAAGATCAAAAAAGCAGCCAACAACCCCATTACCTGCCAGCAAACCATCTTCAAACAACTTATTTCCGAAGCAACCGCCACCAAATTTGGAAAAGACCACCAGTTCCAACAAATTAAGTCCTACGAGCACTTCAAAAAACAAGTACCCATTCGCGATTATGAAGAACTACGTGCCTACTTCGATGAAGCCAAAGAAGGAGGGACAAATATCCTTTGGCCAGGACGACCTACCTATTTTGCCAAAACATCAGGCACCACTTCAGGAGTTAAATACATCCCACTTACCAAGCAAAGCGTTCCAAATCACTTCGGGTCGGCCAGAAATATGGTCTTCAACTATATGGCCCAAACCGGACAGACCAAATTCATGGATGGGAAAATGATTTTTTTGTCTGGTAGCCCAAAACTGACAAAAACCAATGGAGTGCTCACAGGAAGACTCTCAGGGATCTCCAATCATATGATCCCCAATTGGCTAAAAGCCAACCAAATGCCGGGATATGAAACGAATTGTATAGAAGACTGGGAAACCAAACTTGATAAAATTGTCGAAGAAACCGTCAAGGAGAATATGACCATGATCAGCGGTATCCCGCCATGGGTACAAATGTACTATGAACGACTGCTAGACTACACAGGTAAAAAAACGGTCCTTGAGGTATTCCCCAATTTTAGTCTGTTTGTTTATGGAGGGGTAAACTATGCACCTTATCAGGCAAAACTGGAGGCGCTTGTCGGAGGGAAAATAGATAGTCTGGAGACTTATCCCGCTTCGGAAGGGTTTATCGCTTTTCAAGACGACATTAATGACCCAACGCTATTATTAAATATCAACTCAGGTATCTTTTTTGAGTTTGTCCCCGTAGCAGAAATTTTTGACGAGCAACCAACGCGATTATCCCTCGCAGAAGTAGATGTCGGTGTCAACTATGTATTAATCATCAACTCGAATGCAGGACTTTGGGGGTACAACATTGGGGACACGGTACGCTTTACTTCGGTCCATCCCTACCGGTTGGTGGTGACTGGCCGGGTCAAACATTACATCTCGGCCTTCGGAGAGCATGTTATCGGAAAAGAAGTAGAGGAGGCCTTACTCTCTGTCGCAAACGAACAGAACGTGTCCATCATCGAGTTTACTGTCGCCCCGCAGATAAATCCACCAGAAGGAGAATTACCCTACCATCAATGGCTAGTAGAATTCGATACGCCGCCAAATGATTTAAATGATTTTTCCACGAAAGTGGACAAAGAAATGGTCAAGCAAAATATTTACTACAAAGATCTTGTTGATGGGAATATTCTGCAGCCTCTAAAAATTGTCCCGTTATCCGCGAACACCTTCCGGAAATACATGAAATCTCAGGGGAAATTGGGCGGACAAAATAAAGTGCCGAGGCTGAGCAATGATCGCAAAATTGCGGAGTTGTTATTGAGTTATTAGTACTTGCTTTTAATAAAGCAATCAGTACGATCCTTATTCTAAGCGATAAAATTTGCACTTTGTATTGAATATGGAAACCGTTAAAAAGCCAAAATATGTTTCTCAGGAATCCCATTTTCCACATACTCATGAAACTCTAAAGCAAGTTGCCGGCATTGTTCAGAAGCCATTCTCCAAACCTCAATTCGTTGATTGTCTTTTTTGAAATACTGTTTGAAATCCTTTCTGCTGGGGATTCGTTGGTTAGGCAATGCAGCGATAAACTCTTTAGAAGGGTGGAGCAAAACTAGGCGATCTAACCACTTGGCATGGGCTTTTCTTTTAGGAGGAAACTTGTCCAGCCAAGTAGGGATAATCTTATGGTGATGATGCGGATAGATGACCAAACCACTATCCAGATTCCAGGGAAGATCCAGGTGGTAGTCGGTTATTCCACCATCAAAGTGTTCGTCCTGTGTTCCTGTTATTCCTTTTATAGGGCTGATGATGGTGGGAATAGCGCCGGAACCTCTTAAGGCAGCCAGCAGATTGTTTTTTGTCAAGGGGAAGCTTTTTGTCTTTCGAACATCGACCTCCGTGTTGAGAATGGAGTGGGGGTGGCTGGAGAAAATATTCCGTTCAAAGTATTGACTAAGGGCGCTATTCGAAAACATATCTTTTAAAGCTAGAGTGATTAGCTTCATTTTTAAATACTTGGGGGAAGTGTCAAAAGTAGCGCGATTGGTGATCACATGAAGGATTCTGCGGGAGTTTTCCATGATCTCTGTCACCCCGGATGTACCAAGGAGCTGTCGGATAATTACGGCGCTTTTTTCCGAAACTTCCTGGGGCGTAGGGAAGTCTGGATAAGTTTGCTCGATATAATACTTGTGCAACTTGTCTAACGCTGTAATTGGATTGTTTTGCGCCGCACAAGCCATTCGCCAGGCTCCAGCGGAAGCACCTATCAGATGAATGGTTTGCTTGGCATCTTTTAGCCAGGAGCCAAACAGGTATTTGTCTAGCTCATACATCACCAGGCTCTTAGGGCCACTAGCGGCTGCGGGGATGATCCGAACATCTTCAGATTGGAATCCACGTTCTAATAATATTTTTTTAGCAGTGGGACCTGCCTTTACTGTTAGGCTTTTCATGTTATCCAAGGTATGAAAATTAAAGAACATTGAAAATAACAGGCGACCATATTGCAAAAAAAAAGTTACCGAACGACAAAAAAGCTATTCGGTAACTGAGTCATAATGCTAAAATTTGCATAACCTGTATACAAAAATATCGTCTAAATTGGTGTTTGGAAGTAAAAATAAGGAGTGCTTAAAAAAGCACTCCTTCCCCCTCCGGTATTCCGGTAGGTGTACCCAAACCCAAACATTCGGTCAACTTGGATTGGCGAATATGTCAACTGACTGGGTAGTCTACTGTATCACATCACGAATTCAATTTCGTCTACTCGCAAATTACAACAAAAGAACTTGATTTTCAATTGATTTATGGTCGATAGGATTTTGCAATGTGTAAGATGTCAAGTATTTATGTTTCTATAAAACTAGGGGCAATAATTTCCTTGTGAACCTTTGAAATGACGGGGCATTCAATTCAATTGGAAAGGAATTTGTAATTTTTTTATTAAAAGTAGAGGGCTAATAAACTAATTTATTATTTTGAAGTCGTAAGAAAATTGCTATTTATAGCAAATAGGTCTATTGATTTTACCGCTTTTCATGAAAAGTAAAGTTGTTTTTGCCTTCAAACAATTGTTGTATTTTTCGATATGTTGACGCAATTGTCATTGAATTTTTTGGATTGAATCGGTTGGCCTTCATGGGGTGGGCCATTTGGAACAACATTTAAAAAACAATTTGAATGAAACGGTTACAATTTCTATCTTTATAGAGAAGTTGTTCGTTAAATTTTATTTAATCAACATCTATTGTTTCTACTCAAATTTTTTAATTGAAACCCATTAAATGAAACCGAAATTTCTACCCGTCATTTTCAGTTTTTTGTTTGTCGTTTTTTTTCAGTCTGTCGGCGCACAAAGTATTGTAGTCAAACCCTATATACAAAATGTCAGTCCAACCCAAGCCTACATCATGTGGGAAACAGACGACAATGGACAAGGAACCGTAGTGTGGGGACTAACCCCATTCAGTCTGACCAATACTACAATTAGTACTTCCCAAAACGGCTCCGGGAATTCAAGAATTCATACCGCTCTTATCCCTGGATTAACCCCTTCGACCAAATACTATTATCGGGTGCGCACTGCATCAGGAAATACAACGATCGTTTACAATTTTAAGTCCAGCCCAACCAAAGCTTCTGAAGAAAGTATCCGTTTAGTCGCTATGAGTGATATGCAGCGAGATTTTTCCAATACCAATGTCTTTAAGGATCTGATTGAAAAGGGCGTAATTCCCACCATAAAAGATCAAAACAATAGCGAACTCTCAGAATTGGTAGACGGACTAATTATTCCTGGTGATCTGGTACCAACTGGAGGGATTTATCAGGATTGGGAAAATTATTTCTTCAATCCTTCCGATAGTTTAACCACCGCAACACCGATTTATCCTGTCCCTGGTAACCATGAGTATTTTTTGAACGGCCTTTCAAATTTTATAAAATATTTTAACCTACCGACAAACGGTACACCTGGCAATCTGGAAGAATGGTGGTACAAGGATGTTTCCAATACCAGAATTATTGGCTTAAACTCCAATTCCGGTGGTGGAGATCAGGATGTGCAGTTGATTTGGTTGCAATCGGTGTTGGATGATGCCTGCAATGATCCGACCGTAGATTTTGTGTTTGCACAGGTACACCATCCCTACAAATCAGAATTATGGATTCCTGGAGAATTAGATTTTACCGGAGAGATTATTGAATTGCTGGAGAATTTTACGGAAGCTTGCACTAAGCCATCTATCCATTTTTTTGGACATACCCATGCCTATTCCAGAGGACAATCAAAAGACCACAAACACCTTTGGGTAAATGTTGCCACCGCAGGTGGAAACATTGACTACTGGGGCGAGCACGCCAACGCCGACTACGCAGAGTTTGTAAAAAGCGAAGACGAATATGGCTTCGTAGTAGTCGACGTAGAAGCCGGGGCCAATCCTGAGTTTACCCTGAAACGATACAGCACTGGAGACGAATCTACTACCCTAAATAACGAGCTTCATGATCAAATTTCCATCCGCCGATATGAACAGCAACCTTCTAAACCAGTCGGTTTGTTCCCTAGCAACGAAGCCGTAAATGGCGCTTGTTTACTACTTAAAGCGAATCGGTTTGCAGACCCAACAAATGACAGCCATCAAGCTGCCCAATGGCAAATCGCTGATTTGGATACCGACTTTGAAAACAACATCGTCTACGACTCCTGGAAACAATCCGAAAACTGGTACAACGAAGTCAACCTGCAGGCTGGCGACGACCTGACCGATGAGCGGGTAGAAATAACCCTTGGGCCGAATCAACTTTATTATTGGCGGGTTCGGTACCGGGATGAGCATTTGGAGTGGAGCCCCTGGTCGGACATCGAGACGTTTACTACCTTAGACAATTCTACCATTGATATAACCGGCAATTTAATCCTCAATCCTGACGCAGAAGCTGGAACTAATAATTGGTCTGGAGATATTGAGTCCGTAGTTTCTAATGGTTGCGGCACTGTGCCTTCTTATGCCGGAAGCCGCCATTTTGCAGTAGGTGGGGTTTGTTCTGGCTGGACTTCTTTTGGAACGGCTACTCAGGATATTTCTGTTGGAGGATATAGTACACAAATTGACCTAGGAGAGGTGGCGATCAAATTGTCTGGTTATTTAAGGGATTATAATGGGAATGATGTACCGATCATTCATGCGGAATTCTATGATTTAAACAACAACCTTCTTGGTAATAGTCCGTCGATTTCCATGCCCGTCGGTAGTTGGACCTATGTAGAACAAACTGAACCACTTCCGATAGGGACAACTTTGATACGAATCGTCCTCGAAGGAGATCGAAACGCCGGATTTGACAATGACAGTTATTTTGATGATTTGGCGCTGGTATTGCAGCAGGAAGTCAGTTGTAGCCAGTATGTGCCGGAATATATTCAGCCGCAAGTTTGTCTATGGTTGGAAGGTGCTTATGACCCAGTTTTAGGTACGATGCCTGTTACGCTACTACAAAAAAATCTATTACCTGATGGTCAACCTTACGACCAGCCACCCTGGGATTATCCGGGGACAGAAGGGCAAGGTTGGTCAAGCAATGACTATCCTCCCAACGCAGTAGATTGGGTGAAAGTTGGTTTCCAGACAGACACTACGGTAGAGAGCACAGTAGCAGTTACTTCCGCCTTGGTGCAGAGTCACGGATGTTTGTTTTTTCCTAACACTGCAGCGTTGGTGGCTGAATCTGATTCCTCTTTATACATTACTGTAGAACATCGAAATCATCTTGGTATTCGTTCTCCAATGTCTGTTCCTGTAGTAGGGCTGACGCTTTCTTATGATTTTAGAATTGCTGATAGTTATCATGCGTTGATTGGTTCTGGGCAGAAGGAATTGTCTCCTGGTGTCTGGGGAATGTTTGCAGGCGACGGCAATCAGCTCATTGATCCTGATGGCTATGATATTAATTTGGGCGATCGGGTATACTGGGCGCCGAACAATGGATTGTTTGATATCTATATTCCTGCTGATTATAATCTGGATGGAGACATCAATGCTGCTGATAAGGTACTTTGGGATGCGAATAATGGTGTTTTTTCTACCTTACGGAAATAGAGGGATTAGTTAATGGTAAATAGGAATGTTCGTCTGACTAGTCCATTATTTTACCATTGCACAATAACATCAATGAACAATTGACGACTGAGCAAAGGATTTTCTTAGAAGCCAGCACAGAAGCGCTCTTTGCATTGACGATTTTAGAGGAAGCAATGAGGTGGAGATTTGAATTACAGAGGGCTTTACTTTCAAGAAAACCCTTAGTCACCTTCTAATGAAAACCATTAATCAATCTAACTATCATACCATTAACAATCAACCAATCTACCGTCTTCTATTCTTTGGTCTGCCAGTTTTTTTCTTGTTTGTTTTGGGAATAATTCCATATTTAATGGGAGTAACTAGATCTTGATGATCAGAAAAAACAACATCTTTAAATTGGAGGGACATTCCACCAGGAAATACCCAGTTGTTAGCAGAATTGTTTAGTAAATTTTCCAGGTGGCTTGTGTACGACTGCAGCTTATCAGGTATTAGAGCATAACAATTGGTGATCGCAGACGTCAGACCATTAGATCCATCCGACTCGTTAAACAAGGCGGATTTAAATTTTGATGGCGCGAGTACTTTTTTTGGATAACCAGCTTTCATTTTTACCACCATTTTTCCTGACTCATCAACGGATGTGACGTAAATGGCGGTGGTTTTGTAGGTAGCTACACGTCCTTCTGCTCCTAGATAAGCGATATTCCCAGGATCAAAATCAATATCCATTGTTGCCTTCATCGACAGTTTTATCTCCTTTCCCTTTACAGCAACCAATGCCCTGTTTTTTGAAACCAATTTGAATTGTCCATACTGCAAACCTATCGAATCTGACGCTTCCGCTGTAGAATGAAAGTTTAGACTAAGGATGGTCCTATTTTTATGTTCTTCGGTCCAACCTAAATTTTTCATTTTGTTTTTTACTCCATTTGTATTTCGATCTACATACTGAAAATTGGCAATGGCTGGTTTGAAATCGAACGATTTGAGATGGTCAAAAATGGTGGGTATTTCAAAAGTGACGGCTGGAGTGATGCAAACGCCAGACAGATGTTTCATCAAATTTTTTGCTAGTGATTTTGCAAAAATATCCCGTTTTATGGCCATTACTCCATCATGGTGAACTGCATTCTTGCGTTTTACCCAATTCCAGGCAAAGGGAACGGGGGTAGGCAATTTTTGATGGTTGACTTTCATTAAATAATTGAGGGTGTAGAGATCAAACTGGTTGGTTTTATTGCCGTTTTCATCGCAATGCGGCACCACTTCCAAATTCAGTGAGGTAGGTTGGGTGGCGCCTGTTTGAGGGAGCACATTGTTTTTCTGAACGGCCTGTCCTAGTATAAATTTGCCTTTAGGATGATGAGTATTCCAATACGTATTGATGAAGTCATTAAGTAGCGTCGTGTAGATTGGTCCAGTGGATGGTAAGGATTCGATCCTTGGAGCATTTTCCAATTTCGCTGTAGCTAAGTCCAGGAAAATCTGTTGAACGTTGAAAGCGGATTGATCATCCTCAATAGTAAATTGTGCTTTTGCTGCTGCGGGTAGTTTGTCGAATCCTTCTTCCTCTGCATCCTCAAAATTGAGGTCCGCAATAAATTTGAAAAGGATTGGGTTTCCTGCGGATTGTTCTATTTTTTTCCAGACGGGGGAGCCCTTTTCGTTACGGGAAAGGGTAATGATCTCCAGGGTTGGGAAATACAACTGGTAAGTGGCCGCTTTGCTGCCTCGATCAAAAATTACCATATTGGGTAATTGGATAAAGTCGTCTTCTGAAGGCAAGTCAAAACCCGCTTTTATAGCAAAAGTAAAATCAGATTCCAGAATGGCTTGTGGCGGATCGTTTTCCAGGGAAATAGAAAAAGGGTTCAGGCCAGTTATTGGATTCATTGGGATTGCAGGGCTTGTTGGGGTGGATTGTTGGTACCAGACAACGGTCGAATTTTTGTTCTTTCTTTTGTTCTTCATAGTTCGCTTTATGTTGTTATTAATTGCAGTTGCGGTGGTACTGACAACCAGATCGTATCCATATTTCGGATCTGAAAGATGGCAATTCTTAGCGCCTGGTTCTGCATCTACTCCATGTATTAGGTTGTAGTGCTTTTTGGTTATTTCTAAAGACATCATAAGATTATCATTTTAGGCTGAATAGGTAATTCATTTTCAATACCTTAAAGATAAAGGGTGGGGGGATCGTTAGAAACCATGAAAAAACAACAAAAGATATGTGGGTTATTGTTAAATGATATTGTGAGTCATTGTATAATGGCCTTTGGGGTATTCAGGAGTTTAAATAGTATATGGATTCATCGGGTTCTGGTAGAATGTTTCGATAAATTGGGGAAGTAATTCATTTTTAGCCAATTGCATTCATCGTTCCAAAAGACCGGTGTAATTTTAATCCAACTCCCATCTATTATCCCCCCAATCCAAATCAATCCATAGCAAATTAGGATCAAGCACCAAAGATGTCGCTCCAGCAACCTTGTCCAGCTCAACAACATTCCGACCACTAGATAACAAAACCACAGAAGTCCCTAGTAACCTACCATCCACGTCAAATTGTCCGACCTCAAATAGCGCCGTTTCGATAGAAATTGACGGACCAGCGCTACCGTCTTTCTTTTCGACAATAATGGTCAACTCCAACTGGTTGGTGGTTGCTTTTTTGACGGAAAGGAGTTGGTTGTTGTAGTAGGCACTACCTGTTAATAATTCATCGATGAGCACGTGTTGGTCTGCAGTTGTTTTTGATTTCATTAACTGGATAAAATCGCTTGTTGTGGGATACTGCCCAGGGTGCCCTCCAAATTTCGTTAGGTAAGACTTAAGAATTTCATTCATCTTTTGGCGACCTAAATAATGGTCGAGGGTGTTGAAAACGATGGCTCCCTTGCCGTAAGCAATGTACTGCTGGTGATCGGCTACTTGGGAGAGTGGTTGTTCTATGGACTTTTCTCGTTTTCGGCCACGATGATAGCGTTTGTGTTGTTGCTTCAAAAACTCTAGGGCGATCTTGTCTCCAAAGTGCTCTGTGTAAATACAAAGTGTGAGGTATTCTGTCAGACTTTCCGTCAGCATTTTTGCACCTGCAGCACTTGCTGGCATTGCCTGATTGCCAAACCATTCATGGGTAAGCTCATGCGCCATTACATAAAATGGGAGGTTGATTTTCCCTTCCATCGCTGCCGAATTGATGGCAAACAAAACCTCAGACGATGGGACATTGTTGGCCATTATCGTCGCAGAATATTCGCCTTCTGTATGTGGAAACTCGATAATTCGGATTTGTTGGTAGGGATAAGGGCCTAAATTGGTCGTATTGTATCGAAAAGCTGCCTTTATTCCATCTATCATCAACTGCGTATTGTAGGCATGTCCCTTTGCATAATAAACGGCAATGTTGACTCCTTGATAAGTCTCCTTTTTTACTTCAAAATTGCCAGAATGGAAAGAGAAATTGAACTTGACTGGATGGGTGGTTTTGTATTGGTAATGAATCCTATTTTCTTTTTTGGTTTGTGTGATTAATTGTCCGGGGGCAAGGGCAATTTGATTAGCGGAGGTACTGATTTTTGTTTGGAGATGCACCTGGTCTGCATCACGGTGGTAAAAGTTATGTTTGCAAGCTAAAGAGTCGGAATGGGGCAATTCATTTTCGTAAAATTGATATCCTAATCTAGGGAGAATGTCGTGTTTTAGGAAGGTGCCATTTGTCAGTACTCCAGAGTTTCTGGAAAAATGGGAGTTGGGCATGCTTCTTACTTCAAAAGACAACGGCATTGAATCATTGGGGGCTAGTGTTTTTTTCAGAACGTACAAATTGCTTTTTAGTGCGCTATCTGCTAGGATGAGATGCGCATTGCCTTCGAGGTTTATGGTGGTTTGTTCGTCGTAGCCGGTGCGGATTAGTAAGGTGTCAATTGGTTGGTCGGTGTCGTTGTGGAGGGTGTATTGTCCTTGTAATTCGAATCGGTTTTCACTAGGGAATACATCAATTTGGAGGTCGATGTTATTTATTTTTGGTAGGAATAAATCGCTGTAATTTTTCCAGTTTTCCTTGTGCAATTTTAATTGTTCGACTCTGTTGTTGTGAGCGGTGTTGGAGGATTGATTAACGGCTTCTTGTTGGTGGATTTGAAATCCCAACCAACCCAAAGCAGCCAACAAAAATACAGCTACTCCAAGGACAGGCGGGCTCCATCTTGACTTCAGTCTCGTCCATCTTTCTGTAAAGTGTTGGAGGCTGCCCCTATTCCAAAACAAATAAATACCGGCCAACAACAGTCCACCCATGACCAGCCAATAAACAGCAATCAAATAATAACCCGGAAGCCCAGCTCCATAACCACTCAAATCTGAATAGATCAAATCCGGCCGCAAATTAAATTTTAATAACCAAGTATCAATACCAAACTGATCTAACGACTGCGAGCCCAACCACAATCCAATCAGTAAAAACAAACTCAGAAAAATATTTGGCGCAAGTGTGTGAGAAAAATGAGCGGCAATATTCCAAACCAACAACAACGGAAAAACTAAAACCAGCAGGTGGTAAGCATACAAACTAATTTCAAAATGAGAATAGCCATTGTATAGTTGAATGCACACACACAACAAGAAAAACAAAGCCAATTGGATGAGCTGCACTAGGGCAATGGCACCGATCTTTGAGCCAAAAAGTTGCCAATTGTTGGTGGGGGTTGCATCTACTAGGGCATCCATTTTATGCTGCTTGGGTTTGTAGACCAAACTACTGGAAAACAGAAAGGTGCTAAAAATCAAAATCAGCGTATACAAAAGCAAAGGACCATGCAATAAAATTCGAGTGAAGGGCAGTAAATTGAAATCGCCCGTCTGCGTTACTTTCAATTGCATAAACAGCACCGTTGCTACGCCAAATCCACTAAGCAGCCAAAACATCCAACTCCCAATAACCGACCGAAAATCAAACCACAACAGGCCAAAAAATGAACGCCATTTCCCAGCAAAAGAAAAGTCAAATTGCACCACCGAGTCCCTGAGGGATTGTCTGTCAATACCAGCAATTGCTGACTTTTCTGCCACTTGCCTTTTCCTAAACTCCCAAATCGGATCGAACTGGAAATTAAATTTAAAATAATAATAACCTAATGCAAAAACCGCCAACAACAACCAACCCATTCGATTGAATACTACTACCCAACTTAGAGGCAAGGTGCTACTGTTTTTAGCCTGAAAATCCCAACTTTGCGTCGTCCATTGAAACGCATACTGGCCAAAAGGATCCAGCAACGCCAATGCCTGCGGAGAAGAAAAGGAAATGTACTGCAGCATCTGATGAATCAAAAAGAACAAAAACACCACAATAAATCCCGCAAACGCATTCCTGGTCAGTCCCACCGCCACAAATACAAAACTACCCACAATAAACAAGGTCGGAAGTACATAAGCACCTAGCATGGTCAAGTACCCAAAAAGATTAAACTCACCGATTTTCGGATTAGAAGTCCCCAGGAAAATTTCTCCTACAATAATCCCCAAAAAAGTAAACAAACTTGTAAGCATCAAGACCGCCAGTCCACTCCCCAATTTCCCATTCAAATAATAACCGTTTGACAAAGGAAACGTATACAAAATCGGATGCATTTTATTCTTATAATCCCTCATTAAGGAACTGGTCAAAATCATCGCCGCCAGAAACAACAGCGCTTTCGCAAAGAAAAAACTATTCTCCGTCAGCGAGAAAGGAGCATTTAAGAGCTGTACCTTGGCAGAAGACGAAATGGGACCGTCAAAATAACCACCCGTCCCGAGCATCGTCAGCAAAGCCAGCCCGAAATAACAGCATAGAAAAAAATAGAGCAAGGGAGTTCGTAACCAATGCTTGAGTTCAAATTGGAAAACTGCGTTTTGCATGTCTATTGATTGATGGTTAAGAAATAATAATCTTCTAACTTCGGTGGGGCTGCTTCAAAATTGGCAGAAGGGCGTTGCGAAGCAAAAACTCTTGTTACCAGTTCGTTTTCGTCGTTGTAGTGGGTGCTGAGTGCCTTGAGTGTATTGCTGATTGCCAGTTGTTTCTCCTTGGGAAGTGTCGTTTCCCAGATGTTGCCTTCTAGTTGACGGACGGCTTCTTTGGGAGCAATTTGTGTCAGTAGCTGTCCTTTATTGATGACCGCCATGTCCTGGCAAATTTCTCGAACGTCTTCTACGAGGTGCGTTGAAAAAATAACGATGTTCTCTAGGCCAATACGGCGCAACACATTGAGAAACCGTGTTCTCTCTGCCGGATCAAGTCCTGCAGTTGGCTCATCCACAATCATCACTTTCGGTTGATTTAACAAGAGCTGAGCAATCCCAAATCGTTGGCGCATCCCACCCGAAAAGGTACTGACTCGTTTGTTTTTGGCATCGCTCAAATTGGTGATTTCCAGTACGCGATCCACTGCAATCTTGCGATCTTTCTTAGAGGTTATGCCTTTTAAGATGGCAAAGTAATCCAATAATTGGCTAGCTGATTCCTTGGGATATACTCCAAAATCTTGAGGCAGGTAGCCTAGCTGTTTGCGGTATTCTATTTTATCTTGGAAGATGTCCTGTCCTTTGAAATGGATCGTCCCTTTGTCTGGAAATTGTAGGGTCGCCATCGTCCGCATCAAGGAAGATTTGCCTGCGCCATTTGGCCCAAGCAGCCCAAACATTCCAGCCGGAATATCGAGACTTATTTGGTCTAATGCGCGGACCCCGTTCGGGTAGGTTTTAGAGATTTGCTGAATAGATAATTGCATATTTTGTACTTATTTTAAATCAAACTTAGGCGGAATAAAATGGAGTCGCCAGTTTTTTGACAAAAGATAAGTTTCACAGGATGCAATGATACATTTTTCAAAAAAGGAAACGTCCCACAGGAAGCGTTGGGACATGGGAAAGTGTTGAATTTACTTGGTTTTCTTCAGTTTTTTGAGGTAAGCAGAAGGCGAAGTCCCAACGTTCGTTTTAAACGCCCGATAGAAGCTGCTCTTGGATGGGAATCCACAATTGAGGGCAATACCAACGATAGAAAGGTTTTGGTTTTTGGGATCAGTCGCTGTCGTTTTAAATTTTTCGACGCGGTATTTATTTAGGAGTTCATAGAAGTTGGTGTCCAGATTTTGATTGAGGAGATAGGATAGTTTTTTTTCGGAAGTCTGGATGGTTTCGGCGAGTTCTCGTAGCGTGAGTTCTGGATTAAGGAATACCTGTTTTTCTTCGAGTTGGAGGAGTAGGGCCGTGTGCAATTGATTGGCTTCTTCTTTTTCGAGCAGGGTCGTGTTTTCGTAGGGAGTGGGTGGTTTTGAGGTTTGTTGCTGGGTTTGCGATTCTAGTTCTGCGATTTTTGATTTATTGATAAACCAATCTCTAGCAAATCGATACAAAAAGGAAGCATTGAGCGCAAAAAAGAACGGACTGGGAGCACCAAACAAAAAACTGTCCCTTGAAAATAACTCGTCTGCAAAAGGCAATTTCCCAAACGTCAATGTCGTCCAACTACAGCGAATCAACTCCGGCAGAACAAACAACAGAAAGGCAAAAAAGGCATACCATTTCCATTTTCTGGTAGACAGATACCTAGGAATAAGCAGAAACGCATTCACATAAAAATAGATCGGAAAAATAAGTACAGACAACGGAGCCGGGATTCTCAGGCGAATACTACGGTCAAACCAATTTGCTGTCCACTCCACATTGATCGAGGTGAAATAAAAAAGCA
>CALLWB010000103.1 GCA_938016265.1 uncultured Saprospiraceae bacterium
TTCAATGACGCAGTGGTATCCTAAAATGTGCGAGTATGATTTTATGGGCTGGCATGCCAATCCTTATGTCGGTAGAGAGTTTTACGGTATTTGGGGCGATTTTGATGTTAAAATTAATATCGATAAAAAATACATCATTGGAGGAACTGGTAATCTCCAAAACCCTAATGAAATTGGATATGGCTATGAAGCAAAAGGAGCAAAAGTCAACCGACCGGACGGCGAAAAACTAGAATGGCATTTTGTCGCAAAAAATGTACACGATTTTGCCTGGGCAGCAGATCCTGACTATCAGCACCTCACTGCACAAGTTCCAAATGGTCCGACCCTTCATTTTCTATATCAACTGGATGAAAAAACCATGAAAACCTGGCCTGATTTGCCAGAAGCTACTGTGAAGGCATTTCAATTTATTGAAAAATCATTTGGTAAATATCCCTACAAACAATATACCGTTATACAAGGAGGAGATGGTGGTATGGAGTACCCTATGGCGACACTAATCACTGGCCATCGGCCGTTTTCGAGCTTGATTGGGGTGACGGTGCACGAGATTATGCACACCTGGTATCAAATGTTGATGGGAACAAACGAAGCACTGTATGCTTGGATGGATGAAGGGTTTACTTCTTACGGTTCTGTACTAGTGATGGATCATTTGTATCCTAAAGAAGGGAATATCTTCGACAGAACTTATCGTGGATATCTCTATTTGGCAAAGGCGCAGGAAGAAGAACCACTTTCCACCCACGCCGATCATTTTGAAACCAATTCCTCCTATGGGATTGCTTCTTATGGAAAAGGAGCTGTTTTTCTTCACCAGTTGGGGTATGTCATTGGTCAGGAAAATCTTGACAAAGGCTTACTTCGGTATTATGATGATTGGAAATTCAAACACCCACACACCAACGATTTCATCCGTGTGATGGAAAAACAATCTGGCCTAGAACTAGATTGGTACAAGGAGTATTTTGTAAACAGTGTGAAACGAATTGACTACGGAATTGAGTCAGTTACTCCTGGCCTAAAAAAGACGACAAGGGTAACTTTGGAGCGAATAGAACCAATGCCAATGCCAATCGATGTGCATGTAGAATATAGCGATGGCAGCACAGAGATATTTAATATTCCCTTACGGATAATGCGCGGCAATAAAGCTCAAGAGTTTGCAGATATGAAGTACACCGTCATCGAAGACTGGCCGTGGACAAATCCAACCTATACTTTTTCTATTCCACAAAAAATGAAGAAAATTAAAAGCATCAAAATAGATCCTACCCTCAGAATGGCAGACATCAATCTTGATAACAATACTTTCGGCACCACAGAATGAAAAAAAGAGAAGAAATAGTCGTGTTTGTGACCGGTGGCACATTTGACAAAGAGTACAACATGATCACAGGGGAGCTATTCTTTCAGAATACACACCTACATGAGATGTTCAAGTTGGGAAGATGCAGCATTGATATCACGATACGAACGCTGATGATGGTAGACAGTTTGGAGATGACAGACGAGGACCACCGCCTCATCATACACAACTGCAAACGCTCAAAGAATAACCGGATATTGATCACACACGGCACGGATCGGATGGTGCAGACTGCGGAGGTATTAGCCAAAGCAGACATCAAGGATAAGACTATTGTACTGACGGGCGCGATGATTCCTTATCAATTTGGTACGTCCTCCGATGGTTTTTTCAATTTAGGAAGCGCGCTGGCTTTTGCGCAAACGCTTCCTCCTGGTGTCTATGTGGCGATGAATGGCCGCTACTTCAACTGGGATAATGTGCGGAAAAATCTGCATACTGGTTATTTTGAAGAGGTAGAGTAGCTTGTTGGTTATTGAGTTAATTACGTGTACTCGTTATTATGACGTTTTCACCTAATAACTTAAAACACCAAACAACTTAACAACTACTTAGTCAGTTTTTTCCTCCGTTCCCTATCCTCAGGAGGACATTCGTCCGTAAGTTCTATAGACAGGCTTCTTAATTTTTTAAGGGCTTCCATTGCTTTTGGGAAGGCCTTCACCTTATTTCCAAAGTACAATTTTTCCAATTCTGTTTGTTTAAAAATGAAGTCTGGAATGGTATCTACGCTATTATTAATACTGAATGTTAGATCCTTCAACATGGGTAAGTCATTCATTTCTTTTGGCAGCTTTTTTATTGCCCATCCATACATACGCAATTCTTCTAGATTTTGTAAATTTCCAATAGTCCGAGGCAGTTTTGTTGCAGAGTAACTAGTGAAATCCAGTTTTTTGAGAGAATTGATATTAAATATGTTTTCAGGTATTTTTCTTGTTGACCCCATTTCAATTTTCAGTTCTACAATGCCTTTTAGTCTTAGGTACTCCGATTCTTCTTTTATCACTGTATCTTTGGTAACACTCAATTTTGCGTTTGGTCTTTTTGCAAATTCTTCGATATTAGAAGGGAAATGTTCTAAATATAGCCCATTGTCTAATCGAGTGTGCGGTTTTAACCTTAACAGACCTTGATAATAGCCTTCTTTCTCTATGTAATCATCCAATACCTTTTTACAGCTTTCAGGCATCATCAAACAAAGCCCTTGTGCCTGCTCCTTTGCTGAGGCAACATAAACCGTATAGGCGAGTTTGTCCAGGTCCAGGGAGGTGCCTTCCACTACCGCTCTCAAAAAGGTAGTTACCTTTTTATCATCTCTTATGCGGTAAGCAGATTTTGCCAATAGTTTTTGCGTGCTTTCTGGAAATTTTTGTTCGTTGTATCGTTCGAAAATCACCTTTGCTTTTTTTCTAATTTTGGAATCTTTATGGCAAAGCATGATGCCGATTACAGATTCTAGTAGATCGCGAGGCATACCTCCTTTTTCCATAATGGTCAAACCCACTGCTACATTGCTAGGGTCTTCATTATCCAGCAATGATTGAAGGTTCTCTGTCATCACTGGCGCTTCTTCCTTGAGGAATGCAGAGTCTTTGATATTCCAAACATCCTTTTCCATTAAAATTGGAATACCGCTATCTAACACAGTGTTCAACAATTCCTTAGGCTGTTCTCCCAGTATGACAAAATCGACATTTGGACTCCATTTCTTTTGTAAACTTGCTCCTGTTTCTTTCAACCAATCTGCATATTCCGCTTTTTTTATCTTTAGTTTTCCTGCTATGAATACGTTTTTCCCTTTTATTTTCTGAGGTCTATCCCCAGGGAGCGCAGTCAGGTATTCTAACACCATGTCCCTGTATTTTGCAACACTACAATTGAGCAAACTGTACAGCTGTTTTTTGTCTGCTTTTTCCATTTCTGCCTTGTTCTGTCTAAACAACCAGCAAAGAATTTTGATTGCTGCCGGATCTAATTTGTCCTTGTTTAGAAGCGAAGGGCGCTTTTTACACAAGGAAGCAAAAAATTTATTAAACTCAAGGACATCGGGATTTTCTTTTCCGTAGGAATACTTCGAGGTCATCGGTGGGATTTTGTAGGACTCCAACTTGGGAAGGTGCATAAGCCAGTCCAAAATTGTTCTATTGTCCACTGCGACTTCGGGATTGCTTCGTGTATACTCCGTCGTATCAAATTGCTTCAGATTTTTGAAGCCGACATTCGGGTCTGGTAGACTTTTTATAGGGTTGCTCCCTAAATCCAACACTTCTAAACTAGGAATTTTGCTAAGTACCTCGGGGAGTTTAGAAAAGTTGTCTCCATCTATATTCAGTTCCTTTAAGTTGACTAAATTTTCAAACCAATCAGGAAGATCCTCCAATTGCACATAGGACATATCTAACTTTTCCAACTGGGGCATACTTTTGAGCCAAATCGGAAGTTCTCTGAATTGCCCTTCTGGAAGATCGTAAACGGCGCTTAAATTTATTGATGTTATCGCTTTGAAATCATTTGGATCCAATGGATCGGTAACATTCATGTATAAATAATCTTTTCCCTTGTTTTTTTCAACAAATTCCTTGTATTTAGCGTCCATAGCGGTTGTTCTTTTAAAGTTAAGTGAGCACTCCTCTTCTTAATCTCCCTTTGATGCTCCATATTTCTTTGCTCAAAGATAAGAGATTTGATGATCAAATTAATAGCGAAAAACTATTAAAATTAAGATATTTGCCAATAGGGTTTAATGTCTAAAGTGTTGGTTGTCTATGTTTTGCGAGTAGACAATAGGATATGTTCAATGACTCAATATTGCCATTCGTCCAGGTACTTAGTAAATAACTTGACCAGATTTAGAGCGTCATCAATTCCACGATGGTGAGTACCCGTAAACTCAAAGCCTTCGTTAAGCACTGCCCGTCTCAAACCGATTGGTTTGCGGATGGATTTGATATCGGTGTATTGTTTTTTGAGATTGATATGGGGAGCAGTCCAATCGCTTTCTATTTTGTGGTTTTCGCAATCTTGAATCAAGGCTGTTTTATCGAAATTTCCCCATGAACAAAGCAGGTATTCTTCATTATCAAGAAAGCCAAGCCAATCCTGGAAATCTTCTACGACTTTTGGAAATTCGTCTGCACGTTCTACCTCTTCCTGGGTGATGGTTGTCAGTTTTTGGCAAAAAGGAGAAAGGGTAGGATGGTATACTGGTTTTACAAAGCAAGAAAACTCACTCTCCACCTCTCCATAATTATTCAGCTTCAATGCGCCAATCTCAATGACCTCCTGGACAAATGAATGTCTTGGGTTTTCCCAGCAAGTCGCCTCTAAGTCATATACTATAAAATTCAAATTCTATCTATTTTTGTAATAATAAGCCCGTGATCGTTTCTGTTTTATGAAAATCTGACGGCCTGTTCCGCCCGTTGCAGCCGCCAATCCGCCAACTATCCCTCCTAGAATAGCTGTCAAAATCATTAAAACAAAACCATTTGGAGTCGGAAACAATTCAGCAATTTTCCCCAGCAAAATACCATCGTTTATCATATTACGGACAATCATATTCACCAACCAAACCACCGCGATAGCAATAAATCCAGTGTAGAAACTCTGCATGCCTGTTTTTCCCAATCCCAAACCTACCAAGAAAGCAACAACCACAAACCCCCACCACGGAACGAATGGAGAAACAATCAACGTTCCCACCACAATTAAGACGATACCCGTTAGTAATTGGTTCATTGTTGATAGATTTCTGTTCCTAATAAATTTTCGATTTCTTCTTGCTCATTTTTGGGAAAGATAATCGGGTAATATTTCCCAGCAGCCCAATGGGCTATAAAATTGTCATAATAAGGACTACCAGGGTTGCCGGATTGTCCGCCAGGATAGACACCAAATGCTTTTACCTCTTTATCGAGATCGACAATCATCCTCCAAGAAGGGCCGTTTTGCTTGGATACCGCATTTATCGAACTCCGATCTCCACCAATGGGGACATCAATTTCGCCAAATGCTTTGATACGGGCTAAATGATCAATTTTTGTACCTTGATAATCTGTCCAATTGGCTGATTTTTCGTTTTCTCGCTCCCAGGCATTCACCTTTGCACACGCGTCTTTAAAGGAGAAATTAGCAATCTCAATCGCGCTTTCCTTTGCGGTAGTTCGCTGAATATCAAAAAAGATACTTTGCGGATCGTCCCTCAGTAATTGAATGGTTTTCCAAACAACAGGCTTTTTAAAGGAATTTGATGCTTCTAATGGCTTAAACTCATCCCAGGTTTGACGGTAAAATTCCGTCCACCATTCATGAAAAATAGAAGCACCCACTGCATCTTTTTGATAGTGATAATCCCAATCAGAGATGATTTTATAATAGGCGACTTCCTTCTTGGTCAATAAGGATTTATCTAGCTTGTTAAGCATTAAAGGCAAAGACTCTTCCGCCTTCAGACTGTAGTTGTCCGTCTGCAATTTCATCATGTCTTCCACAGATATTCCATCCATCGCCTCCAGTCTGCTATTGATAATCCGACCTCTATAATGAGATCGCTGTCCAGTATAATAATAGGGATAATCCGCATCCGTAGATTTTTGATTGGCAGACGAAACAAACCCTCGCTCAGGATTGCGAACATGTGGGTTTTGATCTTTAGGAACAAAGTCTTCCCATTTGTTTGCAGAATTACTTCCGTCCTGGACAAATCGACCTTGTTCTTTTTCCCTTATCGGGAATTTTCCTTGGACCCAAATAGCTATGTCGCCTGCTGCCCGGTCTGCAAATGCGAAGTTTTGGGGAGGGCATTCATAGGTAGAAATCGCCTCCTTGTAGTCTGCATAGTTTTTTGCCTTATTCAATTTTTCGAATGTGGTCAGTTCATCAGATCCGTCATGCGCACTCCATCGAAGTGCTAGATCAAATTTTGGATGATTTTTATCGGAATACGCCACAGGTCCCCAGATGGTATGTCTTATAGTGTCTTGAATGGTTGCTTGTCCGGCCACTTTGATTTCTTCAATTTTTAAGGTGGCATCTGCATATTCACCATCTAGCAGATAGGAGGTCTTGGTGTGGTCTTTCCATTCCACCGTATACCAATCAGCAACGTCCATTCCTACATTGGTTATCCCCCAGGCAATGTGTTCGTTGAAACCGATGATGACACCTGGTGCTCCAGGGAGAGAAACCCCATATACATTTGTAGTTGGGCTATGCAATTGCAGCTCATACCAAATGGAAGGCAAGGAAAGTTTAAGATGCGGATCATTGCACAAAATAGGACTGCCAGAAGCTGTTTTTTTTCCGCTTACTGCCCAGTTGTTACTGCCAATACCTTCATAGGGCTTTTCGTAGGTGTTAAACGAAAGTTTTTTGTTTATGCTTCTTGACTTTTTGTCATTTTTTGTAGCCGTTTTTTTCTTAAAGGCCCAGTTGGTTCCTTTCGGAATAATTGGTGTTCCTGTCGGGTCGTTATCAGGATATAATAGATCAAAGGTGTCACGTCTAAAGTGTGCCAGCGCATTTGTCATTTCTACATCCGATTCGCGAATACACAATGTGTAAGCCATTAGCTTCAGCAATAATGCCGTTTTGAAGGGCGTCCACTCCTCAGGGGAGTAGCCCATTAGCTTGTATTCCAGTGGCATATTTTTAGCATTCAGGCTTTGAATGTAGGCATTGACCCCATCAGAATAGGCTTGAAGCAATTTATAAGTGTCTGGACGCTCTTTCCATTTTTTAATTGTTTTTTCTGCGCCCATTTTCAGACCAAGACGCCGCATTTTTTTGTCCAGATTTATAGTTTTCGATCCAATAGTTTCAGACAATCGACCAGCTGCCATGTGAGTTTGAAACTCCATTTGCCACAGCCGGTGTTTAGCGGTTACAAATCCTTGAACAAAAGCAACGTCTACGTTGTTTTTACCAAAGATATGAGGAACAAGTTTCTCATCATATTTGACCGAAACAGGTTGCTTTAAATTGGAGAAATTGTAGTTGTCAAAATTGGGAGAAGTGGATTCTGCTTGCTGCCAAAATCCAGTGTAGGGGCTGAGGAATTTGCCAAGAGCAGGTATTTTACTTTTACCGGTTTGAATGGGATTATTCAATAAATATACCATTCCAACTGTAAACAAAAGTAAAACAATAAATTTGAGAGACTTCATGAGCTAGAGCTGATTCATTAATACCGCTTTGGACACTCGTAATTTAGGAAAAAAATTCAAATAAAAGGGCAATTATAGAAATAGAGTCGAAAGAAGGTGGAGACTTGTAATCTAAATTTGTAATTTTGGGCTTTCAATAAAAAATTCCCAACTTTTAAAAATAAAATTCATGATTGATCAGCAAACAACAACAGCAAAGCATTTTATGGAAATGGAAGACAAATATGGTGCACATAACTACCATCCATTGCCTGTTGTATTGTCGAAAGGAGAAGGCGTCTATGTATGGGATGTAGATGGTAAAAAATATTTTGATTTTTTGTCCGCTTATTCCGCTGTAAATCAAGGACACTCGCACCCAAGAATTGTAAAAGCACTGACAGAACAAGCGCAGAAATTGGCCTTAACCTCGAGAGCCTTTTACAATGACATGCTTGGAAAATGTGAAAAATACATGTGTGAATACTTCAACTATGATAAGGTGTTGATGATGAATACTGGCGCAGAGGCTAATGAAACAGCCATCAAATTAGCTAGAAAATGGGGATACACCGTAAAAGGAATTCCTTCGAATAAAGCAGTTATCGTAGCTGTTGCACATAATTTTCACGGTAGAACAACGACTATTATTTCTGCTAGTACAGATCCGCTGTCTACCACTGGTTTTGGTCCTTATATGCCAGGCTTTCAAGTGATTCCTTACAACGATGTAGAGGCAATGGAAGAAGCACTTGCTAACCCAAATGTCTGTGGTTTGTGGATGGAACCGATACAAGGAGAAGCAGGTGTTATGGTGCCGGAACATGGTTATTTGAAAAAAGCTGAGGAGCTTTGCAAAAAACACAACGTCATCCTGATGATGGACGAAGTGCAAACAGGCGTCGGACGGACAGGCAAGATGCTAGCTTCTCACCATGAAGACGTGCATCCTCAAATGTTGATTTTAGGGAAGGCCGTTTCTGGTGGTTTGTACCCAGTAAGTGCTGTATTGACCAGTGATGAAATTATGCTGACCATCAAACCAGGAGAACACGGATCCACGTATGGAGGCAATCCAATAGCTTGTGCAGTAACGATGGAGGCACTGCAAATTATTTTGGATGAAAAGTTGATGGAAAACGCCCAAAAACTAGGCGAGATCTTCCGAGCACGAATGAATACAATGATCGAAAAAACAGACCTTGTCAATTCTGTCCGCGGTAAAGGTTTGCTCAACGCAATCCTGGTAAATGATACAGAAGACAGTTCCACCGCCTGGGACATGTGCATGAAACTTCGGGACAATGGCCTACTAGCAAAACCAACACACGGCAATATCATCCGCTTCGCACCACCACTAGTAATGAATGAAGAAGAATTGCATGCTTGTTGCGATATCATCGAGAAGACGATTTTGAATTTTGTGGCAGAGTAGGGCTCAAAAACATACGCTTGGCAATACCTAAAAGGAATAGTACTACAACAATAGCAATTTGTTTAGATAAGTTGTGTTTATGGTATTTGGGATGATTTATTGTTTCTTTTGACCAAAATTTTACCAATTCGGGTATTTCAACCATTGCAATATTCGGAAAATTACTATACTTTAAAGTGTCCTTAAGTACCAAAAAAAACAAGTATGAAACGCCAATTTCGAGTAAAACAGATACTTCTATTCCTTTGTATCAACATGTGTATCTTTTCCCAGAAGGTTCAGGCTTCTCACTTGGTAACTGCAGACATTACCTACGAGAGTGTCGGACTAAATGACTACAAAGTCAGACTTAAGTTATTCCGTGATTGTGATGCGATAGCAGCTCCTACTTCACAAACTGTAAATATCGCCTCCATCTCCTGCAATCAATCCTTTTCAATAACACTAAACCTTGATTCAGTTTCGGTTGTTCCTGTCACTTGCAATGGCCAGAATTCTTGTACTGGAGGAACTATTTATGGAGAAGAACAAATAATCTATGAAGGAATCGTCAACTTGTCTTTAAACTGCAATGACTGGAGACTGAGCTATGACGCATGCTGTAGATATCCTAATTCAACTTTGCCCAACGCAAGTTCTACTAGCTTGTATGTTTCTTCAGGCATAAATCATTCTGGAATAGCTGCCTATAACAGTTCTCCTGTTTTTGAAAGCTATCCAATCATAATCGCTTGTCTAGGAGAAGAACTGCACTACAGTCACGGAGTTGTCGATTCAGAGGGCGATTCACTAGTATTTAGTTTGGTGGCGGCGCAAGATAATGGCGGAGTCTCAATACCATACAATCCAACACTTTCTGGTACAAATCCAATGTATTCTTCTTCTCCAATTACTATAAATTCGGCTACTGGTGATGTAGTAATGACGCCTTCTACCCAAGGGGTTGGAGTTATTTGTATTAAGGTAGAAGAGTATCGAAACGGATGGTTGATAGGTGACGTGACCAGAGATGCACAAATCCGTGTCATTGATTGTATGGGGAATTCACCACCAATAGCCTCCGGTGTTAATGGAACAGCAGACAACACAGGAGTCACCGGAGCATACAATGCGACTTTTGAAGCTGGAGTAACTACTTGTTTCGACATTGCTACCTTTGAGCCTAATGGCGATAGTGTTTTACTAGGAAGTGCTCATCCAAATGGCGGCGTTTTTATGGCCAATTCAATGCCTGCCAATTCTGCTACCTTCTGTTGGACACCTACCATGTCTGATATTGGTACGCACCTGCTAACCGTAAATCTGTCAGATGATGCGTGTTCTATTTTAGCGAAAAACTACTTTGTCTATACATTGGAAGTCATCGATGCTTCGGAATGTTTAATCAATGGTCGGGTAAGTTACTGGGATGATGCTTCCCGATTGCTAGTCGGTCAGTCTGGCAATATAGAGACAAAAATTTATGCTTCTGGTGCCGGCTGTGGACTGCAAGTGCCTATTGGAACCCCTGACACAACGGATCAGAACGGTATGTTTGTTCATGATATTAATAATGGAAGTTACTTGCACTTCAACAGAGATTATTATACAAACGGCCCCTGTCCTTCAAGTTTGGGAGTGATTGAAGCGCATGATGCTTACCTGGCGAATATTTTTGCCAATGGAGATCCTGGTTTTACACCCAATCCCTATCAGGTAATTGCGATGGACGTTGATATGAATGGAATCATTGATTCTTCTGATGCTAGTCAAATCCTCGATCGATCAATAAATGCTATTTGTAATTTTACTCAGGACTGGACAACTACCCTAAATACTGCGAAGGAATGGAGATTTACCGACTCCCTAACTGCAACTGCCCCGGACTACCTCATAAGTAGTAATTTTCCAGCAAGTGACAATCAGGGGTATTCTAATATGAATGTACCAACTGTGCCAGACTGTCTTGATGCGGTACCAGCTAGCAATTGCTCATTTGGAGCTATGAAGGTTCAGGCTTGTCTTCTAGGAGATGTTGATGGCAGCTGGGATGCGGCTGATGCGCCAGTCTTTCTGACCAATCCCCACGAATATTTGATGGATCTTGATCAGGCGGTTGTTGAACATTTTCCACCTAATTGCATTTATACCATACCGGTCATTCAACTAATTCCTAACAATATCAAATCCTTCAATTTTGAAATGTATCCTGGTGGACCGATGCAGGAAATAATACCCGGACAAACGATATCTTCCTCTGCAACAATGAAATGGGATGTTGGTTCCAGAACTGCTATTGGTGGATTTGCTAACAATAGCTCTGGATTTTTGCCTTCTGGGCCTTTGTTTTATTTCAAGTATGCCGTTCCTACCAATGTAATCACTCCCAATCATTTTGATGTTATTCGGGTGCGCATTAACGGCATCGAATCTGATTTACTTGTTGACGGGATGTCTGGTTGCATAACATCAAATGAGGATATTATTCGCGAAAGCATAAAAATAAATCCTAATCCTGCAACACAAAATACGGTCATCAATTACCAGTCATTCCAAAATGAAATCAATGACCTCACCCTTTGGAATACCCAAGGGCAGTTGATCCGTACCCTTGATATCCATCCTTCTGGCCAAACAGAAATTCAACTATCTGATTATCCTGCTGGTGTTTATATTTTGAGAGTAAATGAGTATGGATTCCGACTGTTAGTCCTGGACTAAACGTTATTATAAAAAACACCTATGACCAAAAGTTAAGCTGATATGAGCACCCAATTTCATTATGCTTTCAAGGTAAAAGACATCCAAAGCACCAAGGAATTTTACCAAACCATTTTGCAATGCCAACTAGGCAGAGAAACAGCCCAATGGGTTGATTTTGATTTTTTTGGGCATCAGTTGTCTGCACATGTTTCGGAAGAAATTTCACCCTTGGACTACTGTGGTTTGGTGGATGATGTCAAGGTGCCAATTCCTCATTTCGGTTGTATTCTGGAGCTGGAACAATTTGAGCGAATTCAAAAAAGACTAGAAAAACACGGAGTTACTTTCCTAGTAAAACCACAAGTAAGATACAAGGGGAAAACAGGCGAACAAAAAACAATGTTCGTGTTGGATAATAGCAATAATCCATTAGAGTTTAAGTGTTACAAAGATTCGTGCGAAATTTTTAAATAGGTAAGTAATTGACTGAATTGTCCTTGTATATTAAATATAAATGATGGAAAAATTATGGATATTTAAGACGATACCATAAAAGATATTCTATTGATAATCAGAGGCTAATTGTCTTTTTTTTAAGAAAAAATTTATTAAAATTATCTATAATTACTGATAAACAGATTTTTTTGTATTTGAAAAATTTAATACTTACCTATATATTGAATCTTATTAATCCTACAAATTGAAAGATTTACAATTAAACATAAAAAATTTAATTGCTATTATTAACTCCGCCAATGAAACACTAACAATATGAAATGTATCTTGACTGTCAAAAATTATCTAGTACTAGCAATCATTTTTTGTCTGGTACTCACCTCAAACAAAACTTTTGCTTCCCATGCGATGGGCGCAGATTTGACCTACGAGTGTTTAGGAGGAAATGATTACAAAGTCACTTTAAAATTCTACAGAGATTGCGAAGGAATTGCCGCACCGGCTTCTGCAACGATTGATATCAACTCCGTCTCCTGTGGACAAAGTATCCCCAACCTAGCATTGACACAAATTGTCGGACCAAACCTTGTACCGACAGTTTGCGCCAGCCAGCCTTCCACTTGTCAAGGTGGGACGTTGTATGGGGCACAAGAGTTTATCTATGAAGCCACAGTCACGCTTCCTGCTAGTTGTCAGGATTGGGTCGTTTCTTATGGAGTTTGCTGTCGAAACGCTGCGATAACTACCATAACAAATGCTCAAAATTATGATTTGTATATAGAAACGAGTATTGACAATTCTACGGCTTCAATTTGTAACGACTCTCCAGTTTTTGGGAGTTTGCCAATATTGGTTGCCTGCGTCGGAGAGCCATTAAATTACAACCATGGTGTCTACGAAACAGAAGGCGACTCCCTAGAATTTAGTCTGGCTTCAGGGCTTGACAATGCAACCACAGTTATACCATATGCACCCCCGCTTTCAGGTACAACCCCACTGTTTTCTTCTACTCCAATTACAATTAATCCTTTGACTGGGGCAATTTCAATTACCCCATCTATCGCACAGGTTGGAGTTATTAGTGTTCTGGTGGAAGAGTATCGCAATGGAGTGAAAATTGGAGATGTGACCCGTGATATTCAGATAGCGGTAGTAGATTGTATGGGGAATTCTGCACCAATTGTTTCTGGGATTAACGGCACTGCTGATTTGTCAGGGACTACTGGAAGCTACAGTATGCTGGTCGCTCCTGGCAATTCTTTTTGCTTTGATTTGGCCGCTTTCGATGCAGAAGCAGACAACATTACACTCACAAGCATCGTACCTTCTGGCGCTACATTTACCTCAAATCCACTAACGAATACAGCAACCTTTTGTTGGAGCCCAACAGCTGCAGATATAGGCATACATTTATTAACCGTCACTGCAGAAGATGACGGGTGTACATTTATCGCCAAAAACTCGTATGTATACGCCATCAAAGTCACCAACAATGCGCCGCCTTGTCAACTGACAGGAAAAGTAAATTACTGGAATGACACTAACCGAATTTTAGCCGGTTTACCAGGCAATAATGAAACAGAGGTATATGCATCCAATAGCAGTTGTGGCCTTATGGTGCCCTCTTCAACTCCAACAATCGTCGATGCAAATGGAGAATTTGTACATGACATGATCAACGGAGATTTTCTTCATATCAATAGAGAGGTAGACAACACCAATTGCGACCCAAGTTGGGGTGTTATAGAAGCGAATGACGCATTTCTTGCCAATGTATTTGCTAATAATGATCCAAATTTTGTCCCCAATCCGTATCAAGTGATTGCAATGGATGTGGATATGAACGGGGTGGTTGATACGTTAGATGCTAACCAGATTTTAGATCGATCGTTGTCTACGATTTGTGAGTTTTCCCAAGTTTGGACGACCCCAATTTTGGGCCCTTCAAAAGACTGGTTGTTTTCTGATGTGAATACTGCAGCAGGATTAGATTATACAATTAGTACCAACTTCCCGGCTCCGGATAGCACAGGGTATTCAAATAGCAGAGTGCCAAACGTTCCTGCTTGTTTGGATGCAGATGTAGTAAGTAACTGTTTTCCTTCTGATGTGTTGAATGTGCAGGCTTGTTTGTTAGGGGATGTAGATGGCAACTGGGATGCAGTGGTTGATGCACCCATTTTTTTTACTAATACTCCCTACGATTTTGTTATCAACCTAGACCTTGCAACTGCTGAATATGTAGACGGAGAATGTGTTTTTACAGTAGACGTAAATGGAGGATTGCCTGGCAATCTAAAGTCATTCAATTTTGATATAGACTACGACGAAACTACCTTAAGCTTGTTAGAGATCCTACCAGGAAATTCAGTATCAACTAATGGCCGAATGAAATGGAACAATACCAATCCAGACAAAGCATTGCTAGGAGCGTTTGCCAATCAATACGATGGATTTGTTCTTTCTGGTCCTGTGTTCTCTCTAAAATTTAGCGCGGTAAATAATACGATTAATCCAAGTGATCTTGGTGTGATCCGAGTACGGAAAAATGGAACGGCTTCTGATATACTGTTAGAAGGGATGGCTGTTGGCTGTACTTCTTCGAATGAGGATCTTATTCGCGAAAGCGTAAAAATAAATCCAAACCCAGCAACACAAAGTACCGTTGTAAACTATGCCTCTTTCCAAAACGAAATCAAAGAACTCACTCTTTGGAATACGCAAGGACAATTGATTCGTACGATGGCTACCAATCCCTCCGGCCAAACAGAAATCCAGCTATCTGAATATCCTGCTGGCGTTTATATCTTGAGAGTAAATGAGTTCGGATTCCGACTGTTGGTCCTAGACTAGACTTTCCTAGGAAATCAGAAAAATTCATAATTAAAAAAAACGGCAATGTCTTCTGTAAAGGACATTGCCGTTTGATATTTTTAAAGTGGATTGTAAAAAGAACGATTGTCTCTAGACTTCACTTAATTAGATCTTCTCTTGTAATAAGCCAAACCAAATGGATTGGTACCAATAGTCACTATTCCGTCAGCGCTCAACGTTCCACCAGAAATTGAATACCTAGAAAGTTTGTTGGCTGTTGGTCCTGAATGAGAAACAAACAGCTTGTCTCCAGCTTCATTTACAGTAAGGTTGTGTGGTGTCGCTTCTTGAGCTGCAAGTGGACTGCCCTGTACAGAACTATCAGAAACATTTACGCTGATTAATTGACCACCAGAAATATTGGCAACAAATACATGATTTTGATTTGGGGAAGCGAAAATACCGTGAGAACCCTCAATGATGGTAGTTGTCATTTCAGACAAATCCGTCCCGTTCAAAGTAAAAAGAAGACCTGACTGACAAGGGACAAAAAGTTTGTTGCTTGTACCAAGGTGGAATAGGTGTGGATCTTTTCCAACTGCTTGAGCATGCGTTCGTTCGTATGTAGAAGTAGAGAATGCAAAAACACTATCTGGCTCAGAAGCTTCTGAGCTGAAGATAGAAACATAAGCTTGTGTAGCTCCCGTATTGACAAAAACATCGTGAGGTTTAGACCCCAAACTGATGGTTTGCACTACGGTGTTATTGCTTAGGTCAATTACAGACGTTGTTTCGTCAATATCATTGTTTACCCATAGCTGATTGCCTTGTCCGTCTGCCCACATGTGGAAAACGCCATTGCCGACAGTAATAGAAGTTTCAACCGTTCTAGTAGTTGGATCAATAACGTGTACTCGATTTTGAGCACGGTCACCAACATACAATTTGTCTTTTGAAGGCACATAAACCACATACATAGGTTCTCCGTTAGCAATTGCAAGAGTTTCTAGAACTTGATTTGTTGTCGCATCAACAAAACTAACGTCACCACTTACTCTATTTGCAACAGCGACGATCTCTTCAAAAATTGGATCTGGTTCTTCATCTTTACATGATGGCAATACGGTAATAAAAAGTAACACTACAGCTAAATAGCTTAATACTGAATTTTTTTTCATTTGAATTTAATTTTAAGGTTTTGAGATTTTGAAAAAAGTTTACAAATATACTTAAAATGGTATATGAAATTTGTTAATTCTGAGCAATTGTTTTTATTAAGACATTTTTAGTGGTTAATTATGAATCGATTATACAATTAGCCACAAACCAATCCTATTGTTTGATTATTGCCAATGACAAAAAATCCCTACCTTATCGATCATAATTATATAAGATGAAAGCATTGTCAGACAAACAACTTAGTGCATTGAAGGGTATGTGTAATGCCTATATTCCTTCTATAGAAAAGGATGGAGATCCGTATTGGAGCCGAAAAGCGTCCGATCTGGAAGTACATTTGGTGATCCTGGAAATGCTGAAAGGGGTGACCGAAGAAGAACAAAAAGAACTGCTCCAGGCAATTGATTTGCTGAGTAGCCCGCTACTAGGACTTACCTGGTTTGGACCACTCAAAAGTGTAGATAAACTGACGCAGGAACAATCGGAGAAAATGCTGCAAAGCTGGTCTAAAAGTTCAATTCCCCCATTAAGAAAAGCATTTGCTACATTCAAAAAGCTAACCACTTATATCTATTTTGGATATTCAGGCGATCGGGACGTCAATCCAAACTGGCCAGTCATCCAATATCCGGGGCCGACAGAAAAAATCGGCAAAAAAGTAGCTGATCCGATTCAAGTACTTCGCCCTTCAAGCGATCAGGAATTGACATGTGATGTTGTGATAATTGGTAGTGGCGCAGGAGGAAGTGTAGTGGCTGCAGAACTTGCCAAGGCCGGACAAGACGTCATAATTGTAGAAAAAGGACCATTTGTTTTGCCACATGAGATGACGCAAAGAGAAGTAGAAATGATCACAAAATTGTACGATCGTAATGGGATTTTTGCTTCGAAAGATGGGGGAACTGGCATTCTCGCAGGCAGCTGTGTTGGAGGAGGAACTACCGTCAATTGGGCAGGAATGTTTCGGACTCCTGATTATGTACTTGAAGAGTGGAGCAAGGAACACGGAAATCCACAGTTTACAGACAAGGAGTTTTTAAAAGGATTTGAATTTATTGAAGAACGGACAAAGGTTATTAAGGAGCCTGTTGTCCACAACCCTCAGAATAACGCAATTGTAGTTGGCGGAAAAAAATTAGGCTACAAAGTAGATGTAGTGCCCCGCAATTACCAACTGCAGGAAAACATTGCTCGTGATACCAGTTATCATAAATGCCAGGGCTACGCAACACTAGGAGACAATCAGGGAGACAAACTGGGTACCATGCTCACTTTTTTGAAAGATGCGCACGAAGCAGGTGCCCGTTTATTAGCTGATACTTATGCAGAACGAATCACCACTACCAATGGCACAGCTACCGGAGTAGAAGGATGGTATAAATCCAGTGAAAACAAACAATACAAAATAACAATTAAAGCAAAGAGGGTAGTCGTCGCTGCTGGGGCGCTGCACAGTCCTGCCTTATTGAGACGAAGTGGTTTGAAACACCCTCATATTGGCAAGCATTTGTATTTGCATCCGGTAAATGCAGTCTCCGCTTTGTACGAACAAAAAATGGAATCCTGGTATGGCCCAATGATGTCTGCGGTTTGTGATGAGTTTACTCAATTGGATGGTAATTTTGGATTCAAAATAGAAACGCCACCCATCCATAGCGGCTTTTACGCATTAGCTATGCCCTGGATGTCTGCCAGACAATTAAAGGAGGAAATGAAAAAAATTAGTCAAATGGGCTTAATGTTCGGACTAGTTCGTGATAAATTTGGTGGACAAGTCAAGCTATCAAAAAAAGGCCTGCCAGTTGTAAATTACAAGCTGAGTGCCTACGACAAAAAACATTTTATTCGAGGCATGCAAGAATGTGTAAAGATACACACTGCGGCTGGTGCCACGCAAGTCCGAATACTCCATAATCAACGTATTTTGTTTGACCCTGCAAAAGATAATCTCGAAACTTTCCTTTCTAAAATAGAATCCCTTCGCTGGGAAACCAACCGATATTCCTTATTTAGCGCACACCAAATGGGTACTTGTAGAATGGGAGGAACTGATAAAGACTATCCCGTAAAACCCTCAGGAGAAACCCGAGAAGTCAAAAATCTATTTGTGGCAGATGCTAGCACATTTCCCAAATGTAGTGGATCCAACCCCATGTTGTCAATAATGGCGATTGCCTATTACATCGCACAAGGCTTAAAGACGTAGTTTTTAAGTTCAATAACAATTAGTATCCTTTTCTTTTGTAAAGACATAAAAAAGTCGTATTATAATAATAGTAGATTTCTTATTACCCCATAATAAGGAGTTTGCGTTGACCCACAATGTAAAACTATCGTATTGTTGCCAAATTAGGTGATGCAGATTTCCTATGTCAATCAATACATAGTAGGCTATTTTTTAATCATTTAAATACCTACGACTATGAAAACTATCATTTCATTACTCGCATTCTTTTTCTTTTCCTTGAGTGTTTATGCTCAACAAACCCTTACTATTACAAATAATTCGGCCTGTGATGTCTTTATGAAGGCAGGCTGGGCAGACCAAACTTGTACCAACAATAATGGAAGTACAGGTGGTTTTGATTTGCCTGCTGGAATGTCTTTATCCTTTACTTCGCCTCCAGGAACTCGTTTTGCGGGAGCAAAAGGATATACACCGTGCGGCCCGATTATTTCTCCATTTCCTCAAGGAGGAACTCCACATCAATTTGCTGTTGGGGCACCTGGATTTTGTACACCTTGTAATTATGGATTATTGCCATTTGCATCTAGCAGCCCTCCAAATGCTTGTTGCCAGCCAACATTAACTGCTGCCTGGTTAAGCTGTGGAAACATTGAAATAAACTAAGCTAGAATAAACATAGCATTGCTTGTAACTTTGTGGGAGTTTGCCTGCAAGTAATAAAGTTTAAAGCCGAAACAGATGAATGTTTCGGCTTTAATTTTTCTAGCAACAGCCTGGACCACAACTGTTAGATCCGCTCATTTCCAATTCATACTTGGGTTTGCAAACAGTAGCGGGAACAAACATTTTGACGGTGATTTGTTGGTCGGTCTGTTCTATAGATTCTACACTGTAGACAGAGGTTCTGAGCGCTCCATGGCCCCATTCGAAGAATAGAGGCGTATCCTGTTTCATTGGAGTTTTGCTGTCCACAATATTGAAAATCTTAAGGGCGGTGGTAGTGGTCATTGATCGATCTTTCTTCTCGTTGGGGTCCACCCATAATTGAACGATCGTCTGGTCATAGCTATCAGGTCTGCCACCACAATCCACAGATTTAATATGTACATTCTTTACTTCGGTGATATGGTAGGTTATCGGTACAAACTTGCCCGCTTCATATTCAAAGTTTAAGGCGTGGTTTGGATTTTTTGTCAGTAGTTCTAAAAATTCTTTCGTTTTCATAATAATTGAATTTGTATCGTAATATTACGATAAATTTTAGCAAAAAAAATCAACAACAGCGCTGTTGTATATTTCCAAAAAATGTTTGAATTAGTATTTTCGTTTCTTCCCATACCTTTACATCAATGCAGTAACAGGTTTTGACGCCTGTAGTTGTACCGTGTACTAAACCTGCTTTCTTCAGTTCTTTCAGGTGTTGGGAAATGGTAGACTGAGAAAGGGGCAATTCTTCAACAATATCACCACAATAACAAGTATCTCTGGATGCTAAAAACTCAAGTATTGCAATCCGTGCAGGATGCCCTATTGCCTTAGCCAAACCAGCGAGTCTGTTTTGTTGATTAGTGAATTTATGTGTTAATGTTTTTCCCATTGATCGTAAAAGTACGATAAATAAATTTAGCAGTCAAGTTTAATTGAAAAATTAATTTTTGGGTATTGGCAATACCTTACCTATTTATTGTGTTTTTTTGAGAAAATACTTTGTAATTTCGTAGTACAGTATCAATTTGATATTGTTCTTTAGTGGTCTAACAAAAATAAGCAAGCAATGTACAACCCCAAATTTGATGAATCTTATTTTAATGAGTTAAGTAAAGGTTATTTTCCTGAATATATTGGTATTAAAATTACGAATGTTGAAGAAGGAAAAATGATAGCAGAGCTGGATGTTGTAGCTCATCTTTTTGCTCCAAATGGTTTTTTGCATGCAGGAAGTATTGTAACCTTTGCTGATAGTATTGCTGGATATTCTACGTTAGCACACCTTCCTGAAAAGGCCAAATCATTTACAACACTGGAGTTGAAAAGTAATTTCATGCGTGCAGCAAGAACCGGAACACTAATCTGTGAGAGCAGTGCGGAGCATATGGGGAGGACAACACAAGTTTGGAGAGCGGTCGTTACCAGCAAAGAAACCAAAAAACAAGTAGCCGTTTTTTCTTGTACTCAGCTGATAATTTATTAAACTCAAGGCACATCTGTCTTAAAAAGCAGATTCCATAAGGAAAATAGGCAGAAAACTGGAAATACTAAAATAGTTTTCATATTTTTGTAGGTAAATAAAACAACCATGACAAAAATTAAAAATAGCACAGTCCTAATTACAGGAGGAGCAAACGGTATTGGAAAATTGATGGCTGAAGGATGTTTCAAAGAAAAAGCTTCCAAGGTAGTTATCTGGGATATCAATGAGACAAATTTACTAAAGACCGCTGCTGAATTTCAAAAGAAAGGTTTTGATGTTCATCCTTATATAGTAGATGTAGGCAGTAGCAGAGACATCAACAGCACAGCGAAAAAAGTGTTGAAAGATGTTGGTCCGGTTGATATTTTAATTAACAACGCAGGTATTGTAGTCGGTAAACCATTTGCTGAACATTCTGACAGAGATATTCAGAAAACACTGGACATCAATGTGGCTGGTGTCATGCGCGTGGCAAGAGCATTTTTGCCAACAATGATCGAACGAAAGAAAGGCCACATCGTCAATATCGCTTCTGCCGCAGGTTTTATTCCAAATCCGAATATGTCCGTCTATGCTGCAAGCAAGTGGGCAGTCATCGGCTGGTCAGAATCGCTACGATTGGAAATGGAAGCCATGAAAGGACGGCTACACGTAACTACAGTTACACCAAGTTATATTAATACAGGAATGTTTGATGGCGTAAAGGCTCCATTATTAACTCCAATGCTAGAGCCTGACTACATCGCAGGGAAAGTAATAAAAGCAATCAAGAAAAACACCATCTTCTTACAAGAGCCAATGATGGTTAAATCCATCCCTGCTCTTAGAGGTATACTCCCAACTAGAGTATTCGATTTTGTAGCAGGAAATGTGTTTGGTGTTTATAAAACAATGGACAAGTTCACAGGACGTGCTCCTAAGGAAGCGGCATCCGAAAAGAAATCTTTGACCGCCAAAAAGAAATAGATAATTTCAAATTCATAGATTTGTGACAAGCATAAGGCTGTCAATTATTAACAAATCGTATTTACTATAAATTTGTTTGTTTATTTTTTGGGAATTTTGATAAAGTTAGATAACTTTATGTCCAAGGAACGGAATTATTTCCGCCTTTTAAGTTATTAGAATTCCAGAGGGTAGAATGGAATTCGATTTGAGTGAGGGGCTCGCGTAAGCGGGTCCTTTCTTTTTTTGCCTAGTCCAAACGGAATTATCAACACGCCTTGTAAATTGATTTTAACTAGGGAAAAAAGAATCAAGGTGGAAATCAAAAAATGATAAATACCTTAATAAATATTATATCTACTATTTGACTTTCAAGAAGCTGCTATTACAATTACAGGCCAGCTAAATCTAGACCTCCTTCATACTTAGATTGATCCGGTTTCTCTGTTTATCCACTTCCAATACTTTTACTTCTACGTGTTGTTGAAGTTTTACCACATCATTAGGATCTTTTACAAATTTGTTGGCTAAGTGGGAGATATGTACCAGCCCGTCCTGCTTAACTCCAATATCCACAAAACATCCAAAATTAGTAATGTTTGTAATGATTCCGGGGACGATCATACCGACGGATACATCATCAATTGTTTTAATCCCCTCTGCAAAGGAAAACTCAGTAGCTGCTCCCCGAGGATCAAGTCCTGGCTTTTCTAACTCAGATAGGATATCTTTTAATGTAGGAAGGCCGACTTTTTCTGTGACATATTTTCGGATCTCAATTTTTTCTCTGAGTTCCTTGCGGTCCATGAGTTCATGAATGGTGCAGCCTACTTCTTTTGCCATCTGTTTTACGATAGAGTAGGACTCTGGGTGCACCGATGATTGGTCAAGTGGATTTTTTGCATTTCGGATTCTCAAAAACCCAGCACACTGCTCAAAGGCTTTAGCTCCCAAACGTGGTACTTTTTTCAACTCATTTCGATTAGAAAATGGGCCATTTTCTGTTCGGTAGTCAACAATGGATTGTGCCAGTTTAGGTCCCAAACCAGACACATAATTCAACAAATGTTTACTAGCGGTATTTAGATTCACGCCGACCTTGTTCACACAACTTTCTACCACTACATCCAAACTGGCCTTCAGTTTGTTCTGATCTACGTCGTGTTGATATTGTCCAACACCTATTGATTTAGCATCAATCTTCACCAATTCTGCTAGCGGGTCCATTAGCCGTCTACCAATGGATACCGATCCTCTAACAGTCACATCTTTATCAGGAAATTCTTCTCTGGCGGCTGCCGAGGCTGAGTAGATAGATGCCCCATTTTCGCTGACCATAAAAACCTGCACGGGTTGTTCAAATTTGGTAGCGCGGGCCAAGGATTCTGTTTCTCTGCCGGCGGTACCATTTCCAACAGCAATGGCCTGGATATTGAATTTTTTAGCTAGATGGCGAATTTCTTCCTGGGCTTGCTGGTATCTGTTTTGTGGCGGGTGCGGATAAATGGTACCATTGTGGATCAATTCTCCTTGCTCGTCGAGGCAAACCACTTTGCAACCCGAGCGAAAACCCGGATCAATGGCCAGTACCCGTTTTTGGCCTAGCGGAGAAGCCAGCAGCAATTGTCTTAGATTTTCAGTAAACACCTTAATCGCTTCTGCATCTGCAAACTCTTTGGATAGTTTTCTGAATTCGGTTTCGATTGATGGATTCATCAATCGTTTGTAGCTATCTCCAACGGCCTTGAAGACTTGTTCAGCTGCATCGGTGTCATTCTTTACGAACATTCTGTCAAGGATCTCCAGGGCGTCTTCTTCAGCTGGAGCGATGGATACCCTCAATATTCCTTCTTCCTCGCCGCGCCGAATGGCTAAAATACGATGCGATGGACATTTGTTCAATGGCTCATCAAATTTGAAGTAGTCCCTGAATTTTGCACCTTCTTCTTCCTTTCCGCGCACCATTTTTGCTCTAATGATGGCTTTGCGTTCGAACAATCGGCGTATTCTAACTCTAGCTTGTGTGTTTTCATTGACCCACTCAGCAATGATGTCTCTTGCTCCTTGCAGAGCGTCCTCTACATTTTCGACCTTGTCATTTAAGAACCGTTCGGCGATTCGGTCTACACCATTGTCATATTGTTGCATTAGTTTTTTGGCAAGCGGTTCTAGGCCTTTTTCGATGGCCATACTTGCTCTAGTCTTTCTTTTTTGTTTGTAGGGGAGGTACAAATCTTCCAGCTCTGTCATTGTGCCGGCTTGGTTGATTTTGGCCTTTAGCTCTGGCGTCAGTTTTCCTTGTTCTTCGATGGCGGCCAAGATGGTTGTGCGTCGTTTATCCAGTTCTTGGAGTTTGGTTATCATCTCTTTGATATCCTGGATGGCGACCTCATCCATGCTTCCGGTCATCTCTTTCCGATATCTGGCGATAAATGGGATGGTTGCTCCCTCCTCAAAAAGTTGAAGTACAGCTTCTACATTTCGCTGATTTAGTTGGAGGGAGGCGGCTATTTTTCTAAGGTGGTCAATATTCATTATAAAGAAGAATTCAATTTTTTTTTACTAGGAATCGTGGCTGCGAATTTACTAAATTTGGAAATGGTTATTTAGTATTGGTTAATGGAAAATTGGTTAATGGTGTAATTGTTTTTGCTGGATGTGGCAATCATTGCATTTGTTGGGTCTTCCTGGATGGGAGCCAGCCCAGTGGATGCCAGTCCAGTGGAACCCAGCCCCTATCTTTGCTTAGCAGCTTCTTCTTCCCCCATCACCATTACAAATATTAAAAAATAACGATTCTAAATAATGTAATATTTTAGCGTATTAACTTCTCACTATCCAACTATTCCGCTAAATTTGTGTACCAATAAACCAATTTCAAATAACAGTATTATGAAAACATTCCAAACGATAATTTTCATCCTTTTTATTGCCAGCCTCTCCTGGAATTGCAAAGACAACAGTCAAACAGCTCAAATCGATGCTAAAGTAGCCAAAGTGATGGCCATCCACGATGAAGTAATGCCTAAAATGGAAAACCTCCACGACTACAGCAAAAAACTTGGCGCGATCAAAGCAACCGTAACCGACAAAACAGAGCTCGGACATCTCGAACGCCAAATTGGCCAAATGGATGAAGCTGGAGAATTGATGATGGACTGGATGCGAAAATTTGAAGGCCCAGCAGAAAAGGATTCCCGATCACCAGAGGAAATTTTGAGCTATCTGGACGGTCAAGAAAAATTGATAACTAAGGTCAAAAATGCAATGATTTCCAGCCTGGAAGAAGGGATGGAAGCTTTCGAAAATTACCAAAAACAAAAAAAATAATGCTACGTTTTTTCTTAATTGTATTTTGTATATCATTAATGTCGGCCTGTTCCAATAAAAAAGAATTGCCAATTCTTGGAAATAGAGATTATCAGACTAAAATCGTAAACGGCAAAGAAGTCCAAGACACCATCTACCATACTATCAAAGACTTTAATTTTGTCAATCAGGATAGTCAGCCAGTTGTACCTGCTACGTTTCAAGACAAAATTTATATAGCAGACTTTTTCTTTACTTCCTGCCCAACAATTTGCCCAACCGTAAAAACTCAAATGCTGCGCATATACGAAAAGTACGAAGGAAACAAAAATGTAGTTCTACTTTCGCACACACTCGACACCAAATACGACACTCCCGAAGTCCTCAACAGCTACGCCAAAAAACTAGAAATAGAGACCAACCGCTGGCACATGGTAACCGGGGAAAAAGATGATATTTATACCATGGCAAAGCAATATTTTATCGCTGCTGCAGAAGATCCCAATTCACCCGGAGGGTATACGCATAGCGGAGGACTAGTTTTGGTAGACAGAGACAAATTTGTGCGCGGTGTTTATGATGGAACAGAAAAAGATCAAGTAACAGAACTTCTTGGAGATATAGATGTTCTATTAAAAGAACAAGGACTGAAATAATAAGATTGAAGATAGTCACTGTCTGATTAAGGCAACTACAAAAGGGACGATATGAGGTGGATTTTTATACTATTTATAGCCGCAATTGCCTTGGTATTGGTCCAGTGCGACACCAATCCCTACAAGCAAGGGAAGGTACTATACGAGCAAAACTGCCAAAACTGCCACCAGGAAGACGGCCACGCAGTAAGAGGGCTGATTCCGCCCCTTGCAAAGTCAGAATATTTGTCCGATCCCGAGCAGGTAGCGTGTATTATTAGAAACGGACTCAAGGGCGAAATCACCGTAAATGGCGAGAAATACAATCATGAAATGCCGCCCAACCTTGTCCTCACACCAACACAAATTTCCAACATTATTAACTACATTAATAACTCGTGGGGCAATAAACACCCATTTGTTTCGTATAACAAAGTAGCGGAATCGCTGAAAGCTTGTGGGGACGAATTTTTATAACGAAGTTGTTCGAAAATTATTTTTATTATGAATAATCTACTAATACTACTAACCGTTTTGGGTCTGTCAGGTTTGACCATGTGGTCCACCAGCTATACCTTTGTTCCATCAGAAGCAGATATCAAGTTCAAAATAAAAAACATGGGTTTTACCGTTGGCGGCACATTCAGCGGATTGGAAGGAGCAGTACAGTTCAACCCGGAGGCGCTGGAAGAAAGCCAGGTATACGCTACAGTAGATGTGCGTACCATCAATACTAAAGTAAAAAAACGAGATACGCATCTCCTGAGTGCCGACTTTTTTGAAGTAGAAAAATACCCCAAAATCACTTTCCAGTCCACAAGATTTGAAGTCGATCAGAACGGCAGCTTCCTGGTGACAGGTGACTTCACGATCAAACAAACCACGAAGTCAATTACCATCCCATTCAATTTTGAAAAAACAGACTTTGGAGACACTTTCTCCGGCAACTTCACCATCAACAGACAAGAATTTGAAGTAGGAGGTGATGGAATGATGATGGGAGATGTGGTCAAGATTTTCTTCAAACTTCCGGTTCTACGAAGTTGAATTTTAGTTATTGGTTATTATGTGTATTAAGTAAAGCGTATAAATTACTCAATAACCTAATATCCAACAATCCTCCGCGCTTCCTCGATCATAATCGCATTCGCATTCCCAGACTTGATGTGGGAGTAATTTCCTTTTCCCTTATTGGTCATTTCTACCAGACGGACTTTCTGGTTAGGCTCTTCTCGTTTTCCGAAGAAAAAAATGGAAAGCATCCGATTGTTAGATGCCTGACCATCAATATATTTTAAGGTCTTTTTACCGGTTTCGAAAGCACCATCAGTGGCTAGAATGATCTTGTTATTGCCTTGATTGATATAGGCTTCATTGAGCACGTCGTAGGCCATTCGCAATCCGGTTTCTATGTTTGATCGGCCTCCTGGTTCGAGGTTGTCGATGGCCTCAAATATCCTTGCTTTTTCAGTCGAGGAAGCCGTTTCTAAAACCACCTGAGCGGCTCCTGAATATTTGACTATGGCGACATGATCTTCTGGCCGCATTAGGCTCACCAAATGTTTCATAGAGCTTTTCAGCAACTCCAATTTTTCTGTGGTATTCATTGAACTGGAGACATCCAGCAAAAAGACAAGATTGTTTGACGCATAACCTTCTAGTGGGGAAGATGGAGTAGGGGCGGGGGGGGCTATTTCCTCAGCGCCTGCGATCGGAATTTCGATGTCGGTACCTGGCTGTATTTGATCTTCCTTGAGTCGATGTACTTTAAACCAGTGTGGCGCTTCGATCATTTTTATCAGTCGGACTTTTGAGGAATCGACAAACTTATTGTACTGCAAAACGATCCCTCGGCCATATCTATTGAAACTAAAAGCAAGGCGTTTGTTATAATAATAATATCCTGGCCCGTGTGGTGCATAGGTACTGTTCTCCGCATCAGCTTGCATATAATCCCTTGAATGGTCAGCAATTCCTTTAGCTAGCTGGAGGACAAAGTCATAACGAATGTAGGGATCAGGGCCGACATCTTCTCCATAAATCCGAACCCGCTGCAAACTGACTGCTTCTTCTTTTTTGATATGCTCAATAGTTTGTAGCAACTGGTTTCTGAGTCCTGACAATGCTTGTCTGTTCCCATTTTTGACGTTTTCGAGGATTTGGCGGCTGTTGTCTACTAGACTTTTTAGCTGATCTCGATGCCTAACGTATGGATTTTCGTCGCTAGGTTGCTGAAAGTGAAAAGAGGCGGTTTCCAGTGTAAACTGAATTTCTTCTGCAGTAGTATTTATTTTTTCAAATAATTTCTCTCCTTTTTCAAGCAATTTGTATGCGGCTTGCATGTCAATGTCCGTCTTATGGCGGTCCGATTTGGCATAGCTTTCCAGCTCTTTAGACAAAGAATTTATGGCATTCATTGTACGTTCTATTCTGCCTACCTGTTCGTTTAGATCATATCGAAAAGTTGCAGGAATATATTCACTTCTACGAAGGACTCTGACGTACTGATCTTCCGGAAGCATGTGGAAACTTTTTTCTTTTTTTAGGAAGTTTTCATGCCTGTAATTTAAGGTTTTTTCTGCCCGTTGCCGAGGTGTCAAGAGATGCTTTTGGACAATATCTGCATTAAATTTTCTCAGTTGAAGATGGTAACCCCAAAGCGCGTGAATATTGTCATTGACAAATTCTGCATAGTTATTTAAGGTGCCATGCACGTATTTATCCATTACCTTTTGGCTAAAACTCTCCGTCTGCACGAAAATCAGAAAAACAGTCAAAAAGAGGTAAAATGGAAATCTAATCAATGGATAATTAATTGTTGTTGTGAATAAATAATTCAAAGATAAATTGAGAAGTTCAACAAATTTTAGTAATTCGATGTTTGTAAAATTAATATTCTCATGGCACATTTCCACCGATTGAAACCGGTATTCTCAAAACAATAGAAAAATACGTGCCAGATAGGGGAGTTACTAAGTTACTAAGTGTATTGAGTTTTAAGAACACAATGAACTTATTAACCGAATAACTCAAAAACCGAATAACTTAATAATCATTACTATGAAAGATGCATCCAAAATATTTGAACAATTAGTCCAACAAAGAAGGTCCATGCGTCAGTTCGATTCCACGGCTGAATTCGATCCCGAATCCGTCACCAGAAGCCTCGAACGGGCTACCTTAGCTCCAAACAGCAGCAACTTACAATTGTGGGAGTTTTACCGTGTTCGGACTCCAGAAAAAAGAGCCCAACTCGCCAAAATATGCATGAATCAAAACGCAGCTCGCACAGCTAGAGAACTCGTCGTTTTTGTGGTCAGAAAAGACAAATGGAAAGATCACAGTCAGTGGATATGGAATTCTTACAAATCCTCTTTCGGTGAGCCACCTTATGATAAAGGCCAACAAAAGACGTACAATTATTATAATAAACTAATACCCATCATTTATAAAAATGACATTTTTGGAATTTTCGGTGCGCTGAAAAAAATGTTGCTTTTTTTTGCAAGTCTCCGCAAACCTATGTACCAGCAAGGAACATCCAAGGATACCAGTATCATTGGGCACAAAAGTGTCGCACTTGCTGCTCAAACTTTCATGCTTAGCATGACGGCGGAGGGGTACGATACTTGCCCCATGGAGGGGTTTGATTTTCGAAGACTAAAGAAATTTTTAAACCTTCCGAGGAGGGCAGAAGTGTGCATGGTAGTTGCCACAGGCCCTGGAACGAAAGAAGGAATATATCATGAACGAATGCGCCTGCCCAACGATCAGGTCATTTTTGAAATCTAGGAGTAGTTACTAAGTTATTAGGTATATTGAGTTACTAAGTCAAAGTATTTTCTACTAGACAAGTAAAGTCCAATTATCTAGAAACTAAATAACATAATAATTCGGTAACTAAATAACCAAATATTACTTGTAAATTTGTCGCCATTAATTATTAAAAAGCATTCATACCAGTATTCAAGAAATATGGAATCATTCAAACTAAAAGAAGGAGAATCCTTTATCGAACTCAATAAACTACTAAAAGTGCTCAGTTGGGTCGGTACAGGAGGAGAAGCCAAAATTCGCGTAAAAGGTGGCGAGGTCATCGTCAATGACGAAATAGAAACCCGCCTTCGTAAAAAACTAGTTTCAGGAGACATCATAAAATTTGACAATCAGTTAGTCACCATCGGGTAACTCAACCTCCTAACAATTTAACACCCCAATAACTCAATAACCAACCATGTCTGAAATACTAAATTTGGAGCCAAAGGCGTTGTGGAAAAATTTTGCTGATCTGAACGCCGTTCCCCGTCCTTCAAAACAAGAGGAGCGAGTCATCGAGTTCGCCAAAAAATTTGGTAAGCAATTAGGACTTAAAACAAAAGTGGATCAAGTAGGCAATGTGATCATAAAAAAACCGGCCACACCGGGAATGGAAGATCGGCCAATTATTGCCCTGCAAAGCCATCTGGATATGGTCCACCAGAAAAATGCAGACACTGATTTCAATTTTCTGACGCAAGGAATTCAGATGTTTGTAGAAGGAGATTGGGTAAAGGCAAAGGGCACAACACTAGGAGCAGACAACGGTATTGGAGTAGCAGCCATCATGGCTCTTTTGGAGTCCACAGACATCCCACATCCACCACTGGAAGCCTTGTTTACCATCGATGAAGAGACCGGAATGACTGGAGCGATGGGATTGCGCGGCGGATTGCTGGATGCAGAGATCCTACTGAATCTAGATACAGAAGACGATGATGAGTTGACTATAGGTTGTGCCGGAGGTATCGACTTAACAGCGACTGGAACCTACAAGGAAGTAGCTGCAATGAACACAGGCATCTCTTACAAAATCACACTAAAAGGACTGACCGGCGGACACTCAGGAATGGACATCCACCTGGGAAGAGCGAACGCCAATAAGTTGATGAATAGATTTCTGTTTGAAGCGCATAGGGCACTGAATGTCAGTGTCAGTAGCATAGACGGCGGCAGTTTGAGAAATGCAATTCCGAGAGAGTCTTTTGCCATCATAGTAGTAGACTACGATCAGGCATCTCAGTTTGAAGAATTAGCAACCAAATACGAGGCAGAACTCGAACAAGAATACAGCACAACAGACCCTGAGCTCGCTTTTGTAATAGAACGATACGACAAGGCAGAGAAAGTACTGGATCCAACTTTCCAGGGCCAGCTACTTCGTAGTCTATATGCTTGCCCGAATGGGATCTACAGAATGAGTCCCGAAATCAAAGATTTGGTCCAAACGTCAAACAATCTGGCAAGAGTTTCCGTAAAGGAGGGTACCTACAGTGTTTTATGCCTGACCAGAAGCTCCGTCGATACTGAAAAAATGGACGAAGCAAATGCCATCATATCTACCTTCGAGCTAATTGGAGCAACTGTTACTGCAGGCGGTTCTTACCCAGGCTGGGCACCAAAACCAAACGCCAAAATCGTTCAACTTATGGACACGATCTACCAAGAACTATACAAAGAAAAACCACAGGTAAAAGCTTGCCATGCAGGCTTAGAGTGCGGAATTCTAGGACTCAACTATCCAAAAATGGAAATGATCTCTTTTGGTCCAAATATCCGAGGAGCACATTCGCCAGACGAGCGTGCTCAGATTAGTTCCGTTCAAAAGTTCTGGGCATTTTTGTTGGAAACGTTGAAGCGGGTTTAGTTGAGAGTTGGTAGAATGCATATTGGGAATTATCAATGATAATTCCTTCGAGTTACTCAATAACTTAATATACCCAATAACCTACTCCGGATGATAAACCCTCACCGCTTCCTTAAAAATAGTCTCTCGATCCAGTGTCATTGGCTTTAGTTGCTGATCCAGATACATTTCCATTTGGTCGTCGAAGTGTGGGCTGTCAGGGTGATTGGAGGCTCCATAGCAATTGATAGACTGGATTTTTACGCCATCTTTTCCTAGCTCCACCATTTGAATGTAGGACTCTCCAACATAGGTTTTGAATCTGCCTTTTTTATGCGGTTCCATGTACATTGCCGCAAGTACGTCTGGTGTTCCTTGTGCTGGCAATTCTCTATCACCGCGTACATGCAACATGATTTCTCCTAGCGGAACTGCCACTTTCCCAAAGTGTTTTTTTAAGTGTTTTTGCGCTTGACTTAGGAAACCTGCCATTCGTTCTACAGGCATGGTTCCTTGCCTCGGGAGTTCTCCCTTTTCAAACATATCCATCAAGGCAAAATACAAAGTAGTGGCAAAAATTCCGGCACCCGGACTATCAGCTGTCGCCTCTTTATCCCATTTTTTTAGGATTTCGATACTAGGCGCTAATTCAGGATATTTTTCAGGATCAATTTCAAAAAAATCGGAAACATTTTCAAGGGTATGGGTATAAATTTTATCTCGCCACTTTAAGTCGTATTTTATTTTCTTAAAATCATCAAAAGTCAGTCGGTCAAAGTCCGCAATGAGTTCTTCAAAGCGCAGACTTCGGTTGTTTTGGAAGGTCATATAACCAATAGAAGGATCGATTTCCTCAGGTTTTACATTGTCTCCTGGGCCTGTCGCTTTGTAGGGGGTATTATTCATATTATAAATATACCCACTAGGAGGATTGTTGATTTGGAGGAGTTCGCTGGTGGGTAGATAGTCGTTTCTGTCCCAAAATGTAGCAGAAGTATCGCCGGGTAAGATTTCTTTCCAGGAATAATTTTGATCCCTTTTCGGGAATATTCCCGTACTAATAAAAAACAAATTGTCCGCTACATCAGCAAAGACGATATTGGTTCCAGCCATCATGCCTTTGTTGACGACCGCTTTGAATTCCTCCAAGTTCTGTGCTTGGTTTAATTCAAACCAGGCTTGCGGGGAATGGACTTCCATATTCGACGCATACCGAATAGAATAAAACCCTTCTTTATTTTTTAAAGTAGCGCCATATTTACTCCAGTAAAAGGTTTTGGTGATGGGGATCTTGATAAACCCAATCTTTACTTTTACCGTTTTTTTGCGTACTTGCAAGGTTTCCCATTTGCCATCATACTTATACTTTAATTTTTCATTGGGGTGCATGGTGAGTCGGTACACATCGATGAAATCCGGCCAATTGACGGTGTGGGCCCAACCATGATTAGGCGTCGTACCATGAAAAATACTCAATCCTCCTGGGAAGGTGCCTCCTAGTACATTCGTGTTGCTCTCCTCACTCACAATGTGAGCTTCATACCAAGAATAAGGTCCTACTAACGGCTGATGGGAGTTGATCGCCAGAAAAGAGTTACCATTAGTCGTTTTTTTGCTATTCAAAGCAATCGCATTTGAACCTGCCGGGCGAAACTGATGGAAATTATTGACTTGGCCCTTGAACAACTTGGCCATGTCATATTGAATATTATTAATGAAACTCATCGCTAGCATATAACCCGCCAACAAATCGACTTCTGTAATTGGTAGGAGATTCTTTACTGGGATCTCCTCCGGATGCAGCTCCCCATATCTGTTGACTGCTTGAACATAAGCGGAAACCATCTTCTTAAACTCATCAGACAACAAATGATAATCCTGTCTGGCGCGGTCTTCAATACCCAATAGAAACGCGGCAAAATCTAATATTGCTCCGTCTTTTCCCTTTATTTCTCCTAGTCTTCCACGCACGGCCAACAGACTTTCCAGCATATAGTCGAGGGCGTCTTCACTTGTTGCCCAGGCCAGGCCGTACACCATTTCTTCGTCTGTCTCAGCAAATATGTGGGGAACTCCCCATTTATCTCGGACAATCTCAATGTTCTCTTTATTTATTTGAGCGCTAACGAAGGTAGGGCAGGACAACAAAACTAGTAGGGCTATCAACAAGAATTTAGTAGCTGGCATCGACTTTTTTTCAGGATTTCAACAGATTTAGAATAGTTGTTCTTCCATCAAATATTATACCGTAGTCTTATATTGTTTTATCTTTTGCTTAATCGACTTCATTTCGTGCAAGGGTGGGGAATTCACAAATAAAAAGGCCACCGATTTTATTAAATCAATGGCCTGTTATTTTCTAAAGTAAGAATAAACAAAACAGCAGGAAGCTATTCTGATTTTCTAGTTTTTACTTTCTTTTTTGCGTTGGTGCTCTTTAAGATAAATCTTTCTCAATCGAATGTTTTGAGGTGTTAGTTCTACATACTCATCATTTCCGATGTACTCCATAGATTCCTCCAATGACATAAGCACTGGTGGAGCAATTTTTACCTTATCATCTGCTCCTGAAGAACGCATATTAGACATTTTTTTAGTTTTGGTCACATTGACCACTAAATCATTGTCTCTTGTATGTTCTCCGATCACCTGACCTTCATAAACACTGACTCCTGGTGTTACAAAAAACCGGCCTCTGTCTTGTAGTTTATCCATTGCATAAGGGATTGTGGTACCTGTTTCGAGTACAATTAGCGTACCTTTTGCTCTTCCAGGGATATCTCCTTTCCATGGAGCAAACTCCTTGAAACGGTGCGTGATAATTGCTTCTCCAGAAGTAGAGTTCAGGATATTGGTTCTCAATCCAATAATTCCACGTGATGGAATTTCAAATTCCAGGTGCATCAGATCTCCCTTTGGTTCCATAATCAGCATTTCGCCCTTGCGAACGGTAACTTGTTCGATTACTTTACCAGAATGAGACTCAGGTACATCAACAGATAAGATTTCTAAAGGCTCATGCTTTTTGCCATCTATTTCTTTGATAATTACTTTAGGCATTCCTACTTGAAACTCATAGCCCTCACGTCGCATTGTTTCGATAAGAACGGACAAGTGCATTACACCACGTCCAAAAACAGTATAGGAATCTGGAGACTCGGTTTCTTCAATTCGAAGAGCAAGGTTCTTTTCAGTTTCCTTGTACAAGCGATCTCTAAGGTGTCTAGAGGTAACAAATTTTCCTTCCTTGCCAAAAAATGGAGAATCATTGATAGTAAACATCATGCTCATCGTTGGCTCATCAATTTTGATAGGGGGGAGGCCTTCTGGTGCTTCAAAATCAGCAATAGTATCCCCAATTTCAAATCCGTCGATACCGAATACGGCACAGAGATCACCACAATTTACTGACTCTGCTTTAGCTTTGCCCAATCCGTCAAAAATGAAAAGATCTTTGATTCTGGATTTTACAGCTTTGCCGTCTCTTTTTACAAGGCATACAGGTTGGTTGACTTTTAGGGAACCTCTGGTGACTCTACCTACTGCGATCCGACCGATATACTTTGAGTAGTCGACATTGGTGATTTGCATTTGTACCGTACCTTCTTTGATTTCTGGTGCTGGTACATGCTCGATCACTTGGTCCAGGAGGTAAGTAACATCAGAAGTTTCTGTTTTCCAATCTTCGCCCATCCAGCCATTTTTGGCAGAACCGTAGATGGTTGGGAAGTCCAACTGGTCTTCTGTCGCTTCGAGATTGAACATCAATTCAAAAACATCTTCCTGTACTTCTTCTGGTCTGCAATTGTCTTTGTCTACTTTGTTGACGACTACTAGCGGCTTTTTGCCAAGTGCAATCGCTTTCGACAATACATAACGAGTCTGTGGCATTGGGCCTTCAAAAGCATCGACAAGCAGCAATACGCCGTCTGCCATGTTGAGTACCCGTTCTACTTCACCACCAAAATCGGCGTGACCAGGAGTGTCAATAATGTTGATCTTTATACCTTTGTATTCAACAGAAACGTTCTTCGAAAGAATGGTTATTCCCCGTTCTCGCTCCAAATCATTGTTGTCCAGTATCAACTCTTTCTTTTCTTCTGTTTCTCTGAACAGCTGACATTGGTACAAGATCTTATCAACCAACGTTGTTTTACCATGATCAACGTGGGCGATGATGGCTATGTTTCGAATTTCTTTCATAATTTTATTGAATACCTATTTTTTAAGGGTGCAAAGGTACTCAATAATTAGTTAGTAAGTTGTTAGAGACTAAGTTTATTTGGTGATTGGAATAATTATTATTCTTAGAATAAGTTTAATTTTGAATATCAAGTTGCAGTTTAACTTAGTTATTAGAATATTAGATTTTTAGGTTCATTTTGATGAAGGAGATCAATTTTGACAGGATGGAATCTATTTAGATTCATTGCTTGATAATTTAATGTATTTTATAACCATCAACTAAAAGTATCGCCAAAATGAATGGACAGGCGTTTGTTGTTTGAAATTTAGATATCTTTTACACATAGGATAAAGAACCAATAAACCAATAAGCCAAACCCCATACATTAAATAGACCTCCACTCCCTGAGGAAATAAGTAGCCTAAAAGACCATAAAGATATAGGTGTAACAAGTAGAAAAACATTGCTGTTTTACCAAAGGTTAGCAAAAAAATATTTGGCAGATTGGGCAATTTTATTTTCGAAAATAAGAATAGTAAAATCAGATTGATGCCAATTCCAAAAAGGATAAAGGTAATACTAGGCGGATATTTGGTGGTTTTTAGAAAATCGATAAGGTTTGTTTGTTCAGGAAGGTGTAAATTGCCAAATCCTCCTAGCAGTTTGAGTGCAAAAAATAAAGCAAGCATACCTATTCCCGTAAGGAAACCATAATAAATCGTTTTACTCCTATTTAATCCCAACAATCGACCATACACCAATCCAAAGCCAGTCAGTCCCACCCAAGGAATAACCGGATAAAGCGTAAAGCCAAAGGTGTGTGCACCAGGCAGCAATAACATCGTTCGCCACCAAACAATCTCACTAGTGACCGCCGCTGCAGGAGGAACAAGCATCTGCGTTATCAAAATAGCCGCTATACTAAGCAATAGAATCAACCAGGACGGAAGCCTGATCAGCAGCCCCCATATAATCATAGCAAAGGCCAACGAAAAAAGTACGCCAAATACGAGTACTGGCATGTCGCCCATTACTCCTGGAAAATTGCCGGTAGGCCCGGTGCTCTCACCACTCATCATCCCTAGAAGCCATGCAGGATTTTCTATAAGTTGATGTGCAAGTAGTATGATCAATCCGCGCTTCAAAAAATAAGTAGCAATCTTTCTGTTCGACCAACCCTTCGATTTTCGATTTTTAGCAAATGCACTCATTCCGATACCCATCAACAGAAAAAAACCAGGAGCACAAATGTGCGTAATGAATCTTGTGAAAAAGTGCAACCCATTGTCATTGTAATCCGGCAAAGGGAACCCCCAAAATTCAGAGAAGTGCACCTTGGCAATAAAAGCACTGGCATGATCCAACGCCATGACCACCATGATAAATCCCCGCAATAAATCCACAGAGTCAAGTCGATGTGTTTGAATTACATCTCTTTTTGCAGTTTGGTCTAGAATATTGGACAATTGTTTAGTTTTGTTTATAATTTGAGAGGAAATTAATGAATTAGGCTAAGAAATCAGCAAACAATGTCATCAAAGTATAAGACCATATATATCCATACAGAAAAAGCCCCAAATAAAAACATTTGGACGATGGCACCAACAGTAAACGGAGATCAACTAGCCAGAGACACTCAAGCGGCAATTGAAAGAATGGAATTGGAAGAATATAGGTTGTTTTCAGTTACTCCAGTAGTTGCAACCATCACAAGATCAGCAGGAGATTCTGTACCTACAACAGAAGGCGTAATGTTAGTTTTTGAGAAAAATAAATAAAAAAAAAGCCCCACAATTAGTGAGGCTCGTATTTTTTAGTAAAAGATATTATTGTTTTTCATAATCGTCAGAATGTTCAATCGTTTCACCGGAAAAACTATCCGTTGAGGTGTACTCTATTGTCATTGTAGTTTCTGTGAGGTTTACTAGATCAACAGGATCTTCACCGGCAAACTCTATCTGCGTCGATTCATCATTACCAGATATTATCCAAGTCTCTTCAAATTGGGCATCTGGGTCGCCACCTTCGTCGTAGCGGATATGAGTAACTGTACTGTCAGCTATAAACTCGTAAGTAGCATAGGCACCAACAGGTTGAGTAATAGAATTCTGTCTCATTTCTACAGTTCTCCAAAAACCAATTATTAGTTCTTCTTTTGGAGTTTCTACAGGAGGTGTTTCTTTTTTGCACTGGAAACTAATTATCGAGAATAAGACAACTAGCAGAGTGAAGGTAATGCGAGAAGAATTCATGCTTTTGTGTTTTTGATTTGTATTATGGTCAGTACTTATAGTTAGACGTAATAAATTGTGTATAGTAGCTAAACGAAAATTTTTCTATCTAATTGCTTAAACGACTATTTATTTATTTTGGTTGCAATATAAACAATTTTCTAATTTAAAGTTGGACAATTTTCTAGAGGGTAAGTTTTTAATGGCTGATAATCAGGTAGTAGTGCTTATTGAGCCTAGGAAGTTTTTTTGTTATTCTTTTGTTACCAGATAGACAACTCCAATATGATCATCGGTGAAGAAAAAGGATCGGTCATCTCTTATAATGACATCACAAGGCCGGCCATATCGTTCTCCATCTTTTAAGAAACCGGATATCACTGATTCCGGTTTATGGTTCTTCTTAGTGCGCACTATGGCATAACCGCGTGCTTGACTTACTTTTCCTGATCCGTGCAAAGCTACCAGAAAATAGTTGCGAAGTGCTGGCAATTGAAAATTTTTGGGAAAATACTCAAAACCAAGTGGAGAAGCATGTGATTCAAAGGCGGTATATCCTGTGGGAATGTCCTTGCATTCTATACTTTTTCGTTCCCAGGTATCTTTTAGTACTGCGTTTGGTACTTTGTTGTCACTTTGGTCTTTTGGGTCTTCTTCCTTTATGATTCCTCCAGCTTCGTAGCAATAGGGCCATCCATAATGTTTCCCCTTTTCCAGGATATACATTAAGTCGTCTGGAGCCTCTTTTCCCAAGTGATCGGCTCCCATATTTGTAGCAAAAAATGTGTTTTCCACCCAGCCAATATCTACTGCATTTCGCACTCCATAAGCAAAAATAGCACTATTTGTACCATCTATATCCATTTCCAACACGGTAGCTCTCATTGATTCATCCAATCGTTCTTCACATAAATTGCAACTACTGCCAACCGACAAATAGAGTTTGTCCTTATGAAAGGCGATAGTTCTTGTGAGGTGCCATCCTCCATATTTATAACTAAGCCCATAACTCGGAAAGGTCATCAACACCTCAGGGGCACTGCTTGGAGCCGTTTCGCCAGAAGTATATTTATAACGTACTAATTGTTCGGTCATTGCAAGATATAACCAATCCTGGCCAGTTTGGTCGGTATAAAACTGAACACTATTAGGGTTGTGGAGCTTGTCTTTCCAAACGGTGATTTTGTCAAATCGATGGGTTGCAGGGTTAAAATTTTCAAGGATAAACACCTTTCCTTTTTTGTTATCTGCTAATCCATGCATTCCGGTTACAAACAACCGATCATCTGGAGATTTAGCAAAAAATCGAACGCGACGAAGTCCTTCTGCTACTGGATAAATAGCATACCCTTCAGGTACATTCAGCGAAAATGTTTTTCCATCTTGAAGAGTGATCGTCTTTGGTACTAAGGTAATTGGGGTCTTGTCAATGTTATCAGATTCAAATCCAAGCTCTTTTGTAGAAGGCGGATCTTTCTCTTCCATCACCGCTGGCTGATCAGTATCAGTATTATTATTATTATTATTATTATTGGAATTGGTTTGCTGCTGACAAGAGAAAAACAACAGACAAAGGGTCAGAAAAACAGCGTGGTTCATCAAGGGAAGTTTTTAGCGGAAAATTTTACGTTTATTAAGCGCCTGATGGTATTTTCTAGCATTTTTTAAATGCTGATTATAGTTTTCTGCAAAGTTGGAGAAGCCGGAAAAATCCTCCTTGGCACAAAAGAAAATATAATTGTGCTTTTCATAGTCTAATACCGCATCAATATAACTTAGTTCCGGCATGTTGATTGGTCCAGGGGGCAACCCCGCATTCTTATATGTATTGTAGGGAGAATCGATTTCTTTATGTTTGTCTAACACTCTTTTTATGGTGAAATCATTCATAGCAAAAATCAATGTAGGGTCTGCTTCTAAAGGAATTCCTTTTTGTAATCGATTCATATATACACCAGCTATCCGTTTTCGTTCTTCTGACTTTGCCGTTTCACTTTGCACGATAGAGGCGAGGGTAGTGACTTCTTCCGGAGTGAGATCGATGGCCTTGGCTTTGCCGGTTCGCGATACCCAGAAATTCTTGTATTCCTTGTTCATTCGAGCCACAAATTCTTGTCCATTGGCACTCCAGTTAAATTTGTAGGTATTTGGCAAGAACATGCTAGGGAAGGTCTCCTTAGTGAAATTGTATTTGGCGGCAGTTTCCGGGTCTCTTAAAATTCCAAGTAAAGTCATGGAGTCGGTATCAATATAGGAAGCTACTTTACCTGCCAAATCCTCCAAAGTTCTGAGATAGTTGAAGGTGACTTTTACAGGACTGTGGGTACCTGATCGCAGTAGATTGCAAATACTATTGTTGCTCATGCCTGCGGTAATTTTGTACCTCCCAGGATAAATATGTTTGGAGAGATTTTTCCGCTCAGCAACCCATTCGAAGAACTTCGGATCTTTTAAGATATTTTTGTCAGCAAGTGAAGCATAGACCTCCTCGATGGAGGATCCTTTCGGAATGTACAGGTAGGCCGATTCTCCTTCTTTGAGATGGACGTTAGACTGATAAATTTGTTGATAGAAATACCAGGAAGCAAATGCGGCTATGCAAATTCCTATCAGTCCTATCCATAAAAGCAATTTGAGGCCTGAAAAATTGGTCGACTTTTCCATATTTCCTGGTAACGGGTCTAATTATCAGATAAACAATTTTGATGGCGCGAAATTACATCAATTTTTTTAATGATTGGTAATTTACTATAGTGATATTCATAGGAACTCGCAGAATAAGCAGGAGGTATCAGTTAGAACAGCAGATTTAAACTATCCTAAAAAAGAAACAGGTGACCTTACAATTAAGATCACCTGTTTTTAATTCACCATTTTCCATTAATCAAACTAATAACAAAACGCGGGTTGTTTTCAAAACGCTGCTTACTAGTGTAAAATTTTATAAATTAATTCTCGAAGGAGTTCTCCTTCTGGGGTACTATCGCGATCTACTCCCTTGGATTTCAGGTCATACTCTCTCAAAAGATGGATTACATTTTCACTTCTACTACGATTATAATTTTTTGCTGCGCGCTTATAATCTTTGAGAAACCAAGCCGATCGAAGTCCCAATCCTTTTATCTGATCACTTTCCGAAGCGCTGGATAAACTGTTTAAGACAAACACCTTTGAGAAAAAGTTGTAAAGAGCGCCCGTTATTTTGGGAAGTGGATTTTCCTTGGGATTTGCTACGAAGTAATTGATGATCCGATTAGCCTTGACGAGGTCTCTGCCTCCTAGTGCGCTTTGCAACTCAAATACATTGTAATCTTTACTTATCCCAATGTTTTTTTGAATATGCTCCATCGAGATGGTCGAGCCTTCCGGCAGGTTGATGGTCATTTTTTCAAGTTCGTTGGAAATTTTGGATAGGTCGGTTCCCAGGTATTCTGCCATTAGCTGGCTGGCATTTGGAGCGATCTGAAATTTTTTCTTTTTCAATTGTCCATTTATCCAGTCAGGAATCTGGTTGTCGTACAGTTTTTTTGATTCAAATACGACCGCCTTTTTGTTGATTAGTTTCCCAAACTTCGTCCTTGTATCTAGTTTTTTATGCTTAAAACAAATCAGCAGTAGAGTAGTGGGTGTTGGGTTTTCGACATATTTTTCCAGCTTGGCAATATCACGCATGTCTTGCGCTTCTTTGAGAATGACCACTTGCCGTTCTGCCATCATTGGGTACCTTCTTGCCGTATCGATCACTGCCATATGATCTACATCACGCCCATACAAAACGGTAAAATTGAATGATTTTTCTGCCTCAGAAAGCACTTTGTTTTCTATGTACTTTGTCAATCCATCAATAAAATAAGACTCTTTCCCATGAAGGAAATATATAGGTTGATACTGTTTCGCTTTTAAATCCTTTAATACACTTTCGTAGGTCGCTGCGGCCATCTTTATTCTTGAGTTGATAATAGATATACAAAGGTAGTTTTTATTTAAGTTTTTCTTGAAAGTAATGCCTTAAATAACTCGTACGTGATCGCAATTTTAGAGAAGCAAGGGACTGTTTGGTAGAATGTAGAGGAATACAATCTTGGATGCGCAGAGAAGAAGGGCTTTGCTTTCGGGAAAAACCTTATTCTGAAAAAGCACAAAAAAATAGGTCACCTACTCGAAAGTAAATGACCCATATTTAGTGAGTTTATTTTATTCCATTTTAATGGAATTCCTTATTCTTTAACAAGACTTAGTTTCTTAGTAATGTATTGATCTCCTATTTGAATTTTTACAAAATAAATACCAGCAGCATATCCTGCCATTTCAAACTTAAATTGCTTAGTCGTGAGACCAGATTCATTGAACGTCTGCATCACTTGACCGATGGTGTTTACCAAAGATATAGTTACGTCTTTAGACTGATCCAACTCCAATACTAAAATGGCATCCATGTCTGTAGGATTTGGATACAATTCAAGATGGATAAGAGAACTAATATTTTCAACACTTACTGATCCTCCATTTACAGTGTAAGATCCAGTTGTCGTGCATCCATTAGCGTCAGTTACTGTATTGTCGTAATTGCCAGGAGCGAGATTTCCTAGGCCACCGGTAGTTGCTCCGTTGCTCCAGAGGTAGGAATAAGGACCTGTACCTCCAGCCGTTGTAGTAGTAATACTTCCATCATTTGCTCCCATGACAGATTCATCTGTTACCGTACCTGTTGTACTAAGTAGTCCAGGTGAGCCAATGGTAACGGATTCAATCAATAGACAACCCGCAGCATCAGAAATTGTAACTGTATGCGTACCAGCAGTTAGAGAGGTAACCGTGCTACCTACCTCGCCATTATCCCAGGAGTAAGAATATGGAGATGTTCCACCTGTTGGGGCTAAAGTTGCAATTCCATTAGCCTCTCCAAAACAAAGTACATCTGTAATAGAAGCTTGAGCACTAATTGCCGTAGGACCGCTAACTGTCATAGCAGGTATTGCAGAACTACAACCATTAGCATCAATTATTGTCAACAAGTATAAGCCTGGTGCAAGTCCGCCATTATTCTGTGTAGTTACTCCATTGCTCCAAACAAAAGTATAAGGCATAGTCCCCCCATTAAAGGTCGGGTTAATTGCACCATCATTGCTATCCGAGCAGGTCGCATCATCAATAATGGTGCTACCTTGAGAAACACCAGTTGGGTCGGTTACCGTTGCCATTACTGTGAGTGCGCATCCACCGCCATCTGTTACGACGACATTGTACATTCCAGCAGGCAAATTGTTTATATCTTCTGTAGTTTCTCCATTGCTCCATGTATAAGCATAAGGAGCTGTTCCTCCAGAAAGGGTTAAGTCTATCGCTCCATCAGTATTGCCAGCACAAGTAGGATCTGTAATGTTTGTAGTACTTGCAATAGCTCCAGGAGGCAAGGAAATCGTATAGGTAGCAGACACAAATGAACAGTTGTTCACATCTGTGACCGTAGCCTGATAAGTGCCAGGAGGAAGATTGCTTATGTCTTCAGTTGTTGCTCCATTGTCCCATAGAACAGAATATGGAGCTACTCCACCAACAATTAGCAAGTTTACCGCACCGTCGTTGCCCGCACAAGAGGCCTGAGTTGTCGTACCGACAGCACCAATCCCAGGATAGTTAGAAACAGAAATGGAGTCTCTAATTGGAGTACTACATTGAGGCACAAATACATCTACCCAATAATCGCCAGGCATAGTGACAGAGATCATTTGAGTAACCTCTCCAGTAGACCATAAATAAGATGTAGCAGTTGGAACTCCTGCATCTAATAAGAAGGGATTTCCTGGACAATCAACCTGGTCCGCTCCCAAATCTACATTGGGACCCTGATTTACCGTAACTACTACTGGGGAGACCGTCGCATTACAAACAGTGGCACCTGTCAGATCAAGTGCACTATACCATAAAGTTCCATTAAATTCCCGTCCAGTATTAGTTCCACCAAAAGCGGAGCACAAACCAGTTCCCATTTGTATAGAGAGGTCGCCATTGGTGTAGGTCGATGATCCATTTGTATAGTTCGCGTCATATTCAACATAAAGTGCGTAAGTTGCACCTGCTGGAATAGTAAGTGGCGTACCAAGGGTAACTGTATTAGCGACATCCGCTACTCCATTCATAACTGTTTCGTTGGTAAGTAGTGTCCAGGCAGCCATATTGGTCTCATTTCCATTAAATGTACCATTTGGTATATACCAGACATTGACTGGTTGAGTACCACTAGAATTCAGATTGACGTCGATACTATCAATAGTGTAATCAAAAGTACCGATGTTGGTGACATCAAACATGTTTCCACCTCCACATCCATTACCAGCCGCAAAAGTTGTTGTTATGCTTTCTACAGCGTAGACTACTTGTGATATGTAATAAGTGGTATTCGTAGTAAGTCCAGAGACAGTTAGGGTATCAATACCAAGGAAATTTCCACCTGGCGCATCAAACCATCCGTAAGTGACACCAAATTCATAATTGGGGATTAGTGTTGCTGAACTTCCCGAGCAGATGCTCTCTCCATTGCCAGTAGCTGGCTCTGAAGAAGTTAAAGCTATAGAAGTAGTAATGGTATCGTTTGTTGGATTGTTATCTCCAGTAAGATCTGCAATGACTGTTATATCAAGTAAACCACCTGCGGGTGGGACATTCACTGTTCCTAGTACAACATCCTGCGTTTGATTTAATGTAAGATTTCCAGTATAGTTGAAGGTAAAATTGCTTGTAGCTGCACCAGAGGTGATCACCGTAATCGGTAAGGAGGTGATTGGATTTGCACCAAGATTGAATAATCTAGCTTCTATCGAAACGGTACCCGCACAATCTCCTTGCATTGGGTTAACAAAAGTAACTAAACTTGCATCATCTGCAACTATATCATATTCATCTGCACCAATATCAACTGTGGTGGATGGTGGCAATGGCCTTGCATCCCCATCAATATCAAATGGAACAACGACGTTATTATTTCCTGCATCATATGCTAGTCCACCAAAAACGTGCAGATCGGTTGGAGTCACAAAAAGAGGATCGCCTTGCCGTGAGTTGGCGTTGAAACTAACAACACCAGCCTGCCAGGTAGCTAAGTCAGTATATGTGGTCGTTCCAAATTTGGAAAAAAGGCTATTCCCTGGAAGGGGGAAATAAATATTGAAATCCATTTTGCTGACTCCTACATCCGAGTCCATTTCTAGTGTGAAATCATTTCTACTTGCAAAAATATTATTGAATAGCTCCAGTGCATCCATGTTTGTACCTACGCGAATACCTGGTTCTCCTTGAACTGTATTGTGGAAAATGTTTGTGGCTTGCAAATCAAGAAGATACATGCCGTAATCAGTATCACTCAACACCATATTATTGTTGATTTCTCCACGAACTAGTGGTACGTCATCAAAATTACCATCAGAGATATAGATGCCATAGTCAGGAGCATGGATATTGTTGGTATTGATTTTAAAATTCATAAGGTCAAAACTATAAATTCCATCTGCCTGAATACTTATAAAATTATTCATTGTATTTCCTACAATTTCAAGACCGTCTTGGTTATCGACATATACACCATAGTCCTCTACTGCTACGAACTCATTATTAAGGATTCTATTTCCCTGAGCAAAATCAGTGGGTAATGCACCAAGTGCCTCTAAGACAATTCCACGTTCTCCACCTGTGAAATAACAGTCTTCTACAGTCAGAAAATTGCAATTATTTCCTTCTGTGAAATCATCTGCAATATTCCCAGAAGCAACAATTGATGCCACATCTATAAGCGAAGTACCAGGATCCATTAAAAAATCACAAGCAAGTATTGAGTTATTATCTGCTGCATTGGTAAGGAAAACGCCCCAGGCGTCTGAAGTACCTTTGTTTTCGATGGTGAAATTTTGAAAGGTGACAAAATCGGCTCCATCCAACAAAATTACTGCAGGAGGCCCAACGTCAGAATTTGAAGTAATGGTCGTTGTAGTGGATGAACCCCCATCAAATGTTATCGTATTTGTTGCAGAAGCTCCTAAGACTTCTTCTATTGCCAGTGCTTCATTGTAAACTCCAGGCATCACATTAAAAACTACTGGACCTGAGATACCGCAATCCAGCGCATCAACGGCTGAGGTTAGATCAGGAAAGTCAGCAGCTCCGCCACCAACCGAAAAGGTACCCATGATCGAGGTGCAAAGGGTGATTTCGGTAGTATCGTTTGGCATAAAACTATCAGTAGTCCCGTTTGGCATACTTGTCCATGCTTTTAGCGTGGTAAAACCATCCAGAAAGTTGTGCGTACCAAGTGTAGCAGTAGTTGTAGCATTTGGAGAAAGTACACCTGTCCAGTTTAATGGTGTTTGAGGGGCACTATCTATTTCCCAATAGATCGTAGTGTTGGTCAGCTGATTAATACCATAATTTTTCAATTGAATATCTACATTTTGTACACCTGTAGTTAAAGGAGTAACTGGGCTAAGAAATGCAAAAACTCCGGCGTCATCATTAAACAATGGCATTGGCGTAAATTCGTAATAATCATTATCTGGATTTGCTGATCCATTTCCATTACCAGAGATTTGGTCATTGCCATATTGTACTGCAGTAGTATTGTCAAATTGTACACCAATAGTGGCTGTTAGTGCGCCAGCAGTTGTACCATATTTATCTACGACATAAATTTTGTTGGTTGATTCTTCTAATACGACAGAAAAATAGGAGAAAGAAACGGTAGGATTCCCCATCTCAAAAGAAAACCAAGTTACCCAATATTGTCTGTTGGGAGCGGTGCCGAACGTGTTGCTTCTGATTTCATCATTGGTTCCTGTAGGAGGACTAGCAGTAAATTCATCCCAAAATCCGCCAATCGACATGTCTGGCAAATTCATAGAAGGGAGATTTTCGTTTATTCCTGGGATTACTGTTGTAGCAGGATCAAAGGTGACAACCCCATTGTGGCTTGCTTTTATTTGAGTAACTGGGACTCCAAAAAAGTCAAAAGCGAATGGTATATTGTCCACTGTAGACCATACATTTGTGGACTGGGCACCCGGGCTAATGACAGTCCATGTGCCTACTGCGGCTGCATCGGATTCTGTGTTTATGCCATTCGGATTTCCTGCATCAGCAAAATAAGCTGTGTTATAGGTCCACTGACTAAATAAAAAAAGAGGAGAAAGAATTAAAATTAATGTAAATAACCTGGTAAGCATAACGGTTAGATTTGGTTAAGAAATGGGAATTTGGGATTGTAAACAATAAATATAATGAAACATACTGATAAATTGAATTCAACAAATGAATAAACATGTTAAAAGTCGTACTATTCGTTATCGTTCCTTATAATATCAGTGATATCATTATAATTTTCTAATCAATTTTAGTACAATTAAAGCATGAGCAAAAAAATTGAACTCGATTTGATGGTGTATAAGAAAGGTATCAAGTTGAAGAAAGAGGGGAATAAACCCTACATTTTTGATCCGATTCGGAAAAAATACCTAGTGTTACAGCCGGAAGAGTTTGTCCGTCAACTGGTGTTACTTCACCTCATGAAAGAGGAAGAATATCCTCAAAATAGAATCCGTGTAGAAATGATGCTCAAAGTCAATGAGCTGAAAAAAAGATGTGATATTCTTATTTTTGATAAAGACCTAAAACCGTATTTATTAGTAGAATGCAAAGCTGCAAACATAAAAATAACCCAGGATACGTTTGATCAGATCGCAAGGTATAATCTATCCCTGGAGGTTAAATATTTGCTAGTCACTAATGGCTTGGATACTTATTGTTGTGAGATGGATTATGAAAATTCCTCCTATACTTTCCTGGATGAAATTCCAAGTTTTGAGCACCCAAATAAATAATGCTGTTATAATAAAAAATGCCTGCAGTCGTTCAACTACAGGCATTTCTTACACTTGATTATTTCTATTGTTTATTTCAGTTTAGTCTGAAACAATTATCTTTTTAAAGTCTGTTCCATTAGGAGTTTCCAGAGTAACAATGTAAATGCCGGAAGCCCAGTTGTCCGTTTTGACCTTCAAATCGTTGATGCCGCTGTTCAATTGTACCTGTTGATCAACAACCTGAATGCCTGAGATATGGTAAACCTGAAGATTTGCATCGATAGATTCTTTGTTTTCAAGTACCACATTTAATTCATTGCCAGCAGTAAGCTGACTTGGGAATACGGTCCAGTGGTCCACCGTTTCCAATTCTCCAAGACTGGATAAAATTGTAGTATTGAAGGTCTCTACCGCACTGAAATTAGTACAGGTGTTGACTTGGTTATAGGGTAATACTCTCCAATGGAAAGTCCAGTTGATATTCAAATTGGTGACGAATGCGGAAGTATCTGTTACTATCCGATTGACTAACATTTGGTTGCCAGGGAAGTTGGATAAGCGATTGACTTGCAAAATATAGTTGCTGGCATTGGGCACTGAAGACCACCGTAAATAGGTGCCATCAAATTGAACATCCTCTCCTCCAACTGGAAAAAGCAAATCAGGGGAACTGGTTATCGGGCCCATGGTGGGATTTTGGTTGTACAAGATACCCGGTTTCCTATCGTAAATGAAGGCCCGCATGGCGTCTGATTGGTCACTAGTAAATTTCCCTTGGCATTCATCATAAGAGTAGCTCATATAGTTCGTTCCGTCTGACCAAAAATCAACTCCATTGGGGTCTTTTTGTTTTACGAGTCCCAGACTATCCGAATCACAAGGCCACCTAAAACTAACATAGTCTGGCGGTGTATCGCAAAACCCATCAGCTGCTACTGCACAGTTTGTTCTTGGCACAAATTCAACAATAGCCGTATCAATAATGATGGTATCCAGTATTAAGGTATCCTTAAATAAGGTGTAGTCGTAATATACTTCTGAAGGTGTTGGTGTGTTGTAGCTGTAAACATCGCCTTCCCAGCCAAGGAAGGTGTGCTGAACAGAAAGGTTGTGGCCAATCTCATGTGTCCAGGTATGATAATCAAATCCAAGAAACTGAGTACCCATCGCCACTCCGTCAGCATGAGGAAGGTTATATCCTGCATTTCCAGCCGGACTGTTTACGATATAGCTATTAATGGTGTTCGGCACATTGTTGGCATTCATCATATCTGCGCCCTCAATAACGGTGGAATGAATATACCAATCTGAATTGTCTATATAATTAATTTCTCCTTCAAGGAAAAACTGCATATTTGAAGGGAGAAAATCTCTATTTAATTGGCAAAAACTTTCCATCAAAAAGTCAGGTCTGTAATAAGCTGCGCCTGTGTTTGTACCTACAATATGGACGGTCATCGGAAGATAAATCATCGTGTCCAATCCATTTCTGAATTGATTGGGATTTTGTTGATACCTTTTCAGCCAATCGGATTTTCCAGGAGGGGTTCCGCAAGGTAGATGTGTTTGACCAATAGCGGAAAACACTATTAAGAAAACGAAAGCTATTGTAAACTGAATTCGATACATCATTTTAGGTTTGTTTTTATTCTAATTTATTGAAGAAATTTACAAAAAAAATAATAGAAAACCCCATATTTGAAAAAGAGCCTGCAACTTTTTAGGCGCAGGCTCTTCGAATATTATTTATACTAATATTGTTATTTGTTAATAACTAATTTCTTTTGAATTGTACCTAAATTTGTTTCTAAACTAATCACGTAAATCCCAGAAGTTAAATTTTCTGTAGGGATCTCGAATCTGTTTTGATTATTATTGATAGATACAGGAAGTGAGGAAACAAGCTTTCCTTGTACAGAGAAGATCTTGATATTTGCTTCCATAGATTTTTCTGCATGCAATTCTATAGATACAGAAGTTCCGCTATTTGCTGGATTAGGAAACAATTTAACGGTATGGACGCCGTCAATTTCTGTATTACTTACTTGCTGATCGTTGGTAACAAATGCTCTTGAATCAGAGAAATCTGTACAGAAATAAAAATCACTAAAAGGTCTTACTCTCCAGTGGTAAGTAGTAAATTGTGTTAGACTACCATTGTAAATGAGTTCAGTACCATTTACAATTTCAGTATGAACGATTGAACTTCCGCCAAATGAAGGAGAGTTACTTATTTGAACTATATAGCGGGTGGCGTGCTGTACTGCAAACCATCTTAATTCTATTGTTGAAAAACCAACAGTTCCGTTATCCGCAGGTTCTGAAAGTGCAAGCGCATCAACAATCTCGTTTGCAGATACAGTTCCAGTAGGATGAATATCCATTCGGTCATCATCGTAGTTGATGTGCATAGCGGCAGTCTGTTCGTTCGTGAATTCGTTGGCACAATTGTCATTTGAATACGACATGATATTTTTACCACTAGGGAAAAACGAAACGCCATTGGCATCAACATGTTCACAATTTGATTGAAATTGTGAATTACAATTCCATCTATCATTTATATAATCTGGGCCAGTGTCACAAAATCTGTCTGCCACAGCTGCACAATTTGAACCATCTGTTTTTTCCATTACCGTAGTTGCCGTAGTTCCACAGGAGTATAAAGGCAATCCTTCTTGTCCTTTAAAGGTATGATCAAGGGTGAACAAATGTCCGAATTCATGTACCGCAGTTTTATTACCTGCGCCCATGCAACTATGTTGGACTGACATTACATCATGTTGAGGCGAATAAAATCCGCATACTGTCTGCCCTGAACCAGGATTTTTAGAGACATTCTGAAAATATAAATTTAGAGAGTTTGTTTTTTTGGTAGATAATACCATCAGTGCAAAGCCAGTACCAGTATGCCAGGCATCATTGTCGTACTTGTATATACCATCTCCATCAGCAAGAAAAAACTGAATATCTGATTGTTCCATTTGTTGGTTCAATTCACACATACGATCAAGCATAGTAACGTCAGAAAATCTACCATTTCCGTTATTATCAGCTACAAGATGAACACTCATAGGTGCATATCGAACTACGTTAGAACGCAAATAGTTGCCAGAGCGCATCTTTTTTAGATTCTTATCTAGAATAGCATCCCGATTTGGAGTAGATATTGTACCACAATATTCATCATAAGTAGGATTGGTGGTAGTTTGTGCAAAGGCTATAGCAGGGATTGCAAAAATTACAAGAAGTAGAAAATGTTTAAGTGACTTCATTTTTATTAGTTTAGTTATAACAAATTTAATAAAAAAACGAGACATGTTATGCTAATAACGGACAGATTAAAACATTTGTTCATTATTGACGAAATCCTGACAATTCTATGTATTACCAATCTATACACCGTTTTTACAGAAAAGAAAAAGGATATTTAACAACGGGCACTTAATAATTCATTATTAACAAGATCATTTCCATAAAATTATATACATTTGTTGTCAAATTTCAAAACATAAAAATCAATTAATACAATGAGTAAAGTAACTGTAGTAGGAGCTGGAAATGTTGGAGCTACCTGTGCCAACGTATTAGCTCACGCTGATTTGGTAAGAGATGTCGTCTTGGTAGATATAAAAGGGGATTTTGCTAAAGGAAAAGCTTTGGATTCCTGGCAACAAGCACCTATCGATTATTATAGCACAAGGCTAACCGGTACAGATAATTATGAAGATACTGCTGGATCTGATATCGTAGTAATCACTGCTGGTATTCCAAGAAAACCAGGTATGAGCCGGGATGATTTGATTGCCACTAATGCAAAAATCGTTTCTAGTGTTACCACTTCTATCATGAAACATTCTGAGAATCCAATCATCATCGTTGTATCTAATCCCTTAGATGTGATGACCTATGCTGCACACAAAGCGTCTGGTTTGGACAAATCAAGAGTGTTCGGAATGGCAGGTATTTTGGATACTGCAAGATATAGAGCTTTTCTGGCTACAGAACTAAACGTTTCTCCTAAAGATATTCAAGCAATGTTACTTGGAGGCCATGGAGACACTATGGTTCCTTTACCAAGGTATACTACTGTTGCTGGTATTCCTGTTACAGAGATGATCGATGCAGACAAACTGAATGCAATCGTAGAAAGAACTAAAAAAGGTGGTGGTGAGCTGGTTGGCCTTATGGGAACTTCCGCTTGGTATGCACCAGGAGCTGCAGCTGCTCAAATGGTTGGAGCAATCTTAAGAGACGAAAATAGAATTTTCCCTTGTTGTTCTTTACTTACTGGAGAATATGGTTTGAAAGATATCTTCCTTGGAGTACCTGTGAAATTGGGAGCAAATGGAATTGAGGAGGTACTAGAGCTAAAACTAAATGAGGCTGAAATGGCGTTGATGAATAGTTCTGCTGATCATGTTAAAAAAGTGATTGAAGTTTACCATTCTTTATCGTAATTGCATTTCTATGGTAAGAATAGAGATTTACATGTAGCTTTTTCTCAGTTCTAACTATACTATAAATAAGATTTTAAGACATTTTTTGTAAGTATTCCTTGCAGAAAATGTCTTTTTTTTTGTGAATGGGATACAGATGGTTTTTTTCATAAACAATTAGCCGTATTTTGACGTTTATAGTCGATAAGATATTGTGCTAACTAAAATTGGAATCAATGTATGATTATAAAGAAGTAGAGCTTTGTGAAATAAAGACGAATTCCGGCGAATCGTTGACAGAGCTTTCGAAAGATAAGGCAGTGCTCCTAGTATTTTTACGACATTTTGGTTGTACATTTTGCCGGGAAGCGCTGGCAGATATTTCTGAAAAAAGAAAGGAAATAGAAGCGAAGGGAGTAAAAATTGTCTTTGTACATATGTCTAACAAGGAAACGGCAGAAGACTATTTCAATCAGTTTTCTCTTGGAGGCGTAGCTCACATCTGTGATCCCGAATGCGATCTGTATCAACAGTTCGGGCTGGTAAAAGGAAATTTTCGGCAGTTATTCGGACTCAATACCTGGATCAGAGGATTTGAAGTTGGTGTCATGAAAGGTATGGGAATTGGAAAAACAATCGGAGATGGTTTTCAGATGCCCGGTGCCTTCATCATCAGAAATGGAGAGATCAGAGAACAATACATCCACAAAAATGCCTCGGACAAACTAGATTACAATGAATTTTCTCAATGTTGCATTAGTTAATAGATCGAAAGTAGAAGTGTTTAGAACCAGGAAATAATAAGGATATGCAAGGATGGCGGTTTTCAGAATATACTCCCGATGGGGAAAATGGGAATGTTTTCGAGCAAATGCTCAAGCTTTTTCAGGAACTACTAGTGTTTACCTCCGGTGATGTCAGAGAAGCCCTATCGTGGATGACAGAATTGGATAAAGAATACGAGTTGACCACCAGCGAATATGGTATGGCCGACTTCATTCAGGAACTAATCGAAAAAGGGTACATCGAAAACCCGGACGACGATAATCCTGGGTACCGGCCAACCAAAAAAATGGAAATCGCCCTTCGCCAAAAAGCACTGGAAGACATTTTTGGTCAACTAAAAAAATCAAAACGAGGTAACCACAATACCAATTTTACAGGCAATGGAGATGAACACACTTCCGACCGGCGTCCCTACCAATTTGGTGATCGACTGGACAATATTGCAATATCAGATTCGCTAAAAAATGCCTATATCAATAATGGCCTAGATGATTTTCGACTTACTCAGGATGATTTGGAGGTCCGCGAAACGTATTTCCAAAGTCAGATGAGCACGGTGCTGATGATTGATATTTCGCATTCGATGATTTTGTATGGGGAAGATCGGATCACTCCTGCAAAAAAAGTGGCCATGGCATTGGCCCATTTGATCCAAACCAGATACCCGAAAGATACCCTAGACATCATTGTTTTCGGCAATGACTCCTGGCAGATAGAAGTAAAGGATTTACCTTATTTGCAAGTTGGCCCTTACCATACAAATACAGTTGCTGGTTTGGAATTAGCTATGAATTTGTTGAGTAGAAGAAAAAATCCGAACAAGCAGATTTTTATGATTACGGATGGGAAACCTACCTGCATTAAAAAAGGAAATTCCTACTACAAAAACTCATTTGGGTTGGACAAACAAATAATTCGTAGGACATTAAACCTGGCGGCTCGTTGCAGAAAACTAGATATTCCTGTTACCACCTTTATGATCGCAAAAGATCGTTATTTAGTTGATTTTGTAGAAAAATTTACCCAAGCAAATAACGGCAAAGCATTTTACAGTAGTTTGCAAGGATTGGGACAGTTTATTTTCCGCGATTACAAACATAACAAAGGGAAAAAAGGTCGTTAAACCAATTCTCCCTTTTATTCTCTTTTCGTATTGAGGTCTTAAATTACTGATTCTATTTTATTGATGGGGATGCTTTTATGGTAAGCTTTTCATTGATATCATCATCTAACTCTTCCATCATTTCGCCATCGATATCTACGGACATTTGACGATTGTTAATTTCATTATTTTCGTGATTTTTTATCGTTTCGGAGTCCTTATTTTTCTTATCGTCTTCTTTAGATTTGTCTGCGTCTTTAGTCGTTGGATTTACTGTTGTTGGAGCATCTTCCAGAACAACAATCTCCTTAGTCATTTCATAATCAATGGTGCTGGCAAAGGATTGTTGAACAGAAAAGAAAACCATGAGTGCAAGCATTAGAAGTAATACTTTGTTTACAAATTGGAGATTGTTATTTGCTGTTGTAGATGGTGTTGTTGTAATACTCATGATTATTTTTTTTGTGTTGTTATGATTCCAATGTGCAGGATTAGATAAAATTACGCCTTAAAAATAATACAAATTTGTGACGAACCAATTGACAAATTTGTTCAGTTACAAACTAGTAGTGTAGGAGCGGCTTAACTGAATGGTGGAGTCAATGTGTTGATTTTGAACGACCTATACTTAATTGATATGTGAAAGTTCAGCTATTTAAACTTGTAGGAGAAGGTGACTTTTTTTGCTATAGAATTCCTCCATTTTATTTAGATTAAAGTTGATTTATTAGCGGTTTTAAAGAAAATTAATGCATTTGATAGCAACCTGGTATTCTAAAATTTGAAAAAATGGAGCAGCAAATTTCTTAGAAATAAAAAAATATTTACTTAGAATAACTCCTGTCCTTTACCGAAACTCAACTAACAAAAGTGTATCGACAGTTACCAGCACTGGCATTTAGCAATTTCAGTATCAATCCTTCATCAATTTGAGAATGGCACGAAATTTATGTTTAAATTTGCGTTCTCATTAAATAATTAGAAAAATTTTCAATCATGAATTTTAAAAATGTACTTTTGCTGGCCTTATTAGGAATGTTTACAATACAAACTGGGTTCGCGCAAAAGAAAGGTAAGAAAGTTAACAAAACAGAAAATACTATTTCGGCTGTAGTAGAACCTGCAAATGATGAAAAAAATATGGAAGAATCAATTAGTTATGCATTTGGTGTCGTTTTAGGGAATAACCTCAAACAAACGAAGATCAATGATTTAGATCTAGATGTCCTCAAGCAAGGAATCGCAGACGTCTTAGAAGGCAAGACAACTATGTCCAATGAAGCTGCTGGCCAAATGGTCAATGAGCACATGGCAAAAGTTCAAGAGGAAGCTTCGAAAGGACAGCGGGAAGCAGGTGAAAAGTTTTTAGAAGAAAACAAAGCTAAAGATGGAGTAACGGTTTTACCTAGCGGACTTCAGTTCGAAGTACTTACTAAAGGTACAGGGCCATTCCCAAAAAGTACCGACAGAGTAACGACTCACTACCACGGAACATTGATAGACGGTACTGTTTTTGACAGTTCTGTAGATCGCGGACAACCAGCAACCTTTCCAGTAAATGGAGTAATTCAAGGATGGCAGGAAGCGTTGGTACTAATGCCTGTTGGATCTAAGTGGAGATTGTATGTACCTTCAGATTTGGCTTATGGTGCACGTGGTGCCGGTCAGACTATCGGACCACACTCAACACTTATTTTTGACGTAGAGTTACTAAAAATCGAAGAATAGACGTATTCTATAAAGATGAAATTGCCTTGATACTGCAAAGTGTCAGGGCATTTTTTTTGTGGCTAGTTGACCACGACAACATAATTGCCGTGTACCCACTCCCCATCACCAATCCGAAACCAAGAACCTTCTTGTTCATGAACCCGAACAATATCCCCACGAGTAAGTCGCTTTAACTTGGGATAGGAAGTACCAGGCCCACTGCGAACTGCTAAAAAACTAGTATCAACATGTCCGGTTCTGATATCATTGAAGGTAATGTAGTTATGGTGTACCCATCTGCCGCTGCCTTCCAATTTTAGCCAATTGCCTTCCTTGTCTGTTACCTCAACGGTATCTCCATTATTCAATGTTCCAACGATATCAAATGTAGCACCTGGCCCACTTCGAACGTTCAAGGTATCCGATTCTACATTAACCGTCCCGTTTTTTGACACAAATTTGGAAAGGATATAGTCTGCATGTACCCATTCCTGATCGCCGATTCGCAACCAATTCTCGATGCGGTCATAAATGGAGATCTCTGTGCTGATATTCAGTTTTTTGACGACTTTGTATTGGACGCCATTTCCAGCTCGTACATTGAGATTGTCTACGTTTACAAAACCAGATTGAACTGGTTCTGAGATAGGCAAATTGACTTCTTGATTTACTTTTGTTCTGAATTCCTGCCAGGGTGTTTCGTCGATCATCATCCTTGGACAATCCTTTCCTGTGATATCATAATGGCGGTATAGTTGATTGACCGACAGGTTATGCTTGTTTAGGAGGTGTCTGGTTAGGTCGAGGGTGTTCTGGTAGGTTTTCGCCCAATCGCCATCCTCATTTACACACATTTCTATACCGATAAGGAAGTAGTTTGGGTTTTTGTTTCCCTCTCTTAAATGCAAGCCAACTGGTTTATAACTTCGTGCTCCGACATGAAATCCCACCTCATTGTCAGGGAGACATTGCAGAATGGTACGGTCGTCTACCAGATAATGAGCCGAGGCAAATCGTTTCGTTTTATTAAAATAATTGCGATTGGCCATGGCAGTTGCTCCTCTGGATTTATTAGCGGTCCAGTGCATCACGATGCCTTTGAGGTCTGTTAGAGCGTAGCGGTCGGTATCTCGAAGGTACGGTCGGTTTCTTCTACTGGTTAGCAATGCATTAGATATTGGGAGCATAGTATTCTATTCGAACATTAGTAAGGAGACAACTTTTGAGGCCGAAATATATTAATAAAAATCAAATTAATGGAATGCTTTACACTTCTTCGATGCAATTATTTCGAATGTAGGTGCGCCATAACATTAAATACTTTACCTTCTGTAATTGTACAACCCGACTGGATCATTTCAAAAATTTCCTTTTCCCGATCAGAATTGTACGCTTTTTCTGCTTTATAAAGTTGAATGGTGGAGCCTTCAATATCCTTTAGCACATTTGGACTGTTGAAGTCGATATGGCTGTTAGCATCGGCACTAAATCCTTTCATGAGGATTTTGTCTGGCTGACATTGGAATATTTTCCAGTCTTTGGCGGTGCGGTGTTCGATAAACTCAATTTTCTCTAGGACCTTTTGAAGGACGATATCACTAAAGTTTTCGATTAGTTTTTGCGCTTTTTCTGGATTGTTTAGTTTTAATTTTTCCCAATCCTCCCCAGTGATAGTGTTGGAAACCAGGAAATTGATGAACTCCTGTTCCATCTCCTTTAGCTCTTCGTCTGTAAGTCTTCTGTATTTCATAACGTATTCAAAGTAAAATAAAATAAAAACAGCAATGAAAAGATTGACTTTCATTGCTGCGCAAAATTAATAACTATTTTACTATTATTTTTCTAGATCGGAGAGTCTTTTTTTGATGGCGTCCAATTCTTCTTTCAGTGCTTTATTTTCATTGTTCAAATCAATGGAATGCAGGAATAGCTCTTCAATTTTTTCGAGTAGACGGGCATCCATTTTTCCGAGGTCGATGCCTTCTTCTGCTACAGTTTGTGCAGAGGGAATGTTAGGCAGGTGTTTATTTTTCGAAACGAATTTATCTACTTCTTCTAAAGAGGTTAAGTGGTAATCATCAGCAAATACATAGTCGGCCCATTGGGCAGATCCTTCGATAGCAACGCGTACTCTTTCTGTCATGATACCGTCTGCCACATAAAGTTTGTAACCTCCTACAAGTGCAGCGCCCCCAAGACCGATACCTACTTTACCTCCTCCATTGACCATGTAAAGATTGTTTGCACTATTATTTTGAAGAAAAATGGAGCCATTTCCGTCAAGCTCATTGCCATCCATGATTATTTTTTGAGAACCCGAGGCTACTGTAAATGCAGCAGTAGTACCATCATTTTCTGCACCATATACGTGAAGTTTGCTGGTCGGAAGATTTAGACCGACACCAACATTACCACCACCAGTACCTAGGACTAAATCATGGGTAGCATTGCGTTGGATATAAAGCGTTCCATTTGATGCATCTATTTCATTTCCATCCAAAAGCATTTGCTGTGTACCATTACCGACCGTCAATGCGGCGGAGGTAATACCATCACTTTCAGTACCAAAGACATGCAGCGCTGTCAATGGATTAGTTGTTCCGATTCCAACTTTCAAACTTGGAGTCATTCGCATCACTTCTGCGAATGTTTCTGCGGTTGCGTCCCATGATCCAATTTGAAGTGCTTCATTAGATAGATAGGTGATGTCTCCCTCAGAACCGGAGGCTCCTCTGATCAAAAGTGCAGGATGGGTGGCTCCATCATCGACTATTTCCAGTGCTGCACGAGGAGTGGTTGTCCGTATTCCAACTCTAAATTCAGGGGATATCGTGATTTGCGCGCTACCAGTGTTATAGCCAATACCAAGACCTGCAGCTGTTGTTTCAATATTTCCATAATCATTATCGTCCTTATCTCTGATAATGACTCCCCAGATTGAGCTTTGCGTTTGTAGCTCTACATAACCAGTTCCTCCGGCTCGAAGTCTTAGATTTTCAATACTATATATGTCATTTCCCCGAACTTTTAAATCGCCATTGATGTCGAGCGTCTCTGTAGGCACAACGGTTCCAACACCTACAAACTGAGCATGGATGATAGTAGTACTTAAAAACAAAGTTCCTACAAGAATAAAAAAATGTGAGTATTTCATGGTTTAAGGGATTTTGGATTATAATCGATTGTTCTTACTAAGTTAACAATTATTTCAGAATATTAAATTGGAAAATTGGATTGTTTTTCAAAATAAATCTTTTAGAATCAACAACATAGTTAGAGGTTTTAAATTTTAATTTCCTTGTTCCTGAAAACTACATCCTTTCAAATCAAGCAGTTTGTTTAAGTATTTTTTTTTATGTTTTAAAATCATTAATTTGTTCTAGTAGTGTAACAAGTAATGTAGGCTTAGTAGTAAACTGATTAAGTCCGCTAGAGTTAATGTTTTCTTAATTAGAAATAAAGCCTAACCTTATACGTTTAACTACAAAACTACAGAATATCGAAGCATAGATTTACACAATTCACCTTATCAATTCATTAAAACCGTAAATCACCATGCGCACCTCATTCCGTTTTTCTAGCACCTTACTACTTTTAGTTGTTTTGTTTATCACCTCTTGCGGGGAAAAGACGGAGATCGTCAATCCCACCCAAACTCCAACAGTCATCAACAATCCAGAAGCAGTTCTCCAACCTTATTTCGAAAGATTTGAGCAGGAAGGAGCGGCTAGAGGCTGGTCGGTCGACCTGGAAGCAGCAGAAATAATAGGAGAAATCAAAGAAATTGCTCAGGAGCATGTTGCAGGCCAATGCACTTGGGCCAGCCACCAACCTAATCTGGTAACCATCGATCTGACCTTCTGGAATGCAGCCAGTGACCTGCAAAAAGAGTTCGTAGTTTTCCATGAGTTAGGCCATTGTTTTCTAAATAGAGGACACCGGGAAGATGCCTTCACCAATGGACAGTGCGCCAGCCTAATGCGCAGCGGTCTTGAAGATTGCAGAGACAACTACACATCTGCTACGAGAAGTCAATACCTCGATGAACTATTTAATCGGAATTTTTCAAAAAAATCTTTTGATAATACGGATCATAGCAACTCAAAGACCCTTAGCGATTTGACTGCATCAAATGACCTTTAGCTTATATTCATTGATAAAAAATAAGTCGTTTTTCTTGACTCGCTAACCCGAAAAGAATACCTTACAGCCATAAGTTCTTTAAAATAATAATTAAACATAAACGGGGATCGTGGGCCATCCTGCCGTAGATTGAGTTCGCGGTACGAAAAGAAACGATCCTTAGCTCATGCGGGCATGAAATGTTTTTGAATCTACAATAGTATTATATTGGAGTAAGGACGCGTATTGACTAGGGCGGGCCTCAATCTCGATAACATCGAGACTCTCTTCGGAGACAAGGGGATTACTGAACCAAAAACGGCTTCTCCATCCGTGTTTTGAATAAGGTTTCAAAAACCCCTTTGTGTTTGTGTGGGCATTTTTTTTGTCCTGTCGCCGCTTGTTTTGGTAAGTTTCACAGTTCTTTTTCCTTAAAGAACCCAACCAAACACTTTCATCAAAAGTCTAGTTCGAGCTTGCTTTTTGTATTAGCTGATTGCTGCGGATAAATTCAAAACAATACCTACCAAACGGCAAGATTTGACCATCCCAAAATATGCTTTACCCCAATCAAAATTAAAATGATCATAATCGTTTTTTAATTTATAGACATTCCTACCTATATTTGTCCATCTTAATGTTTCGTAATAGCTATGAAGTCATAAAGTTGCTAGTTTTTGGTACTACCTACCACTAACCAATTCACAATAAACCATTATCTACCTAATGAAAACAAAAGGCATTGTTACCGCCGGACATCCACAAACAGCCTGGGCAGGTACACAGATTCTAGAAGCAGGGGGAAATGCCTTCGATGCTGCAATAGCAACCTTGTTAGCAGCATGTGTGAATGAATTTTGTATGAGTTCGTTGGCAGGTGGCACTTTCTTTAATGTATTTACTGCAAAGGGGGAATCGTATATTTTTGATGCTTTTTGCCAAACTCCTTCTCAGAAAAGACCAGTCGACGAAGTCCAGTTTTATCCACATACTATAGATTTTGGCGGCACGACAGAGGAATTTCAGATCGGTATGGGATCAATAGCGGTTCCTGGTACACTAGCAGGTATTTTTTCTTTACATGAAAAACTAGGCACTATTCCTTTAAAGGTATTAATAGAACCAGCATTGGAGATTGCCAGAACTGGTTCTTTAGTCGATGATTTTCAACGATTTGATTATGCAGTTTTAGAGTCTATGCTAAGAGTGCATCCTGATTCAAAAGCGCTATTTATAAAACCAGATAATTCTTTGGTAGAGGAAGGAGATCAGGTGAAAATGCCTATGTTCGCTGATTTTTTAGAAGCACTTGGCAGAGAGGGGAAAGACTTGTTTTACAAAGGAGAAGTCGCCCGAAAATTGACTTCGGATAGCTTAGAATTGGGCGGTTTTTTGAGCTATCAGGATTTAGAAAATTACAAGACCATTATTCGGAAACCGTTGTCATTCAAGCATAGAAACAATACTGTTTTGACGAATGGCCTTCCTTCGATTGGTGGGCCAATTCTGGCCTTGGCCATGAGTAAATTAAAAGACAAACGCTACGATTATTCTCCAGATGATAAACAACATGTACAACAATTGTTTTCCATCTTTGAATGGTTGGAGCAAATAGATCGCACACCACAAGGACTATCTCAGTTACTAGCAAAACAGGGAATTAATTCCCCATCTTGGCAAACTGGAAATTCGAGTAAGTGGGGGAGCACCACTCATTTTAATATCATGGACGAACAGGGCAATGCGGTAGCAGTAACCACTTCCAATGGAGAAGGATCCGGGTACATGCTAGAAGGCACGGGCGTAATGATGAATAATATGCTTGGAGAAGCAGCACTTTTACCAAATGGTTTCCACTCCTGGGAAAAAGCAACTCGTCTTTCATCGATGATGGCTCCTAGCCTTGTATTGAATGAAGAAGGTTTGGTGAAAATGGTTCTAGGTACTGGTGGGGCAGGTAGAATACCTACAGCGATAATGCAGGTCTTGCATTATGTTTTAGATTATGGATTTGATATTGAGAAGGCGGTAGATGGCGCTCGGTCACATCTGCAACATGGTACATTTGATTTAGAACCCGGTTTTTTTGAGGACTTATCAACCATTGTGAAAGCGGTGAAGTATTCTCAGTGGGATAAGAATTCAATGTACTTCGGCGGCGTGCATACTATTCATCGACTTTCAAATGGTGAATTGGTTGGTGTAGGAGACAAACGAAGAAGTGGAGTGGTACGTAAAGTGTAGATCGACTTCTCTTTGTTTTATTATAACAGGACAAAATTGCCACTCGTGTTGATAAAATGTTTTTAACATAAATTGAAAATGAAAATATATTTTTCTAAAATTCTAATTTATAAAAATTTAATTAATTGTAATTTGTTTAAACAAATAAAGTTGTAACAAATAAAAATATTTAAAACTTGAAGCGAAGTAAATTTGGAAATAACTTACAAGGGGTTTTATCAAACATACACTTAACTAGTGACTGGTTGCTTGGGAAGGTCGCCCTAGAGTTAAAGCCGTTTGAAGTTACTCCTCAGCAATATAACGTACTCGGGGTTTTGGCTGACAAGTGTCCTGAGGTGATGACTATGGGGGCAATTAAAAAGGAAATGACTGGCAAAATGCCTGATTTGACAAGGCTTGTGGGGCGGTTGGTTGAGAAAGGGGTTGCCGAGCGAAAAACTAGCATGGCTAATAGGAGGAGTGTGGAGGTGGCAATTACTGCAAAGGGGCTGAAGCTGGTGGAGGAGGTGGCTCCTGTGTTGGATGAGATGTTTGTAAGGGAGGTTGGTTTGTCGGAAGGTGAGGTTGAGGTGTTAGGTAGGTTGCTTGAGAAGTTGAGAAAGTAAAATATTCGTTTCAACGAATGTTGTTGTGGCTATTTTAATTTCTCACTAAATTTATGTGAAAATTTTAAGAACTACCAACCAATAATTCCAGAATATGAAGAAAACAATCCACCAAAGTCCTCCCAAACAAATTGCTAATCCTCAATTGTCAAGTAACACAATTTTTTTTTATTTCATTAAAACTCTTATATTCAATAATAATTTAAACCGAACATACTAAAACCCATTTTTTAGAATTGAACTAAAACTACGAATACATGTCAACAAACCAAATGGTCTCTCCAATTGCTACTTTTTACAAATGGGAAAAATCCCAGCCCAACAAACAGTTCTTCAATCAACCTTTTAACGGCCAGGATTTAACGTGGACCTACAAAGAAGCTGCCCACGAAATCCGATGTATTGCAGCCGCATTAAAAGCAAAAAACCTACCCCCTCATTCTAAAATTGGACTGGTTTCAAAAAACTGTTCCTATTGGATGATGTGCGATTTAGCAATAATGATGGCAGGCCATGTTTCCGTGCCAATCTATCCGAATGTAAAGGATTTAAATTTAAATTATGTACTCCAGCACAGTGAAGCAAAAATGCTGTTTGTTGGTAAGTTGGATAACTGGCCAGGCATGGCGGACGGTGTGCCAGATCATGTGGAATGCATTTCTTTTCCTAAATACGGCCCCAAAAAGTTTACTCAATGGGAAGACTTAGTGAAAAATACGGAACCACTATCAGGAGAGCCTGATGTCAATCTGGACGATATCATGACCATTATCTATACTTCCGGTACAACAGGCAGACCGAAGGGAGTGGTACATACATTCCGTTCATTGGTTTTTGCAGTTTCCAATGCATTATCCGTAGTCGATCTTGGTGGAACGAATGCAAGAGTTTTTTCCTACTTACCTCTATCTCACATCGCGGAAAGAATGCTCGTGGAAATGGGAGGGATTTACAACGGAGGAACCGTCTTTTTCGCAGAATCTCTGGATACGTTTGCTAAAAATCTTGCAGCAGCAAAACCAACTGTATTCCTTGGAGTTCCAAGGATTTGGACCAAATTTCAGATGGGAATATTAGCTAAGCTGCCACAGAAAAAAATGAATATGCTGCTTAAGATTCCAATCGTTTCTGGGCTTATAAAAAAGAAGATAAAAACTGGCCTCGGGCTACAAGATGCGAAACATTACTTAACTGGCGCAGCACCAACTCCTCCATCTCTTATTCATTGGTATAACAAGCTGGATATTCCTTTACAGGAAGTATACGGGATGACTGAAAATAGTGCCTACTCTCATTACAACAGAAAAGAAAACGTGCGTGTCGGATCTGCCGGACAACCCTTCCCGAAAGTAGATGTAATAATAGATGATCAAGGCGAAATTCTAATAAAAAGTGAGGCCAATATGAAAGGCTATTTCAAAGAACCAGAACTAACAAAAGCGGCGTTCCGAGACGGCTACCTCTGCACTGGAGATGCTGGCCATGTAGACAAAGACGGATTCCTTTTTATTACAGGAAGAGTAAAAGCAATTTTCAAAACAGCAAAAGCCAAATATGTGGCCCCCGAGCCCATCGAAAGCATGCTATCTGCCAATACCAACATCGAGCAGGTATGTGTTTCTGGTAGCAATTTGCCACAACCAATCGCCTTAGCTGTGCTCTCAGAAACCGCTCAAAAAGAACCGATTGCAGAAATCATAGCCAGCATCAAAGAAACACTGGAAAGCACCAACAAAAAACTAGAGAAACACGAAAAACTCTGTAAGTGCGTCATTTTAAAAGAAGACTGGACGCCAGAAAATGAAATGCTCACCCCAACCATGAAAGTAAAACGAAGAAGCATTGACAAAAAATACATGCAATACTTCGAAGCTTGGTACGAAAAGGACGGCTCGGTTATTTCTGAATAACCGACGAGTGTTTTATGGAGAGACATTTTTGTAAAGGGTAGAAACAAATGGACGTTCTACCCTTTACTATTTTTTGGGCTAGCAGAAAATTACTCCCACGTATATTTGCTTATTGGTTGTTGATGAAGGAGCTATTTACTATCAGGACCCGCAGGCTCAATAGTTCCGCCGCAGTTGTTCCTTCACTATTTGAATTTTCATTCAAAACTCTTCGAGATCGTTCTGGATCCCTATACCTTCTACAAACAGTTATACGTCAGCAAAACGAGTCTCTCTACAAAATCTAAAGAGACAACTACTTCATCAAAGGCAAAGCCTTCTCCACTTCAGTAACCGGCAACTTACAAGTTTTATTCCTGCAAACGTAAATAGTAGTTTGATCCGCCACAAACTTATTTTTCAACAACTCCAAAGAGCCTTCATTTACCCCGCCAAGCAGTAAAACATTAGGCAAATACTGCTGATCTAGCTGTACTCGCTTTGCCCTAAAATCGGTACCCACAATAGCCACTTCGTAAGGCTCATTGACAAACTGTTGGTAGAGAATACACCAATTAGAATAAAACGTTGGTTGTCGGATGGTTTGCAGTTTATCTACAATCGTATTCAGCATTTTCGAAGCCTTACTGGTATATTCCTTATCGTAAAAATACAAACCAAGGTGGTAAAGATTCCTGGCCATAATCGAATTGGACGCAGGGATAACATTATCACTCATTACTTTTTTCCGGGCAATCAACGGTTCGTCCGTATTCGAAGTAAAAAAGAACATTTTCGTTTTATCATCATAAAAATGGACTAGGGTATAATCCACAAAAGCCTTTGCCTGATTCAGCCATTTTTCATCAAAAGTTGCTTGATATAAGGAGATCAAGGCGTCAGAAAGAATCGCATAGTCATCCAAAAAACCATTAATCCCAGACTCGCCATCCTTGTAATTGCGGTTTAGTCGATGGTCAGATTGTTTAGCAGTTCTTAGGAGGAATTCTGCGTTTTTTATGGCAGCATCCAGAAATTTTTGTTCATTAAATGCTCGGTAGGCATCCACATATCCTTTGAGCATTAAACCATTCCAGGCAGTCAGTACCTTATCGTCCAAGCCTGGCCGAATCCGCTTATTCCGGACCTTCATTAAGCTCTTTTTAGATCGATCGATGAGCTCATTTAGTTTTTCAAGACTTAAGTCATGCTTGGAGGCAATTTTTTCTGGTGGGCGCGTAAGATGGAGAATGTTTTTACCCTCCTCCCAATTTCCATGGTCTGTTACGCTATAATAGTCGCAAAAGACAGCCGCATCATCGCCTAGGATTGCGTTGATGTCCTCCTTTTTCCAGATATAAAACTTCCCCTCTTCTCCTTCACTATCTGCATCCAATGATGAATAAAAGCCTCCCTCTTCAGAGGTCAATTCACGTTCTACAAACTCCAATGTTTCATAGACGATTTTTTTGTACAGAGGATTTTTAGTTTTTTGATAAGCATGTGAATACAAACTGATCAATTGTCCATTGTCATACAGCATTTTTTCGAAGTGGGGGACTTTCCATTCCATATCCGTAGAATATCTTGCAAAACCACCACCCAAATGATCGTATATCCCGCCATTTGCCATGTTTTCAAGCGTTACATTCACCGCTTTCATTGCTTGTTCATTACCAGAAAGATGATTATATCCAAGCAAAAACTCATAGTTGTTCGGCATCGGAAATTTAGTAGGGCGCTGCTGGTCTGCTTTTCTGCCCCCTAGACGCATATCGATGGCACTGACGAACTCCTTAGCTAGATCATCCAGTTCTTTTCTATTGAAATTGGCATCCCGGTCATAATAAACAATCTTGTCACTTGACTGTATGCCGTCAGTAATAGATTGAGCGGCCTCTTCCAGCCGGATTTTGTCATTTTTATAGGTGTTAGATATGTTTTGAAGCAGTTGTGTCCAATCTTTTTTTGGAAAATACGTCCCCGCAAAAAACGGCCGACCGTCAGGCAGTGCAATTGCGTTCAGTGGCCACCCACATCCTCGTCTACTGGTCAAATGGCAAGCGGTCATATACACATCATCGATATCAGGCCGCTCTTCCCGATCCACTTTTATTGAAACAAAATTTTCATTCATCAACTTAGCAACAGTCGAGTCTTCAAACGATTCATGTTCCATCACGTGACACCAATGACAAGCAGAATAACCGACACTGATGATGATCAATTTGTTTTCTTTTTTTGCTTTTTCTAGCGCCTCCTCATTCCATGGATACCAGTCCACTGGATTATAGGCATGCTGTAGCAAATAAGGGCTTCGTTCCTTCACCAAATGGTTAGGAGTCCGGTTTTCCTTTATCTGTGCCTGGCCATTCGGTGTTTTACAAGCCGTTGTTACCAGAATAAAGAAAAAAAGCAAAAAGGAACTAAGATTATTTTGCACGTCATTCAAATTTTTATGAAGCTGAAGATATAAATAAATTTTAGATGCCAACGACTTTGATCTGAGTGGAATTTAGACGATTACACATGGAAGTAACCGAAAAGGCTCATAAAAACAAAAATCAAAAAACCACCGAAAATCAAAAAAAAGCAAAATCTAAATAAAACAAATTGACACAACCCCCAAAATACATATTGAACATGTAATTTTTGACCAAATAATACATTGAAATTATCAAAAAAATATGGAAAAATAATTATATTGTAAAGGCCTAAAATTAATTCATACCTAATTAGTTACAATGAAAAAAATTATACTCCTATCCTTGTTCATCCTTGGATGTTGCAGCTTGTTTGCGCAACAAAAAACGGAAAACCTTATCCTACAGGCTAATGCATATACGAAAAACGTAAAATCCATCCTCTCTAATATGCCAGTCAACACAATAAGTGAGGACAAAAGGGCAGAATTACGAGCTATAAACAAACAACAGACGCAAACATTGCAGGAAATTCATGAAAATATGATCCTCTATGTTCTTCAAATAAAACAGAAATACGGCGAAAATTCTGAAGAAGTAAAAGAGGAAATCACCTACCAGCAAAACTTCTATTTTAAGCAACTTAAAACCTTGCTAAATACCCACCAATTTGCCTATCTCAAAAGTATTCAGGACGCAAAGACAAAAGATCTAATCGATTATGTTGATGTGAATGCTGCCGCTAAGGAAGAAATCGAAGCCGCCAAACAAAAGCTATCCAAGCTGCAAAGCCTCTCTTTCATCAACTTCAACGAACTTTAGAAACATCCCGAAAATGAAAAAATTAATACTCCTACTTACCTTTTCGCTTGTCCTCTTTAATCAGGATGTTTTTAGCCAAGGCACATCCCCTTGCGGTGCTACAAACCTGGTAGTAGGCAATAATCCAACAGGAACCATCCTCGACTCCAACCCAAACACCATCATCGTAAATCCTAATCCAACCTGTGGCAACCACGCCACAGCAAATGGATGCACAGACGGGTGGTACGTGTATTACCCTTCAATTCCAGCAGCAAGCTGGACGCTGACCTTAAATTCCATACTAGGAGTTGACCGAGATGTGGGAGTCGCTGTATATACGTCAAGCAATGATGCCTGCAATGGAGCATTCACACAGATAGCTTGTAACAATGAGGGCACTGGGACATTCACCGTAAACAATAGTGCTTGCCAGGGAGCAGCAGTATACTATTTTAGAATGTGGGATTGGGCCTGCAACGGCAACGTGCAATTCACCATTAATCTAGCAGTAAATAATCCACCCACAGGTGGTGCAAATGACAATCCTTGCGGCGCTACCAATCTGACCGTCGGTGGCACATTAGGTGGTCAATCTATTGGCGGAGCAACGCAAACGTCAAACCCGGGTCCCGTTCCCGGACCATGTACCAATGGCAATGTTGGATTCTCTCAATGTGGACAATGCGGAGATCGCTGGTATAGAGTTACCCTCACCACACCTAGTGCTACGGTTTACACAACTGGAGGCTTTGATATGCAACTAGCAGCATATACTGGTGCTTGCGGTGCACTAAACTACGTAACCTGCGATTCAGATGGCGGCCCTGGGTTCAATGCTTCAATTACGGTCAATGGGACAGTCGGACAAGTCTGGTACTTTCGGGTTTGGGAATTTGGTTGTAACACGCTTGGAAACTATAGCATCACCGTAGAACCTGAATCAGATATTCTCCTAAATAGCTCGGTAAATGGATCAACTATCAATTTAGTTTGCGGTACTACGTTGACTCTTTTCGATAGTGGAGGTCCAGGCGGCTCCATAGGAGCAACCAACCAACCAGGAAATTATGGGAATAATGAAAACAATAGAATTCGCTTTTATGCGCCCGCAGGAAAAGTAGTTAAAATCGAGTTTGTAAAACTACCTGGTTTAGATATTGAGATTGGGATGGATGCAGGTGATGAAGTGTTTCCTAATGTTGTTGGGAATGCTGCCGATTTCCTAAGAATTTATGATGGTTATTGGAATGATGTCAGTAAAATTGGTTCCTACACAGGGACAACAATTAGCTATCCTCAACCAGGAGTTATTATTTCAAAAGGCAGAACATTGTCTCTTCGAATGGTAACAAATGGTATTGATAATAGGGCCGGATTTGAAGCAAAAGTTTACTGCGATGATCCGGTAAGTTATTCAAACGTCTCTCTTGGCGTTTGCAATGGTGGCCAGGTCGCCGCCTTCAATAGATCTGCCGGCAGTGGACCAAACGCTTATCAAATATGGAATTACTGCCCACCTGCAAGCGGAGGCTGCATCAATGTCGATTTTAGCAATTTTAATGCAGAACACAATATTGACATGCTGCAGGTCTACGATCAAAGCGCTACCACCACCTTATTACCCTCCAACCTTCTCGTTACCCTTACCAGTTCTGATAATGCTAATTTGTTTGGTAAAATCTCAGCAACAGAGTTAAACGCTACCGGATGCTTGACCTTCAAGTTTATGGGGGGAACAAATGATGCAAACCCCTGGGTAGACGAAGCCTCCTGGAATGCAATAATAAACTGCGGCCCTTGCCGACTAGGAGACGGTGGCCAAAATCTATGCACAAACGCAACATTAATAAATGGCCCTGGTACTTGGGCAGCCTCCAATCAAACTGCCGAAGGAGATACTTGGAATACCGTCTCTGGGGAAGATCCATACGTATTACATCAACAATGTGCAGCAGCTGAGCAAATCACTAGATTTGAAAACTCAATTTGGTTTAGATACGAACCTCCATGCGCTACAGGACTAAATCTAGCAGTCCAAAATATTAGTTGCCAAAATTATCGTACTTCTGACAACGGTATTCAAATTCAAGTATTCGAATTGTTAGGCAGCAATACTGGTTGTCCGCCAAATGGAGGATACTGGGGTAATGGATCCCACAGCGATCTCATATACTGTAAGGATAAGTTAACAGCAGCGTCTCCTCCAATAAACCTTGCTCCTTATATAACTTCTGGAGGAAAATATTACATCGTTTTCGATGGATTTACCGGACAAAAATGTAATTGGGATCTTATTGTTACAGAGTCTGTTGTTGATGTAAATGCTATCGCAAATAGCCCTGTTAGTTGTAATGGGGGTAACAATGGATCTGCTACAGCATCAGCCTTCGGAGGCCAGGGACCTTATAGTTATAGTTGGTCAAACGGCGCAAATACCCAAACCGTAGGCAACCTAAGTTTTGGTACGCATTTCGTTGCCGTTACCGATGCCAATGGCTGTCAGTCTATTGCAAGTGTATATATTACTCAACCCACAGCCTTATTGGCTTCTGCTGCGCAGGGATCTTCGGTTAGTTGTAATGGTGGTAATAATGGATCTGCTTCAGCTTCTGCTAATGGTGGGACGCCGCCTTACAGTTATAGCTGGTCAAATGGCAGCAACACCCAAACAGTAAACAACCTAACCGCAGGAATACATAATGTAGTTGTTTCTGATGCAAGAGGATGTCAAAGAGCAACCTCCGTCACAATTGGCCAACCTTCTGTATTGAGCGGTTCTGCAACTCAGACCGCTCCAGTTAGCTGTAACGGAGGAAATAATGGTACAGCTTCAGCAGCTGGAAATGGTGGAACTAGTCCCTACAGCTATGCCTGGAGCAATGGTCAAAATACATCCACCGCAAACAATTTGACACCTGGTACTCATTCTGTCGTAATCACAGATTTCAATGGTTGTCAAAGGACGTTGAGTGTATCAATATCTCAACCCTCAGTTCTAATTGGAGCAGCAACAGAAACCTCCCCGGTAAGTTGTAATGGCGCATCCGACGGTTCTGCAACAGCATCAGCAAATGGAGGAACAGGACCATATTCTTACACATGGGACAATGGAGAAACAACTCCAACTGCTATCAATTTAGGTTTCGGATCGCATACAGTAAATATACTCGATGCCAATGGGTGCAGCACCCAGGCGATTGTTAATATCACCGAGAATCCTTCAATGTCTGGAAATGCATTTCAGGATTCTCAGGTTTCTTGTAATGGATTAAGTGATGGTTCTGCCGCTGCTTCCGGTAATGGAGGTACGCAACCATATTCTTATATTTGGGACTCTGGTGAGACACTGGGAGTTGCCTATAATTTAGGTGCAGGGCCACATTTCGTTACCATTTATGATGCGAATGGATGCTCTACAATTGCTTCAGTTAGTATCTCACAACCTACTGCTTTGATTGGAAATGCTGGACAGTTCACTCCTGTTACTTGTAATGGGTTGAATAATGCCACGATAATCGCAGTTGGTAATGGTGGGACAAGTCCATATTCGTTTGTTTGGAATACTGGTTCCACTAACTCCTCAATTTCAAGTGTTGGAGCAGGGACTTATTCCGTAACTATCTCTGACAATAATGGATGTTCAGTAGATCAAACGGTAATAATAGCGGAGCCACCTGTCTTATCTTCCTCCGTCACTGCCTCAAGCAATGTAAGTTGCAACGGCCTTGCAGATGGAGTAGGGACCGCATCTGGAAATGGAGGTACTCCTCCTTATACCTACAATTGGGATAGCGGCGCCAACACCGCAGTAGCCAACAACCTAACAGCAGGAGGGCATTCTGTAACCATTACAGACGCCAATGGCTGTACTTCAATTTCGAATATTGGAATAATTCAGCCTTCTGTGCTTATCTCTTCAGCAGCACAGGGCACTCCTGTAAGCTGTAATGGATTGAATGATGGAACTGCCACTGTTTCACCAAATGGAGGCACTGCTCCTTATAGTTACAACTGGGACAGTGGCTCAAATACAGCAACCGCAAATAATCTAAATGCTGGAACACATACTGTAACAGTCACAGATGCTAACGGATGTGAGTCAATGACAAATGTGACCATTTCACAACCAAATGTATTATCCTCCTCGGCTACAGCTACAGCTCCTGTCAGTTGTAATGGGCAAAATGATGGAACGGCTTCTGCCACTGTAAATGGAGGAACATCTCCCTACACATTTAGTTGGGACAATGGAGAGAATACCGCAAATGCACAAAACTTAAGTGCAGGAGCTCACAGCGTCAGCATTACGGATAACAATGGTTGTACTACAATCGCAAATGTTACAATTGC
>CALLWB010000104.1 GCA_938016265.1 uncultured Saprospiraceae bacterium
GGTGCGCCAAAATACAGAGCCATGCAGTTGATTAACGAATACGAGCAAGGCAATCGAGGGTATTACGGCGGATGTATTGGATTTATTGGATTTAACGGAAGTTTTAATAATGCGATTATGATTCGGTCCTTCCTTAGCAAACGGAATAGTCTGCACTATCAAGCAGGCGCTGGCGTCGTCTCCAAATCAAACGTCCAAAGCGAATTGGAAGAAGTAAACAACAAACTCAGAGCATTGCGGAAAGCAATTGAACTAGCAGAAACTATTTAGCATGAAACTACTGGTATTAGATAATTACGACAGTTTTACTTACAACCTTGTGCACTTGATCAGGGAGCTGGGATTTGGGGCCAATATGGATATCATTAGGAATGATGCCATTTCCGTAAAGGAAGTTGACCAATATGACAAAATACTCTTGTCGCCTGGTCCCGGAGTGCCGAAGGATGCGGGGATCATGATGGAGCTATTGAGTACCTATGCTCCGACAAAAAGTATACTCGGCGTCTGCCTGGGACATCAAGGGATCGCGGAGGCATTTGGAGGAACATTGATCAATATGAAAGAGGTAGTACATGGTGTGCCTCTGAAAACAATCATCACCAATTCTTCTGAAGTTTGCTTCCAGGAAGTGCCGGACAATTTTGCTTCTGGCAGATACCACTCATGGATGGTTTCTAAGGAGAATTTCCCAGAAGAATTGACCATCACGGCAGAAGATGAAGCAGGCAGAATAATGGCCTTAGCCCATAAAAAGTACGATGTTCGCGGCCTTCAATTTCATCCCGAATCGATACTTACCGAACATGGAAAAACAATTATGAAAAACTGGGTAACAAACAAGGCATAAACAGTTCCCAAAAACCCAATAACAATTCAGCAATATGAAATCGATACTTACTCATCTATATGACCACAAAACACTTTCCAAGGAAACGTCCAAGGAAGTGCTTACTAAAATTGCTTCTGGCGCCTACAATCCAGCACAGATTGCCTCTTTTTTGACGGTATTTATTATGCGGGGAATTCGGGTGGAGGAGCTGGAAGGATTTCGGGATGCGATGTTGGATCTTTGCATACCGATTGATCTGAGTGCCTACGATCCAATTGATCTTTGTGGAACTGGAGGCGATGGAAAGGATACGTTTAATATCTCTACATTGGCTTCTTTTGTTACGGCCGGTGCAGGCGTAAAAGTGGCCAAACATGGAAATTATGGTGTATCTTCAGTTTCTGGATCGTCGAATGTCATTGAATATTTTGGCTACAAGTTTACCAATGATCCTGGTGAATTGGAGCGCAAAATTGACACCGCCGGGATTTGTTTTTTGCATGCGCCGCTATTCCATCCGGCCATGAAGGAAGTCGCTCCGGTACGCAGAAACATGGGCGTCAAAACCTTCTTCAATATGCTAGGCCCAATGGTCAATCCTGCTAAGGTAAAGCGACAACTCGTCGGCGTTTTCAGTCTGCAGTTGGCCCGTTTGTATGGCTATTTGTATCAGCAAAGCGACAAACAGTTCGCAATTGTGCATTCGTTGGATGGTTATGATGAAATTTCGCTTACTGGGAAGTTCAAGTTGATTACAAATGACTCGGAGCAAATTCTGGGGCCGGAATACTTAGGTTTGCCTAAGGTAAAACAGTCGGAGCTGACAGGGGGCGATACAGTGGAGGCTGCTGCAAAACTCTTTGAAAATATACTGCGAGGTGGTGGTACAAGTGCGCAAAACAACGCAGTCCTAGCAAACGCCGGATTGGCGATAAACTGTGCTTTTCCTGATCGTTCGCTGGCGGATACTATTGCTCAGGCAAGGGAGTCCTTGGAATCTGGTCAAGCATTGAAAGCCTTTAAAACATTTATTGAATAGAATCCCAATAACATAATATAACTAAGAGAGCATTTGTGAATTCTCTCTACCAAATAACAACACTATGAATATTCTAGAAAAAATAGTTGCCCATAAAACAAAAGAAATCCAGCAAAAACAGGAGCTAGTCCCAACAAAATTGCTGGAACAAAGTATTTATTTCAATACACCATGTGTCTCCTTGAAACAATATGTCAAAAGAGCAGACAAACTGGGCATCATAGCGGAAATCAAACGGAAATCGCCCTCAAAAGGGGACATCAATCCTTATGTGTCTGTAGAGCGGACGTCGATTGGCTATATGCAAGCAGGCGCTTCTGCCATTTCTGTCTTAACAGACGGTCATTTTTTTGGTGGCAAAAACAAAGACCTCACCACGGCCCGACAATTTAACTACTGCCCCATTCTTCGTAAGGAATTCATCCTCAACGAATATCAGATCATCGAAGCACGAAGTATCGGAGCAGACGCGATCTTGCTCATCTCTGAAATACTGACGCCCGAAAAATTGAAGTCGCTGGCACAGTTTGCAAAAAGCCTCGGCATGGAAGTCCTGATGGAAGTTCATAGCCTTGAAAAACTGGAAAGCCATCTGAACGAATCGGTGGATTTGGTGGGAGTGAATAATCGGGATCTTAAAGCATTTAAAGTAGATATTCAAACCTCACTTGATTTGTTGGCGCACATTCCAAAGGAGATGGTCAAAATATCCGAAAGTGGGATTTCTGATCCGAAAACAGTCGTCCAATTGCGGGTGGCTGGCTATGATGGTTTTTTGATTGGTGAGCAATTTATGAAAGCAAGTAGACCTGAACGTGCCTGCGCCAAATTCATCAGCGAAATCCGAACACTTGAAACTTCTAAAGAATTGCAACCTTCTTAGCCGAATGACGACGCAACAACACATAGCGCTAAAGGTCTGCGGCATGCGAGATGCTTCAAACATTGAAGAACTAGCCCGCTTACAATTGGATTATATCGGGTTTATTTTCTATGAAAAATCTAAACGATATGTAGGAGAAGATTTTGATTTGAATCGGCTTAAAACAATTCCGACCGCTACGAAAAAGGTAGGCGTTTTTGTGAATGCTTCTCTGGAATATGTCCAAGAAAAAATCTCCAATTATCAATTGGATGTTGTCCAACTGCATGGGGAGGAATCTCCAGACTTTTGCAAAGAGCTTTCCAAACAAAAAGTCCAGATCATTAAAGTATTTCCTGTTGGGAATCACTTCGATTTTAGCCAGTTATTGCCTTACGGCGAATGTGTTGATTTTTTTCTTTTTGACACCAAAGGCAAGGAGCGCGGAGGCAATGGTATTACTTTCAACTGGGAGATTTTGGAAGAATATAAAATGGAAACACCCTTCTTTTTAAGCGGAGGAATTGGACCAGAATCACTAGAAAAAATAAAACAATTTGACCACCAAAAATGTGTTGCGCTTGATGTGAATAGCGGTTTTGAATCCGCCCCTGGCATTAAAAAAATTCAAGCAATAAAAACCTTCCAACTAGCCTTGAGAAGTAGGCTGGAGGAAAAACAAAATAGATAAAAGGAATTTTAATCAATCAGACATGAAATATCAAGTAGACGAACGCGGGTATTATGGCAATTTTGGAGGAGCATTCATCCCCGAAATGTTGTACCACAATGTCGAGGAATTGAGATACAACTACCTCAAAATCATTGAAGACCCAGACTTCAAAAAAGAGTTCAACCAGCTCCTAAAAGACTACGTCGGACGTCCATCCCCACTTTACAAAGCGCCACGCCTTTCTGACCGATATCAAACAAACGTCTACCTCAAAAGAGAAGACCTCAACCATACCGGCGCCCACAAAGTAAACAATACCCTCGGACAAATATTAGTCGCCAAAAGACTCGGCAAAAACAAGATCATTGCAGAAACCGGCGCTGGACAACACGGCGTAGCAACTGCCACCGTCTGCGCATTGATGGGAATGGAATGCATCGTCTACATGGGCGCTATAGACATCGAACGACAAAAACCAAACGTCGAACGCATGAAGTTGCTAGGCGCAAAAGTAGTACCCGCAATGTCCGGTAGCCAAACACTAAAAGATGCTACGAATGAAGCCATGCGTCATTGGATCGGCAACCCAACAGACACGCATTACATCATTGGATCGGTAGTCGGTCCGCATCCTTATCCTGACATGGTCGCCCGTTTTCAAGCGGTCATTAGCAAGGAAATGCGATTTCAACTACAAGAGCAAACAGGTAGTGAATTGCCGGACCATATTATTGCTTGTGTAGGAGGTGGCAGCAATGCAATGGGCGCTTTCTACCATTACCTGGATGAAGAATCAGTGAACCTAATCGGTGCAGAAGCTGCTGGTTTAGGTATTCACAGCGGAGAGTCTGCTGCTACCACTGTCCTAGGAAAATCGGGCGTTCTTCACGGTAGTAAAACCATGCTCATGCAAACACCAGACGGTCAGGTAATCGAACCGTATTCCATTTCTGCGGGGCTCGACTATCCAGGGATTGGTCCGGTACACGCGCATCTTTGCGAAACTAAACGTGCTACTTTCTACCCAATTACTGATGAAGAGGCAATGAAAGCGGGGATGTTACTTTGCAAACTAGAGGGAATCATTCCAGCCATTGAATCGGCCCATGCCCTTGCCGTTCTCGATAAAATCAAATTTAAGGCGTCTGATGTGGTGGTGATCAATCTTTCTGGTCGCGGCGACAAAGATTTGGCGACTTACATTAAGTACAACAAAAAGAATTTACAATAATGAAGACGATGAATAAACTTGACAATCGGATCACCCGATTATTCAATAAAAAGGATCAACGCATTTTGTCTATTTTTTGTACCGCAGGATTTCCGGGCTTGAATGATCTCAAAACGGTACTCGAATCCTTGGAAAAAAATGGGGTCGATATGGTAGAAATTGGAATCCCATTTTCTGATCCGGTAGCCGATGGAGAGACGATCCAGGAAAGTAATAAAGTGGCGTTGGATAATGGAATGACGCTGGAATTGTTGTTTGAGCAACTCGCTGATATCCGAAAGACGGTCTCTATTCCTTTGCTTTTGATGGGGTATTTGAATCCTGTCATGCAATATGGGGTGGAGCGATTTTGCAAAAAGGCGGCTTCGGTCGGTATTGATGGATTTATCATTCCTGATCTGCCGATTGTAGAGTATGCGGAGTCTTACAAATCGATTATGGATGTGCATCAACTGTCGAATATTTTGTTGGTGTCTCCGCAGACCTCAGAGGAGCGCATTCGGTTTATTGATGAGCAGACAGACGGCTTTATTTACATGGTCTCCTCTAATAGCATTACCGGCAAAAGTAGTGGCGTTTCGGATCAGCAAGTGGCTTATTTTGAGCGTATGAAAGCACTTTCGCTTGGCAATCCTGGCATTATTGGCTTTGGGATCTCTGATAGAACGACCTTTGATACCGCCTGTGCATCTGCTAGCGGGGCTATTATTGGAAGCGCTTTTATTCGAGCCATAAAAAATAGTGAAAATTTAGAGCAGGATATCCAACAATTTATAGAAACAATTATTCCCAAAAATTAACCTAATCCCAATTTATAAAAACGATAATTATGATTATTCAATTAACAAAAAATATAAAAGCCGACGATCGCAACCTCATCCACGAAAAAGTAAATGGATTGGGCTATAAAACAACGGAAGTCACCACTCAAAACTGCGCTTACCTGATCGGGATTGGTAAAAAAGAACTTGACCTACGAGAACTAGGAGGTATGCCTGGTGTAGCGGATATTCATAAAGTTTCGGATGCCTACAAACTGGTCTCAAGAAAATGGAAAGTGCATCCGACTACCATTGATTTGGGAGACGGAGTAAAAATTTCTGAAGGCGATTTTGCAATCATGGCTGGTCCTTGTTCGATTGAGTCAGAGGAGCAAATCGTTTCTGTGTTGGAACATCTGAAAGCGAATGGGGTAAAAATCATGCGAGGCGGCGTGTACAAACCTAGAAGTTCTCCGTACGCTTTTCGAGGATTGGGGGTAGATGGATTGAAAATCTGGTATCAGCATGCGCAGGAATTTGGGATAAAAATCATTACTGAAGTAATGCAATCTTCGCAGATAGAAGACTTGTGTAAGTATTCAGACATCTTGCAGGTGGGTGCTCGAAACTCTCAAAACTTCAACCTGTTGGATGCGCTTGGAGAAGTAGACAAACCAGTGATGTTGAAGCGTGGAATTTCTGGTTCCTTAGACGAGTTATTACAATGTGCTGAATATGTATTTTCTGGTGGAAACGAAAAATTATTACTCTGTGAACGAGGCATCCGCTCCTACGAAACCGCCTACCGAAATACGTTTGATTTGAACGCCATTCCCATCCTAAAAGAAAAAACCCATTTGCCCGTTATCGCCGATCCCTCCCACGGAATTGGCTTGCGTGCGTATGTAGAACCAATGGCACTCGCCTCTGTTATGGCAGGAGCTGATGGCGTAATTTTCGAGACCCATGCCCATCCAGAAAAAGCATTTTCAGATGCCCAACAAACTTTAAATTTTGCGGAGTCTAGTACGTTGATAAAGAAGTTGCGGGCAACGGTGGATTTGAGGAAGAGTTTTTGAAATGGAATAAGGTAGAATGTATAGGGACTCGTTTTGCTGCGCAAAACTCAGGGTAGAGCCACTGCTTCGCTAAAGGAAAAATGGACTAACCAATCAATTGCCCATCAAAATACTCAAGAACATCATTCAACGCTTTGTGGGTTGGATGTCCCTCCTTATCTACAAAATCAAGTGTCAATATCGCATGCCCTCTTCCAGGCATTTCGTGAAAAATAATGCGCTGGTTCTCAGCGGTATTGAAGGTTTTGTCGAGGAGTTCAAATTTCTTGGCAGTGCACATTGTATCTTTTTCAAATCTACCGCAGTGCATGGCGCCTACGGTGTCTAATTTTTGTTGGACGGCAGAAATTTCCTGGGCACTCATGTGCAAAGAGGCTTGACTTAAAACGGCCAGAGAGGGTTGGCTGGCAAATCCGGCAAGCACTGCTTCATTGGCCATTAGGGAAATCGCAAAATTTCCTGTTAGGCACATGCCGATTACGGCGATTCCTTTTACTTGGTGTTTGTCTTTTATGAAGGAACAAAGTCCAGCTAGGTAATCGACGATCGGACTGGATTCATTTTTTGCGAATAGTTTGAATTCCCTTTTCATACATAGTACCCGAACCAAATTTCCAACCACGGCTGTCTTTCCTAGTGGGCCAAATAAATGGGGCATCACCACGGTAAATCCGTTGGCTACAAATCGGTCAGCTAAAGCAAGCGTTTCTTGCCCTATTCCTGGCAATTCCTGGATTAAAATGACTACTTTTTTGCCAGTACCCAAGGAGTAAACATCATGGGTGGCTACTTGATCGTTTCTCATTTTGCAAGAAAAAATGGTCTTCTCGTAATCTGTGATTTGTGTTATTTTTTTCATTACCTCAACAAAGTTACATCTCCAGCATATTGGCGCAATACCCCATCTACAAATTCGACCTCTGCCATATAAGTAAAGACCCCAGGATTTAGCTGCTTCCCTTTAAACGTCCCATCCCATCCAAACAGTGGATCATTCGGCGCGACATTAGACACATCAAATAATTTTTCTCCCCAACGATCAAAAATTCGGAAGGTTCTAATCGTGGTGACCGCTTGTCCACCAAAAATATAGAGCACATCATTTGTTCCATCTAAATTGGGGGTAAAGGCATTTGGAATAAAGACATTTCTGTTTTCAAGGACAGTCACGGCAAGGTCTTCTAGTGCTACACATCCATTGGTATCCAAAGCCATTATTTCATAAACTATACTTTCTAGTGGAGTGATCACTGGATTAGGACAGTCGGTACAATTCAAGTATTGAGGCGGATTCCAAGACCAAATCAATGAATCAGCAGTGTTTGACTGGACGTCGA
>CALLWB010000105.1 GCA_938016265.1 uncultured Saprospiraceae bacterium
TCTGCAAAACTGCGCACGTCCGTCAATTTTGATTCTCACCGTAATCTTACTACGTCTGCGAGTCAAAATCACCGTAGAGCGCACATTTTTATTGAGTTTTCAACCTAAAACAAACTTCCTATTGCATGAATTGGGTTAAACGTAGAGGTACACTAGATGGTTGTACTGAATATCGGCCGTCGTGGTCCCATTACTTTTTGAATTGCCGAAAGTCGGACCACATCCAAAACTCTGCGAGATCGTTCAGGAATCCACTACCATTTTAAGAATATTGAATCGGGATCAGGCAACCGGCTCTTTGCGATTGGGGAATTTGCGAGGGTTGGTTGCCTATTTTTTACGCTAAGACATAGCGTTTTTTTATGCAAGATGAAACTCTGCCTTGTATCCACTCACCGTATTGTACCTAACAGCCTAGTTCTACTAACAACTTACTACCTTTTAGCCACCTCTGCTTTTTTAGCAATTGGCAGTTCCACATAAAAAGAGGTGCCTTTCTCGACTTCTGTTTCGAAGTAAATTTTTCCCGCGGCAGATTCTACGATGTTTCTGGAGATGGCTAGCCCAAGGCCGGTGCCGCTTGATTTGGTAGTAAAATTAGGTACAAAGACGTTTTTGTGCTTGTCTTCTGGTATCCCAACGCCATTGTCCGTTACCCGGACGACCACCATGGCGTCTTTCTTATACAGGGAGAGCATAATCTCGCCATTTCTGTCCTCGGGGATGGCCTGAATGGCATTTTTGATCAGATTATTGAATACCCTAACCATCTGATTTCTATCTGCAAAAACGAGATATTCTTCTAGGGGCATTTCAAGGGAAATCACCATATTATCTCGTTCACTAAATAGATCGTAGACAGTGCTTACCTGATGATTGATGTTAAATTCTTCGTTGGTTGCTTTCGGCATTTTTGCGAAGTTAGAGAACGAAGAAGCGATATTAGACAAACTATCAATTTGTTCTACCAGCGTTTTGGAAACTCGGGCAACCAGTGCTTTGACTTCCTCCGGGTTGGCATTCGTTGCTGCTCGTTGGAGATGTTGGATGCTTAGTTTCATTGGGGTAAGCGGATTCTTGATCTCATGTGCCACCTGTTTTGCCATTTCTCTCCAAGCCGTTTCTCGGTTGGACTGAGCAAGGAGATCAGCACTTTCTTCCAATTCGTTGATCATCTTATTGTACTCGGTTACCAAGGCTCCAATCTCGTCATCATTTTCCCATTCGAGCTTTGTATTTTCCTTACCGAGTTTTACTTCTTTTAGTTTTTCTCCAATTGCTTGAATCGGCCTGGTCACGGTATTTCCGATCGCAAGGGCTACCACACCAGCAAGGATCAACAGTAAGACATATACATTAAGCAGTGTCCCCATAAACTCAGAAACGTCTTCTCGAAGATTGGTGACCTGCGAGTAGTAAGGAAGCCCTAGGTATCCAACTTTCTGTCCATTGGGCTTCCTGACAGGAACATATGCCGTCATAAATTTCAACCCGCTTATTTCTTCTTCTTGCGTATACTGCTCGATGCCTACCCTATCCAAATTAAAGTAAGCTACTGGATCAATTTTGTTGGAAATAAGTCCTTTATCTACAATCTCTGTTTGCGAAGAGGTCATCAAATCTCCAGTCAGGTCATAGAGATTGATGTCCATATTATGGATTTCTGACAAGGAAGGAATGTCAGGGAGGAAAAAGGCATCGTTCTTGTTTTCTTCCATCTCTACTTTTACGGTTGCCATTACACCGCGTACTTTTCTCCCTAGTCGTTGATCGTGGTATTTGGTAAATTCTCCTTGGAAATAAATCACCGTTACGACCCCAATTACAACAAATGAAACAATAATAATGGAGATCACTGAAAAGTTAATTCGATTTCTGAGTGTCGGTTTCATGCTAAACAACGATCTAAACTTGCCATCTGGCAGCCATTTGATCAGAAAATTGAAACTTACTATTAGAATTAACACCAGCAATTGCAGGCAGAACATATAAGAAAACAGGGATATTGGTGTTACAATATCTTCATTAGGCTTAGAAACCACCACCACCTTTTGATCAGATGCTTTGTAGATAATGTGCGACCGTTTTTCGCTTTTTAAATATTTGAATTCTTCTTTTTTGGAATGGTCAAAGGGTAATCTATAGGGATAGAATTTACCATTTTCTTTGAATCGGATGCTGTCTTTGTAAACTGCGTAGGTATAACGATTATATTTTTGAGCGGATTTCAACCGTTCGTCCAGCAGCAATTCTGGGTACACTTTCGAATCTTTGAGCTCTTTTGCAAGCATCTGAATAACAATTCGACCGATCAGCCGATCCCCTTTTCTTATTGGAATATCTGCTAGGTAATTGGAGGCGCCTTTGCCATTTGTCCAGTAATAAAGGTACGGGTTGCTTGTTTTCTGTGCTTCAGATTTTAGATTTCGGTAGAAGTCGTAGTCGCCTGTTTCTGCTTTAAACCGTGCACCGTTTTTATTGAAGGTGTGAATTTCAAAATCGTACTTATTAAATAGATACCCGCCAATATATCGTTTTTCAATACGCTCCAACACCTCTTTTGTTGGGATAAATGGGAGCGTAAAATAGGTTTCAACAAAATTGTCCTTTTGTATTTTTTCTTTGATCCCCTCAAATCTAAATTCTGTAATCCGGTCGTTTTCTTCAGATAGTTTTATAGCGTACCGTCTCCTGGAGTTAATTTCCTTTTCATTATTATAATTATAAAGAAGGATCGTCGAAAACCCTGAAAAGATGACCAGCCAAACTAACAACCACAAATAGGTAATCGATTTTGCCTGACTATACCATTCAAATAATAAAATAAATCCAATCGAAAACAGCAACAACAACAAAGTGCTCAACTCGAATAAATTCGTCAAATTCATCAAGGTAAAAACGCCAACAACAATGGCCAAAAAGGTTATTTTTTCATTGACGGACAAGTCTACCCTTCGCAAAATTGCTATCAGTTTTTGAGAGAACAAAAACAATCCACCAAGCAACATAGTAAGGCTAAACAGTCCTATAAAACTATAGACATTCAGACTAAAAATGTTCTTAAATTCTAAGGTAATCTCTGAATTTCTGGCAAGGCTGATAAAGATTCGACTGATCCCAAAAATAGAACTGATGATGATAAAATAAATGCTAGAGGCAATAGCATATTTCACACCTTTACTCAGTTTATCCAGGTTTCGCGGCCGAAAAAGAAAGTTAAAGTAGGAGATCACCCATAAAACCAGTAAGATATTAATCACCAAATCTCCTAGGGAAGCCACCCAGTCGGAAGCAGCATAATGCCGCGGATGAAACAGTTGCAAGTTTCGAAAACCATCCATCCATCCAAACAGAATACTAGCCACCCGAACCCCAATTATAGAGACCAACAGCACGCCAAAACCAACCCAAAATCCATGCTTTAACGACAACAACATGGATTGGCCATTGATAAAAAGCCCTAGAAAAACAAAAGAAATCAAATACAAAACAAGGATCAACGTCCGGTTTCGTTTTTCAATTTTTTTCTTAGACGTCAGGTAAAAAAGAGGCTTGTCGTCCAGGGACCGAACCACCAGATCCGTCTCACTTTTGGTCAATTCGATAAAACTAGGTATTGAATTATCCAGCGCAAAACGGTTTTTCAGGTAGTCGTTTTCCAATGGATAATCATAAAAAATGGGGATCAACCCTATCAGGGTGAGCGATTTCTTGGTATACGGATTAAAAAATTCAGTTTTGATAAACTCGTATTTGCCGTTTTTCTGGCTGGTCAGCTTGTTCACTCTGCCTTCTGGTGTTTTCAGATCGGTAAGGTAAGGCAAGACCTTATTATTCGACCAAAAAAGCAAGGAGTCCTTCTCATAAATACAGATCGTAAATAGTTGGTTATTGAGTCGGCGGACTTCGTCTCCTGAGAGATTGCCTTTGGCAGCGTCTTCTACTTTATTGGCATCTCCAAAAAAGGTGTTTATCTCGCGCTCTGCCTTTTGCAGCGAGTATTCAATTTGTTTAGTGAACTTCTCAAGATCGTAAGTTTTCCCAGCAAAGTAATCCAGTCCCGCTGTCAGAAGAAACATTCCAACTGCCAGGTACAAAAAGAAATACGGCCTTTGTAAAAAACGACTGTTCATAAGTACAAATTGGTGGCAGTTGTTTTGTAAGCGTTAATAATAGTTAATTCTAGTAGGCGTTAACAACGCTAATGGTATTATAAATGCTACTCAATTAATATACCATTAACTATTAACCAATCCACCATTAACCAAACTATTTCAAAACAATTATTGCTTCACGAGCTTGCCAGAACAAATCTACTTTTTTTACGGATAAGATATTGCCTTTTATGGAATAAGATGACGGATCACGTTCAGGGAAGATCGCCTGAATTTCGCCTTTGGTTTCTATTTCTGTCTTTTTGTAGAAATTTATGGGGTGGTCTCTTTTTAGCTTTTTCTGATAATCGGGGGTTAATTTTAGGCCAATTTTCTTGATCAAACCTCCTTGTTTTAAGGCTTTTTTGGATCCGGCGACGTAATACGCCTTTGCACAATCTGCAATAAATTGTTCTTTCTTTTCAATGTCGAGGATGTTCTGCTCCAAATTTTGGTTCATAGACATCAATTCCATGTTTTGTTTTTCTAGGGCTTCTTTTTGTTGCTCTACGATTCCGAATTGTTTGGAGAGTTGATCTTCTGTAAATTTCAATTTTGCTTCTACTTGATTGATCAGGACTTCGTAGTTCTTTATCTCCTCGTCTTTTGCCTTCAGTTTTTGCTCATATTGAGCAATCATTTTATTGAGCACCTCATCATCGCTGGGGTCCATGTTATTGAGTTTAGCCTGTAGCTCATTGGCTGTTTTTTGAGCGGCGACATTTTTATCTTTCAGAGCATTTATTTTGCTCAAAATCAGTTCTCTTTGCAGTTGTTTTCCGCTCAGGTCACCTATTAGCGATTCCATTTCTTTTTCTCTGGAGTCTATCTCTAGTAGGGTGATGTCGATGTCATTAAGGGTTTCGATGACCTCGTTGTATTCTGCTTTTATCAGGTCTTTTTCAGATTCAAATTCTGATCGTTCGTCTTCCAGGACGGCTATTTTTTCAAGAGCTTCCTGATAAGCAGGATTAGTATCCGTACAAGCGGACAGAAGAAAGAGGCTGCCTAGTAATAAAACGCTAATTTTCAGTTTCATGGTTTCGTTTTCCTATTAAAAAATCACTCTCTATGGGTCGCAATTAATCCAACACCCAATATTGGTCTAAGTCTGTAGATTCTATGATTATCTTGTTATCCCTAGCATAAACTTTGCCATCAGAAATCATCATTTTCGGACCATCTTTTATTTCAATAAATTGAATAATATTATCGCTGAGATCGATCGTTCCATTCAGACTTTTGCCAACAGCACCTAGATTTACCATTGCCCGAAAGTAAAGTATATCTTCCTTTTCATCAATCACATTAAATCTTAGGGAGAATACTTTTTTGTCATCGTATTGACTCAGGTGCCCTGTAAATCTTTTGGACTTGAGAATCTCGATATCGATGGTACCAGGATCTACTTCGTCGTATTTGGATTCGGCATCTTTCACATATTTTCCACGGGGATACTGTACACCGTAATTGAGATAATGGTAGTCGGTGTCTTTTTTGAGTGCGCGTTTCCAGGCGACTACTTCTGGGAGGTCTGTTTTCCCTGGTTCTTCAGAAGTGCCCTTTTTTCCCATCAACAGATAGGCTGCCAGCAGTAACAAGCCAGCACCAATAGCAATGATAATAGCATATTTTCTATTCATAATCCGCTCAAGTTATCGACTTTAAAAGTTAAAATGCATTAATAATTTGTTAATACTAGTTAAAGTCGCCATTCTCGCTGCTAAAATAGTTTTTATTGTTGATAAATGTAGGAGTAGAAGGTAGAAAGTAGAGCTATTGAGTAGAGAGACGCATTTTGCCCATTGCTATTTAAGGTTTTCCTGAAAGTAAAGCCTTACATAACTGTTGACTTTTTACCTCTAATGCAGTCGACTTCAGTATTCGACCAAATTACAACGATCAAATCGAATATTATATGCAGTATCGCCCTAACCTGGCGGGCAGGTCCCTATCTTCAGGCAACAAAAAAACTGGCCAACCATAAAAATAGTCAGCCAGTATAAGCACATTATCTTAGCCTTAAGATATTGTTATTTCGCGATCAATATTTGTTTAGTAATCCGCTGTTTATTCGCAATAAGCGTGCATAAATATACTCCATTTCCAAGATCCTGACTATCAAAGCCCAAAGTATGAGTGCCTGAAGATCGAAGTACGCCAACCAATGGACGAGCAACCACTTTCCCAGTTACGTCAGTGATAATCATTTCTACATTGGCAGCCTCCGTTAAGGTATATTCAAAGGTCGTATTATCCCCAAACGGATTAGGATAATTGTTCAAGGACAATTCTACCGGAGTTACCTCTAATTGAATGATTTCTTCTTCAAAAACAGTAGTAGGCGCTTCTCCATTATCAGGAACTCCTGAAGTAATAGAAATGTCGTCAAACGCAAATCCGTCAGTAGAAATAACATAGTTATCGCGTTGCTGGAATTTGACAACAAAGTTATTCGTCAGCGAAAGTCCGTTGGCAGTAGCCAGATTGCTTATATTCAGACTGATAGACTGCCAGGTCGCAGACCCGCCAATCAAATCATACACTTTTGTATAACTAGCTCCTCCATCATCAGAAAGAAAGACACCGTCTTCAACATTGTTCTCATCGTTAAATTCCTTCCACCAGAAAGATAGCGTGACATTAGACTGACCAGCCAATCGCACACCTACGGAAGCTTCATTTGTACAGTAATTTTGATTCGTAGTAACATCCATCGTCAGATGATTAGTACCAGAATGTGGACCATTGGCAGTAGTCACCTGTATTCTACCGAAATTGTTTTCAGAATCATTACACCAATACTGATCCAACGATCCATTCTCAAAACCAGTAGAATAAGGCAGATTCGCATATTGGCGGCTACAACCGGAAGCATTTCCAGTTACTGAAATATCATCGAAGGCAAATCCATCGGTGGCTATGCTATAGTTATCCCGATGTTGGAATTTCACTAAGAAGGTATTCGTCAAGGACAACCCATTAGCAGCAGCAAGTGCCGCAATATCTAAATTGACTTCTGTCCAGGCAGAAGGTCCATTCTGCAAACTGTAGACTAGCGTATAGCTAGCTCCGCCATCATCGGAAAAGAATACGCCATCCTCCACATGATTCTCATCACTAAATTCTTTCCACCAGAAGTTTAAGTTAGCGGTCGTATATCCCGCAAGTTGTAGCCCTAGTGTTGCTTCGTTCGTACTAAAATTTGTATTGGTCGTTACATCCATGGTCAAGTGGTTGCCACCTGAGCGAGGTCCATTAGCAGAAGTAACTTGTACCCTTCCAAAATTGTTTTCAGTGTCCGAGCACCAAAATTGATCTAAGGCTCCGCTTTCAAATCCAGTAGAGTATGGAACGGTAGCGTATTGTTGTGTACAACCCGTTGGTGTTGCTCCCTGTTGTGATACAGCAACGGTTCTTGTAACCGATCCACAACTTATAGTTATCGTAGCAGAACGAGCAGCTGTTGAAGTATTTTGAGCAGTGACAAAGGTAAAGTTGCCATTCCCGGATCCTGCACCACCATTGATGGTCAGCCAACTTGCATTGTCCGTTGCCGTCCAGGCCCCAGTACTTGTGACGCCCACAGTATAAGTCCCTCCTGAAGCAATGACATTAAATGAATTCGGAGATACCGTCAAGGTACAAGCACTAGAACTACCAGTCACTGAAACATCATCAAAAGCAAAACCATCGGTAGTAATCGAATAATTATCCCGCTGTTGGAACTTAACAACAAAGGTATTGGTCAACGAAAGCCCATTCGCAGAAGCTAGTGCATCGATATCCAGATTGATTTGTTGATAAACATTTGTCCCACCGATCAAGTCGTAAACCTTCGTATAATTAGCTCCTCCATCATCCGACAAGAAAACCCCGTCCTCAGGATGGTTTTCATCACTAAATTCCTTCCAATAGAAAGAAAGATCGACGGTAGACAATCCGGCTAGTCTTAGTCCTAGTGTTGCTTCATTCGTATTGAAATTTGCGTTGGTGGTAACATCCATTGTGAGGTGGTTGCTGCCTGAATTTGGGGTATTTGCTGAAGTGACCTGTATTCTTCCAAATGCGTTTTCTGTAGCGGTGCACCAATATTGGTCAAGTGCTCCAGTTTCAAAACCGGTAGAATATGGTAAGCTGGTATATTGTTGTGTACAGTTGGTAGGAGGTTGCGCACCTGCCTGAGTAACAGCAATTGTCCTTGTAATACTGCCACAAGTGACCGTGACCGTTCCAGTTCTTTGGTTGGTGGAGGTGTTTGTTGTTACATTTACATTTAATGTCCCATTGCCAGAGCCACTTGAGGGACTCAAACTAATCCATGCAGCATTATCTGTTGCTGTCCAGGCGGAAGAACTTGTAATACTTGCAGAACTAGTACCAGAACCAGCGGTAAAAGTAAGTGTGGATGGGGAAACAGCCAAAGTACATGCTGGAGCAGATCCGGTGACACTCACATCGTCAAACGCAAATCCATCTGTTGAAATACTATAGTTATCCCGTTGCTGAAACTTCACAACGAAAGTATTATTTAAACTAAGTCCGTTAGTAGAGGCCAGGGCCGCTAAATCCAAGTTGATTTGCTGCCAGGCATTTGAAGTTCCTACCAAGTCATAAACCTTAGTGTAGGATCCCCCACCGTCATCGGAGAGAAAAACTCCGTCTTCTGCATTGTTTTCATCACTGAATTCTTTCCACCAGAAACTCAGGTCAGCACTGGTCAATCCTTGTAGATTTAATCCTAGTGTCGCTTCGTTGGTGTTTAGATTTTGATTGGTAGTTACATCCATGGTTAGGTGATAACTGCCTGAATTAGGCGTGTTTGCGGTGGTGACCTGTATTCGTCCGAAGGAGTTTTCAGATTCCGAGCACCAATATTGATCTAACGAACCGCTTTCGAATCCTGTAGAATAAGGAACAGTAGCATACTGCCGATTACAAGGTATCACTGCGCCATTTTGAGTAATATTCACCGTAGCAGTATTCGATCCACAAGTGATCGTAATTGTCGCACTTCTAGTCGCAGAAGAAGTATTTGCAGCAGCATTTACAGTAATACTTCCATTACCTGAGCCACTTGAAGGACTGAGGGTCACCCAAGAAGCATTATCTGACGCCGTCCATGCATCACTGCTAGTTACAGCAACTGTATTGGATCCGCCAGTACTAGTAAAGTTTATTGATGTTGGATTGGCGGTCAATGTACAGCCCGTTCCACCACAAGTAGAAGGAAGATCAAAGGCTTGTGAGCCATCAGAAACGCTATTTGAGCTTCCTTGGTTGGCGCTTGCTCCTAGTCCTCTTTTTGCAAAAGCACCCCAAATCAAGCATTGGTTTGCACCGCCATAAAGTGCCTGATCTGCAGCAAGAATTGCATCTCTACTATCAACAAAGCCAGGTAAACAAGGGGTTAACTTCAAACCTTCCAATACTAATTGTAAGGAGATATTATTCCCACCACTTCCATTATACAAATCTGAATCAAATCCATATTGGTCAATTAAATCCCAGGTCATTTCCCAGAGCATCGAGGCCCAAACATTACCAACACCATGAGGTACAGATACGCCGCTGATGTTTGTATAAGTGGACGAGTTGACAGCCATGTCTGTAGTATATCTGTAAGGACGAATGCCATTTGGATTACCATAAAACCAATCACCGTATGCTCGGACGGTATTTCTATTGTCTGTGGACTCTATGGTAAGTACCATGGCGAGGTAGTCACTCCAGCCTTCTCCCATTTGTTCCTGATTATTTTGGCAGCTGACGTTGGATGGACCAGCCTGTAATCTTCTGGAAACACCGTGGCCATATTCATGGGTGGTAGTGGTATTGTTGAATGCGCCATCCCGGCCATTGCAAATAAACATGTTCATGGTTGGGTTATTGCCGTCGGAAGGGGTTCCAAAACTACCATTGCAGTTGTTGGAGCTTTGGACGTTGATATTTACGTAGTCACTGCCTGCTCCTCCATTACCATAATTGTTTTCCTGAAAATTGCCGCTTACTTCGTCAAAACCGTATTGGTAGAAGATGTCGTGGTTTTTATTTCCCCAATAAAAAATATTGGTAATACCGGCATCTTCGTACTGGTTAGGGTCTGCGTTGATGTCCAATGGATAGTCAAATACTAGGTTTGCGCCTCCATTTGGCATATAGCCTTGATTATTCCCAGCATCATAAGCATGAACGTTATTTCCTCTTGTTGTTGTGAATTCAGGTCCGTTTGCGCCGTTGGTATCGTGCCATCCAAAAGGGGAAGCGGTGGCATCGTCGGGGTTATTTTCAAGGGTTCGTGCACCATCTGTTGGGTCAGATAAGGGAGTTGCAAAAACTCGATATCCGCCTACCATTGTTGTTTTCGCTGGGGAATCTGCTTTGTGAGCATCTGCTAAATGATTTACTTTGTGATTCTTTGCTGAACAGACATGGTTAGGTTTTCCATGACTACAATTGACCATCATGTTGTCTTTTTCTAGGAGTTCTCCGCTTAGGGCATCTACGCGGATATTCCACCAATTTTCCCCACCATTTTCATAGATCGTAACGTTCCATGCTAGTAATAATGTACCGTCCTCCATTTTGTGGTAGACCAATTTTGCTGGAATTTCTTGCTTGGAAATGCCTCCTTTGCTGAGTAATTGTTTGCTGTCAGTTCCTGTCGGTGCATCAAGGATTTGCAATTTCTCCGTAAGGGAATATCCTAAATCCGCTACTACATACTGGATGGCCTCGACTGCAGAAATGGAAGGTGCTACATTTTTTGTTTTGCTAGCTAACCCGTAGCTAAATCTATCATTGACTTTTATAACTGTCGAATTGTTTTTGGTGTGAATACTGGAAATACCATTATAGATTTCAATCCCGTTGTTGAGTTGTTTGACATAAGTGTTCTTTACACCACTTTGTCGACTGGTATTTTGATCGGTGATGATCAAATCGTTTAGATCTGCTGATTGAGCTTTACTAGTGGCAGATTGATTTATCTGATTGCGCAATAAATCAAGGGTTTGGGGGTCTTGAACTTTGCTTTGGCCAAACAGCCATACAGGCAATATGGCTAAAAGGAATAAATAACAATTTTTCATGGTGTTTTATATTGAGATTTTGAAATATGAATTTACATCAGTTCATTTACTAAATGATGGCAAATTTATTCGCCTATTCTTCATAAGCAAAATCTCATAAAACTGGGATTGGGTTTTGGTACAACGTTAGATAACACTTAGGCGAGTGCCTTGCAATAAGCATGAAACAATACTTCAGCCGCTATTTAACATCGATATTTAAATATAACAATAAATTGTTGTCTATTGAAAATATTAATATAATATTCTGCAAAAAACAGCCACTAAGAAACAAAATCGCGTAAATCACCTAAAAGGCACAAAAAATTTATCAAAACACGATAAGAAAATTTCTGATTTGCTTTTTAAAATGATTCAATTGAAACATACTAAACTTCCTCCATATACATCTCCATCGGCGGGCAAGTACAAATCAAGTTGCGATCCCCATGCGAGTTATTTACCCGACCTACAGCAGGCCAGAACTTGATCGCGCGAACATATGGCAACGGGAAAGCAGCAACCTCTCTGGTGTAAGGCATCTCCCAATGATCCGCAGTAATTTGTTCTAGTGTATGTGGGGCATTTTTTAGCATGTTGTTTTCCTTGTTTACGCTTCCATTGGCAACTGCTTCTATTTCCTGGCGGATGGCTAGCATGGCATCGCAAAACCGATCTAGTTCTTCTTTGCCTTCGCTTTCTGTGGGTTCGATCATTATCGTTCCAGCAACGGGAAAACTGAGCGTTGGAGCGTGAAAACCATAATCCATCAACCGTTTGGCGACGTCTTCGGCTTCTACTCCAGCCGTTTTTTTGAATTCTCTAAGATCAAGAATCAATTCATGTGCGGCGCGGCCTTTTACACCAGTATACAAGACATCGTAGTTTTTTTCAAGTTTCGATTTGATATAGTTGGCGTTTAGGATAGCATATTTAGTAGACTCCTGGACGCCATGTTTGCCTAGCATTTTCACATAAGCATAAGAAATCAACAGGATACTGGCACTTCCCCATGGCGCAGCTGAAACTGCTGGAATACCTTGACTGCCGCCAGTCTCTATCAAAACGTGCTTCGGTAAGAACGGAGCTAAGCTATTGTTCACACAGATCGGTCCCATACCAGGGCCGCCTCCTCCATGTGGAATACTGAATGTCTTATGCAGATTTAGATGGCAAACGTCGGCCCCAATTTCTGCTGGGCTGGTCAATCCTACTTGCGCATTCATATTTGCACCATCCATATACACCTTACCACCACAATCATGGATCACTTCACAAATCTCCTTGATTTGTACCTCAAAAACACCATGGGTAGAAGGATAAGTTACCATCAAGGCCCCTAAATTTTCCTTATGTTCTTCTGCTTTTGCTTTTAGATCATCAAAATCAATATTTCCATGTTTATCACATTTCACAACGATCACCTTCATCCCTACCATAACTGCACTAGCCGGATTTGTACCGTGAGCGGAGGAAGGGATTAAGACGATGTTTCTATGATGGTTGTTGTTTGCTTCGTGATAGGCCATGATGGTCAACAGACCTGCGTATTCGCCTTGAGCGCCAGAATTAGGCTGAAGGGAGCAGGCATTAAAACCGGTTATTGTGCAAAGGTATTCTTCCAGGTCTTTGAAAATCTGATGATAACCTGCTACTTGATCTCCAGGAACAAAAGGATGAATACTACCAAACTCCGGCCAGCTAACAGGTATCAACTGTGTAGCAGCATTGAGTTTCATGGTACAAGAACCAAGCGGAATCATCGAGTGAGTTAAGGACAGATCCTTATTTTCCAGACTTTTAATGTACCGCATCATCTTTGTTTCGGAGTGATGACTACTGAAGACTGGATGATCCAAATACGAGCTACTTCTTTTTAGCGAGGCGGGAAATCGATGCTTGAGTTCCTTGCTTATTTTTTGGAATTCTGGTCCTGCAACTCCACGGGTTACCGTAGATTCAGGAGATTTCGCAAGTAAGAACACATTTATGATATCTTCCAAATCTTCGTTACTAACGGTCTCGTCAAGGGCTATTCCAACGTGATTGGTGTCAAAATATCTAAAATTGATTCCATTTCCTTGTGCTAGCGACTTAATTAATTCAGGGTTTGGCACTTCAATTTTTAATGTATCAAAGTAATAGGGATTTACATTTATAAAATCGCATGCTTTCAATTTACTTTCCAAAACTGCGGCTAGACCATGAATACGTTCAGCAATTGCTTGTATTCCTAGTGGCCCATGGTAAGTGGCGTACGCCCCAGCAATAATTGCCAATAACGCCTGTGCAGTGCAAATATTGGAAGTTGCCTTGTCCCTGCGTATGTGCTGCTCTCTAGTTTGGAGCGCCATCCGAAGCGCGGGATTGTCATTACGATCTACGGATACACCGATGATTCTTCCAGGTATTTGTCGTTTGAAGTCTTCTTTTGTTGCAAAATAAGCAGCGTGTGGCCCTCCATACCCCATTGGCACTCCCATTCTTTGGGTATTGCCGACAACAGCGTCTGCGCCCCATTCTCCTGGAGGAGTAAGCAAAGCCAAGCTAAGCATGTCTGCTGCTACAGTTACATAACAACCTGCCTCTTTTGTTGCATCGACGATTGGTCGATAATCTTCTACGCTTCCATCTGCATCGGGATATTGTAGTAAGATACCAAACGTTTTTTCGTCAAGTTTGAAGTCCTTCCATGGACAGATAACCAATTCGATGTTTAGCGGTTTGGATCTGGTCTTTAGGATGTCTATTGTTTGTGGTAATACTTTGTCGGAGACTAAAAATTTGTTGGCTTTTTCTCCTTTTACGCGTTTGTTTTTTTGGCTGTAGAACATGGCCATTGCTTCCGCAGCAGCAGTGCCCTCATCCAGCAAACTTGCATTTGCAATTGGCAAGGCGGTTAAGTCACTTACCATGGTCTGGAAATTTAATAATGCTTCTAATCTGCCTTGGGCTATTTCCGCTTGGTATGGCGTGTATTGTGTATACCAGCCTGGATTTTCAAAGATGTTTCGAAGAATAACAGAAGGAGTGATCGTCCCATTGTATCCCATCCCGATATAAGATCGGAATACTTTATTTTTTGAAGCGGTCTTTTTTAATTCTCTAAGGTATTCGTATTCCGTTAAGGCGTCCGGTAAATCGAGGTCCTCTGAAAGTCTGATGGCTGCCGGAACAGTTTCATCCATCAATTGATCGAGAGAACTAGCGTTTACCACCTTTAACATTGCTTCTAGTTCTTCAGGGTTTGGACCAATATGTCGATTTACAAACTGATCAGAAACGTTAATGTTAAGCATATTTCAGACTTAATTTATGAGTTGTTTTTATTATGGATAATCTATCCTCATTCTTCGCGCCAAAGATACATATTGCCACGAATATTGAAACAACTATTTATCCCCAAAGTTGAAAATAATGTTAGTAATTTTTTGGTGGATTAGATAATAGTGTAATTGTTAATGGTATAATGGTTGATTTTTCACGATAATTACTAAAATAAGCCAACTAACAGGAAGCACATCACTAGCCAAACTCTTTGAATTTCTTTGAACG
>CALLWB010000106.1 GCA_938016265.1 uncultured Saprospiraceae bacterium
CAAAAAAACCAAACTAGAACTCGAAACACCCGACTACTACCACGACAAATTGGTAAAAAGTTACGTCTATAAAGGACCAATTCTAGAAAATTACTCCAAAGTAAAAATCAAACTTGAGGACAAATACAAATTTTTCAATGATCGCATGCCCCTGCAAGGTAAAATAGTAGACATCGGATGCGGGTACGGCTATCTCGCTTATATGCTTGGTTTTTGCTCTGAAGACAGAGAAATACTAGGGCTGGACTACGACAAGCGAAAAATCGAATTAGCTGCAAATTGCTTCGGGAAAACGGACAAAATTAACTTCCAGCATGCAGACATCAATGCATACGAGCTACCAAATGCTGATGCTTTTATTTTGAATGACGTCCTTCACTATTTCCCTGAAGATCAGCAAACTGATGTAATTTCCAGATGCATTCAACAGTTAAATCCTAACGGAATCCTATTGATCAGAGACGGAGACTCCACCCTTCAGGACAGACATGGTGGAACCAAGCTTACCGAGTTTTTCTCCACCAATTTTGGCTTCAATAAAACCAATGAAGACAATAAATTGTATTTTACCTCCCGAGAAATGATACAGAAAACCGCTAAACAGTTTAACTTAGCGGTTGAAATCGTCGATAACACGAAATTTACCTCCAACGTAGTATTTATAATTAGAAAATAGTTTATTCCAACCGGATATGAGTTCTTCGGAAAAGTATGATGTAGTAATAATTGGTAGCGGCCTTGGTGGCTTGCTCAGCGCCCGTATTCTCAGTATGGAAGGATACAAGGTTTGTGTCCTAGAGAAAAACCGGCAAATTGGTGGCAATCTGCAAACCTTTGTGCGGGATAAATGTATCTTCGATACGGGTGTCCATTATATTGGTGGCCTGGCTCCTGGCCAAAATTTGCATCGGATATTCAGCTACTTTGGTCTGATGGACGAACTGAAATTGGAGCAAATGGATATCGAAAGTTATGATCGCATAACCTTCGATGATGATGAAATAGAATACAAATTTGCTCAAGGCTACGAATTGTTTGAAAAAACACTGATCGATTATTTCCCTAAAGAAAAAGAGGGCATTTCTCAATACTGCAAAAAACTAAAGGAAGTTGGTGATTATTTTTCAGTGTACAATGTACGTCCCGGAATGGAAATGGCCATTGAATCTGATTTTTTCAATATTGGAATACAAGATTACATAGAGTCGCTCACAGACGACAAAAAGCTGCAGGCAGTATTGGCTGGCAATAGTTTTCTGTATGCTGGCCGTGGGAAAAAAACGCCCTTGTATGTCCATGCGATCACACTGGACCCCTATATCAAAAGTTCCTGGAGATGTGTAGATGGCGGGTCTCAAATAGCAAGAATCCTTGCCCGATTGATCCGAAAAGAAGGCGGAAAAATATTAAAATATCAAGAAGCCAAAAGGTTCATATTTGATGACAGAAAGATCAAGTATCTGGAGACAACGAATGGGGATCGCTTTGAGGCAGACTATTTCATATCAGGCATCCATCCCGCCAAAACACTGGAGTTGATAGAAGAGCCAGGAAAAGTTAGAAAAGTTTACATCAATCGAATAAAACGACTGAAAAACACGCTATCCGTTTTTAGCGTTCATCTAGTTTTCCACAAAGATACCTTCCCTTATCTAAAGTATAATTATTACCACTATAAAGGACAAGACATCTGGAATGCAATAGACTATACTCCAGAGTCATGGCCGGAATGCTACGTCGTTTCTTATTCTGCCAATTCAAAATCTGACCAGTGGGCAGAAAGCGTAACCATCATGTCTTACATGAAATATGAAGATGTAGAGCAATGGGCAGAGACCTTCAACACGGTTTCAAAAAAGGACGATAGAGGTCAGGAATACGAGGCGTTCAAAAAAAGAAAAGCAGATCAATTGATCGATGAGGTAGAAAAAAAATTCCCTGGTATCCGATCAAAAATCAAATCCATTCACACCTCTACACCTCTAAGTTATAGAGATTATATCGGTACGGATGATGGTTGTTTGTATGGGATTGAAAAGGACTTCCGCACCCCACTAACTTCCTACATCTCTCCTAGAACAAGAGTCCCCAATTTACTATTGACGGGACAGAATTTGAACATGCACGGCGTTCCTGGAGTTTCTATTAGTGCTATTGTCACTACCAATGAAATACTTGGCCAGGATTATATTATAAACAAAATAAACGATGCTGAAAAAGAACAAGCGGAGAAAGCGGCGAAGTAGGAGCAAAAACAAAAAGGGCCCTAGCTTTTTGAAGATTTGGGCAAAACGCCTGGGTGTAGTGCTGCTTGTACTATTTGTTGTTTTTGCATTGCTTGCCTTAATATTCAGATGGATTATAAAAATAAATGAACCCACTCCTGAGGACACCGCAGTCCTTGAGTTGGAACGAAAGGAGGTAGCAGAAAATTTTTATCGAATTGAGAATAACTGGCTTAAGAAAAACAACTCCGGACTCTGGGAAATGTATATTGAAGGAGAGGCTTTCGAAAGAGGAGTCATCAATGGGAAATTGTCGGTCGAGTTGGTAGAAAAACAAGAAATTGCCTTTGTCAATCAAATTAAAGAATTGGTTCCTTCTGATTTTTATCTTCGATTTTTGAAGTATGGTATTGGTTGGTTCAATCGGGATTTGGATGAATATATTCCTGAGGAATATCAGCTGGAAATATTAGGCGTATCGAAGGCAGCTTCTGATGAATATCAGTTTATTGCGCCCAACTATCAACGGATACTTAACTATCATGCAGCGCACGATATTGGCCATGCACTGCAAAACATGAACATGGTAGGCTGTACGTCTTTTGCGGCGTGGGACCGAAAGTCTGCGGATAGCACCTTAATTATTGGCCGGAATTTCGATTTTTATGTAGGAGACGAATTTGCAGAAGACAAAATTGTTAGTTTCGTAAATCCTGATGAGGGACACCAATTTATGATGATCACCTGGGGAGGCATGATCGGTTCCGTCTCTGGTATGAACGTGAAAGGGCTCACCATGACGATGAATGCTGCCAAGTCTGAAATACCAGCAAAAGCAGCAACGCCCATCTCCATTGTAGGGCGCCAAATACTTCAGTACGCCTCCAATATTGAAGAAGCTTATGCCATCGCCAAACAATCCGAAACCTTTGTCTCTGAATCGCTAATGATCGGTTCTGCTGAAGACAACCGAACTGCCATCATCGAAATTACTCCTACAAAAAAGGGAATCTACAGAACAACCAGAAACTACGCAATTTGCTCCAATCATTTCCAAAGTGACGAACTAAAGGCGGAGGAGTTAAACAAACAAAGTATTGCCGAAACAGACACCGACTATCGTTACAAGCGAATGAAGGAACTCATAACGCAGGAAAAACAAATAGATCAACATTCTGCCGCCAGAATACTTAGAAATCAAAGAGGACTAGAAGGAGCAGATATCGGCATGGGCAACGAAAAGGCCATCAATCAACTGATCGCTCATCACGCGATCATATTTAAGCCTGCCAGTTTACAAGTTTGGGTGTCCGCACCACCCTGGCAACTAGGAGAATTTGTCGCCTACGACCTCGGCAAAATATTTAGTGATACACTAAATGTGTTCTCCAAGGAGGAAATCAAGGAAGACAGCCTAACCATTCCAGTAGATAATTTCTTGTTTTCTTCTGACTATCAAAAATTTAAGTTATTCAGAGCTTCCAAAAAACAACTGCTCGCTTCCATAAAAAGCGAAACAGAAATTGAAGAAATGGAGGTTTTCGCTAAAGATTTTGTGGCAACTAATCCAAATTTTTATCTGACTTATGTCTTACTTGCAAATTATTTCAAACAAAATGGGAACTGTGATGCCGCTGTTTCGTATTACACTACAGCATTAGAAAAAGAAATACCAAAAATCGCCGAAATAACAGTTATCCAAGAACAAATCAAGGAATGTACGGAAGACAAGTAAGATTGCTTGTAAAGCACCAATAAAACACCAAATTATGTCTGACTTTGTATCAAAAATCTTAGATCAATACCCCGCACTAAAATATGAATTGCTCCATGCCCAAACCTTCAGCATGGAACACTATGGTTTTCCACCAATTTATTACAAAATAATGGAAACTGACGCCCAACGGGTCAACGCCTACAAGCGCACTTTTGCTCATTACAATAACCTGAAAGACAAAGTCGTTTGCGAAGCAGGTGTTGGTACACTTGCCCTCACTCAGCACTATCTTCCTTACGTAAAGAAGGCGTATTTGATTGAGAATAATCCCAACGTTATTGACTTTATCAAGTCAGAACTGAAAAAGAACGGCTGGGAAGACAAAGTGGTCCTTATCCATGGAGATGCAATGAAAACAGAGCTTCCAGAGCAAGTTGACTTTGTGATTGGTGAGCTGATGAGTATCTATTGCGCCAACGAATACCAAGTACAAATCTTCAAACATCTTCGAAAATTTCTAAAGCCAGACGGCAAATTGATTCCTGAAAAAATCATCAATCTGGCACAAGTCGGAGAAGCAGAGTTTGAGGATGGACACAAGCATTATCCGGTTATGTTTACCCGTCATTTACCAATGTTTTTAGGGACACAGGAGATTGTAAATACGATTGATTTGTATAAGGAGGAAGACTTGAATATTGATGTCAAAACAACGATGAAAGCATTACTTTCTGGCAAGGCGAATTCGGTTTACATGAGCTCCTGGGTACAGATGGCAGAGGGTTTTAACTTCACGGGGACGGATAGTTTGATGCCTCCTACGCTGGTGAAATTAGAAGAAGAGGTAGCTTTGAAAACTGGAGAAGATTTTACGCTGAGTAGTGCGTTTGGGTATGGGACGAATTTGGATATTGCTAAGTTTAAGGTTGGATAATTTTGATTGGTTTGGTTAATGGTTTTTAGCGTACTGATGACCTTTATGAAAGCAAAGGCGCATTTTTTTAAAGGCAAAGGATCGAACTGACGACTTTTTTGAACGCGGAGGTGTGGAGGTTTATCGTACAGAAAAACGAGTCCTTTGTCCAGTCTTTCTGCTTATACTGACTACTTCTACTAATCAACTATCAAAATATCAAACCCAATGATGTCTCTCCAGCCTTCGGATTTTGATGCATCGTCCAGGTAGAATGGCGTGACGTGGTGCCAGAGGTCATTGCCATAGACTTCTTCTTCACCAGTATCTGCTTGTAGGATGAACTCTCCTGGGGCCAATTCGCGTCTAAAAATGATGTCTTTGGCGTTGCCTTCTAGTTGTTCGATGATTTGGCTCTCTCCACCTTTTACGTTTATTCTGTTTACGACGAGGGCGGAAATTATGAAATCTGCGCCATCTTCATGTGCCCCTTCCGGGGAATTGTCTCCTGGTGTTTTTGGAGTTGCCTGTACACTCATAAAGTGTGCAGTAAATCGAAGTTTTTTTATTTTTTTGGGTGTAAATTCCTGCACCTTTTTCCCTATCGCAATAGCAAAGTCGGTGAATATTGGTATATCAACATGGTGCGAAGGAGACTCTTTGAAAGACCTTGGCATAGAACGGATATCTGCCTCGTCGACTTCCTGACTGAACTCGGAGACAGGTTCTCTTTCAATGGTCACTTCGCTTCCGGTTAGGTCTATAAGGAACTGAGCAACTGACCGTCTGCGCCATGGTACGATGGCTTCAAAAATTTGTTTTTGGGCGTTTGTGAGTTGATTGGTCCATTCTTCAAAGGCGATGATGGTTGTTTTACCAAGATAAAAGTCTTTAAATTTTGCGTGTATATTTTCCTTGTCTTCAGCAAAAATGTTCTTCAAAAACTCAATTTTCAATCGTCTGACGTCGTAGGGATCGTAGGGTAATTCCTTGAAAAAGGGCGCAAAAGTATCAAGAAATTTTTCTTGATCCAAGCCCAGATTTTCCAGGCAGTCCACCAGTATTGGAGAAAGTATATTCCGTCCAATGTATTCGGAGATAGTCAATTGATCTATAGGTAGTGCAAACGTTTTTTTCATTTGGAAATTATTCGTGGTAGTGCAAATATAGTGCTTAAAAAACGCTTTATCAAGCCCCATTAACAGGAAGAAATGAATTGCCTTGCCTATTGAAGAATTAGCCTTTAGGCATTAGATTTTAGATGATTTATTTTCTTAGGATTCCCAATATTCCATGAAGGAAAAGTGACAAATCTATAATATTACATTATCTTTGGACTTCCGAGAAATCAATTTTAAATGACCATCCCACAAATCGAGTTAAATTCATCCACTGATGTCAAAGCTTTTCAAGAAGAAAAGCTGGCCGATTTGCTTGCCTATTTGGAACAAAATTCTACCTTTTACAAGGACTTGTTTACGACACACAACCTTGATTTTAAGTCAATAAAAACGTTAGAAGATTTAAAACAGGTCCCAACAACTTCCAAAACCGATTTACAAGAAAAAAATACTGATTTTATCTGTGTAACGAAGGACAAAATCGTAGATTATATAACTACTTCAGGTACTTTGGGAGATCCAGTTACTTTTGCATTGACAGACGCTGATTTGGATCGGTTGGCACATAATGAATACCTCTCTTTTTTGTGTGCAGACGGGACTTCAGAGGACATCTATCAGTTGATGACCACGATGGATAGACGGTTTATGGCAGGGCTGGCATATTTTTTAGGTGTTCGGAAGTTGGGTGGTGGTATTGTGCGCGTTGGTTCTGGCTTACCGGAATTGCAATGGGATACGATAAAACGAATTGCGCCAAATGCAATTATAGCAGTGCCCTCTTTTATCCTTCGGCTAATTGCGTATGCAGAGAACAATAATATTGATTATAAAAATTCAAGTATAAAAAAGGCGGTATGTATTGGCGAGCCGCTTCGTAATCCAGACTTTTCACTCAATACGCTTGGAAAGAAAATTACTGAAAAGTGGGACATCAAGCTTTACTCTACTTATGCCTCTACAGAGATGTCCACTGCTTTTACTGAATGTGGTGAAGGAATTGGAGGGCATCATCATCCAGGGTTGATCATTGTTGAGTTTTTGGATGAAAACGACGAGCCGGTCGCGGAAGGAGAACCAGGAGAAGTAACCATCACTACACTTGGCGTGGAGGCAATGCCCTTATTGCGTTTCAAAACAGGAGATATTTGTCACCACCATCTGGAACCTTGCCCTTGCGGAAGAACAAGCTTGCGTTTAGGCCCAATTATTGGAAGGAAGAAACAAATGATAAAATATAAAGGTACAAGCCTTTATCCGCCTGCGATATATGATATACTTAACAGCAGCAACAAAATTGTAAATTATGTCGTAGAAGTATTTACAAATGACATTGGGACGGATGAGATATTAGTAAAACTGGGTGCAAAAGACCACTCCGAATCATTTGAAAAAAGGTTGAAGGATCATTTTCGTGCAAAACTTCGTGTAACTCCAAGATTTGAGTTTTTACCGATAAAAGAGGTACAAAAATTGCAGTTCCCAGAGTTGAGCAGGAAGCCCGTGAAGTTTATCGACAAGCGTAAATAGTGTCCTTTTTATACATTAATCGTCAAACTAATGTAACGAATTGTTTTGAAGATAGAATAACTAGTAAAATATTTGTTAACCCCCTAAATTGTTCATAAAAAATGAAAAATTTTGTCTCTACTATTCTAGTAGTAATTTGTGCAGTTTCTTTCACTTTTGCACAAACATCAAGTAAGAAGGTATTTTCAACTACCAAATTGGTCTGGTACGGTCTCGATTATTCTAAAGTCAGACTTATTGATGGTGCCGGATTTCCATATCCAGAAGAAGTAAAAACTAAATATGCTCGAGCTTGGAATAGCCTTATTGTAAACGAACAGGACAAGTATGATGTAAAAAAGTATTTCCAAAAATCACAGGTAGATTTTGATTTAAATGCCGTTAAAGAGGCCAATAAAACAATCAATGAAGAAGAATTGGTGACGTATGACAGTTATGAAATTGAAAAAAGTGAGGTTCAGGAAATGATCAAGGCCTACTCTACCAAGGCAGAAAAAGGTATCGGTCTTGTGTTTATCGTAGAGAGTTTGGATAAAGTAGGAGAAGCAGCACACACACACGTCACCTTCTTTGACATCGAGTCAAAAGAAGTTATTTTTCATGAGAAAATGGCAGGAAGACCTGGTGGATTTGGGCTAAGAAATTTCTGGGCAGGATCTGTAATGGATTTATTCAAACAATGCAAGAAAAACTGGAAATCCTGGGCTAAAAGCCAGTAGATTTTCGACTTTCGAATTATAATTAATTACTTAAAAACAATACAATGAAACAAGTTCTTACACTGCTATTAGCAGTTGGATTATTATTCGCTTTTTCAACAAATGTTGAGGCACAAAAATTAAAAGTTACAAAAGGCAGTTTTGCTAAACTGAAAGGACAAAAAAATGTAAAAATTCTATTTGAATACAACACTGCAGTTGGAAAATTCAAGAAAGAGGCAGATTATCTCAAGAAGAAAACTAAAGAATACAACGAGAAGGAAGAAGGCAAAGGGGACAAATGGGCAAAGGCTTGGGTTGCTGACCGTAAAGCTCGTTTTGAGCCTAAATTCAAAGAACTATTCAACGAGCATATTGATGGCAAATTTAAATTGACGCAAGGTACACAAGAAACAGAATACACTGTGATCTTTAGAACCACTTTCACCGAGCCAGGGTTCAACATTGGAATCATGAAAAAAGACGCTTTCATCAGCGGCGAGTTTGTTCTTGTAAAATCTGACGATTTGGAAAAAGAACTTGGCAAAATGACTATTGAAAACAGTCCAGGAAGATCTTTCGCAGGTTTCGATTATGAAACAGGTACTAGAATTCAAGAAGCTTATGCTAAGGGCGGAAAAGAAATCGCAAAATACCTTGTAAAGAAACAGTTGAAGTAGTCCTTCAAAATTAAACTTAACAAAAATGAGGTTGTCTTTCTTAGAAAGGCAACCTCATTTTTTATATTAATCGTTAATGTTTTCTCTAATTCACAACCTATACCCCTTCTGCTTCCTCTCTCATTCGGATAACTTGGGAAAGTGCTTTGATCGCTCTATTATGTTTTTTCACAAATGGATTCGACCGATCCCAGACATAACCTGCTAACACAGAGCAAATTTTCTCCTTGTGTCCTACATTACTTAGGTTGGTGAAAAATATGTCTTGCAATGTGCTATCATACCAACCTGTTACATAAGAACGGAAGGTGTCGACTCCTTTTTTGACATGCTGGTGGAAGTCTGTTTCCCAGTCTATCGTTTCTCCCTGTATCTGGCGACTGGCCAATTTTCCTGCAATCAATCCTGACTCCGCTCCAAAAGTAACTCCTGATGAGAAGACTGGATCCAAAAATTCAGCAGCATTTCCCGTAAGGGCAAACCCTTCTCCATACGTCTTTTCAACAGAGGATGCATATCCCATGATGGCCTTAGGCTCAAAGATAAACTTCGGATCATGAAATCGTTCTCCATGATGTGGGTCCAGCTTCAGCATCGCTCTAAAATTCTCTTCTGGAGTGCCAGTAAATCGGTCAAAAAACTCCGTATTCCCAACAAACCCTAATGAAGTATTCCCATTTGAAAATGGAATGATCCACATCCAAACATCTTGTTCGATAACCACAAAGGTAATTTCCTGCCCTCCCTCACCAGTAGGTCTACCTGGATCCTTAGCATGGGAAAACATTGCCTTTCTTGCCGGGAAGTTGGACGGTTTGTCCAAGTTGAACATGCGGGGAATAACTCTTCCCCAGCCACTAGCATCAATAATAAACTTAGCTTCTATAGTCGATTCATTTCCGTCCTTATCGACCACTGTCGTAATGGAATCTGTTCCGTTGAATTCTATATTAGTGACGGCTGTTTGGTAGTCTATTGGAACTCCACGGCGCTCCACTTCATCTGCCAATGTTTTATCGAAGTCAGCCCTTGGTACTTGCCAAGTCCAGGTCCAGGCTTCTTTTGTGTACCGTTCTGCAAATTTAAAATGGCAGACTCTGTCGTCACGAAGAAATTTAGCCCCATGTTTTTCCTGGTAACCTTGTGCCTTTAAGACTTCCATGAATCCTGCTTCTTCAAAATGCTCCATGCATCTCGGGATAAGGCTTTCCCCAATTACAAACCTCGGAAACTGTTGTTTTTCAACAATCTTGGTTTTTAATCCACTTTTATGCACCATAGATGCAGCCACAGTTCCTGAAGGACCAGCACCAATTATAAGAATATCTACTTTTTCGTTGCTCATAGAATCACTTTAAAGGTGAGTAAACACAAAGTTACTTAAATTTAGTTGTTTCGTGTATCCTGTTATTCGTCATTTTAAAAATAACAAGAAGAATTATTTGACAAGTTATATAACAAGGTATTTCTAAAATTGTTAATTTTATGATAAACTAAATTTATTACCAATTGTTCAATTAATTATCAATCTGGAGTCAAATTCAAAAAAAAATGAATTTATTCGCTGTTTTGGTATAAAAAATGAGCTGTAATTGCAATAATTAAAAACATTTAGCTAGAATTGCAGGTTGAAATGAGACTGCAATTCACAGTGGCATTTTTACGAAAATTAAAAAAGAAAAACTTTGGCATTGAATAGTACGATTACTAAACCATCTATCGGGATTGTAAAGATTGGGATAAAACCGTTGAAGATTAAGGATTTTAATAATGTCTTGCATCATGATGCACCGATTTTATTAACGGATGAGGGTATGGAGAAGGTGAACGAGTCATTTAAATTTCTGGAAGGTTTTGCAAAGGATAAGATAATATATGGGATAAACACTGGTTTTGGACCAATGGCCCAATACAAAGTGGATGAAAAAGACCAGGTACAACTTCAGTACAATTTGATTCGTAGTCATTCTACTGGTTGTGGAGAATTGATGCCTGATGTATGTGTGCGTGCACTAATGGTAGCTCGATTGAGTACGATCATGTTAGGCTACTCCGGCGTGCATTCGAGTGTGGCGTTTTTATTGCGTGATTTTATAAACTTTAAGGTCACCCCTCATATCTATGAACACGGTGGTGTGGGGGCTAGTGGAGATTTGGTACAGCTTGCCCATTTAGGTCTTTGTCTAATCGGTGAAGGTTTTGTAAACTATAACGGTGAGGTAGTCGCCACAGAAAAGGTAATGAAGGAGCTCAACCTAAAGCCGATTGAAGTAAAAATGCGAGAAGGGTTGTGCATAATAAATGGCACCTCCGCCATGTCTGGAATTGGTATTACGAATGTATTAAAAGCTAGAAACCTACTAAATTGGTCAATACTTGCGTCTAGTACTATTATACAATTGGTTAAATCTTACGACGACCATTTTTCTGAAGAACTGAACCACTCCAAACTACATAGTGGGCAGCGTAAAATTGCCAAAGCCATGCGTAAAACCATGGAATCCAGCAAGCTCATTCGCAGAAGAAATGATCATCTGTATGATAAAAAAATAGAGGAAGAAATCTTTGAAGACAAAGTTCAGGAGTACTACTCCCTTAGATGTATTCCTCAAATATTGGGGCCTATCTTAGACACTATCAAGAATGCAGAAAAAGTTCTCGTAGCGGAAGTCAATTCAGCTAATGACAACCCTATTATAGACGTAGCAGCCAAAAACGTTTTCCATGGTGGTAATTTTCATGGAGATTATGTATCCCTTGAAATGGACAAGCTAAAAATGGCCGTTACCAAAATGTCTATGCTAGCAGAACGTCAGCTCAATTTTCTACTGAATGATAAACTGAACAACATACTCCCACCCTTTGTCAATTTGGGAAAATTGGGATTTAATTTTGGACTTCAGGGTGCTCAATTTACAGCGACTTCTACCGTAGCTGAAAATCAGACATTGTCCAATCCAATGTACATCCACAGCATTCCAAATAATAATGACAATCAAGATGTAGTAAGCATGGGTACCAATGCTGCCCTCATGACACGACGAGTAATAGAAAACGCCTATCAGGTAATTGCTATTGAATGGATGACGATTTTGCAAGCTATTGATATTTTAGATGCTGAAAACAAACTTTCGGAACAATCTGCAGAAGTTTATCGTATACTAAGAAAAATAACCCCTAAGATCGTTTCCGATACCCCAAAATACTTAGAAATTAAAGCCTTAAAAGACCACTTATTTGAAACAAACATTCAATTAACAAAAAAATGAATAAGGAGTACATAATAAATAAAGTAAACGAAATCTTGGTCGAAGAATTCGAAATTGAACAAGAAATAATTTCACCAGATGCTCTGCTTCATGAAACGATGGAACTAGATAGTTTGGACTATGTAGATTTGGTCGTCCTTATTGAAAGTAATTTCGGAGTTAAGGTAAATGGAGAAGATTTCAAAGAAATAAAAACCTTTGAAAATTTCTATGATTTTATCCTACAAAAAGCCCCTCAAGAAAGCTAACCTTTTTATAGGTTAATGGTATCATCGCTTTTGGTATAATCGTTATCCGCTTATACCCGTGATCCAGTATTAACCAATATCCAAGCGATCAGGTAACCTATAGCCATTACTCCATTAACGGTCAACCAATTTTACCTCCCATTTGGTATATTCGATTGATTCTTGAAGTAATTATTAAACAACTTTATAATTTAGGCCATTCTCTTCCCCACTTTTAGAATTTATTTCTACCTTTACATTCCGTAACAACAGCGGCAGTTTATTGTCAAAATTGTCGTTTTCATTCATTGTTTTTTTAACGTTTGTCATGACCAAATATGTATTTGTTACGGGTGGGGTTACCTCGTCCCTAGGAAAGGGAATTATTGCTGCTTCTTTAGCTAAACTCCTGCAAGCCAGAGGCTTCTCTGTTACCATTCAAAAATTCGATCCTTATATAAATGTTGATCCTGGGACATTAAATCCCTACGAGCATGGCGAATGTTATGTTACAGAAGACGGAGCAGAGACCGATCTTGATCTTGGCCACTATGAGCGCTTCCTAAACATTCCGACTTCCCAAGCTAATAATGTCACCACCGGTAGAATCTACCAAACGGTTATTAATAAGGAACGGGCTGGAGATTATCTTGGTAAAACTGTTCAAGTAGTACCACATATTACTGATGAGATAAAACGTCGGGTATTTTTGCTTGCTGCGGATAAAGATTACGACATTGTGATCACAGAAATTGGCGGAACTGTTGGGGATATTGAATCGCTCCCATATGTGGAAGCCATTCGACAATTGCGCTGGGAGTTGGGACAATCCAATTGCTTGGTAATTCACCTTACCCTTATCCCCTATTTAAAGGCCGCTGATGAGCTCAAAACAAAACCCACACAACATTCTGTAAAAACACTACTAGGGTCCGGTATTCAACCAGACATTCTTGTCTGTCGCACAGAAAAACCACTTAATAATTCGATTCGCCAAAAACTTGCTCGGTTTTGCAATGTAGAAGAAGACTCCGTCATTGAATCCATAGATGCAAAGACAATCTACGATGTACCACTTCTAATGCATCGGGAAAAATTAGATACCACCGTCCTCAATAAGTTGAAGCTTGACGGAAAAAAAGAGCCAGATCTCACCAACTGGAAAACCTTTCTTGGTAAGCTTAAAAACCCCGTATTCGACGTGAAAATTGGCCTTATCGGCAAATACAACGAACTCCAGGACGCCTATAAATCCATTCATGAATCCTTCATTCATGCAGGAGCGATGAACGAATGCAGAGTAATCGTAAAACCAATTCACTCAGAGCAGCTAACTAGCCAAAACGTAGCAGAAATGTTGAAAGATTTGGATGGAGTTCTGGTGGCTCCCGGATTTGGAGAGCGTGGGATAGAAGGCAAAATTGAAGCAATAAAATATGTGAGGGAACAGCAAAAACCATTCTTTGGTATTTGCCTAGGAATGCAATGCGCCGTTGTGGAATTCGCTCAAAATGTACTTGGGTTAGAGGCAGCGTCTGCTGAAGTAAATCCTTCTACACCCAATCCAGTCATAGATTTGATGGAGGAACAAAAATCGATTACCAAAAAAGGCGGTACAATGCGACTAGGAGCTTATGAATGCGCTATTAAAGAAAATTCACTAGCCCATCGCGTATATGAAAAGAAAACAATTACAGAGCGTCACCGCCATCGTTTTGAGTTCAACAACTCCTTTTTACCTCAATTAGAAAAGGCAGGTCTGGTAGCCACAGGCTTCAATACAGAAAGCAATTTGGTAGAGATCATGGAGTTGAAAGATCACCCCTATTTTATTGGTGTTCAATTTCATCCTGAATTAAAAAGTACTGTTGAAAATCCACATCCATTGTTTGTTAGTTTTGTCAAAGCAAGTATGGATTATTACAAACAAAAAGCAGATCGATTGACGATGAGTAACGGATAATGGATAATTGTTAATGGTACAAAAGGGTTTTAACTATTAACAAATCAAACCATTAACTATTATCCAACCCCTATTAACCAATCTCCTTTGTCTAATAATTTGAAGGACTTGTCTTAATATTGTAATTCAAGCTTTAATTGGAACAAACTTATTCGTACATTTGCGCATTGAAAAACTGGTCGGAATTCATTTCGAAGCCGACTTATTTTGCAAGAAACTTATATATATAAATGGATAAGAATACCGTTGTCGGTTTTACACTAATTTTTATTTTGTTGCTAGCGATGTCCTGGATGAAAACACCAAGTCAGGCGGAAATAGAGCGACAAAAATTTGTTCAGGATTCTTTAAAAACCGCTGCAATACTGGAAGACAGTATCGCTCAGTTGCCGCCAGAAGCCCAACCTCAAAATACAGCGCCTGTAGTATCGGACTCCATCAAGAACATCCAGCTTGCTGGAAAATTCGGAGCCTTTAGCCCTTCAGCCTCTGGAGAAGATAAGATTGTGACCATTGAAAATGACGTGATGATCGTCAGGTTTTCCACAAAAGGTGGTAAAATCAAAGAAGTAGAACTCAAGGAACACAAGAAGTTAATCAAAGATGCAGAAGGCAATAGCGTAAAAATTCCACTCAAACTACTTGAAGACGAAAAAAATAAGTTTGAATATATTTTGCCGGTTGACAATAATAATATTTATACCAGCGACCTATACTTCACCCCACAAATTTCTGGAAAGTCTATAAGTTTGAAAGCGCAGACTTCCACCGGAGGCTTTATCGAGCAGAAATACAGCCTGGAAGACGGTTCTTATCTAATGGATTATGATGTAAATCTGAATAATCTAGGAGGAATACTGAGCAGAAACGAGCCAACCATCAAGCTGAACTGGGTAAACTACATGGACCAATTAGAAAAAGCCGTGTACTATGAAGCAAGTTACTCCAGTGTTTATTATAAAACAATGGACAAGGACCCTAGCTATTGTTCTTGCCGCGCAGATGATGTGGAGAATCTTGACAAACCCGTAAAATGGGTTTCCCATGCACAACAGTTTTTTAACTCTACCCTAATGGCCGACAACAGATTTAAGTCTGCCGATCTGGAGACTTATATGCTGGATACCGAAGCACAGGATGATTTGAAGAAAATTGTAAGTAAAATCAACATACCAGTCGAGAATGCTGACAATCAGTCTATCGCGATGAAGTTTTATGTTGGTCCCAATGACTACAACATTCTAAAAAGCTACAATGTCGATTTGGAGGATATTATCCCCTTTGGATGGAGTATTTTTGGATGGGTCAACAGACATGTAATACGCCCTATGTTCAATTTCCTAGCAGGATTTATTCCAAACTACGGGTTATTGATTTTGGTGTTGACGATTATTTTAAAGACCGTTTTATTCCCATTACAATATAAAATGCTCTACTCGCAGGTAAAAATGCGTGTCTTGAAACCAGAATTGGCGAAGCTGAAAGAGAAAATCGGTGATGATCCTCAAAAACTGCAGATGGAGCAGATGAAGATGTATCGGGAAACCGGTGCCAGTCCCTTCAGCGGGTGTCTGCCGGTGATGCTCCAAATGCCTGTATGGATTGCGCTCTATCGGTTTTTCCCGGCAGCTATCGACTTTAGACAGCAACCCTTCTTGTGGGCAGATGATCTGTCTTCCTACGATGAGATTGTACAACTCGGTTTTAGCCTTCCTTTCCTGGGAAGTCATATTAGTTTGTTTACCGTCTTGTGGATCATTTCGACCATTGCCTATACCTACTATAATAGCAAGGACATGGACTTCTCGGCGCAGCCGATGATGAAGTATATTCAGTATTTCATGCCTTTAATGTTCATCTTTATCTTCAATAGTTATGCAGCAGGTCTTACTTGTTATCTGTTGTTTAGTAGTTTGATTAATATTAGTCAAATTATTATCACTAAGAACTTTATCATCGACCATGATAAGGTCAGAAAAGAAATAGCAGAACATCGCAAAAAACCTAAGAAAGCTGGCTTCGCTCAAAAATTGGAAAAAGTGATGAAGGAGCAACAAGCACAACAAGAGAAACTGGCTAAGAAAAAAACACAAGCAAAAAAGAATTCTAAATAATCAACAATGATAGACTATTCCTTATTAAATCTGGAGGGTTTGGCGCTTCATGCAGTAGGCAATAAACACCACGAAGAGACCAACTACATTTCTGACCAACTATTGGAGTTGGAGGAAGATACAAGAACGCTGTTGTTGGATTATTTTCTTACTCCATTTGTGAATTATTCTGAAGTCTATCAGTTTCAAAAAGAGGAGGAAGACAATATTACGACGCTTCATCAACTTTGTGATACCATTTTTAATCAACCGGATCAGTTGTTGGAAACATCTGTAAAGATATTGGAGCATTTGTATGAGCAGAGTGAACATCCACATATCAAAGTGGGGGAAGTCTTTGTTGCTTATATGACCGAGCTGGTGTTTGACGATGTGGTAACGGATGCTATTGGAATTTTTAAGGCGGAGCGCAAGGACGAGTTTTTCCAATTTAAGAAGGACGATACGTCGATGAAGCTAAGAACAGCAGAAGGGATCAATCCTGGCAAACTGGACAAAGGCTGCGTCATTGTGAATACCGAGTCAGAAGACGGCTATCGGGTATTAACAGTGGATACCAACCGGTACGATGCAGAATATTGGAAACGAGAATTTCTAAACATTGATTTTGCTCAAGACCACAATCTTCAGACTAAAAACTACGTCGATTTCTGTAAAGACTTTTCTAAGAAAATAATAAAGGAAAACGAAGGCAAAAAAGAGGAAATCACCTTCTTAAAGCAGTCTGTCAATTACCTAGAAGAAAATCCCAATTTGGATTTTGCCGAGTTTACCGACACACTTTTTGATGATGACGTACGAAAAGAACAATTTCGCACGCACAAAAAGGAATATCAAGAAAGCAAGGACGTAGACTTCCCAGATGACTTCAAAATTTCCATCCCTGTTTTAAATTCACAGAAGAAAAAGATCAAAAGTCAGATCAATCTGGATACCAATATCCAAATCAAATTGAACTTTGAAAATCCGGATTCAGCGAAGCAATTTGTGGAGCGGGGTTATGATGCGGAAAAGAATATGCATTTTTATAAGGTGTTTTTTAATAAGGAGACGAATTAGAAGTTTTGCTTTTGTCTTTAAAGCTTATTTATTTCTGGGGAATAACCCCCAAATAAAGGGACATCGCCTCTTACCGCATTAAATTTCCAAATTTATTTTATAAGATTTTTATTCATAACTATAAATATATTATTTCCATTTCGTACTTTTCCAAGGAGAGACGCAGCTAGCGCATATTTATTAAACTCCAATTATCTCCTACATGCCAAATTGGCGTGAAATTCCATTTGTTCGTTTGTTAGTGCCGCTTTTGGCCGGAATTCTAGTAGCTTCAAGCATTGGGACTACTTTTCCTAGCATTATTTGGGTAGTTTTAGGAGGTTTCGTATTATTATTGCTAGTTGGTAGAAAGCGGTTTGACTATCCGCAACGGTGGGTATTTGGTGCCTTGCTGAACTGTTTTTTTTTCCTTGTCGGAATAGGGTTGGTTGACTATAACAATGAACTCAACCTACCCGACCATTTTCAAAATCATCTTGGTAGCAAACTATTTTTCAAGGGAACAATTATCAATGAACCCATTCATAAAAACACTACCCATCTGCATATTCAAGTCTTGCAAATTAGAGATACTACCAATCAAATTATCCCGGTTTCCGGCAAGCAATTACTCTACCTAGAAGAAAGTCCAGAAGCACTCAATTTGCAATACGGTGACGTCATTGTCTGGTCAGGATACACCAATCCAATCGCCCCTCCCGCCAACCCACACGCTTTCGATTTCAGGCAGTTCATGAGTCACCAGCAGATCCATCATCAGTCCTACATCAAAAAAGATCAATGGAAGCCGACTGCCCTCAATCAAGGCCACCCAATTCTAAAATGGGCCTACCACCACCGGCAAGTATTACTAAAACGACTTCGTAAATACCTGAAAGGAGACCAAGAGTTTGCAGTAGCCTCTGCCCTACTCCTAGGCCACCGCGCACAAATCTCCGATGAATTGGAGGACGCGTATAGTGATACTGGTGCGATGCACGTCCTGGCAGTTTCCGGCCTCCATGTTGGGCTGGTGTATTTATTGCTGGCCTTTTTGCTCGGTAGAATCAAAACCCGACACCCACTATGGAAGTTCTTTCGGACCCTTATTCTGATTGTAAGTATTTGGACCTTTGCATTGTTGACGGGCCTCTCCCCTTCCGTTACACGGGCGGCAACCATGTTTACGTTTATCATTATCGGTATTACGTTAGACCGACACAACAACATCTATAACACCATTGCATGCTCGGCGTTTTTACTGCTGGTTATTGATCCTCACATGCTCTATAAAGTAGGTTTTCAGCTTTCTTATCTTGCATTGTTGGGTATCATTTACTTTCAGCCTAAGTTTTACAAGTTGTTGGTTTTTGAGCAACCAATTATTGACAAAATTTGGTCGCTGATCACTGTTTCACTGGCGGCTCAGATGCTGACGTTTCCTATTTCTATGTATTATTTTCATCAGTTTCCGCTGTTGTTTTGGTTGTCGGGTATTATTGTGGTTCCAGCGGCGATGGTCATTTTGCCTACTGGAATACTGCTTATTTTGCTTGGGGGATTGCCGATTGTTGGTCCATTACTAGGAAAACTTCTAGGAGGGATGCTTTGGTTGATGAATGCATTGATTTATCTTCTGCAATCTATTCCTGGTTCTGTGGCGGACGATATTTGGTTGAGCGGACCGATGGTTGTCTTAATGTACTTGATCGTACTCGTTTTTGCTTTGGCTTTTAGACTCCAAAATATGCGTTGGATGTTGGGTGGTTTGCTGGCTCTTTTATTGTATTCTGGCGTGCTTGCCATTGATAAATGGCAGAAGTTTAATGCCGCTTCCATGACTGTTTACAGTCTATCCAAGCAAAGTGCCATTGATTTTTATGATGGGAATACTGCACATTTTATTAGGCCTGAAGATTTGACCACTGCCAATCTGGATTTTTCTATTTCTGGCAATCGGTTGGCTAATCGGATAAAGGAAGAGCATGCCCTTTCATTTTTGGAGGATTTGGAAACGGATCATTTTATGAAAAAAGGCAACTATATTCAGTTTATGGATACTCGTATGGTATTGTTGAACAACTCTTATACGCCTCCTAGTTCTAAACTGGTGGTTGACTACTTGTTGGTGAAGGATAATCCCAAAATAAAGCTCATGGACTATCTGGATAAAATCAGTTGCCAACAGGTGATCTTTGATAAATCGAACAGCTATTATTCTATAAAAAAATGGAAGTTGGAATGTCAAAAAATTGGACAGTCGTATCATGATGTTGCGGAGGAGGGCGCGTTTGTTTTGACTATTGAGCGGTAATACTTAAAATAAAAACTGAAGACAATGATTAATTTTTATGGGTATATTATTTTCAGTTTGTCTGCTCTATTTGTTGTTTTTTATAGTTTAAAAATATTTTTTCATCTAAAAGCAATTGAACAAAAAACTATAATTTCAACTCCATTTGTTATTATGTTTCCTTTCGTGATTGGGGATATGAATAATTCTAATATTCGATTCGCGTTGTTTTTTTTAGTGTTGTCTGTTATTATATTTATCCTAATAATGATTTCAGGAATAATTGTAGCATGCCATATGTAAAGAGAGAAAAGGTGTACGGTATGTATGCTCCATCAGCAAGAAAAAAAATTAAAAAAAGTTGAGTTTTTGAAATAAAAAATAGACATAATAAGGAATTTTCTAATCGACAGATCGAATTATATCTGCCAAATCATATTAATAACCATAAAATCCTCACATTCGTCTAAAAAAATCCCCACAAAACAAACTTCTCCTTATCTTGTTAACATTACAAGAAAACAAGGAAACCGTCATTAAGTCCTGCCAAGATCAGTTGGCTTGGTTTTTGTCTTTTTCCAGTTATTAAAACACATTAAAATTCATGTTAATGAAAAAATTATTCAATATCTCTCTGCTTACACTAGCAGCACTAGTATTTACTATCTCCTTTGCGGAAGCACAAAAGAAATTTACGAACGGAACCATCAAATTTCAATTAGTGGATGTGGAAGGGCCAGAACAAGCAATGATGTTAATGAAAAACACTACGCTGAATATCAACGTAAATGGCAATTTGGTAAAAAACGAGATCAATATGATGGGCGGTATGATGGAAATGGGCTTCCTCACCAATATGGATGAGAAAAAAGGAACGATGTTGATGAATATGATGGGTAAAAAATCAGCCATCTCTATCGACAATATGAATGATCAAATGGACAAAGCGCCTAAGTTTGACATCGAATACAACAAAAAAGACACGAAGGAAATCGCAGGATACAAATGCCACAAAGCCACCATAAAAATGGAAGATGGCTCTTCAAATGTATTCTATGTTACTGAAAAAATTAGTGCGTTTTCACAATTTACAAAACAATATGAAGGCTTAGAAGGATTTCCTTTACAGCTTGATGTGGATCAGAATGGTATGAAAATGACACTCAAAGCAACCGAAGTTTCTCATGTAAAGCCAGACGAATCTATCTTCAAAATTCCAGCAGGATACGAAGAAATGACGATGGAAGAATTTGAAAAATCAATGAAATCTCTTGGCGGAGGTTTCTAAGCCAATAAAATAACAAAAGGAGTCTTCTTCTTTGAACAAGTGCCCGCACAATACTGTTGATTAAGTAAAGTGTGGGCACTTGTCTATTTAAGGATGTTTGGAAGAATGTTGATTCTTAGCTATAAATTTTCCATAATGTCAAAAATTGGCCAAATTCCTAATAAAAAAAACTTATTTTTGCAGCTTCAAATCACTTAAAATAGCAACTTTTACCATGGCAGAACATGTTCATTGTTTAATAATAGGATCAGGCCCTGCGGGCTATACTGCAGCAGTTTATGCCGCTAGAGCAAATCTAAAACCTGTTTTGTATACAGGCAATCAACCAGGAGGTCAATTGACCATCACGACAGACGTAGAAAACTATCCCGGGTACCCTGATGGGATTGAAGGACCGCAGATGATGATGCACTTCCAAAAGCAAGCCGAACGATTCGGAACAGAGGTCAGGTACTCCATGATCAACAAGGTTGATTTCAAAGGGCCTGTGCATAAAGTTTGGGCGGAAGACGGAACAGAGATTCACGCGGATACCGTTGTTGTTTCTACTGGAGCAAGCGCAAAATGGCTGGGTATTGATAAAGAAAAGTTTTTCGCTGAAAACGGGGGCGGAGTTTCTGCTTGTGCGGTCTGTGATGGATTTTTCTACAAGGGAAAAGAGGTAGCCGTTGTCGGTGCTGGAGATACTGCAGCGGAAGAAGCCCTGTACCTTTCCAATCTATGCCCAAAAGTCCATATGATCGTTCGCAGAGACGAAATGCGCGCTTCCCAAATCATGCAGGACCGAGTGAAGAAAAAAGAAAACATCATCATTCACTGGAATTCCAATACCAAAGAACTACTAGGAGATAAAGAAATAACGGGTATTAAAATCCAAAACAGTAAAACAGAGGAAATCACGGAAATCCCACTATCTGGATTTTTTGTAGCCATTGGCCACAAACCAAATACGGACATTTTCAAAGGTTGGTTGGACATGGATGAAACGGGATATATCATCACAAAAGCAGATAGCTCGAAGACAAATATCGATGGCGTTTTTGCTAGCGGAGATGCGCAAGATCATGTATACAGACAAGCAGTAACCGCCGCAGGTACTGGCTGTATGGCAGCGCTCGACGCAGAACGTTATCTAGGAGAAAAAGGTATTGTATAAACAAAAAATAGGACCAGCTTTTCTGGTCCCATTTGTAATTGAAACTCTCTCACCTGTATTCAATTATAAAATATCTTTAAGAAGGAGTAGACCGAAATCTGCTCCTTTTTTTTATGCCTGTTATTCATCTAAACTAATAGTTCAAAAATAAGTAATATCCCCTTTTCATGCCCCACATAATTGTGTAGTTTCTGCCTTAGATATGTTAAAAAACGCCTTTTGTTGGTGCTTATTTACGATCAATTGTCTGGATTTCTCCTTCGAGTATAAAATTATGGAGGATTCGCACAAAGGGATTAGACCAGCTTGTTTTTTAGTGCCTTGCTGACGGCTTCTGATTTGGAGTTGACCTGCAACTTCTGGTAGATGTTTTTGATATGGTAACGAACGGTGTCTCTCGAAATAAATAGTTTGTCAGAAATCATGTTGTAACTGTTGCCATCACACAAAAAATGAAGGACTTCCTTTTCTCGTTTTGTGAGCATTGGTTGCGGATTGGCAAAGCTATTGAAAGAGCCGACGACCATCCGCGCAATGTTTGAAGTCATCGGTGCCCCACCCTTTCGAACTTCTTTGATTGCACTGATTAGTTTGGAAGGAAAAGTGTTTTTCATCAAATATCCACAAGCTCCAGCGCTCAATGATTGGAAAACAGACTCATCATCCGCGTGCACGGTCAGCATGATGATATCTAGTTGTGGATGATTGTCTTTTAATATTTTTACCGCTTCGATCCCTGATATTCCTGGTAAACCGATGTCCATGATCAATACATCTGGCAGATTTTTGGGAATACCAATCAAGGCAGACTCCCCATCCTCATAAGTAGAAAGGCAGTTAATTTCCTCGTCCCCATCGATGATGATTTTTAGACCTTCACGGATATCTCGTTTATCTTCAATGATGCAGACGTTGATCATACTTTTGTTCTTTTTGGTTTTGTTTCTTGAGACAAGGGACATTCCAGCACAATTTTAGTTCCTTCTTTTGTAGATCGGATGGTCAGTACTCCTTGAATAACTTCGGCGCGGTTCTTCATATTTTTTAAGCCATCCCCAGTTTTTGGCTCCTTATGGCAAAACCCTTTTCCATTGTCTTCTATCGAAATTTGAAGGGCATTTATCGTTGTATGCATCCGCAAGCAAACTGAATTGCAATCGGCATGTTTTAAAATATTGTTCATTGCTTCTTTGAATATCAATAAGATATGGCGTTTGTATTTCATTGGCAGAGAACGAGTGAGTAGTTTGCTGTCGATCCCTTCTGTTTTAAAATGAATGGTCGTAATGTCGAATAGCTCATCTCCAAAATCTTTTAAATGGAGGGCCAAATCGTAGATGGAATCCTTCTCCGGATTGATTGACCACAATAAATCTTTCATAGACAGATACAGGCTATTTGAAGTATCAATGACTTTATCCAGATAAGGTTCCACCAGCTCCCCCTGCCCATTTAGTTTTTCTTTGGTGATCTGACTAAAGAGGGAAATGACGGTTAATTTACTTCCTAATTCATCATGAAAATCCTGGGCGGTTTCTTTTCTAAACTCTTCAAACTCCTTGATTTTTTCTAATTTTCTACGCCATCTCAATTTGTGCAAACCGTATCCTGAAAGTAGGAGTAGACCAAAAAGCATCAGATAAAACCATTTTGCTTTCCAGAATGGAGTATTTATGCTTAGCAATAAGGTGGTGTATTCTTCACTCCAAACTCCATCTCTGTTGGCTGCCCTGATATGAATTTTATTTTCCCCGGAAGGGAAGGAGTTAAAAACTATCCGCCGATCAGTGTTCACTGGAATCCATGAATCTGGTGTCTCGCCCATAGAGTAGGCAAAATTGATTTGATCCGGATAGACAAAATCCACTCCAGTATAACTGATGGTAAAGGTATTTTGTCGGTATGGAAGCACTACTGTGGGCTCCTTTTGCAACATTAGATTGTACACTTTCCCAGAGGCCGTGGTTAGTTGTTTCAAGCTCACCTTTGGAGCGATTGGATCTTTTTTGATTTTTGAAGGATAAAAACTGGAATATCCATTAATACCAGAAAAAATCATTTCTCCATCTGCCGACTTAAAAAACCCATTTCCGTTAAACTCATTCGATTGTAAGCCGGGTTCTGATCGGAAGGTAGTAAATGTTTCTGTCTTAATATTCAGCCTCGAAAGGCCATTGTTCGTACTTGCCCAGAGATCTCCTTTGTCAGTATCTTCGAGCATTCCATAAACAGCATTATTACAAAGACCATCTTTTTCTGTAAAATTGGTAAATTTTACTCCGTCCGATTGCAGCTCTACTTTCACGATTCCAATAAACGTACTCAGCCAAATCGTCCCATGTTGATCTTCCGTGATCAAGTTGATATCATCACTTAGCAAGGAGGTCAGGTCTTGTTCATTATGCCGATAGATAGTTGGTTTTGTCGTATATAAATCGGTTAGTGAGTTGTTGATGTTTCGATATAGTGCCAAGCCACCATCTTTCGCGGCTACCCAAACGTTGTTCCTGCGATCCTTCAAAATGTAACTTAGTCCGTAACTCATTTTTTTGTACGAGGTGGAATCTACAACCACAGTTTTAGGCAGTAATTGGTCCGTTTCAGGATTATAGATGTGTACGCCTTGAAATCCACTAATCAGCAGGAGGCCATTTTCTGCTTCAGAAATACTTGTAATATGGCATCGATTATCACAATTTTCTTGATAGTATTTTTTGTAGGATAATTGTCCTTTGTTGTCTATATCCAGCTTTATCAGTCCACGATTAGTGCCTACCCAAAAAATTTCGTTGCTGTCTTCAAAAATGGTTCTGAACTCTAACCTTTCATGAGCGAAATCCTGGGGCTCAAAATACTGATAGGTGTTTTTCTTGATGTCGTGGCGTAGAAGTCCATTGCGGTCTGAAAGCCATAGGATGCCGTTCTTCCGCTTTACCACTCCGAAAATTGCGACGCTTTTGAGGCCTGCTTTTTTGGCTTCTTGGAGGTTGTTGTGTTCAAAGCGTTTGTCGAATGTTGTAATTTTTGCCAATCCTTCCATACCCGTTCCAATCCATTGGACTTTAGGATTCAACTTGTCCTTTTGATATCTTAGAATATAACTGGTTTCTTTTCCTATCAAGGAAGACCTTGTCCTATATTTTGGTTCACCGAGTCCCTCTTTTGTCAAGCTGAAATCGTAAATCCTGGATGTACTGTGTCCCACAATTTTATTATCCTCCAAAACGACGTAGTACATATCTTCATTTTCCAATTTTTTGTCTACACTTTTTGGATAAAAGACAAACTTCTTTTCTGTTTCCAGGTAATGATTCAGGCCTTTATGACTGGCGATCCATAGACGATTATAGTTGTCGCGGAATATTCCTGTAATGGCATTATCTTTTGGTCCGATTGGATAATTGTCGAGCTCAAATTCTGTTATTTTTTTTATGGAATAATCCGCATTAAACTCAAATCGGTTTAAGCCCAAATAGGTACCAACCCACAGTTTATTCTCCCCTTCTGCATATAGACTTTTGATGGCGGTGGACCGTTTCTCTTCGTTATTTTCTGTTTTTTGATAATAGTTTTGGAAGGAGAACTTGTCGTTTCCTTCTTCGATCAATCTGCTAAAACCTTTTATTGTGCCTACCCAAATAGAGTTATCAGGAGCTTCGTAAATAAGGGTAATCCGATTGTTGGCTATAGAGTTGCTGATATCGCGTTGGTACTTGAAACGCTGGAAAACATTACGTTTCGGATGATAAAGGTGCAGCCCACCTACAGAGGTGCCCACCCAAAGTCGCCCCTTGGAATCCTGAAAAATACAATTGATAAAATTGTCAGCAAGCGAGGTAGAATCGAAGGGAATATTCTTGAAACTTTCGAACGTATGGCCGTCGTATCTGTTAAGCCCGTCTTGCGTACCAATCCAAATCAACCCTTCGCTATCCTGGAATATGGTGTTGACTGAACTTTGCGTTAGTCCATCATTAATAGAAAAAAAATCAACTTTTTGTTGTTGTGCAACAGCAGGCGATGCAAGTAGAAAAAACCCTACAAGTACAAAGTAAAGAAGAAGGCCGCTGCATTTTTTTATCATTGAGTTTAGGTTGTTAAGTGTATATATTTATTGGGTGATTTAGTGTATAAGGATTGTAGTGTAATAACTAACGTGTGATGTACAGAATCGTTGCACTAAAAATTAACTTTCAAAGGACATTTCATTTGAAATTTCGTAACAATCATCGATTCTTATCACATAGAAATACCTTCCAAAAGGTACTTGTTGTCCGTTAACATTGCATCCATTCCAAGTTACGAATTTCTTTCCGGCGGTTTGGATGTGGGTCATTAGTCGATAGACAAGTTCTCCGGTCTCACTAAAAATTTTGATGCCTACTTTCGATGTACGAGGAATGCTGTACTCTATTCTGGTTGCAGATCGAAAAGGGTTGGGATAGTTTGTCGTGCATTTCATTGATCTAATTTTAGCATTTAAAAACAATTTGGCAGATTGTTATTTGATACTATAAATTTATTGACAATTAGGGGACAAAACAACTACACAATTGTGTAGGATGCCCTATTATACAATTTAGGAAATAGGTGTATTGCTTTATATTAGATCAGTCATTGATTTCTAGTAAATTACATTATCGATTTTACTCATGTAAAATAAAAATAATTTATATTCACCATCATTCATTCAAAAATATCTAACTATGAAGAAACTAACGTTAGGGATTGTGTTTGGTCTATTGACTTTATACGCTGCCCAAGCTCAGAAACTGAGTACCCAGATATCCATTCAAAAATTGCCTGCGGCAGACAATGTAGGGATAAACACCAACACGCCGGATGCCTCTGCTGCCCTGGATGTGGTCTCCACGGACAAGGGAGTATTGATCCCACGCATGACCTTGTCTGCCAGGGACAACATCAACAATCCTGCGGAAGGCCTATTGATCTTCCAAACGGACAACGACAAAGGGTTTTATTATTACGACGGTACACAATGGTTGCCCTTCGTAAGCTCCTCCAGCGCCGGAAGCGACAATGCAACATTAATTTACACATCCGATGGATTTTAAAAAAGATTAACAATTATGAAAAAGATAGTATTTACAAGTCTTCTATTCTCGCTCCTACTTGGATTGGACATGAAGGCACAAGGCAATCTACAATTTAACCAGGTGGTCTTTATTGAAATGGAAGGCACCTCCGTGAGTGGTAGCACTCCATTATTTGTTACGAACACGTTGATTGTTCCACCAGGGAAAGTTCTGAAAATCGAAAGTACGTCCGTTTCCTATAGTGTTGGACAGAATGGATTTTCCTCGCATGGTTCGTTAGGCTGGGGAGAGTTATTCTTAAATGATAAAACCATCACCAAAACACAGTACGGTGCTAGTAATATTATTTCAGAGGTACGGTTTCCTATCTGGTTGAAGGAAGGGACCTATACTTTGAAACTAAAAATTCAGTCTGCTGGTATAACCTCAAAGGGATTTGTATCTGGTATAGAGTTTAACGTGACTCCTCCTTAGTTGATTATTGCCTTATTTCTAACTATAAAAATCTCCTGGTGAACGATCCGTTTGCCAGGAGATTTTTTTTAGACCTATTAATTTTAATTCTTCATATGTGCCAGAGTTACCTATATAATTAAATACGTATATTCGCCATCATTCATTCAAAAATAACTAACTATGAAGAAACTAACGTTAGGGATTGTATTTGGTCTATTGACTTTATACGCTGCCCAAGCTCAGAAACTGAGTACCCAGATATCCATTCAAAAATTGCCTGCGGCAGACAATGTCGGGATTAATACCAGCGCGCCGGATGCTTCTGCTGCCCTGGATGTGGTCTCCACGGACAAGGGAGTATTGATCCCACGCATGACCTTGTCTGCCAGGGACAACATCAACAATCCTGCGGAAGGCCTA
>CALLWB010000107.1 GCA_938016265.1 uncultured Saprospiraceae bacterium
GTTTTGAGCTATGATTTTTTGATATAATCGAGGAATGCACGGAGTTTGATAGCCTTAGCTATCATAACGAGTACATGACGAAGAGTATAACAAAAAGGCATGTTCAAAATGTTTAGAAATTTATGTTACACGGTATTTAGACTAAACTCTATTTAGGAGTCACTATTAATCGACTCTTTTCCAAAACTTCTACACTCTGTGGCCCCAGGCAAAATAGCAAGTCCAAGATACTCAAATTAGGTAAAAAACCGTGTCTTTCCAGAAAGGCCTGTGGGTAGGGCGGCGAACTAAAGCCTGGATGGGGCTTGTCTTTTGGGAGAATACTATTTCTTAAGTCCAAAATACCTGCTTCGTCTGGAGCATGGTAGCGCTCCGACCAATTGAGGGTCACGGGCAATTCCAGGCTCTCGATGATTTGCAGTAAGAGTTGTTTGTTCCAATCAAACAGAAATTCAAAAGATTGCTGAAACAAAGGTTCGATCTCCGGAGCATAATGCTCGAAGAAAGGGGTTTTACCATAGGCTGATTGAATAGATCGCCAATGATGTTTTTGCCAAGCTTGCTGATTGGCGATTTGTACTTCTTGTATGGCTTTTTGCTGGTGTTTACTGCCGAAGAGCGGAACGGAAAGTCGCAATAAACCATTGGCGCCAGCGAGGTGGCAACGATTGCGGTAGCTTCCTTTCTGGTAATTCTCTTGTTGTTCGATACATATAACAGGATATTGAACAAGCGTGGCAAAATACTCCACACAAGGCAGGTAATGCAGATCAAGGAGTGCTATGGAGGCCGTAGATTTCAAGCGTTTTTGGTCTTGCTTTTAGAAAAAAATAAGCAGTGATTTAAATCCATTGCTAGATAATAAATAAATCCGCAAGGAAATCAGAATAACTCCTTTTTTTAAAGGGATTTTCTACTTTTAGGCGAAAGTACACTAAGTTGGACAGGTATTTTAAAAATGTTAATTGTTCTTTTTTTGAAAATAAAATTAGGTTGATTTAATTAATATCAGTAAATTGTGCTTCGGTTTTAGCGATATGCTAAATTTTTATATTCCCCTTCTCCAAAGTAATTTAAATTCAAAACAATCTTTCTTTAGCGCCAAGCTTTTAGGATTTCCTAAAAATATAATGTCAAAACTACAGCCTCCAATTCTGTTTTGGAATGCTAATACTTTGTTTGTAATTCACTATTTTTTAAACCATATAATCAAAATCACAAAATTTATTATGAAATTTTTAAATTTACAAAACGGGTTGATAGCCTTTGCCCTAATGCTACTTTTTCCAATGCTTTCTCAAGCACAAGTTGAAGATAGAAACTGTAGCGCGATGGATCATTTACAGATTCAAATAGATAAAGATCCTGCTACTATCCAAAGAATGGAGGGGATAGAAAGACACACTCAGTCTTTTCTAGACGGTAAGATTGCTGCCAATCGTAATGCCATTGTAACGATTCCCGTTGTTTTTCATGTAGTTTGGAGAAGTACAAGTGAAAATATTTCTGACGCACAACTTCAGTCTCAATTAGATGTATTGAATGAAGATTTTAGAAGACTCAATGCAGATGCGACTAATCAGTGGCCTCAAGCTGCGGATTCTCAGATTGAGTTTTGTCTGGCTTCTGTTGATCCTAATGGTAATTCTACCTCAGGTATCGTTAGAGTAAAAACGAAAAAGCGCTCTTTTAGCTATACCAATGATGGTGTTAAGTTTGCTAGCTCTGGTGGTTCTGATGCATGGCCAACAGGTGACTACCTCAATATTTGGGTTTGTAACTTAGGCAATGGCCTTTTGGGATATGCCCAATTCCCTGGTAGTGGAGCTGCCAATACAGATGGTGTCGTCAATGATTATGCTTATACTGGTCGTGGTGGATCTGCACAAAGTCCTTATGACTTGGGACGTACGGCTACTCATGAAGTCGGTCACTGGTTGAACCTTCGCCACATTTGGGGGGACGGTGGTTGTGGAGTAGATGATTTTGTTGCGGATACGCCAGAGTCTGATGCTTCTAATGGTGGATGTGCTACTGGACACGTTTCTTGTGGATCAGTGGATATGGTAGAAAATTACATGGATTATTCTTACGATGCTTGTATGAACTTATTTACTGCGGGACAAAATTCTCGTATGCAAGCACTTTTCGCTGCTGGTGGTTTTAGAGAAAGTTTGTTGAGTTCTAATGGCTGCGGTGGTGGTACTAGCCCAACTTGTAGTGACGGCGTTCAGAATGGCAATGAAACGGGTGTTGATTGTGGTGGTCCGGATTGTGCGCCTTGTACTACTGGTGCAACTTGTACAGATGGAATTCAGAATGGCAATGAAACGGGTGTTGACTGTGGTGGTCCAGATTGCTCGCCATGTTCTACTGGTGGATCTTGTGATACGCCAACAGGTTTATTTGCAAGCAATATCAAACCAAAACGTGCGAAGTTGAACTGGGATGCAATGTCTGGAGCAGTAAGTTACACTGTTGAGATACGTGCCGCAGGTGGTACTTGGCAAAGTTTCTCCGCTACTGGTAACAACTTGACTATTTCTAGTCTTTCTAATGGAATTACTTATGAATGGAGAGTGACTACGAATTGCTCTGGCGAATCTAGTACTGTTTCTAGTACTTGTAGCTTTACTGCTGGTAACAGTGGTTCTGGAGCTTGTGGATCTAATAGAATGATCACTGGTGAAGAAGTTAGACTTTATCCAAATCCAGCTAGCGATTTCTTGAGCCTAGAGCTCAATATGGAATTAGATGCGGACTTCCAGGTAACGGTATTAGATATGTATGGTAGAGTGATGAATACTAAAGTATATGGTCCAACTCACCGTACAGAATTAAATATTTCTGAGCTTGCAGTTGGTATTTATCTACTTCGAGTAGATACTGCTGATGGTGCAGTTCACGTTAATAAGTTTATGGTACGTCGTTAATCGATAAGTAATGGATGAATAATAAATTCCGAATTTTGGCTAAAAAAGATCAGCCATAAAACGAGAAATTATTATTTAATCATTACTAAACCGCTCAGATCGTTTCAAATTTTTCTGAGTTAGCTAATCGCTAAAAAGAAGAGTCGTATTCCTAATTGGGAATACGGCTCTTTCTTTTGGATACCCAAGATTTCTCCTTTGTCGAATTGTTGGAGAGAATGGGCGTTTGTGTTTTTTCTAGTTTTATTCTATCTTGATCTTTATATCTGTTAGGTATCAAAAATATAAAGCATGAAAACGAGTCAAATTTTACTAAGCCTAAGCCTTATTGTTCTGTTTTTTATTTCCTGTAAAAAGGAGGACGATGTTGTTGATGTTGGAAGCTGTGGTAATTTAAATACCAAAACACTTACGGTTATTACTCAAGAACCTTTCTATAATGGCTATAAAGCCTGGGGGATCGTATCCGCTGATAATGGTCAAACGCTAGGCTTTGGTGTCTTGAATGAAAACCAGGATCACCAGATTCAATATGAGCTACCTAACGACTATGAAGGGGAGATACATTTTAATTTCTATCAATTTA
>CALLWB010000108.1 GCA_938016265.1 uncultured Saprospiraceae bacterium
TTCAGGTAAAAGGTTTCTTAGGAAGCTCTTGAATAATGATTCCGCTTGACCTATCTGACTTTGTCTTCTAGCAGTTTCAAAATCCAGTTTCTTCGGAAGTGTCGCCTGTCTAACTTCTTTAGTCAGGTAGGTTCGACCTGCATGCAACAAACTTGCTGTATAACGGTCCTATGATAATTTCCATCATTCTCTTCAAAAACTATTTTTAACAACCCAGACCAAGAATAAATTTTACTCCTTCCCGATCCTCCATTAACTTGGGACTAAGTGGTTTCTTGTTGTTATGGTTAGGAGGAGGTAGGCAATATCGAAATTTTACTTCCCTAGACTTTTCAAACCTGAAAATAGGGGCAGGTATAAACAGTTCGTAATATCCCTGCCCCATCAATTCCTACTAGGGTAATTGTATTTCAAGATCTTATATTCCGTTCACAGAAAATGCGCTCGCCATAAATCCATCAGACTTCGTTTCTGTACTTTTGGTTGAAGGATTTTGCCAGAGGGAATGAATTTTACCTTTTGCTCTTTTGATTCGCATTTTGACAGCGGACTTTGACAATCCCATTTCTGTCTCCAGGCATGCTATAGTTTTTTTGTTGAAGTACTTTGCTATAATCAACTCTTTGGTGTCATCATCAAGTTGATTGATTATGTATTCTAGTTTGTTGAGGTGGGATTCTTTGGTCATTGCATCTGCCAGAGAATTGTCATCGACCAATTGATCAAACTCATAAGAGCCAACAGTCGCATTTTTCTTTTTCTTCCTTAGATAATCCATGCACAAATTGTTAGCAATCCTAAAGAGCCAGGCGGCAAACAAATCTGGATTTCTTAAACTTGCAATTTTGTAGGAAAATCGGACGAAGGTATCCGAAGCGATATCCATTGCTTCACATCTGTCGTTGACTAGTTTAAAACAAAATCGGTAAATTTTCTGGTAATATCGGTTGTATAATTCGCCGAAAAATTGAGGGTCTTTTTGTTGTTGATAGGAAGTAACCAACTGAGTGTCTGAAAAAGTATTTATTGCCGCCATAATCTGTAATAGGTATTTGTAGTTGTTCGAGTAAATAGTAACACAAATATGCAAAATCGTGACAGGCAAAATAATTGTAGAAATACGTAATCTTAGAGTAGGAAAATTGCGTAGAAAATAGGTAAAATGCCTACAAGGCATTTCAATATTTGAAATCTCGTAGACTAAAAGATAGGAACTAAAAGACAAAGATCAGCATCAAACTTCCACTGTGACTGTATCATTTTCTACTGCTATAACATTTATTGCCTTCCTTTGAATTGAGCGTTATTATTTCAGGTTTATTGGCGTTGTTTGATAGAAGTTTCTCTAGGAATTCTGGATCTAACACCAGACTTTCAGGATCTGCAATTAATACATCGACTTTAGTAAAACTCAGATAATTGAATAATTCCTGAATGAAAACCCCCACTTTTATATCTTTTTTAATTTCTGCCATACTTTTCCCCCAACTATTGTTGGTGGTCTGATAGAAGCCAAACAATTCAAGCAAATGGAGATAAACATCGTCCAATTTATCTTCTTCACATACAGAAGTAAAACAAACTAATTGATTCCCTTCTTCTTCCTCTACCATTTCCAGAACACTGCAAAACAGTTGTTTATTGTCTTTTTCAAAATGGAATGGGAATAAAATCTTTTTATTCATAATCATATCGTTTGCGGAGATCTTACTACAAAGACCATTTTTTTTTAAGAAGTCACTCAATCACCTATATATTTTTTTGTGGCTGTAAACCCTGGCTAAATTGATTTATTAGCACTTTTTTCATACTTTTACCAGAGGATGAGTTGTAGAATTTGTTTGAAAAATGTCGCTTTATAACTAGAAACTGCAGAATGCCAATTACCATATATATTGTGGATGATCATAAAGTCTTTAGAGACGGAATTGCTTCTTTGATAAAATATGAAGAAGGAATTGAGGTATTAGGTTCTTCCGGTACCATTTCAGATTTTATGTCAAAAATTGAAGCAATTGATCCTGATGTGGTGTTAATGGACATTTCGGTTGGCGAAGACGACGGTACGATTGCGACTAAGTGGCTGAAAGAAAAAAAGCCTGCTATAAAAGTACTTATTCTTTCCATGCACCATGAAGACAATTATATCAAAAAAGTATTGGATGCAGGAGCAAATGGCTACCTATTAAAAGATACTGGTACAAAAGAAATGATGCAAGCTATCAGAGATGTTGCTAGTGGGAATACCTACTACAGCCAAAAAATCTCAAAATCCATGGTTCGACAACTACTCCACCAAAACAAACCCAAAACGAGAAAAAGGGGAGAAAAACTCACCCCCCGTGAGTTAGAAATCATTAAGCTCATCGCTGAAGAAAAAAGCAACAAAGAAATTGCCGATTCCCTCTTTATCAGTATCCGCACCGTAGACACCCACAGGCGTAATCTATTAGAAAAACTGCAAGTCAAAAATACAGCGGGTTTAGTAAGATATGCACTTCAACATGGTATCGCTAAGCTGTAGGAAGTTGTTGGTTATCTAATATCATTGCACCTACCCTGTAGGAATCTAGTAATATTAATCCAATACACTAACCATAAATGTGGTCCCTTCATTTTCGTTACTTACAAAACTGATGTTGCCTCCGATCTGCTCCACATACATTTTTACAATATTGAGACCGAGCCCTGTCCCTGGAATGCCTTTCGAATTGGAGGCTCTAAAATAAGGGTCAAAAACCTTGGCTTGATCTGCTTCTGGAATGCCCATTCCTTCATCTTTGATCCGTAAGGTTAGATTATTATGTTTAAGGTTTGACGAAATGACAATATCTTTTTGTGAATATTTAATGGCGTTGGTCAATAAGTTAATTATGATTCTTCGTAAGATTCCCTTATCCTGTTCCAAGATCCTTTCCCCTTCGAACTGCATCAAAATTTGCTGCCCTTCTTTGCAAAGACACTGAAATTCTTCACAAATCTGCTCTAGAAAAACAAACAGATCAAAGGTTTCATAGGCCAATTGTCCCCCTCCGATCTCTCGATGAAAAGGAGCGACAAAACTATCTAGCAGCCGTAGCAATTCCTTAGCTTGTTCTTCTATATACCGATGATATTTTTCCCGATCTTCTGTTTCTCCATGCTCCGCAATTCGGTCCAGCACACTAACAATCAACAAAATGGCACTCAAAGGTGTCTTTAGCTCATGGGCAGCCATCGAAAGAAAGTTACTTTTTACAGTACTCAATTTTTGCTCTCTAGCAAGTGCTTCTGCCAATTCAGAAGTCCGGTTTTTTACTATAAAATCCAGTTGTTGATTGATCTTTTCCCATTCCAGTTCACTCAATTTTGCTTCGGTGATATCAAGTATCAAGGAAGCTATTTGATTGGGTTGGGGGGAATAAGAATGGATATTCAGCCATCGGTTTAAAGAAGGCATAAACTTTTCATACCGGACAGATTCCGAATTTAAAATTACTCGATTTGTGATTTCCAGCATACTGCCTTCGAGCGGGCCCAACTGCTCCGTCACCATTCTGCCGATTAGTTCTTCTGGGGTTTTATCGACCAGATTGGCTGCCATAGAATTGATCGCTACCAGTTTCAGATCTACAATTTCGTTTTGATCATTGTAGACGGCTTCTTGCACCAGGAAATACTCTTGCATTTCCTCAAACAATTTTCGATAGGCTTTTTCCTTTTTCTTTAACTTCTCCTCTACCTGTTTGGTCTTTGTAATATCCGAGGACATCAACAACAGACCATCCTCAAAAGGCTGGACTTTGATTTGGAACCACTTTTCTACCCCATCCCGAAATTTATATTTTTGTACAATTTCGAGATTAGTTCTTTCCTTCATGCATCTATTCGTCTGAATAAACAACTCTGTATTTGCCAGTCCTGGGAACTTGTCCAAAACGCGATGGCCGATTAATTCTTGTGGGGTGCAATTGATTTGTAGGCCCATTGCCTCATTAACATAAATATATTCAAACCGAGGAGAGAGGACTTGAATCCCTTCAATCAAATTATCAAATAAACTGAAATCTAGCTGGTTCATAGAAACAGATTTATAGATTGCTGGAGGAACAGTCTACTAACATTATCTTTACAAAGTCAATATAATAATTTTAACAGACTAAAACCAATTACGAATCATCGGCTTTATATATCTCGTCATTGATCAATTGTATTGCATTTGTAGCTTCGGTTTGAATGGCGTTGATGAGTGTTGAACATTCATCATCAAAATTACCTTCATGTTTTCTTTTGATAACCTCCACCGAGACTTCCATTTTTCTTAGATGAGCTTTTAAATGATGTCCGATTTTTTCAAAATTTTGTTGATTTTCTTCTAGTTGGGAATACTTTTTATCATAATCCAACACCAACTTCCTAAGCTCAAATAGCCGGATAACCTGCTGGGAAAGAGTCTTCAACGCTGAAATTTGATGGGGTTCCAAAACTTTAGGTACTTGATCAATTACGCATAACGCACCAAGTGGCAGTCCATCATGAGTTACTAGCGGTACTCCAGCGTAAAAAACAATCTTAGGGTCTCCTTTTACTAGTGGATTATCTGCAAATCGTTCGTCTTTAGAGGCATCATCTACAATAAAAATTTCGTCAGGCTGATTGATTGCATGTCCGCAAAATGAAATTTCTCTTTCTATATCTGCCACATCCAAACCAAATCGTGCTTTGTGCCATTGAGTGGAGGCATCAATCAATGTAATCAGTGAAATCGGAGTATCACAAATTTGAGCAGCCAAATTGACAATATCGTTAAATTCCTTTTGCTCAATATTATCGAGCAATTCATACGAGTACAAAGCGTTTAGCCGTTCTTTTTCATTTATTGGAATATCTGGTTTTTTCATTTTAATAGTTCTTTGGACTATTTTTCGACAAATTATTGCCATGTGAAGCATATTTAATTCGAAAATATTTTATTTTAATTCATAACACAATCTCCTTCAAGAACAAAAGTACATCAATCCTAGTAGGTTAACCACCGCATTTTCACCTAATACGTTGGTAGGTAAATTACCTATCTAATACCCTGCACAAACTTCCTTCGGGTTAAACCCAACTCGTGTATTAGAAATATCTATTATAAAACCCTAAGGGATTATTTAGCGATCATGAAGACAAATTGAAGAAAAAAAATCAAATATAATTTTCACAAAACCATAAGAAAACAGTACACATCAGAAAACGACTCCAAGCCAACAGGTATCTTCTTTAATTAAAGAAAAAAAAGAAAAAACATAATCTGCGTATACAAGTAAAAGTCCGCCAGCATCTAGACTAACTAGTTCCTATTCACTAAAAAAATAAATTACTTTTATTAACAAATAAAAAAAATCACCCCTAAAAATCCGCTCATAAGTTACTCAAAAGTAACAGCCCATAGATGTTACCACCTTTAAACATCAATTTAACTCAATCTACTTTTTTTATACAAAAACTCCAAATAATCAATGTCACATTTAAGCCAAACGACATAGTAAAATATTTTATATTGGGAATATTAGTTGCATATTAGTAGGTATCAAACTATGAAAATAGTAGTCTCTCATTTGAGTATTTATCACTTTTTGATGCAAAAAACATTTCCCTTTCACTCAAAATGCTTGCCCAATGAAATTTCCATTTTATACACTATTCTTTCTATTATCCATTCTCCAATTCAATGCAAATGCACAAACGCTTTGCTCCAATGCGATAACAATTACTCCGGGAACTCAGCAATGCGCGAATTCGATAACAAATCAGGGTAGCCTCAACTCCAATCCATGTTCAGTTTTCCATAATGCATTGGAATACTGGTTTCAAATCACCGGAGATGGGACAAATGCCTTACAAATTCAACTTTCAAATCTATCCATACCAAATAATGCGTTGGCGCTAAATTTATTTGATGAATGTCCCAACAACTCCCCTCAATGTCTAGGAGTAAGTATAGCATTCAATGATACACAAACCTCATTAAATTTCACCTCCTCAGAGGCCTTATCGAATGGAATAGTTTATTATGTAGCCATCGTTACTCAGAACAACAACCCGTTTGGTTTCTGCATGGATGCCAGTTTGGTACCTCCACCTGCACCACCAATAAATGATGATTGTATTAACGCCATCGAAATCCCCATAAACTTGGACTATACCTGTACTACAGTCGTCCAAGCTTCCACTCAACATGCAACTCAATCCATGCCCGGATGTCTAGGAACTGCCGATGATGACGTATGGTTTAAATTTACTTCTCCACACAATATACTGTATTGGGACGTTTCAGTCAGCACATCCTTAAATGGAATAGGAAGCAATCTAATATTTGAAACTTTTGATCAACCAGGCGGCAATGACCAGCAATGTGGCAGTTTGACAGGTGTTTTTTGCGGGGGGCAGTTTTTTCCATACGGGCGAATGTATGTTAACCCTGGTTTCGTTCGTTACATAAGGGTGTATAGCCAACGGCCACACGCTGAAATAAGTTTTGAGCTCTGTCTAAAATTGCCCCCACCAAGACCAGCAAATGATTCCTGTCATAACCCAATCCCCCTGACTCAAAACTTAGGGTTTTCATGCACCAACCCAGTATCTGGAGAGTACGCAACGATGACTAACACCTTTATAAATGTATGTACAGGGTCCAACGCCGCAAGGGATATGTGGTACTCTTTTGTTGCTCAATCTACCCATGTGCTTGTCGATATAAATACGGACTACTTTGAGCCAAGAGGAGAAATTTATAGCGGTTCTTGCGCAGGTCTAACTTCTGTAGCTTGCTCCGACAATAATGGAGAAATCATCGCCAGAGGTCTAACAATAGGACAGACGTATATAATAAGAATGTGGCACGGCTCCTTATATACACCAGGACGAACATCCTTTGACATCTGTGTTTACGGCTTGGATGTTCCTAATGATATTTGCGCTACCGCAGAACCGTTGCCAATTGCACAAGACAACTGTGGAACAGCTACAGCTGGGCACAACTTCTTGGCATCTAACTCAATTGATAGTTTACTCCCTTCTTGCGGCAGTTTTTCTGGCAATGATGTTTGGTATAGTCTCCAGGCACCCTCTTCTGGTTACATAGTAGTTGATGCGAATTCTACCGTACATGAGCATATTGAAGGTGCATTATATGCTGGAGATTGTAACACCCTGATGGAGGCTGATTGCGTCCAGGACAGTGGCAATCCCTATTATTTCTCAGGGTGGCCACATCGATTTCAAGATCTTACTCCAGGCACCTATTATTTAAGAATTTGGGACAATTCAAACGATGAATTTGGTGATTTTGAAATCTGCGCTTACGAACCATCCCCCTGCAGAATTACGGATGTATCTCCAGGAATTCAGACCTGCAATCCGAATGGCTTCACCTTCAATCAAGAGCTGATCATCACCTACCCTGAAGAACCACCTACAGGGATGCTTCTAATAAACAAATTGAGTGGCAATCCACTTACATTTCCAATCACAGGAAGTCCACAAACGATCACCCTAACGAACCTTAGTGTAGATGGTTTCTCCCGTGGGGTAACTGCTGAATTCACAGACAATGTAGGCTGTTCCTGGGAATCTCAAGCATTGTTTGCCGCTCCCAGAATAGCAGATTGCTTTGGACTTCCCCAACCAGGAGACAATTGCGGTATGTACTCAAGTACAAATTTAGTAGGTGTACTTGGTAATTCAGTAGGCGCCGTTGATAGCATAGTCATTTCAACAAATCCAAATGAATTCATAGAGGATCTAAATATTTTTGTGGATCTGAGATTAAGTGTTCAATTCTACGAGGTTTCTGTTACCAGTCCTTCTGGTACAACTATCTATCTTGTCGATAATGAATGTTACTTTAATGATGGCCTAAATGTACTGTTCGATGACGAGGCGAATAGCTTTTTTGAATGTCCATTTTCCTATTATACCCCATATGGTAATTACGCACCTAATTTTGGCAGTCTTTCTGCTTTTGATGGCGAGCCGTTAAATGGAACCTGGATAATCAATGTCATCGCACAGTATCAAAGTGAAACATCAGGCCTACTTGCTGGTTGGTGTTTGCAACCGAATACAGTAGAACAAACGAGTTGTCTTATCACTGGGATGACGGCAGGTGCACAAACCACCTGCGATCCACAAACAAATACCTATACTCAGGAGATTACCGTCACCTATTCCGATGAACCAACTACTGGTTCGCTAAATGTTGGTGGTCAATTTTTCTCGATTGGAACAAGCCCTCAAACGGTCACCCTGATCAATTTGCCAGCCACAGGCGCTCCAGTTGATATGACTGCGTTCTTCGATGATGCACCACTTTGTGCTACAGAAATGATTGGGTTGTATACCGCTCCAGCTAACTGCGAGCCACCACTATCCGCAAGTTGTGGAACCTACTCCAGCTCACCAGCTACACCTATCGACCATACTGCTGTAGTTTCGGAAGACATGACCATTCCTGGAATGGGATCAGATCTAATTGTAGACTTAGATGTGGTGTTAGATATCGAGCATGATCGGCTGCAAAACCTTTTGATTACCTTGACCAGCCCTTCTGGCACCTCGCTCGATTTATTATATTATCAATGTTATAATGCTGACCTTTTGGTCAAATTTGATGACGAAGCAGCTAGCACACTCTCCTGCCAATCTCCAACTACAGGGATCTATCAGGTGAGTTTTGGAAGCTTGTCTGATTTTGATGGGGAAGTATTTGATGGGGTTTGGAATCTATCCATCACCGACTATACGTCTCCTTATGCTGGGGTGTTAAATCAATGGTGTTTAGTGCCGACCTTGGCACCAAATACTTCTTGTATTATCAATAATGTTACTGCTGGTGCCCAAACGGCATGTGATCAGGCAACAAAGAGTTATACCCAGGACCTGGTAGTGACCTACACTGATCCGCCGGCAAATGGTTTATTAGTTGTAAACGGGCAAGAATTTGCCATTACTGGTAGCCCACAAACAGTTACTTTGACTGATTTAAATGGAGATGGAGAGGGCAATGAAGTCTATGCTTATTTTGATACCGATCCGTTTTGCAATGCCACATTCGGGGATGCTTTTTTTGCTGCACCGGATTGTGCTACCGTATGTGGATCCTACTTTTATGATACTGGAGGACCGTTAGGTAATTATTCTGATGACGAAAATGACGTTTATACATTTTGCCCGGATTTTCCTGGTCAAGTTATTACCGCCACCTTTTTCTCTTTCGAAATTGAGTCGGACGGTCAGGGAGGATGTTATGACCAATTTTTCATTTATGATGGAATAGGCGTCACAAGCACTCCTTTAAGCCCTCCAAGTGGCTATTGCCAAAGTGGAGGAAGCGGAGGCCCTTCTCTACAGGGTAAAGGCCTAGGTGGAGGTCCTTCTCCTGGATTAGGCGTACCCATCAACTATCCGATCACTTCTTCTGATCCTTCTGGTTGTCTAACCTTCCATTTTGTGTCAGACTATATAGAGAATCATGGAGGTTGGGAAGCATTGATCACTTGCAGTCCGCCACCATCAGACATTGAAGTACAACTTACCCTAATGCTTGAAGGACCCTATGACGTGGCGACAAGTTTAATGAAGGATGATTTGAGAATAATGGATCTAATACCTTTAGAAGAACCCTTTACTGGGCTTGGATTTCCACATATCGATCTGGGAGGAGGAGAAACAGTAGACTCTACCGTGTTTGATGTACAAGGAGCAGATGCTATTGTAGACTGGATGATGGTGGAATTGCGGGATGAAAATGATCCGACTGTTGTTCTGGCAACCAGATCTGCATTAATACAAGCAGATGGGGATGTAGTTGATGTGGATGGCACTTCTCCAGTTATTTTTATGAATAAACCTGCTGGTAATTATTATGTTTCTGTTCGCCCTAGACATCACCTAGGAGTTATGACGACAACAGCCATCCCGCTTTCCCGAATTTCGACTACCACATATGACTTCAAAACAGGAGATGCCTATGGTGGATCTTCAGGATTGAAGATGATGAGTGACGGTGTTTTTGCCTTGTGGCAGGGAGATTTGAATGCGGATGGTTTCATTGATGCAGCAGACCGAAGCGAAGCTTGGAATGGTAGAAACCAATCCGGTTATTTGCAGGAGGATTGTAGTATGAATGGGGTGTGCGACGCTGAAGAACGATCTAAGGTTTGGAACAACAGAAATCTCCATACCAATATTCCCGGATTTTAAGTATTGGATGGTGCTACTTCTTCTCCGGTCGGTGACATTAGAGTGATACGTGTATCGCTTCTACTTAAGAACGTATACAATTAAAAGGAAACTATTAAAAATTAGGAAAGCCAGAAAACGGATATCTGTTTTCTGGCTTTCTTAAAGATTATGCTGTGTTAAATCTTATAGATCAAGCAACGGTTTCCAAATTAATAACCAAAACAAAAGGAAAATCAGTACCGCGCCAACGACAGAAATAGAGACAACCAATGCAACTCTTGCACCAGTAGACATATCCTTATATTTAGCTTCGCTGATACCTGTTGTACGGCTAACGAATTTGGCCATACGATCTAGTCTTTTTTCAAGACGCACTTGTTTTTTTGCTTGTTTTGCTTCTTTTTTGCTGATGACTTTTTCTGATTTTGCTGCAGTGTAAGCACTACTAGCAGCAGCTAACGCCTCGTTGGCAGGAGCCAAACAAAACATAAAAAAAGCCAAAATCAATGTAATTTGAATTTTCATAGTCGATAAATTTTAAAATTAAGAAAGTATAGTTTTTATTTGTCGCAATATACATTTTATTAACTATAACTAGTGGCAAGTTGAATCAAAATCATCCACCCCCTTTGAATTTGATCAGAACTAGTTATTCCCACCTCCTAAACGTTCTTGCAATACCGACTTATGAAATTGGCCATAGCCTATTTCCTTGTGTACTAATTCTCCCTCTATCACTTTATGAAGATCGGGCAGTTTATGAAAAGGAACACCTGGATACGCATGATGCTCTGCATGGTAAGGCATATTCCACATTATAGTCCGAATCAGCGGTAAGGTATTCATACTTCTGGTTCGGTTTAGAATATCACCTTCGTGCGGCAATCCATTGTGCTCTGGAGCGAGATAACTTCCTAGTAGACTATGACTTAAAAACTGCCCAAGGATGATGCCCCAAAACCCTTCATACCAAGAGACCGCCAAGTAAATTATTACTGCATAAACCAACACGACAAACAGGCTATCAATACACAATTTTAGTCGGACTTTAGGCCGGATATAGGGATAAAGAAATTTTCGAATCGGTTCTGGCATCCCAATTCCTCCAAAGATGGTAGTCATTACTTTGTACATCAGAATGGGGATCCCGGTAATCCATGCGATGTAAGAAGGCAACGTCGTAATGACAGAAGGCACAGGTTTGCCTGCAAAGGAGATTTCAGGATCCTTTCCAGGAATGTGCGTATAACGATGATGGGTAAAGTGAAACTCCTTGAAAAAAGCAGGTGGATAATAGTGCCCGATCCCTGCAAAATAACTGGCAAATTTATTCCATCCATCAGATTTGAATGCAGTATTATGGGCAGTTTCGTGCGCACAAGCAAAGTTGCTACAGCCAGCAACCGCAAAACCAAACTGCGCCAGAATAAACAATGGCCAGGAAGCCTCCCAGGTTAGCACCACCAGTATCCACATAATAATGGTAAAAACCGCCATGATCGAAAAACGGGTTAGTGCTGGAAAATCATTTTTTTTGACCAATTCTTTCAATTGTTCCTTTGCTACTATTTTACTCTGATAAAAATGTTCTTGCATGGTGGTGTAAATTCGTAATTTAATATAACCAAAGCTAACTACACAACAAAACCATCTAGATAAACGATCCCCCAACTATAGTTCGATTTATTATTTGGAATGAATCTGAATAATTGGGTCCGAATGGTGATGGCCAGTAAAAGGTGATAAATTTGGGATGGATCATTGGTGCAGCTGCATAGTTTGCAGAAGGAAGGCCGATCTTTCTCCTTGAGTTTTGCTGCTAGTTGCTGATTTGTGCTTGGTTAAATAGTCTACGTTCTAACAGGCCTTTCCACAAATTCCCTTGGTTTTGGTAAAACTATGCCGTTAATGCTACAGATCCTTGCATTTGCGTTTGATTACAACAAAAACATCAAGTCAAAACTAACGCTAGAAGCCCGTCTATGAAATATCCTGTCTGATGTAGGTAAATCTGGGAGAGATGAGTTTAATTCCAGAGTAAGGTCCAGTGATGGTACAAAGTATTATATCTATTTTGTACCCTATATTATTCATAATAGTATTATATACCCTTTATCTTTAGACAAAAAATGAAAATCTGATTTAATCAGTCCTAACTGCAACAATTAACAGATAAAAACTAACACCTTTTCCTTAAACCTAACCTTACTATGAAAAAGATTATTTCCTTTATTCTAATTACCTTTTACTTTGTTTCCCTCAACTATGCACAGCATGTCGGAGTTGGCACTACCACACCAGATGCCTCTGCACAACTAGACATTGAAGATACCAACAAGGGGATTCTGATTCCTCGAATTTCTATACCTGACCTTAACTTAGCAGCACCCGTTTCGGCACCTGCTACTTCCTTAATGGTCTATAATACAAGCACTATTACCGGAACTGGATTCCACTATTGGGATGGTAACAAGTGGGTCAAATTGTTGGACGGGGAGGTATCGGATAGCGACTGGCTCGAAGTTGGCACCAATACCCCACCAGACGATATAAACGATAACATTTTTACACAAAGCAACGTTGGTATCGGGACAGATACCCCACTCAACAAGTTTCACGTTAGCGCTGATACAGATGGTGTTAATGATTCCTTGTTTATTGTAAATAGTAATGGGCACGTCGGATTAGGCACGACCAACTATAGAGGGATGTTTTCTATAAGTGGACAAACCTCTTTCGATGGCAATGGTAATTTTATAGCGAGAAACCGACCACACATTGTCTTTGAAGATGCCTTTGGAGGGGATCGGTCTTACATCACCGGATATGACGGTGGGCTTCTTCTTGGGGGCAACGCAACTTCTTTTAATAATGCTGCTAATTCAGTAACTGAGCCCAGGACGGATTTGTACGTAAGCAATATCGGTCAGGTAGGGATTGGATCACTTACTCCTTCTCAAAGATTGGAAGTAGTTGGCAATATTGGGGTATCTAACGACAGTAAAATCCTTTTCTCAAAACCGTCAGGAGATATTACCTTGACGCTTAACAACGGACTGGGCAATGCATCCAACGGGGCAGACATCCTAATTGCCGACCGTGGAATGATTGCCGCCGAACATGATCTTCATTTGAATATTGACGCTGATGGAAATACTACCAATGATGCGCATTTTTCGATTCTTGCTGATGCCGAAAGTAGCGCTGCAACAGAATTGTTAAAAGTGATAGAAAATGGAAATGTTGGGATAGGAATATCCAACCCGGAGGAAAATCTGGTAGTAAATGGCATAACCCGGATGCGTGGATTAAATTCCCTGGATGACCCAGACCAACGGATAGTCCTTGAGATTGGAATCAATCCTATTGCTAATAATGCTGCAGCTATTGGCCCTGACCGTCATTTTAGGCTATTAACAGAAACGAACTTGCTTTCACCAGCCACCGACTTTTTGGTGTTTGAGGGACTTGATGGGAATAACACCAATCAGGATGGTGGATTTTTGTTTAGAGGCCGAGGTGGAACGGCTGCGAATCGAGAAATTTTGACACTTCGAGGCAGTGGAAATGTAGGAGTCGGGACTAACAACCCCACAAATCGTCTCCATGTATTCAATGACAGCGCAGGCAATTTGTTACGAATGGAGGATAATGACAAAAGTTGGTTTACGGGTATTTCCAGCTCTAATACCTGGGGTATTTGGGAAGACGATGGATCCGGCACAAACAACCGATTTCACATTTCCGAACTTGGGGATATCGGTATTAGTACCACCTCTCCCTCTGCATTGTTGTCAGTAAATGGGACGGCCAATAAACCGGGAGGTGGAAGTTGGGCAGTGTTTAGTGACAGAAGGGCCAAAGAAAATATCAAAACCTACAACAGAGGCCTTCAGGAGCTATTGAAGATCAATCCAGTCTCCTTCAATTACAAAAAACAATTCGGCTGGGGAACAGACAAACACGTCGGACTGATTGCTCAAGAAGTGGAGCAGATTGTTCCATCAATGGTAAAAGAAAAGGAAATTCAAAATCTAAAAGATTTCAGGGAAGTAGATCCGAATGAACTGACTTACATTCTGATAAATGCAGTCAAAGAGCAACAAGTTTTGATAGAAGATTTACAAAAAGAAAACGACTACCTTAAATCGTCCATGGTGGATCAAGAAACCACCCAAGCTTCTACCAATCAAGAACTAAGGGACATGATCCAACAACTGAAACTTGAAGTAGGAATGCTTCAGAAGGATAGAAACTCTATTCCGCAAGGAAAGTAATTTTCGATATAATATACAGCTGGCTTGAAAAAGAATGGGATTTTGAAAAGTCTCAAAATCCCATTCTAAATTTTTGCTGAAATACTTTGCTAAACTACCCTGTTGTTAAATTAAAATCCAAAGTGGATAATGCAAATATTAAAAGACCAATCAATAGTCCTGTAAATAAAATAGCACCAACAATAATTCCAATCCTTGCCCCTTCGGAAAGCGACTTGTACTTTGCTTCATCCATACCAGTGGTGCGACTTACAAATTTGGCTAACCGGTCTAATCTTTTGTCAAGACGGGCCTGCTTTTTTGGTATTTTGGCTTCTTTCTTAATTTCCTTTTTGCTGGTTATTTCTTTTTTATTACTACCGTTTATTCCGACACCGGCAAAAGCTTCTGGACCGGGAGCAATAAAAAAAAGTAATAAACCCAGTACGATAGTAAGCTGAAATTTCATGTTCATTCGCGTGCAATTTAAAAATGAATAATTATATTAATTAAAAATAAAGTTACAATGATTATCGGAGAATCAAGCTTCACAAAACAGATAAACTCCTCTCTTACAACTAGTTTCATCTATCTTTTTTAATGTAAGTCCCAAAAAAGGTAGCGATTTCCATATTAAGTTATTTCATTACCAATAACAGAGTTGTTATCTTCCGATTCTAAATATTAAATTATGAATAAGATACTCTGTTTTTTGATCTCTCTGTTAGTTTTTGCGGCTTGCGATACAAGTACCAATCAAAAAACGCAAAATAAAGCATCGGAATATGTTGTAGAACCGCACTCTTTTGCGCGACCCAATGAAGCTGCGATCCAACATCTGGACCTGGATATCAAAGTAGATTTCGAACAGAAAATAATTGTTGGAAAAGCCACTTATTCAATAGTTAACAATTCTGCGGAAGTCATTGTATTCGACTCCAAATTTCTGGAAATCGATAAGGTGGAAGCCGATGGAAAAGAAACCAAATTTTCACTTGGAAGCTTTGACAAAATGCTTGGCCAGCCCCTGAAAGTACTGATCACCAATCAAACAAAAAAAGTAACCATCCACTACAAAACAACCAGCAAAACCGAAGCCCTCCAATGGCTAAATCCACAACAAACAGCTGACAAAACAGCCCCTTTCCTATTCACCCAAGGTCAAGCAATCCTCACCAGAACCTGGATTCCAATACAAGACAGTCCACAAATAAGAATCACGTACAACGCTACAGTAAAAGTTCCTAAAAATTTGATGGCCGTGATGAGCGCAGAAAATCCAAAATCAAAAACCACGGACGGCGTCTACACATTCAAAATGAAACAACCCATCTCTCCTTATTTGATGGCGCTTGCTGTTGGTGATATTGAGTACAAAGCCGTCAGCGGAAGAACAGGCGTTTATGCGGAAAAATCGATGTTGGACAAGGTTCATTATGAGTTTTCGGATATGGAGAAAATGGTCGTTGCCGCAGAGCAGCTTTATGGTCCTTATGTTTGGGATCAGTTTGACATCATTGTTTTACCTCCTAGTTTTCCGTTTGGGGGAATGGAAAATCCTAGGTTGACGTTTGCTACACCGACAGTCATTGCAGGGGACAAAAGTCTGACTTCCTTGGTGGCGCATGAACTGGCACATTCGTGGTCGGGCAATCTGGTCACAAATGCTACCTGGGAAGATTTCTGGATTAATGAAGGGTTTACGGTCTATTTTGAAATGCGGATCATGGAGGCACTTTACGGTGCAGATCGGGCAAATATGCTCGCGTTAATTGCTCGTCAAGACCTCGAAGAAGAGATCGAAGGCTTCAAAGAAACGCCAAACGACACGAAGCTAAAACTAGATCTCAAAGGACGAAATCCTGATGACGGAATGACAAGTATTGCTTACGACAAAGGCTACTTGTTTCTAAGAACACTGGAAGAAAAAGTAGGACGTGAAAAGTTTGATGCTTTTCTAAAAAACTACTTTAAAGAACATGCATTTTCAACCATGCATACCGAACGATTTGTTAAATATCTAAACGAAAATCTGCTAGACAAAAACAAGATCACTTTCAACACAGAAGAATGGATTTACAAGCCAGGAGTTCCTGCCAATCAAGCGATCATCAAGTCTGACAAATTTGACAAAGTAGAGCAATCTATCAAAGAATTTTTGGGTACTAAAAAGGTAGAAACAGCAAAGACAAAAGACTGGACCACCCAGGAATGGGTACATTTTGTCAAAAACCTCCCTGCTAATATCAAACCCGACCAACTAGCAAAGTTAGACCAGGCATTTAACCTTACCAACTCGACCAATTCCTATGTGGCGATGGTCTGGTACGAGAAGTCTATTGCGCATAATTATCATGGGAACGGGGTCGATTCCAAAATAAAAAGTTTCTTAAATTCAGTTGGTCGTCGCTGGTATGTGAATACCTTGTTTAAAGCATTAAAGAAGGCGGGACGAACAGCAGAAGCATTGGACATTTATAAGACCGCGCGGGGGAACTATCATCCGGTTACTTCGAATACGATTGATGCTTTGTTGGAATTTAAGGAAGGAAAATAAATGGATTTATCCACAAAGGTATTTTGTGTTTAACCCAATTCATGCAATTGGAAGTTTGTTTTAGGTTGAAAACTCAATAAAAATGTACGCTCTACGGTGATTTTGACTCGCAGACGTAGTAAGATTACGGGGAGAATCAAAATTGACGGACGTGCGCAGTTTTGCAGAGGTTTCAGCATAAAATGAATTTTCGATTGCATGAATTGGGTTAAAATGGGGTATTAAAAAAG
>CALLWB010000109.1 GCA_938016265.1 uncultured Saprospiraceae bacterium
TGTGCTGGTGTTTATAGTGTTTCAGTTTCTGACTCCAACGGTTGTACCGATGTTGGGGGGATTACCATTACTGAGCCAGCGACTCTAATTGCAGCAACGACTTTAGGATCAAACGTTTCTTGTTTTGGATTGTCGGATGGGATGGCAACGGTTGCTCCTTCTGGCGGAACGATCCCTTATATGTTTGTTTGGGATAATGGGGAGACTTCTAGTACCGCAACAGCACTTAATGTTGGAGGACATACTGTTACAGTAACGGATGCCAATGGTTGTGTGACTTCTAGTAGTTTGATAATTGCAGAGCCAACTCCTCTTACTAGCACCATTAGCTCAGTTCCAAACTCTTGTTTTAATAGTTGTAATGGAAATGCGACTATTGTCGTATCTGGTGGGACATTACCTTATTCGTATAATTGGTCGAATAGTCAGACAAATGCAATGGCCGCAAATTTATGTGCAGCAAGTTATAGTGTCACCGTTACAGATTTCAATGGTTGTCAGTTAGTCAACCAAGTGTTGGTTACAGAACCTACGAGTTTGGCTGCAGTTACAAATATTGTCGCTAATCCAAGTTGCAATGGCATGTTAAATGGTATAGCGCAAGTAGTAGCAAGTGGTGGGATACCGCCTTATCAATATATATGGGAAAATGGGGAAGCCACTGATATGGCTAGTTCTTTAGGACATGGAACTCCTTCTGTTACTGTTGTCGATGCCAATGGTTGTTCGATTGTTTCAAATGTTCAACTTCAAGAACCTGCTGTTTTGACAGGGGTTATTGCTGGAACCAACATTAGTTGTAATGGGGCTGCTGATGGGGTGGCGGTGGTTTTAACGACTGGCGGTACTCCTCCTTATTCTTATAATTGGAGTACAACTGCTACAGGAACCACCATAAGTGGGCTATCTCCTGGCAATTATGATGTAACTATTACAGATGCAAACAATTGCATTTCTATAGATAATATTTTGATAACTGAGCCATTGCCTTTATCGGCGACTTTGATTTCCTCAATTGTTACTTGTTTCGGCGGGGATGATGGTACTTCGACTGTCTTTGCAGTTGGTGGGACACCTCCTTATACTTACAATTGGGATAATGGCGAAACTGGTAATCCTGCGACTAATTTAACTTTTGGAAATCATACAGTAACAGTTGTCGATGATCATGGATGTACAATTGTAGAAAACATATTTGTTGATACGAATCCAGCAATTGAATGGAATAATTCAGTAGCAAGTTCTTTAGATGTTAGTTGTTTTGGAGGGAATGATGGTTCTGGAATTGTTGGGGTAATTGGAGGAGTAGGACCGTATAACTACGAATGGTCTACTGTGCCACCACAATTTGGAGAGGAAGCTACGGGACTTTTTGCTGGCACTTATACCGTTACTGCTTATGATGCGAATGGTTGTCGTACTGTACTCCCAACAAGTGTAGTAATTCAAGAACCATCCCCAATTGATATCAATATTTCCTCTACAGCGCCGAGTTGCTGGGGGGAATCAGATGCAAGTGCGGTCGCAACTGCAAGCGGAGGAACTCCTGGATATACCTATGCTTGGAATAACGGGCAATCGACCTCAATTGCTACAGGATTGGATGCTGGAAATTATACAGTAACGGTAGTTGACGCAAATGGCTGTCTTACTATTGAAACTATTGTAATAAATCAACCTGTTGCTGTGTCTCCAGTGATTTCGACGAATGATGTAATTTGCTTTGGAGAAACAAATGGTTCTATCACTGTCGATACCGTCACGGGTGGAGCAGGGCCTTATGTTTACTCAATAGATGGTTCAAACTATCAACCTGGGAATCAATTTGGTGGGTTGGCTGCTGGCAACTATGTAGTATATGTTATGGACATAAATGGATGTGTGATCACTAGGCAAATAACCATTTATGAACCAGACGAATTGATTGTAGAAATACTTGCAGAAGCAACAGAGATTGGACTAGGGGATGAAGTAGTCTTACAAACATCAGTGAATACCTTCGAACCATTGGTTTACAGCTGGAATCCACCGACTTATTTGTCTTGTACAGATTGCCCAGAACCGACGACGAAACCATTTGAATCAATTACTTACGAAGTAACAGTTGTCAATGAAAATGGATGTACTGGAAGTGCAACGATCAGCCTTGAAGTTGATAAATCACGCCACGTTTATATTCCAAACGCATTTACACCTAACGGTGATGGGATAAATGATGTTGCAATGATATTTGGCGACCATGCAGTTACAAATGTCAAAGTATTCAGAATCTATGATCGGTGGGGAGAACTAATTTTTGAAATAGAGAATTTTGACCCTAATAATTCAAAATTTGGGTGGGATGGCACATTCAGAGGCAAGAAAATGAACAATGCCGTTTTTGTCTACTATGCTGAGGTGGAATTTATTGATGGTGAATCAATAGAGTATAAGGGAGATATTACTTTAGTGAAATAATAATTTTGATTAAAAATCAAGTCAAAAAATATAATTTAGAATTGCCTGGTGGATCTGTTTTCACGGGCATTTCTTTTTTTGGACTACAAATTATATTAATAATTATTTTCTTTTTTATTTACTTGGATAATTCACATATTAAATCTATATTAGCTCTAGGTCATTAACAACCAACCACTTAAGGTTGGGTTTTCAAGTGATTTTTAGGAATACTATCATCTGATGTTTCCATCGGATACCAAAGAATCACCATCCAAAACAACGTGCAGTACTACTATCTATCAATTTCTATTGATACTGCTCCTGGAAAGCGTAAGCTAGCCAAGAAAACTTCTTTGTTTTGGCTCTAACCTTTTGTTTATTAATTTATTATTTCCACAATTATTTTAATCGCACTAACTAACATTAGTGCATAAACTCACTACATTATGAAAACGAAAAATCTAATTTTTCTAGGATTCCTATGCTTATTATTTAGCAATTTTGCCTTTGGACAATGGGCAAATAATGGCGCTACAAATGTTTTTACTTATGACAAAGTTGGAATTGGTACAAACACCCCAAAAGAAAGTTTACAACTTGGAGATCGTTGGGCATTCCACAATGGCGGTCACAAAATGATTTGTTACAATTCTTATTTTTCCGGTGGGGCCAAGAGATATGTTGCTGGACAAGCAGCCGCTATTCGGTTTACCAACTTAGGTCAGATTCGTTTTGATTATGCTTCAAGTGGAGCCGCAAATAGTGCTGTATCCTGGAATCATGCCCTCTTTATCCAAAATAACGGAAGAATTGGCATGGGAACGGTTACTCCTGATTTTAAGCTAGATGTAAATGGGACTATTCGGGCTAAGGAAGTTCGTGTCGAAAGCGGCTGGAGTGATCACGTTTTCCTAGCTGATTACAGGTTACCTTCGTTACTAGAAGAAGAATCTCACATCCAGCAAAACGGCCATTTAATTGGCTTCGAATCAGAGGACGCAATGCAAGGTGAAATCAAACTCGCTGACGTCACCAACAGACAGCAAGTAAAAATAGAGGAATTGATGCTCCACCTCATAGAAATTAGCAAGCAAGTAAATCAACTCACCAACGACAATCTACAATTGAAAGCTGACAATTCTCAATTGAAAGCCGAACTACAACAAATCAAAATTCAGCAAAACAAATAATGAAGTTGACCGAGCTTTCCAAACTGGATTGCTTACAACTCAATACTTCGAAAGAAGGATTATTAATCATTTAAAAAATTAATTATGAAATATCATATGTTAATCTTGTTTTGCTGTATGTTGCTGCTCCCGGAGTGGGTGATTGGCCAGAAACAGAATTCTGGAAACGATCAAATAGCAAACAGTATTCAAGATCCATTTTATTACTTCGAAGGGCAAAAGTATCCGTTAGAACTGAACCCTCAAGTGATCGCAGTTACGCTGCAAGGAGAAAATTCGGTGGCTGCCTTTCAATCCTTATCCAAATCAATTTCTAATCAACTTTCTGATGCAGTGGATTTGCATTCAAGGACAGCTGCAGTAATTGTAGATCAAAGTGCAGAAAGAAGACAAAACATCAAGGAATATTATCTAGAAATTGATTTGCAGAAAACTACCTCCAAGCTGGCTTATGCTAAGCAGATTGAAGCAATTCAGATGATGCCAGGGGTGACGTTGGCCTCACCAACATTCTTTGGAGAAAACCAAAAATCAATCGGCATGACCAATAATTTCCTTGTCGAACTTCGTGAAAAGAGCGATCTGGATTTGCTCTATAGAGAAGCAAGCAAGTGGAGTGTAGAAGTCTTGGGGCACGACCCATTTATGGCAAAGTGGTTTACGTTAAGTGTTCCCAAACATACTGGTCTTAATGCAATGGATGCGGCAAACTTGTTCTACGAAACGGGCCTGTTCGCCACAGCCGAGCCAGAATTAGTTTACCACGACATTTATACTTCTAATGACCCTAGATTTCCACTACAATGGAGTTTGGACAATACAGGACAGAGTGGGGGAGTTGCAGGAATAGATATGAATGTGGAAGCTGCCTGGCCGCTATCTACAGGAGCAAACATCAATGTGGCTATTGTGGATGAGGGGATTCTAAAAACACATGAGGATCTGAAAAACAATATGCATCCTAAAAGTTATGATGCACGATCCAACACGATCCCTTCTAAAATTTACGGTTCCCATGGTACTGCTTGTGCGGGAGTCGTTGCTGCTGAAAAAGATAATGGAAAAGGGTTGGCAGGAATTGCACCAGATGCCAAACTTATGGCCGTAAGTGTGCAGTTTGGCAGTGGTATATCCTCTCATTTGGCTCGAGGTATAAACTGGGCAGTATCAAATGGCGCAGATGTGATCAGCAATTCCTGGACGAGTAGCAGCGCCAATGGCTCCATCAACTCAGCAATCAGAAATGCATTGGACAACGGTAGAGGAGGCAAAGGAAGTGTTGTGGTATTCGCCGCTGGCAATGGGAATAGTAGTGTTGGGGAATATCCTTCCCGTCTGCATGATCGAGTGATGACTGTTGGTGGAATTGACCGTTGTGGATTGCGTGCAGGTAGAGTGAATGTCATCTCGGGAAGTTGCCAACCTTGGTGTGGTGGCTCGACAAGTTGCAGTCCAGGAGCGAGTTATGGCAATCCACTTGATGTGGTAGCAGGTGCTTCGGGCAATCCTACTACCAATTCTTCCGGTAACACTAAATACACAAACTTTGCTGGCACTTCTTCTGCATGTCCTCATATTGCAGGGCTTGCTGCCTTGATTTTGAGTGTTAATCCAAACCTTACGAATGTACAAGTCAATGATATTATTGAACAGTCCGCTAAAAAAATTCGAACGGATCGATATACTTACGGAAACAAATCAGGCCGGTCTAATGGTACATGGAATAAGTTTCTTGGTTACGGTCATCCAGATGCTGAACAGGCGGTATTGATTGCTATCAATTTTGGTTGTGATCAAAACCTAACCCTTAACGGAAATTTCTCTGGGACCAAGAATTATAAGGCCATTAATAACATTACCTCCACACAAAATCTAGCAGCAAGCTCAGATGTAGATTATCGTGCGGGGAAATTAATATTACTAAAAACGGGTTTCAAAGCCACTACTGGCAGTAAGTTTAGAGCTTACAATGCGCAGTTTTGCACTTCTACAACCTCAACGCCATCCGTTCCTGCTCCTCCAGGAGGACTAAGAACGGCAGTTGTTTCTAACATTAGTAAGGAGTATGAATTTATTTTTAATGACGAATTTTTGGCAAATAAAGTTACTCAGGAAGTAGCAGGTGTCAAATTGACTTGCTATCCAAATCCTTTTCAGTACCAGACCACATTTGAGTACAAATTGGAGGTAGCGTCCTCCGTTTTACTTGAATTGTTTGATATGAATGGACGTTGGATTCAGCAATTAGATCATGGTGTGAGAAATGCTGGAACACATCAATTAGTATTTCAGACTAAGGATCTAAATCCTGGTATGTATTATACGAAATTGACAAGTGGGAATTCGGTACTTACTACCAAAATATTGCTAATGAAATAGATCATCTACTGACTAAGATGAAAGTCTCTCTTTTCATGTCTGGCGGGATATGTGAAGAGGGACTTTTTTGTTTTTAACATGATCTGGGCTGAAAAGGAATTGGCAGTTTAGAAATAGGCTAAAGTAGCTGCTGCTTGCTTGCTGAAGCGTAACAGGCAGTACCTTATCATTACCGTACTATTCACGATTTTTTGACATACTTGGTAATGATTACAATTTGTTGGCCATTTACTTTGCCTTCTATGTGCTCAGGATTGTCTTGGACCAGGGAGATTCGCCTTACTGGTGTGCCTCTTTTTGCAATGAAGTTAGCGCCTTTCACTTTCAAGTCTTTAATTAAAACTACGGAATCTCCTGCCTGGAGTACTGCGCCGTTGCTATCTACGTGGATGACTGCTTCTTCTCCTTCATCAGGAAGGGTTGCTTTTGCCCAGGCTGTTGTTTCTTCATCCAGATACATCATATCCAGAAGGTCTTGTGACCAGCCTTCTCCTCGCAAATGGTGAAGCATTCTGTAGGCAACCACCTGAACAGCTGGAACATTGCTCCACATACTATCATTTAGGCACCTCCAGTGATTCGGATCTACTTGGGACAGATCATTTAGTTGCGTTTCGCAGGTTTCACAAACCTGAATACATTTATGGGAGGTGTCATTTGGAGTCGGAGAGACTTCATAAATATTCAGATCGGAGTGCGCATTACAAAGTTCGCAGGCATCTCCACTTCTTAACTTTATTTCTTTTTGTATGCTCATTGTTGTTGGTTATCTGGTTTTTATCGTGTAAAACTACTGATTTTTTGTCAAGGAGTTTAGCGGTAGGGAATGCACCTCAGACTGAGCAATTAGATTGCAATATTTAGACGGTTGATTTAGAGCTGAAAACAATTAATTAAATTTCCTCACTGGAATGCCTTAAAGAAAATTCGTCATTAGATTTTGGCTAATGACGAATTTTAGATAGAGCTCTTTTAATGTCTTTTGATTTTAATGGTCGAGGTCGAAAAACTCAGCATCCTCATCCATTATTTTGTGAATGCGTGGTTGAAGCATCCATATTCCAATATAGAAAATCCAATGGAGGAAAAATTCGGTAACGAAACTACCAAAGGAAACTTGCTCCTTGACTTCAGCTGTTTTAATTGTTTTTGCTGAGAAGTAGTAGCAATAGAGTGAAATGATAAAGAAAACCAGATACCCAAGGAAATATTTTCCTATTCCTGAAAAGTCAGGCATTTCATCAGAATCTATAAGCGATTCAAAGTATTCCATATTCAGATAAGCCCCCATCGCACTGGTCATTGCATAAGCCATACCTGCATAAAATACTAAAGAAAGGACCAAAACAATGTTGAAAAAAACGGTGTTCATTTTCAAATGATCCGGGATGTACTTTTGTAGTCCATTCCCAACCGCCCACATCCAACCATAAATAGGCAGCATCATCATCAACGTTGCAAACGGCATATATTGAAAATAATTAAGCAAACCATCAAAATTTGGAGGTGTATCCACATCTATCGTCAAATAGTTTGGCATCAGAAAATCCATCGCGATGTAATGCATGCACATCGGAATTCCGAACGTCAGTAAGAAATAATGCCAATGCTTTGCTTTTAATAATAGGTCTTTCATTCGAATGTAAATTAATTGGTATCGTTCATGGTGGAAAAATATTTTTGGTACGACCAATATACGCATTATTCCCTATTCAAGAAAATCTTATTCCTATATAAATGGCATTCGACATAGCATAAAAATCTCCATGAATAATGGAGCTCAAAAGCGTAGAGATACTATACAGATTCAAATAATTTGGTAATGGGCTTTCTTACTTTTGTTGCGTGTTGTGCAGCGTCATCTTCAGATCGATAGCCAATGGCGGCAATAACTGTGGTAGTAAAACCTTGTTCTTTCAGCCCTAGAATCTCGTCATATTTTTCTGTTTCATAACCTTCCATTGGACAAGCGTCAATCTTCAAATTTGCGCAGGCGATCATTAGGTTAGCTAATGCGATATAAGTTTGTTTTGAAGACCAGATCGTTGCTTGCTCTCTGCTATGGTTTTCTAACTTACTTTTCATGAAACTACCAAATCCTTCCAACTTTTCTGCTGGAATATTTTGTATCTCTGATTTTAGGCTGACATAGTCATCAATAAGTTCAGGAGTAATTTGCGCATTCCCACAAAATACAATCAGATGCGAAGCATCCGTTATTTGAGACTGCCCCCACGAGGCTGGTTTGAGTTGTTCTCTTATCGCTTGATCTTCCACAATTAATACCTTGTAGGGTTGCAAACCATAAGAGGAAGCTGCTAGTTGTATCGCAGACTTTAGTTCCTCCATATGTTCGGCACTAACCTTTTTTGTAGGATCAAATTTCTTAGTAGCATATCTCCAATTTAGACTTTCCAGTAAATTCATATGGTGTTTTATTTATGTTATAGTAAGGGAACAAAATATGGAGATTCTAGTTGTGAAAAATCGATTAATAATTTTGAATTATTTCATTAATAAAAAAATATTGGTAATAACTTCTTCCTGAAAATATATACATTTGATTTTTCACTGTAAAATCAGCCACCAGAAATGCATCTGTCCGAAATATTAAATCACCTAGGAGAAGATCGTCAGTCCTACTTTAATGCTGTGAGTCCGCCGATCATACAATCCAGCAATTTTGCATTCCCAACCGTTTCTGAATTTAGAAATGCGCTTGAGAACGAACTAGACAACACCATCTATACAAGAGGCAACAATCCTACAGTCGCTATCCTTCGAAAAAAAATAGCGGCGTTGGAAAATGCAGAAGATGCCCTTCTTTTTGGCAGTGGTAGCGCGGCCGTTGCAGCAGCGGTAATAGGAAACTTGGAAGCAGGCGATCACCTGATTTGCGTACAATCGCCCTATAGTTGGACCCACAAACTGGTGACAAAATTTTTGGTTCGATTTGGTATAACACATACTTTTGTAGATGGGACCAGCCTTGAAGCTATTCAGCAGGCAATCACGCCAAAAACGAAGGTGTTGCTACTAGAAAGTCCAAACTCAATGACGTTCCAAATACAGGATTTGGAAGCCTGTGCAAAAATTGCAAAGGCAAATGACCTCATCTCCATTATTGACAACAGTTATTGCTCTCCACTTTTTCAAAAACCGATTGATTTTGGTATCGATCTTTCTGTGCATTCAGTTACTAAATATCTGAATGGGCACAGTGATGTAGTAGCTGGGGCAATTTGTGGAAATAAAGTCTTGATCAAGAAAATATTCGAATCGGAATTGATGACGCTTGGTGGAATACTTTCTCCAAGTGATGCTGGGCTGATTCTCCGTGGATTGAGAACCTTAGAACTCCGTATGGCAAGATCGAGTGAAAGTTGTGCAACCGTTACCCGTTGGTTGTCGGCGCAGCCTGGAGTGGAACGTGTGTGGTACCCCTTTGCAGAAGATTTCGGCCAATTGGCCCTAGCAAAAAAGCAGATGTCTGGTACAGGAGGTCTGTTCTCTATTTCATTGCGAGCAAAATCTATCCTGGAAATGGAAAAATTTTGTGATGGTTTGACTCGTTTTTTGTTGGCAGCTTCTTGGGGTGGGCACGAATCCTTATTCCTTCCAATTTGTGGATTGTATGATGTGAAGGGGAGAGATAATCCTTCCTTGCCTTGGAATTTGGTTCGGTTTTATATTGGGTTGGAGGACCCAAAGTGGCTGATAGAGGATTTGAGGAATGCGTTGAAGGAACTGGGCTAGTAGTGAACTTGCAGTTTATTTGATCGAATTGACCATTTTTTAAAAATAGAGGCGCACAGGCGGCTAGGAAATGATCCTTTGTGCGTAGAAAATTAGAGGTACAGAATCAAGTTCTTCTACTCTAGGGGGCTTTATCTCCCCAAGAACCAAGAAACTGAAGGTTACAATCTTCTTCTTTGATATTGAATTTCCAATACCTTCTTTTCGCGCAAGTACTATTGCAGTTGGAATAGCCAACGCTATAGATTAATTCGCGGTCCCCGTTTGCCAATTTTGAATAGGAGATGTCGTTTCCATCACCAGTGTCAGCATCAATTTGAGCGTTGATAATGCCTGGTACAGCTTCGAATTTTCTATTGAGGGCTTTGATATTTAGATTCTGATCGGAGCGGAGCAGGGCATAGTTGCCATTTGCCCACTGGTAGTATTGTACAAAATTGAGCTCGTGCTTGTTCATAAGCTCATCGATATCATAATTGCCGGTAAATTGATTACCCAATTTCCATTGTTCGACCCAACTGAAGCTTTCATCTACCTTGATTAATATTCTGTTTAGAATAGGATCAGTATGGGTGTGAATACCATAAATGGCTAAGACAGAGTCCCTATAGATCATAGAAAACCCATTATGAACAGCTAACAAACTACCTAAGATTTCATCAACTAAATCTGGATCAATTTGAATGCTGTCATTCCATGAATTCGCAGGGTTTGCTAGAATTTGTCTTAGTGCCAATCGCTCAGCATCTTCTAGGTAGGTTGCTTTTATTGTATTATTGGCGGTACATGAAGAGGGTACTGCAATGTTTTCATTTGGATCAGGCACTATAATTTCTCCTGGTGAACAGGAAAAAAATGAGAGACTGAAGAGTACCAATATGATTAGATTGATTCTCATAATTAGATGATTATATTTTTTTGGATTTATTATGCAAAGATAATAAGGTACTTTAAAATTTTTAATAAATCTTCTGTATTTCTATAATGATTAGAAGAATTATTTCAAAGTAAATACCTAGGGAAGTGTTAGTTAAACAAATGCAGCAAGAATAATGCCTTATTTAGCGACAAAGGACGATTCAGGCCTAACTACCTAACAATGAACCAATTGCCAAACAGCTCCTTAGCCATTTTTGTAAGTGTTTTTATATCTCCGGAGGCATAAAAGGTGATTGGAGAGGATTTTTTGTTTGGATTGGCCAGTTGGTATTCTTCCAATTGTTGTTTTGTTCGCTGGCCAACTGCGGGGGCAGGATTGATAATATTGACCTTTTCTCCGACTATTTGTTTGATGATTGGTATAAGGAAAGGGTAGTGGGTACATCCCAACACAATCTGATCCACTCCACTGTCCAACATAGGCATCAGATAGCTCTCCAGCAAGGTTTTTGTCTTTTTTTTATGAATCTGTCCTTTCTCGACTATTTCCACTAATCCACTTCCAATTTGTAAATGTAGTTTAGCCTTCTGAGCAATTTTTTTGCTGGTTGCTCGATACAATTTCCCCTGGAAGGTGCCTTTTGTTGCAAGAATACCAATATGCCCAGTTTTTGTAGATTTGGCCGCTGGTTTTATGGCAGGTTCAAGCCCAATAAACGGGACATCATAGTCCTTCCGAAGCACTTCTATTGCTGAAGCGGTGGCAGTATTACAAGCCACCACAATCATCTTACAGTGCTGAGCAAGCAAAAACTCAGTGATCGACTTGCTTAGCGCAATAATCTCTTTTTTCGGCCGTGGGCCATATGGGCAATTGTGATTGTCTGCAAAATAAATAAAGGTTTCATTGGGCAGCTGCGCATACAACTCTTTGAGGATTGAAAGTCCACCTACACCAGAATCAAAAACACCAATCGGGCGTTGTTTTATAGTTCTCTTTTCCCCTTTATGTTTCTTGGTACTGATTTTTTTGATGTTTTATCTATAAATAATTCCATCCCAATGTACGGAAAGATTTTTCCATTGTGTGCTTGCAAACACTTTGGCTTTTTTCTCCCAGGTTTTTTGAATAGCCACTTTGTCGATCAAATTGCCCGTCTTTTTACTAAGAATATACAGGTGCTTTCCATTAAAATGTAAGATATATTTTCCTTCTATCAAACAAAAAGTAGCTTCATATTGCGCTCCATGATTGGTTTCTTTGTTTTTACATTTGGTGGTATAAGTCCCATCATCAAACCAAAAAATATCCCGATACGGAATATTCAGAGAAGCAGGCATTAGATCGTAGCTAATATCTTCTATTAGTTGTCCATTATTTTTGTCAACTACTAAAAGAGCGGTTTTAAGTGGAATAACAAAAAATGAAGAAGTCTCGACAATATTCCCAAGTAAAAAAGGCAGTTTCTTTTGTCCTTGATTGTAATCTGTTTTCTTTGGGTGATTGGCAAATGGGATCGTCAGAAAGGGAGTCGGAGCTTCTACTGTCCAGACCATTTTTTGGTTTTTGGTGTAGGTTATTTCCTCCAAATAATGGGCAAATGTGTTTATATCACTTGAGTTTTCGACAAGGTCTGTCTTTATATTCCAATTAAGTTGGGCATTCATAGTATCAACTACCAATAAGAATAGAAGAGGGAATAGATAAAACTTCATGGTCATTACTTTTTGGATGCAGCTTTAAGCAATCCAAGACCGAGCCAATTCGCAAGCGCTTGTCGGTTACCTTCTTCTGTAAATCGTTTTTGATCATTCCTGTTTTGAATGTTGCCCATTTCTACATAAACAGCAGTTGGTTTTGTTTCACGCAGCATAAACAAATCTCTGGCAGACACCGTCCCTTCATATTGTCCGGAGGGTCGGTTTTTTTTGTATTGATGTTCCATTGTACCGAAAAGGGTAGTGGCCAGTTTTTTTCCTGATTTGCTTTCCGGGAAATGGTAGAAAAACAAATCTACCCGCTCCTTGACACTTCTAGAGTCTACGTGCACCATTACAGCAGTTTGATTGGTAACTCCTTGGCTTTTATAGTACTCATACAGCTTATTAATGGAATTGGATCGTTGTTCCAATCGCTTCTTCGCATTTAGTGGAATCACCTGTTTAGGCCAGCATTGCTCGTCTTTGTCGCATTCCAAAATACTACCTGTTCGGATCCCATCATTTGGATCGCGTGTAATCACATAAACGGTAGCGCCACGGCGAATTAAATTTCTGGCCAACCGAAGAGAAACATCGTAGGCGTATTCATCCTCACAAAGTGTTTTACCCGTGGTCGATTTTCCAATAGCACCGGGATCTGGTCCACCATGCCCACTTACAATGTAATATATAGAACCTTTAAGTTTGTTGTCGACTAATGGGACTTCCTCGAATTTTTTTCCAAAGACAGGAAATATTCTACTTTTGGGATCCAGGATGACTACTTTTCCACTGTTAATGGTCGCTTCTGTCCCTAAGTTAGGTTTGTCGGAAGAGGTGGTTGGTTTGTCAGGTTTAGTTTCTGGTTGAGTCGTGGTCTCTATTGGTTTGGTGGCTACTGTAGGTGGATTTACTGCGGGTGTCACTGCAATTGGACCGTCTGCCGTTGGAACGCCTTTGCAGCCAAGTTCATGATTGGGTACCCAGAGTATTTTGCTGTCTTGGTATCCTTTTGCTCGCATCTTCTTGGTGACCATCAGTTCATTGAAGGCTTGAATTCTCTTTGCAGTCGCCATATCGTTATTCCCAATAGATGAGCGAATCGATTTTCCGTCGTACGCATAAGAATAGAGCGGGAGATAATAGACATTATTGGTCTTGAGATAACTTTTTGGATCCATGCCATTGATCACATAAAACAAATCGATGTTACATTTTTGCTTTTCCAGATTGTAAAATCTCAGCATGGAATAGACACCGTCACCTGGACGGGCTACTGCTTTGACTAGCATTGGCTTTTGGCCGAACGTTATCGAGCAGACAATAAGAAATAATAAAGTGAGCTGTTGCCTCTTTGCAATCATTCAACTAATGGTTATTGAAGAAAAAAAGCTATTTGGTTTTTCAATAGCTGCAAATATACTAATGTTCTTGCTGATAATTACAAGTGCTGTGCCATTTCGGAGTTTTGAGGCTTGAACTTGTGGATAACTTTGTGGAAAACGTTTTTTTGGGTAGTGGATTCCATCTCGATGTCTAAGAGTTTTGAATGTGGTCCGACTTTCGACAGTTCAAAAAGAGATGGAACCGTGACGGCGGAATTTGCCCCTCATTATACCAATAACTAATACCTAGAGACAGGCGGCTTCAAAAACACAGGTTCCCTCCCTTCAAAAGCTGCGCGGCCTTCTTCCCACAGATCCTGGACTTCCGTATTGTAACGCCTTGAATGATGGACTAAACTTAGTTTTTTGACGTTTGCTTTTCTGGCGACTTCTCCGGAGATTCTGGCAGTACTGTGATGATTCAGCTTAGCATATTCCAAATCTACATCCCGATAATAACTTTCTATAAACAACTCGTCTACGCCACCAACTAAGTCTATAATTTTCTCATGATTTTCAGTAGAGCCTAAATGATCCATTACATAAGCTACCGAACTCCCTTTTTCGATATATAGATATTGAAACAATTCTCCAGAAGTAAAAATTTCTCCATGAACATCAATTTGCAAATTGGAGTCATTGGCCTGATAAGCATGCTTCAATTTCGAAATCCAGGCGCCCTGACGAAAAGGAAACTCACCAATCTTCAAACGGTCTATCTGGCTCATCTTATAGGCAACAGATGGTGTATTATGGTCTAAAATCGTATAATTGACTGAAAAGTCTGGGTCTTTGTAGATGACAGAGTCTTTGTATTCATCCAACTTTACTAGTTCCCACTCCGGAGGGTGCAATTCGTAAGTAACAATAGTATTATCGGGGTTTATTTCTCTTACGAGGAAAGAAAGGCTACTACGATCTATTAGATTCCAAAGATATCCATGCAATTTCCCCTGGACATTTTTGGCGATGCCGGGAGGTCCGCAAATCGTTGTCGTATTTCCTGTCCCCAATTGATTGCGCAGCACAAAATCGAAATTTGAAAAATGATCAATATGCGTATGACTGATAAAAAGTGCTTTGATCTTCTGACATTCGCCATGACTTAACAGACTGGCATATCCACAATCAAAAAGATAGGTCCACTTGTGATTGTCCAATTGAACATGGACACAAATGTCTTCTAGTAGCTTGCTTTTTAGTGTGGCTTTTATCATAGTTTAACTGGTAAAAAGTATGGGTGCAAAGTATTTTTTTACTAAAATGGTAGCGGTTCTCCTTGCGTTTTAGTTAGTTCGTTGAATAGGGTGTTGATTTGGTTTAGTGTGTTTTGGGAGTGTTTGTTTACGATTTTTCGTCCATCTATAGCACTAACAGGAGTTAGCTCTCCCATAGTTCCCGTTACAAATACTTGATCAGCGGTATAGAACTCTGTTAACGAAATGTTTCGTTCTTTTATTGGGAGATTATTTGATTTACAAAGGTCGATGATGGTTCGCCTGGTGATACCGTGTAGACAACTGTCGGCAGTTGGAGTGAGCACTTTGCCATCCCGTATCATAAATATATTGGTCCCGTTTGCCTCAGACACAAACCCGTGCAAGTCCAACATCAAAGCAGCATCTGTCCCAGCAAAATTCGATTCTATTTTTGCTAAAATATTGTTGATTAAGTTGTTGTGATGAATTTTTGAATCTATTGTTGAAGGTGAATTCCTTCGGATGGTGGAGGTCGATAAGGTAATGGAAGGTGGATAAACAGGCGGCTTCCATTCTGCAAGAACAATCAAGGTTGACCCGGATTGATTGAGTCTGGGGTCCATTCCTGAGGTGATTTTCTTTCCGCGGGTGAGTGTGAGTCGGATGTGCACGCCATCCCGCATCCCATTTGCTTCCAGCGTTTTGAATACGGCCTTTTTGATGGTTTCTTTGTCAGGAACGTCGGTAAATGCCATCGCGTGTGCGGAATCATGCAATCGTTGAAGGTGTTTGTCCAGGCAAAATAGTCTACCATTGTACACTCTCAAACCTTCCCAAACCGCATCTCCGCCTTGTACAACACTGTCAAAAACAGAAACGTTGGCTTCATCCCGGTGGTATAGTTGTCCGTCAATGTATACTTGGAGATCCTTATTTTTTGGATTAAATTTTTGTAGCATGCTGATTATTTTATGGCTTGTTCTAGTAAAAATTCATAGTGCGGATGACACTCATCAACGACTTTCATCAAATGATCGGGCAACTGTTCTTCTTTGTAGCTGTACGGCTTAAATCCCTTGGATTTGTGGACATTGGCGTACCAGTATTTAGCCCATACTCCGTCTTCTTGTTTGGCTCCTGGCTTCCAGGACAACATTGATTTATCAAAGGGAATATCGAGGGAAGTGCACAGTTTTTCCAAGATATCTTTTGGGTTTAACAACAAGGTTTTGGCATCGACCACCGATGCGATATTTCCTGTTTTTCTAAGGTGGTTGTAGAGCCGTTCCTGCTGGGGGATTCCTAGATCTTCCTTGGTTAATTCATTCACTACTTTGGAATAGGATCTTGTTATTTCATAGGGAGATCGAATGAGGAGGACATTTTTTGTTTGGTTCAGAAAATCCAGGTCTAAATTGATCAGATGATGCGTCATTTGCTTGTGCAAGACATATGGAGTAGGGTAGTCGCCAAGAATGACTTTACGGACCACTTGCTCGCCGACTTTTTCCTGGGAGTTGAGAATTTCCTTTCTGCCTGGGTGTTCCTTGTCGGACTGAAGGAGGTAGTGGGCGTACAGTGGCTCGTCTACTACCGTCATGTCTTGCCGTTGCGCGAAGGCGTACATCAGCGCTGTGCTGATATTCCTGGGGCTTGACCAAAGACAGATACTGGTAGTTTTCATGGTGGCGAAGGTACTAAATTGTAGGGTGTTATGGTAGAAAATTGTCAGTAGAAAGTAGTTTGCTTGCCAATGCAAAGGGAGGACATTTAGTATAGGAATACCATCTCTAGAAGGCTTCATTGGATATAAAACATAGTGTGCGTTATTTTCTCCTTAAATTAATTCATTAAAATGAAAATCACTCTCATACTATCAATCATTGACTATGAAGGTATAAAAACGATCTACCCCAGAAAATTTGTGTTCAACCCAATTCATGCAATAGGAAGTTTGTTTTAGGTTGAAAACTCAATAAAAATGTGTGCTCTACGGTGATTTTGACTCGCAGACGTAGTAAGATTACGGTGAGAATCAAAATTGACGGACGTGCGCAGTTTTGCAGAGGTTTCAGCATAAAATGAATTTTCTATTGCATGAATTGGGTTAAAGGAAGATGTCGATATTTGCAGACGCCCAAACTCTTCGACGGTTATTGCTTCAGAAGCTATCAAAATTACCTACGAAAAACAGCAGTTGACCGGAATCCAATTCGCACCAATTACCTTCAAAATAATCATTGACTAAAAAACGGAAAAATAGACGCTGGTTTTCAAAAATCACTACTCAATCACCCACCCAAAAAAATCCTAAAAGAAAGTTTGTTAAAAATATTGCTTATTATCAGTTTTTAGACTTTATTTGCACCGCAAAAATGTTTCGAAGCGCTTAAAATCCTATACTTTTTTAATAGCATAATGAAAAACACCTATTTTGATTTAATTGAACAGAGTTACTATTTTCCACAAGAAGGGTTTGACCTTAAAGATGGTCACCTAAACTTCCATGGAGTGTCTTTAAAGTACCTGGTTCAAAAATATGGAACCCCTTTCAAACTATTGTATCTCCCGCGTATCGGTCAACAGATTAAAAAGGCTCGAAATCTATTCAATCGAGCGATCAAAAAAAACAAGTACCAAGGAAAATATATCTATTGCTATTGTACAAAATGCTCGCACTTCTCTCATGTTCTTAAGTCAGCCCTGAGAGAAGGAGTCCATCTGGAGACGTCTTCTTCCTTTGATGTCGATTTGATTTATCGGCTGCATTCCGAAGGAGAATTAAACAAAAAAGTAATAATTGTCCATAATGGACACAAGACGGAGGACTATCTGAAAAAGATCATTTCGCTTAACAAAAATGGGTTCAAAAATTCAATTCTCGTCCTGGACTCCATTTCTGAATTAACTAAGCTCAATAAACTAATTGAAAACTTTGATGGTCAAATAAAAATTGGAATTCGAATGGCGATTGATGAGGCTCCGCAGTCTCCTTATTATACTTCCCGTTTGGGAATCCGTCCTTCTGAAATTCAAAGTTTGTACGTCAATCAAATCAAAGACAACCCGCGTCTTTCCTTAAAAATGATGCACTTCTTTATTGATTCAGGCATCAAAGACAACATGTACTATTGGGGCGAATTCAATAAAGCACTTGGAGTGTACATCGATCTCAAAAAAGAATGTCCAGCGCTTAAATCATTTAATATTGGCGGCGGGTTTCCTATTCGGAACAACCTTGGATTTGAATATGACTATGAACACATTATTAATGAAATTGTCGCAAAAATAAAATCAGCTTGCACCGAATCTAACATTGAAGAACCTGATATTTTTACAGAATTCGGAAAGTACACCGTCGGCGAAAGTGGCGCAATTATTTTTTCTGTTCTAGAAGAAAAACAACAGAATGATAGCGAAACCTGGTATATGGTGGATAATAGCCTGATGAATACGATCCCCGATGCATGGTCTATACTTGAAAAGTTTATTCTATTGCCCATCAACAAATGGGAAAACGAGTATTCTAGAGTCAACATTGGAGGTATTAGTTGCGACCACTCCGATTATTACAACTCCGAAGATCTGAATCAACAAATCTTTTTGCCCAAAATTGGTCCGGAGGACAAGGAACCATTGTACATCGGATTCTTTCATACGGGCGCTTATCAAGATTCCATTAGTGGATATGGCGGGATTAAGCATTGTTTGATTCCCTCTCCGAAATTGATCATTATTGATAGGGATGAAAAGGGAAATTTTGTTGATACGGTCTATCGTAATGAACAAACCGTTGATGAGATGTTATCTATTTTAGGATATAATTCTGATGAATGATTCCTAGCGGAATAGAAAGGCTTTTCCTAGAGAGCAGATGGACGAAATGCATGCTAGGCCTATCAACCATCCATCAAACAACTCCATGCTCAACCAGCAACTGATGCAGCCTGGAAGCAGATTCCTCCAAAGAAGAAAAGGTTTGTTGAAATTGTATCAGCTGACAACCGCTTTCTTTGCAGTATTGCTGAGCAGCTTCAATAAAATAAGCCTGAGTTTTGTAGCTATTTAGGAATATTTCATCGCTATCCAACAATTTCCGGCCTCGGAGTTGTAGAAATTTGCCCCAGGTATCATAGTCCAACTCAAAAGTTATAAGGTAATCAGCGTCTGGTAGAAACTGGTAGTCGAGACGGGTGATTTCTTGAATAACATCAAAGTAGGTGTCGGTGGTTCGGATCAACCATTCCATGCCTTCTTTGTGCAGATAAAAGTGAAACAACTTGTCGTAGTAAGTATCTATAAAAACGGTTTCTCCTTGTTTTCTCAAGCGATCTGCCTCATACAAATTTGGCATTCGCATAGCACGAAACCAGGTCATTGCAGTAAAACTACCATAGATATCTCTTCGTTTTACCACTTCGGTGTACTCTTTTTCTTCCAACTCCAGAAAGGTAGTTATTTCAAGCTTAGTTCCCAGGGCACTCATTACAGAGGATTTGCCTGAACCTGGTAACCCCATCGCTGCTATTAATTTTCCATTAGCGTTTTTTATATTCATACTCAAAAAATGTTATGGATTTGAAAGTAGTAGTCTAAGATACATTTATTTGTAAAAGTGATTAAGTAATCATCTTATAATTTGAATTATAAAAAGAAAGGTTTCTCCATCTTGGAATAAGTGTCAAAAAAATAGGAGATTTCAATGATGAAATTGCCAATTTCAGTAGGCTAAGTGCTAATTTTTATTAACTTTGTTTATAATATAATCATACATTTTCATCATACTGCCCTATGAAATGAAGTAAGTATATGCATGAGTTGGAAAGAGAACTTGAAAAACTGAAGGAACATCTTTCAAGTTCAATAGAAATAATAAATAGTTCAAAGAAAAAAATTCTTAAAAAAAAGGCTATACCGCATTCCAAGGTACTCATTCCCAGCACCGAAGACTATCAATCTATTCTTCAGCATACAGATGTTTGTGTTTGCCTAATAAATTTGGAAGGGGTATTAGAACATTCTGTAGACAGCACTTTTAGTTTATTTAACCGCGATAAATCTTTCGTTGGAGTTAGTGCATTTGTATATTTTAAAGATTTTCCAATGGTGCTTTCTGCCTTGGAAAGTGCCCTTGACGGAAACAAATCAAAATGTACTATTCTCTATGATGAAAAATACCTTAGCCTGAAGTTTTCTCCTTTTTATGATGGTGAGGATAACACTCAAAAAGGGATCTGTTTATTAGTGTCAGATGTCACTCATGAGTACATGGAAGGACTTGCACTGCAAAACAAAGTACAGCGATTAGATAGTTTTAATCGTGATTTAGAGCAATTTGCCTATGTCGCTTCTCATGATTTGCACGAGCCATTACGTATGGTAACCAATTTTCTTCAATTGTTGGATCAGGAATATGGAGAAAAACTTGATGAAGAAGCCAAATCGTATATTAATTTTGCGGTGGATGGTGCTGCCAGAATGCAACGACTGATCAACAATCTATTGCTATTCAATAGGGTAGGGAAGGTTGATTTGCAATTAAAACCGGTAAATGTACGCAACATTATAGACCTAAAAATTGTACAACTTGAGGATCTGATTAACTCCAGATCGGTGAGTATTGACATAGAAAAAATGCCGAAAAAAATCATTGCCCAACCAAAACAAATCGGACTGGTGTTTTATAATTTGCTGAAAAACGCCATCGAATTTAATAGAGAAGGCATTCCAAAAATCAATATCAACTTTAAGGAATTAGAAAAAGAATGGTTGTTTTCTATACAAGACAATGGTGTTGGTATCGACTACAAATACAAAGATTTTGTTTTCAATCCTTTTTGGAGTTTAAATCATAGAAAGGATGGCACAGGAATAGGATTAGCGTTAGTGAAAAAAATAATACACCGACATGGTGGGAAAGTATGGTTTGAATCTGAAAAAAATAAAGGCAGTATTTTCTATTTTAGCGTCGCAAAAAATTTAACCTAAACAATTCATTTATAGTTGACTAATCTATTCACAAATATTTCTAACCTGGGCGTCAGTGAGTTGTTACCGCGAGAAGAGTACAAGATAAGATTGCTGAATCATATGTCCTTGTTTATTACCATTGTATGTTTGTTGTCCATCCCTATTCTATGGTATTTTAAAATTCTAATGCCGCTTTGGTTTGTAGTGGTCTTATTAATTCTATTTGGAGTAACTTTCTTGTTGCATTATCTGAAGAAACCAATGCTGGCCAGATCTTACCACATCATTTTGTTTCCATTAGTGCTGATGACAAATGTCTTGTTGTTTGGTAGTGAGAATAGTCCACTTTTTTTCTTTTTCCCCTATTTAATTGTCACTTTTTATTTTTATAGAAAAGAAAAAATTCAGTGGTTTTATATTACGTATTACATCCTCGCGATGGTTTTTTGTTTTGGAGCAGTGGATACGGTGGAACCATATTATGAATACCCAAAAATTGGATTGGTAAATGTCCTGGTATCACTAGGGGCTGTTTTTATCCAAATTGTTTTCCTTCGCGCATTCAATTTTGAAATAGTTAGCAATGAAAACAGGGTCGCTCAGTTACTTGAATCTGTTACTGTACAAAACTCAGAATTAGAGCATAAAACAAATATTCTGACCCTTCAAGCCACCGAATTGCAGCAGGCTAAAAAGCAACTCCTTTCTGTAAATGAGATACTTGAAGGCAAAGTAAATCGAAGAACGGAGGACTTAAGGAAAACTAATAGCGAATTGTTACGTTCAAATAAAGACTTGGAAGAATTTGCCTATGTCGCTTCGCACGATTTGCAAGAACCGCTGCGAATGGTAGGCAATTTTGTACAGTTACTAGATGAAGAGTATAGCGAAAAAATTGATGATGAAGGACGGTCCTACATCAATTATGCCGTGGATGGAGTAAAACGAATGTCAAAACTAATTGAAGAACTGCTTTCTTACTCCAGAGTCGGCAGAAAGGAAATGAACCTCAAAGAGATAGATTTGAATGGGTTCGTAGAGAAAAAAATGCTGGATTTGCAACAAAAGATAAAATCACTGAACGCAGTGGTGAATCTTGGACCACTGCCTGAAAAACTATTTTGCGAACCAGGACAAATTAGCATTGTTTTTTATAACTTAGTAGCTAATAGTTTAAAGTTTAATAATAGTGAGCACCCCATTATCGACATCAGCTCAACTGAAAAGGAAGACCACTTTCTGTTTTCTGTAAAAGATAATGGCATTGGAATTGAGCAAAAAGACAAACATAAAATTTTCAAATTATTCAAACGTTTACATAGAAAGGAAGATTATGAAGGGACAGGCATCGGGCTTTCCCTCTGTAGAAAAATAATTATACGCCATGACGGAGACATCTGGTTTGAATCGGAAGATGGGAATGGCACCACTTTTTATTTTACCATCGGAAAAAATTTAAGAAATGAATAACATGGGGCAACCTATAGAGATTTTGTTAATCGAAGACAACGAGGGAGATATTGTATTAACAAAAAAAGCATTTGAACGTGGAAAAATTGGCAACAACCTCTCGGTTTGCAGAAATGGACAAGAAGGTCTCAACTTTCTTAATAAAGTAGATCCTTATCAACAAGCACCTACTCCAGACCTTATCCTACTAGATTTAAATATGCCAGGTATCAGCGGCCAAGAAGTCCTTGCCGAAATCAAAAAAGTACCCACATTAAAAACGATCCCAGTAGTCATCCTAACTACTTCAGAATCGGATGAAGACATTCTCAAAAGCTACCAATTGCAAGCAAGCAGCTACATCAAAAAGCCTGTAGACTTCAAACAATTCGGTACCGTAATACAAGAATTGCAAAATTACTGGTTTACCGTCGTTAAGTTTCCCCCAAAATCATAGGGAAGATTATCGAAATAAAAAACAGCGTTTTAAAAATATCCTTTTATTAACAGTTATGCAGGGAAGTGGTCTGAATTTCAGCTACTTCCTTTTTTTTTGGTAATCATTCAAAGAATAAATGCAGAATTAGGATTTTCTGGATGGAAGGATCAATAGGATTTATTTATTAGAAGAGGAAAAAATCAAGAAAATCCTTTACTCAAAAAATCCTGATTCCTACGGTGAAGAATGGCAAACAAAAACCTTTATACGCTAGCGACCCTTTGCTCCTTCGAAAACTTATTAAGAGACATTACCGCAATGGCCACCCAAATCAGATTGACAATCACAGAAGGCACCGCACCATAATAAAAACTATTTGCCAACAGGCCAACAGCTCCCAAAACATTTACAGCCTGATACCTAAGTATAGCGGGCATCGTATTTTCTACCTTGTTGTTAGATGACCAATAATAAGCGATCAATACACCAAATGCGCCAACCCAACCAAGAATGTCTACGAAGTAAATCATAACCTAATATTTTACGAATTTTCGAAATGTTATACAAAATTACTAAAGCTAATTGGGGATTCCTATCATTCTTGAAAAATCTGAGGATTATTGCAGAGAGACTCGTTTGATTGTTGGTAAAGGTATAGGGATAAATTCAGGACTCGACTTTTTTTTCACCATTAACCAAATATACGATAGACTGGTTCTTAACTAGCTGTTTGGCCTAGCAAAACCCTGAATTTGCTAGTAGTCCCGCTACCTTCTTCCTTCTACAACCGCTCCCTCAAAAAAGAAAGAAATGCCTTCCTCAAAGGCGTTATCCCCTTAGCAGTCATGAAGTTTTCCAAGAAATTGTCCAGGTCGTAGTATTTAAAATTTGATTTTAGTCGTCTGATGATACGAATGAAAATCTGTTTTTTGTCTTGCGGGTCTTCATTTACAAGGAAGGTTTGAAGTGTATTGTAATAATGATCTAGCCACTGAGATTTAGTAGCTTGGTCTACAAACTTATTCAAGGCGAGATAGTTTGACTGAGTGAGGTACTCGATGTCTCCCCATTTTAGTTCGTACAAGACCTCTCCGCCATCCAATTTTCTCACCGACTGTGTTTTATAATGGGGGAGTTTCTTTTTTATAGTAAGATTGATATCGTGTCGAAATATAATCTTTGATCCTTTGATATTGTGCATGGACTCTAGGGCATAGGCATCAATAAATCCATTACCAATGATCTGCCCCTTCTGCAAATTAGAAAAGCCTTCCGCCTCGATATCACTGTATTCTCCTACAGAAATACCACCACGCAACGGCAAATCACATTTGACAATCGAATCCTTGTACAGCCGCTGTAAAAAGACTAGGACTTTATCCAACGATTGAAGATCGTCTTTCACCGTATAAAGAATAAACGAATCACTAAACGTCCGCCCAAAAATAGAAGGATCATTCTCAAAACCAAACTCCTCCCATAGATTAAAAATTGTTTCGTTAAACAAATTAATGATCTCCTTCGCTTCCTCATGGCTTAGCTTAAGTATTTTATTTCTAAATCCTAAAGAGTCAATAAAAGCTACAATCTTCATTCCTACAATCAGTTTATTCCAACAAAAGATTCAAAAAGTAAATATACAATAAGTGCGGTTGAAATTGCGAAAAGTTAATATTCAATAATTTGTTACCACATAGAAACAAATTTCCAGAGTAAACATAATAAAGAATGAAACAAAAAGATGATTTATTAGTATAATATAAAAACCTCAAAATAAGAGCATGATAATAAGCGACATTGCTGTTGTTAGATGGATTTTGCAGTTTTACAAACCGCGATTACATTTTTAAAGAAAATATATATACCTTTGCGCGCAATTTTAATAGATAACGATATTATTTTACTTATGTTAAAAATTTGTTAAGCTAAATCGTTACTTCCTATTAAATCCACGTCTTAGAGTTATTAATCTTAACATAGGTTTAAAGTCTTACTCATCAAAAACGCTTTAACCTCTAAGTTTAGTAGCAAAAGACTGCTAATTTTTTAAACTATTATTTATCATTTAATTTTAATCTAATTTTATTACCATGGGAAACTTTTTAGAAGGAATTCTTAAATCTTTTGGCGGCCAAATGCCCGGTGTACTAGGCGCTTTATTAGTATTGCTTATTGGGTACATTGTCGCAAAAGCAGTGAAATCACTTGTACACGGCATACTCTCCAAATCACAACTTGATAACCGTCTTTTCAGAGGAAAAGCAGTAGGATCAGCTAGCCCTGAGAAATTTATCTCAACGATTGTTTACTACTTGATTCTAGTTATCGTTTTGATGATCGTATTAGAGATGCTAGGAGTACACAACGTATTGGATCCACTCAAGAAAATGGTTGGTGAGTTTTTCTCCTACATTCCAAATCTGGTTGCTGCCGGTGTTATTGGTTTTGCTGGATACCTTATCGCTACAATTGCTTCTGAGATCGTTGGTTTTGGAGGAAATGTTTTGGAAGATTTTTCCAACAAAATGGGACTCAAAGAAAACATGGACCTTGCAGGTATCATCAAAAAGGTTGTTTTTCTAATCGTTTTTGTTCCAATTCTTATCGTTGCATTAGACACGCTAAACTTAAAAGCGATCTCTGACCCAGCAAAAGACGTACTTGGTACATTCATGAGTGCAATTCCTAATATCTTTCTTGCCGCTATCATTATTGGTGTATTTTACTTCGTTGGCAAATTCGTTACTACCTTCTTACACGACATCCTAAAAGGATTGGGTACAGACGACTACAGCCAAAAACTTGGACTTACAAGTGTTATCGGAGAATCTACTTCACTATCTGCGCTTGCAAGCAAATTAGCGTTCTTCTTCCTAATGTTCACCGGTGTTATCACAGCTATGGACAAACTAGGATTCGGACAACTATCTGGATTATTGAATAACTTACTAGAGATGTCTGGCCAGATTTTCTTCGGCATGGTCATCATGGTAGTTGGAAACTTCATAGCAGGTATCGCTCACAGTGCACTTTCTAAAACAGAAGGCAACGAGTTTATGGCTACCGTAGCACGTGTTGCAGTACTAGGATTGTTCCTAGCTATCGCACTACGCACAATGGGTATCGCCAATGACATCGTCAACCTTGCATTCGGATTGACATTAGGAGCAGTTGCAGTAGCAGTAGCCCTTTCTTTCGGTCTTGGTGGACGCGAAGCTGCTGGAAAACAAATGGAGCACATCCTAGGTAAATTCAGAAAGAACAGCTAGTATTTTTCATAGAATACCACTTTTCATACCATACAATCCTCCGCATTCCCTATAGATGCGGAGGATTTTTATTTCCTACCAACTACTTTCTACTTTTTACATTAGGAGCCACCCCAACGGGCAAAGCCCTCGGGTCAGGCTATCCGTTCCAGCCCCTCCGCAAGCTCCGTGGCGTCCACTTCTATCCTTTGTCCTGCTCACTTCGCTGCGCCGCCTCCCTAGCCTCTGGCAAGCTCGTCCTTGTAGATCAGAGCAGATCATTCACTATCGTTATAAAACACACATATTCTACATAGGCGAATTCTTCAAAAAACATAAAAACAACCCCTAAAACCAGTTTACTTCACTTTCTTTACGTAAATTTACCAATCCAAATCTACGCGCTGCTTAGTCCCGAATTCATTCGCCTGCTACGCTAGAACGAATATTGATGATCCATTGTTCGAATTGACCGATCCTATGCAATTCCTCAAAAAACAAACTACTATGTCCTCAAGAATCACCTACATTCCATTCGGCAACACCAACGACCATGCCATAGACTACCTCCTAGGCATCCTAGTAGACGCCAGAGCCGTCACCAACAAAATGGTAAACAACATCACCACAGAAGAGCTCCACTGGCAATATGCAGAAGGATGGAACACCATTGGCTGCCTACTCGCTCATATCATTTCCTGCAGCCATTATTTAAGAATTGTCTTCCTCCAACAAAGGCAACTTACCCAAGCAGAAAAAGACCAGTTCCTCCCTGGACTCGAAATGGGCAAATACATCCCACAACTCATCAACCACCAACCCCTCGAAAAATACCAATCACAACTAGCAGCATCCAGTGCCCTCCTAGAAGAAGCCATCAAAAACATCACCCAAGAAGAATTTTTTGAAAAACGAGAAGGCTACAACGAAGAAACCGGCTGCAACCTCGCCTGGGTCTTTTACCACCTCGCAGAAGACGAAGTCCACCACCGAGGCCAGATCAGCCTCCTACGAAAACTCTACAAAACCCAACACGCTATTTGAGTAGACACGACTCATCATTTACTTCGCAATGACTTTTGTTGGAGCATAGAAGAACTGGTTCTTAATACACTGTATTGACCTTGGCAACCCCATGTTGTGGTTCTCCCGTACCTCTAAAACATAAAACAACACTACCTACAAAAACAAAAAAGCCGATGATTTCAAATCATCAGCTTTTTATAAAAAAATATCTGTCCTAAGTACTTTTAGTTATTGCTTGCTAGATATGGTCCAAGTGTCATGTGTCCCTGCACCTTATATGCTGAGTTTTGCGCCTGCAAAGGTTACCTTTTTTCCACCACCTTAATCAACGTCCCCGCCTGTACTTGATCCGACAACTGCATACTATTCAAGATAGAAATCTCTTTCAGTCGATCAGCAGGCACCTTATTAGCCGTAAGGATATTAGTCAATGAATTGCC
>CALLWB010000110.1 GCA_938016265.1 uncultured Saprospiraceae bacterium
GGTATCAGGATGTGCTTTTTCGATTTCATCTAATAATATGATGGAATAGGGCTTCCGTCGAACAGCTTCCGTGAGCTGACCACCCTCATCATAACCAACATAGCCTGGAGGCGCACCAACAAGGCGAGAAACCATGTGTCGTTCCTGGTATTCACTCATATCAATTCGGGTGATGGCTGTTTCATCATTAAATAGCTGAACGGCTAGCGCTTTTGCTAATTCCGTCTTACCAACTCCTGTTGGCCCTAGGAAAATGAAAGAACCAATAGGCCGTTTTTTATCCGACATTCCTGCCCGACTTCTACGTACCGCATCCGAAACAGCAACTACTGCCTCATGCTGGCCAATCAATCGTTTATGGAGTTCCTCCTCCATGTTGATTAGTTTCTCTCGGTCGCTTTGCAGCATTTTTTGTAGGGGGATACCAGTCCATTTGGCAACTACTTCAGCGATGTTTTCTGCATCCACTTCCTCGTCTGTCAGTCGATTGTCGCTGGATAGTTTGTTTAGTTTCTCCTCGTACTCCTTGAGGATTTCTTCTTCTTTTTTGATTTTTCCGTAGCGGAGTTCTGCTACTAGTGCAAAGTCGGAATTACGTTCTGCTTCGTCAGCAGCCAGTCTATATTCCTCGATATGTTTCTTGCAGTCCTGGATCTTGTCTACGAGTTCTTTCTCACTTTTCCATTGTGCTTTTAAGTCATTGAGGTCTTCCGTCAGATCAGCGATTTGCCGATTGATATTGTCCAGTTTTTTCTTGTCGTTCTCTCGTTTGATGGCTTCGCGTTCGATCTCTAACTGACGGACTTTTCTGTCCAGTTCGTCCAAGCTATCGGGAACGGAGTTTAGCTCCATTCTTAATTTTGCACCTGCTTCATCCATCAAGTCAATGGCTTTATCTGGCAAATATCGGTCGGAGATGTATCGATTAGACAATTCCACAGCAGCAATTAGTGCATCATCCAGGATTCTTACCTCATGGTGATTTTCATAACGTTCTCTCAATCCACGGAGGATAGAGATGCAATCTTCTACCGTCGGTTCATCAACGATGACTTTCTGGAAACGGCGTTCCAGCGCCTTGTCTTTTTCGAAATACTTTTGGTATTCATCGAGGGTGGTTGCTCCAATGGTTCTGAGGTCTCCTCTAGCCAGGGCAGGTTTTAGGATATTTGCTGCATCCATTGCTCCACTACCACCGCCAGCGCCTACCAGGGTGTGTATTTCATCAATAAACAAAATCACTTCCCCATTAGAATTACTTACCTCCTTGATGACTGCTTTCAATCGCTCTTCAAACTCTCCTTTATATTTTGCTCCTGCTATCAATGCTGCCAAATCGAGTGCGAGCACCCGTTTGTCTGCCAGGTTGCTAGGTACATCATTGTTTACAATTCTCCAGGCGATACCTTCTACGATGGCAGTTTTACCAACACCTGGTTCTCCTAGTACAATTGGATTATTTTTCTTTCTTCTGGATAAGATTTGAAGGACACGACGCATTTCGTCATCTCTGCCGATGATGGGGTCTAACTTCCCTGACCTAGCTTGCTCGCAAAGATCTACTGAAAATCTGCTCAGGGCATTGTATTCTTCTTCAGAACTTTGAGAAGTAACTTTTTGCCCTTTTCTCAGCTCTTTGATTGCTTCGCGCAGTTTTTCGTCGGTTGCTCCTTGTTCTTTGAGCATTTTGGAGGTGAGGTCATCATTTTTTAATATTCCAAGCACAAAGGTCTCCACAGAAATGAATTGATCCTCCATTTCTTTCATGATATCTTTGGCGTTTCTGACGGCCTGATTGGCTTCCTGAGAAAGGTATTGTTTCTGAGTGCCTTCAATTTTTGGATAGGTACTGATAACGGTATTTAGCTGTTTGTGCAGCTTTTCCATATCAATGCCCACTTTCTCAAACAAATAAGAAATGATGTTTTCATCCACTAGCATCAACCCTTTTAGCAGGTGTGAGGTATCCACGTATTGCTGCTCATTGTCTTTGGCAATAGATTGTGCTTTGGTTATTCCTTGCTGGGCTTTGACTGTAAAGTTGTCGTACGTCATTATGTTAAATCTATGTTTATTAATGCTAAATAATCCTTCTGCTTTGTAACGTGAAATCCGTTGGAAGGGTTACGGCAGATTCATAAGAATTATAAAATATAATTAAATAAGCCCTGAAATTAGAAATCGGAACCCGTATTCACAAATTTCACTGATAATATTCTAGGAAAATTCGACGAATTGTGCGAAGTGGTAGCTTTTGGGCAGCAAATCGGGCGATCCGCTAAATTCAGGCCGCTGGAAAGTAGTTCAGCATAGTCGCCGTTTTGTCTTCGCTCTTCGCTCAGCCAACCCTGCTTCTTGCTTCAGTTACTTTCCAGTGGCCTTCATACCGCTTCTATCCCTGCTGCGGGCTTTATTAGTTTGGAGGAGCAGTTGTCAGGAGCCCAAGTTGTGCGCAATTAGATGGACAAAAACAACACCTGTATTGCTCCTGAATAATGGATGGTTTGCAGGTTGTTTTTGAAGCAACAAGAGGTAGAAGGCAGTTATCTGATTAAGAGTCGACTTTATGGTGTGGACTCCCTAGTTAGAATTTAGCTAAACAACGTCGCACTCAACGCATAATAAATAGCCATCAATGCCGAAAAAATGCAACTAGCAATGTACCTCCAATCAATTTTTATTAAATTTTGAATAACATAATTTCCAAGAATACCAACAGGGATAGTCCCTAGAAATGAAAGCAAAGCGATGTTTAACAAACCAAAATTGATTTGATCAAATTGCAAGGAGAGTAATTTGATAAACAACAAATGACGAGCAATCCAGATCGGATTGAAATATAAAATTGCTAATACTGTTTTTTTCAGTTTTGGAAAAAATCCAGTTTCAGCAGTTACTGTTTTGTCAATCCATCTAAAGTAAGCGGGTACCTCGATAGCGTATAGAGTAGCGCCAATAAAGGTTATTCCTAAAAGTCTCAGCCATCCAAATTCTCCTAGCAAAATTGCTGCAGAGGTATCGCCTAACAAATAGATCAGACCACCATAAATGACGTCTGTACGTTGGAGTGTTATTTTCAATTGATGTTAATTTTTCCCTCGAATTTAGAGGAGTTTCTGTGTTTTTTGTTTACAATAATTTACTACAAAATCCATTTCCCAATGCTTAATATAAAAAATTAAACATGTTTATGTAATGCTTAATTGTAATGAATTATCCTTAACCTATATTGATCTTTTAAGTAGACTACTTTGTTTCTGGCTGGTCAACTATAAATCGCTAATAAACAGCGACTTGTGTAATGCATTGTACTAGGTGTTTAGTTGATGGCAATAACAAAAACTGATTTCTCTATTGGCAAAAGAACTTAAAACAATTGATTTGAAATCGGATTCTTCTCCTGCTGGCTGATAATTTAAAACCTAGCAGAAACCAATAGTAAAAGAAAAGCAGCATTGACTACTTAAACATATGACAAAATTAATTTATTTTTTTTATTTTGTTTAAAGATTGAAAACCTCTTCAAATTCAACAATATTAACCACCAAAAAAACAAAAAAATGCTAGGATTTACATTCGAAAACGTAGATATCACAAAATTAAGCCCTGATCAATTTGCTGAAATCAGAAAGGCAGTTCCTTACCACGGAGTAATTTGTATTAAAAATCAAGAACTGAATGAAGATGATCTTGTTTTATTTACAAAAAAGCTTGGAATCCCTGTTTTGTTGCCAGAAGCACTACGATTTAACAATACAAAAAAAGAGTACCCGGAGTTGGCAAGGGTGTCTAATATTTTGCCAGATGGTACGTTGATCAAAAGCCACAAGGCAGCAGAGTACTGGCACAGTGATGGCGATTTCTGGCAACCAGGACAAAACTATATTTTCAATCTACTGTACTCGCAAGTAGTACCGGTAGTAGGCGGAGAAACAGGTTTCGCAGACTTAAGAATGGCATACGAATCCTTGAGCTCAGAGCTTAAAGAGCGAATCGAAGATCTGGAAGTCATTGTTTGTTGTGACGAAATTCCTGATTTTAAAGATACTAAACCAGAAGACAGACAGCCAGACGCCTACCATCGTATCAAACATGTACATGCGGAAACACAAATGACGGGCTTGTACATCGGTCATACACTTGCAAAAATCAAAGATTTGCCACAAGCAGAATCTGAAGAAATTATCCGTCAATTGGTCAAAGAAATAGAACGTCCTGCCAATCAATATATGCACAAATGGAGTGCAGGAGATGTTTTGATTTGGGACAATACTTCAGTAATGCACCGAAGCATGGGCGGATATGGCGACTCTCCAAGGTTGTTGTTCCGTACACAAGCATTTATGTCACCGCTAAACTAAGCGATTGTTCGTTGTCAATTGACCATTGACCGAATGGCCAAACGAAAAAAAGGTAGAGATGTGTTCAACATCTCTACCTTTTTTTATGCATAACGATTAACTATTTCCAGTTCACCATTAACAAATATTATTGTTGGCTGATCAAATCATTCATGATCATCAGTGTTTCTTCCAGATAGATATCTGATTTTAGGCCATCGTGCCAGTCATCAAATCTTGCGATTCTAGAGCTGTCAGATTGGATATAATCATTGTCCGAGGTAAGGTTTGCCAATTCTAAGCCAGGAATATCTTCAAACATGTCTTCATAACGCTTAGCGCGCTGTGTTCTTTCTTCTTGTTCCGCTTTGAATTTATCGAAGTTGAGTGAATCGAATGGATCATCGCGTTCTTCTTTTAGTTCTTTCGCGTTTTCATTGATCATTGTAAAAGTCTTGTTGGTGCTTGTCCGCAATTTGCTTGCTTGTACGATGCTTCCAATATTCTTGATATGATTCGTCTTTTTGTATTCTGCCTTTTCGATTTCGTCCCATTCCATTGGGTGGTCGTGTTTTTTCTCTCCTGTCTGGATGTAGCTGTAACGGTCTGGTAATACTACATCAGGTACTACCCCTTTCAGTTGAGTGGTTGTACCATCAATTCGGTAGAACTTTTGTGTTGTCAGTTTCACTGCACCTAGCGGTTTCATGTCTTCAAAGCTGGAAACTGCTTGGTCTAGGTCAAGGAAACGTTGTACGGTGCCTTTCCCAAACGTGGTAGCACTTCCTACGATAACTGCGCGGTTGTAGTCTTGCATTGCTGCAGCCATAATTTCTGATGCAGAAGCTGAACCAGAATTCACCATGATCACAAATGGTCCATCATATTGAGTTTGATAATCCTTGTCTTTCAATACTTTTGGCGCACCATCTTTAGATTTGACCTGTACAATCGGCCCTGCTTCGATAAAGAGGCCAGACATTTTTACTACATCATTTAGTGATCCTCCACCATTGTTTCTAAGGTCAAGAATAATCCCGTCTACGTTTTCTCCATTCAATTTTTCGACTTCCTTTGCGACGTCTGAAGAACAGTATCTACCGCCTGTTTTTGTGAAATCTGCGTAAAATTTTGGTAAGGAGATAAAGCCAATTTTCTTATCAATTTTGTCATAGTTGATGATCGTTGATTTTGCATAACTTTCGTCTAGCACAACGATATCTCTGATGATTGGAATTATTTTGGTCGTTCCGTCTACTTTTTTGACAGTTAGTCGGACTTCTGTTCCTTTTTTGCCTCTGATGAGTCTTACCGCATCGTCTAGTCTCATACCAACGACATCTACTGTTTCTTCCTCTCCTTGACCGACACTGGTAATAATGTCATCGACTTCCAGTTCTTTTTGTCTCCAGGAAGCACTACCAGGAACGATTCTGACGACTTTTATTTGGTCATCTTCTTCTCGGAGTTGCGCTCCGATACCTTCTAGGCGGCCAGACATTTGAATATCGAAATTTTCTTTTTTCTTGGGTGCGAGGTAGTTGGAGTGTGGATCAAACGCGGAAGTGATTGAATTTAGGTAGGTGCTGATTTGATCGCGGTGATCTTGTTCGTTTAGGCGTTTGAACCAATCGTTGTGAATTTTTAATTCCTTTTCACGGGCCTCTTTTTCGAGCGTTTTGAAGGACTTGATTTCTACGTCTTTTTTGCCTTCTTCTTTATCTTTTTCTTGTGACTCTTGTTTGTCGACTATACGGGCAAGCACTCTGTATTTCAGGGCTTTTCTCCAGAGTTCTGTTACTTCTTCTTTGGTTTTTGCGTGTTGTTTTTTCTCGTCATCCAACTCAATACTTTCATCGACAGAGAAATTGAAGGGTTTGCTCAACAGGTCTTCATAGATCGATTTTGCTTCTTCTTTTCTTCTTTGAAGGATGCCGGTTGCTTCTTCGAAAAATTTGAAGCTGCTCATGCTGACTTCGTCGTCTATTTCGAGTTTATATTTTTCTAGCCTTTCTACATCTTCCTGAAGGAAAAATAACTTAGTACCATCCAGACGGTCAAGGTATAGTTCGAAAACTCTTTTGGAGAAATCGTCATTGATGTCCTGAGGTTGGTAGTGCATTTGTCCTAAGCCACTGAGAATTGCCTGAATTAATACTTTATCCTTGTCTGCATTTTCTACAGTCGGTTTTTTTGCAGCAATAAAGATGACTACAGGAATGGCAAGAAGCAGTAATAGTCCTTTAATTTTCATAAAATTTATTTATCGTAATAATTAATGTCGTCAAGTTACATCAAACAATATCAAGAATCAAACCAACGGCAATGAATAATTGATCATGAGGTTGCAAAACCAACGATAGAAAAGGCTCTTTTGTTTAAGAGAATTTAGAAGAATAATAAGGCAACTTTCTTCTCAAATAACGCTGATCACAGCCAACTAGCCGTATTTAAAGCATTCCATAATAAAAAAAACCTTCCTAAAAAAACATTGATTCCAACATATAAATATACATTGAATTCTTTAAATCTTAACTCCAGACTCCCAACAAACCTATTGATTTAACAGAACATTAACGCTAATTTATCGGCAAGTGAATTCCTTAACAGTCACATTCTGTTTTTTCGGGCGCTAAATAGCAGACAACTTTGTTCATCTAAAATAAGTTTTGCTTACTTTTGGGGAATGTTTACACCAAGTCGTCAAAGACCAACCCAAAACTAAAACATTCCTATTAATGTCCTTCTTGCACGGATCCATCTTATTCATTCATTTAAAAACGTTAGGTAAAATTATCTACCTGAACTGTTTTCGGCATTTCAGCGTAAGGCGATTGTTATTTACGTTATTGTTTTTGGTTGTGTATTTGTTTGTTGCCATTTTGCTGACGGTAGGCAGACTACTGGATGAAGTGTTGTTCTTCAGATACCGGGCTGTGGAAATCAAGGAACCCGTATTTATTATCAGCAACCCGAGAAGTGGGACCACTTACCTTCACCGGTTGATTGGGCTGGATGAGGAGCGATTTATCTATACGTTGCTTTATCATGCTGTTTTTACATCGGTTACCTTGTTTAAGCTGATTGATTTTTTTAGTAAAATAGATCGTCGAATAGGCCGCCCGATGCGCAAGTTTTTTGATTTTATTGATGATAAGTTGTTTGATGGTTGGAAAAATATCCACCCGATGGGGATCAATCAATCCGAAGAAGATGAAGGGATGTTTGTTATTCCGCTTATCACAACGGCAGTATGCATGATTTGTCCATTCATGGAAGAAATGAAGTACCTGACTGTCCCTGACGAACTGCCAGAAAAACAGCGCCGCCGACTCCGACAGTATTACGAAAGTTCAATGAAACGGTTTGCATATGCCACTGGAAAAGACAAAACGATTTTATCAAAAAATGTAAATTCCATTGGCAGAATTAAGACGGTACTCAGTATTTTTCCAGACGCCAAAGTCATTTATTTGATCCGTCAGCCGAAGAAAGCGGTCCCATCCTTCATAAGTATGTTCGCTGCTCCCTGGAAAGCACATAGCCCGGAGATCCCTGAAAACTCAAAACATCATCAAGTACTAGGACAAGTAGCCATGGATTTTTACTCGTATTTTCATAAAATTAAACCAGACCTGATCCAGGAAAATCTGGTGACTATCCGGTATGAAGATTTGGTAGCTAAACCTATAGAAACCGTACTAGAAGTCTATAAACAATTTGATCTGTCTGTTTCGGAGATATTCCTGGAAAGGCTAAAAAAAGAAACCAGTAAACAGCGTACCTATCGAAGTAAACATAGTTATTCTCTGGAGCAATATGGAATGTCAGAAGCTCAGGTAGAGGAAGAATTAGCGGATGTCCTAGAAGAATACGGCTTTATGACCGCTTAGTTCCTGATATTCAAGGGACAAAGTGCACGCTAGGACTATTACTAACCAACTCAATATCCTAATAATCAATAACTAAAACAAAGGGAGAGACCAATGCATTCTTGAACTACTTACCGATTCCATTAACAATTAACCAATCCCTAATTAACCAATTCAACAATCAATGTCCAAGCAATTAGAATTTAATATAAAGTGGTATCCTTGGTACTTGGCGTTGACAGATGCGATGGCGTGGCTGCCGATTTTTTTCTTGTATTTCAGCCAGTTCCTGAGTTTGAAAGAGGTGATATTATTGGAGTCAGTGTATTATTTTTCGGTGGTATTGTTGGAGGTGCCTTCTGGCTATTTTTCGGACAAGATTGGTAGGAAGCCGACGTTGTTGATTTCGACCATTGGTTTTTGTGTGTCTTATCTGTTGTTTTTGACAGGGTATAGTTTGGCTGTGCTGGCCGTGGCGCAGGTTTTATTGGCATTTGGCATGTCCTTTCGTTCTGGTACAGAGACCTCTTTTCATTTTGAATCGCTGAAGGCGCTGGGACGGGAATCAGAGTACGGAGATCGAGAGGCAAAGGTGGGCAGATACAGCCAATATGCTGGCGGAATGGCGGCGTTGTTTGGTGGACTGGCAGGGTATTATAGTTTGGCGCTGGGATATTTGCTGTCTTTTGTAACTGCTTTTTGTGCATTGATGTTGGTGGTACAGTTTACTGAACCTGCCGGTAGTAAAGAAGAATCGAAGGCCGCTCCCTTTTTTCAGCAACTTAAAAATTGTGTGCATTATTTGAATAAAAAGCCGCTAGGAAGTTTATTCCTGTTTACCTGGTTTCTGTTTGTGATGATCCATGTCCCATATGAGTTTTATCAACCGTATTTGAAACAGTTGGAGGTCAATTTTGATGGGATTACTTTCAATGCTGCCGTTGCAAGTGGTATACTGTATGCCCTAACACGGTTTGTCAGTGGTTGGGCCGCCGGCAAAAGTATTCAGTGGCGGGATAAACTGGGTATGCGCTGGCTGTTGCTCTCGGCCTTCGCCCTGGAAGTATTGGTAATTGGCGTCATGTCCTTGGTTCTGCATCCTTTGATTATTGCCATCTTCCTATTTCGGAGTTTGCCGTCAGGGATGACGCGTGCGCCGATTGTCGCTGTAGTCAGTCCGGTACTGTCTTCTGCGGAGCGGGCAACGTATTTCTCTATACAAAGCCTGAGTTGTCGGCTAGGATTTGCGTTGTTGCTTATCTTTTTTAGTTTTCTGCCAGTATCGGAGGAAGTGCATAACTGGCCAGACTTGTCTATGATTTTGCAATCTGCTGCTGGTCTTGGGGTCTTGTTTTTTGTGCTACTGTTTGTGGTTTTGTGGAAGCAGTTTCCGGTCGAGAAAGGGTAAGTTTTATTTTTTTGCAAGTATTTATTTATTAATAGTTCGAAGTGCTCGCTTTATTATTTTCTGTGTTGCTGGTAGCGGTGATTCCTTTTTCCACTTTTCACAAAGATGAATTACAAAATCAGGTGTTGACTTACTGGCATCATTCAGCCAATTTCCAACGCTGTCCTGCACATATTTTGAGTTATCCGATTTTAATTGTTCTAAAATCGGCAAGGCTAGTTCTGGGTTTTCTTTTAACCGCTCAATGTGTTTGCACCAAACACCTCTAGGTCTTATTGCTTCTGTAGTAAATCGTCTTATGTTTTCGTCCGAATTTGTGGTCCACTTGCTCAAAATTTCAATAGATTCTGGTAGCATTTTTTCAATTTCAGGTCTTAATGCCATCCAAACTATTTCTCTAACTCCAAAGTGTTTGTCTGCAATCAATTTTTTTGATTGTTCAAGCTTCTCTGAAATCGTCAATTCTGTGTTCAAGGCAATCAGATAGGTAGCGTAAGCTCTTAAAGTGTCCGACGCCTGGTTGCTCAAAATTTCGATGGTAGCAGATAGGGAATTGGATTGGTGGCTGAACTCATAGAGATGTTTTCCAATGAGTTTTATGGACGTCATTGTAGAAGGTTTTTTCTGTCCTTCGATTAACTGAATAACATTGTCCATCACTGATTGCAAACCGATACTTGGAAACGTATTTTTTATCAACTTGATTTGATCTACGGCTAACCACTCGGTAAGATTGACCGTTGGGATTTTGCCTTCATTGAGTAGGCTCAAAATATGCTCAGGGATATCCTGTGCTTTTCTTGCTCCTTTTCTATTCGTGATTTCCTTACTTACCATGTTTTTGCGAGTTCTGATAGTTCTTGTTTTGATTGCTCGAGATTGCTGGTTTTTAAAGGCTCTTCTCCAAAATCCTGTCCTTCAGTGTTAACGAAAATTATATCTGTTATTCCCAGAAAGTTAAACAATTTTGTTAAATAAGACGTTTGAAAATCAAAAGGCTGAAGAGCTCCTCCTAGCTTATACGACATTGCCCCTCTTGAAGTAATTACTACTACTTTTTTCCCACCCAATAATCCTTGCATTGCTCCATTTTTATCGATGGCAAATGTTTGTCCAACCCTAACAATGTTATCGATGTATGCTTTTAAGGTAGCCGAAATCGAAAAATTGTACATCGGTGACGCTATTATTATCTTATCCGCGTCTATTAGTTCCTGAATTAGAATATCAGAGGGTTCTAAAATCTCTTTCATTTTAGACGTTCTGACCGTTTCTGGTGTATAATTGGCTTTAATGAAATCATCCGTTGGGAAGTTCGGTGGATATATTCCAACATCTCTGCTTATTACTGTTTGCTCGTTTTTTTTATTCAGTTCGTTCATGAAAAAATCGGTGAGCATTCTGGTTTTAGAATTCTTCCTTCTTGCACTTGAGTCGATTCTTAATAAAGTCATAAGTTATAGTTTATAATGCTTTTAATAGTTTTAATTGACCGTAATTTATTATTCTTAGGCCTAGCAAACAATACCGCATATTTATATCAATAGGGGATAAAAAAGTCAATTTTATGAATACAAAGGATCTCAGCTCAGAAAATAAAGTCTGCTCATTAGAAAAAGCCGTAAACACCATTAAAGGAAAATGGAAAATTGCCATTATTTGGCAAATCCACCAAGGAAACAAACGTCCAAGCGAATTTTTGAGGGGAATTAATCAAGTTGACCGAAGAGTATTAAATCAACATTTAAAGGAAATGATTGCAGATGGGTTATTAACTAAAAAATCCTTCAACGAACTCCCTCCGAAGGTGGAATATCGATTGACGGATTTGGGAGAAAAATTAGTAGCTATCCTTTGGGATTTAAATGACTGGGGAAAGTTGCTTGTCGAAAAAGAGGAAGGTTGATTCTAATCGCACGTAATTCGAATAACTATGCAAATTTTAGTAGACAAGTAACATTACAAACCCATGAAAAAATAGAAGCATCAATCATTTTTTGACAAATCGCTTACAACATATACTATTTTATTTATTACCTTAAATGAAATTAGCTCCTATGAAAAGTAGACACACCATTTATATTACCTGTTTGTTCTTGACAATGAGTTGTTATTTGAGTGGGCAGGTGTTTGTGAAATCTGATGCCGTTGGAGCAAACAACGGTACTTCCTGGGCAGATGCATACAATGACCTAGGTATGGCTTTAGGAAATGCACCTGCAGGGGCTCAAATTTGGGTAGCCAAAGGCAATTACAAGCCTGGAGGCGCTGCCCCGACAATCACTGACTTTTTTACATTGCCGCACGACCTCGAGTTGTACGGTGGTTTTGCAGGTACAGAAAGCATGCTTGGGGATAGAGACGTAGACCTTAACGAGACAATTCTTTCAGGCGATCACAACGAAGATGATCTCCCTAATGACTATACCACGAATCGCACAGACAATGCACAACATATAATGTGGTTGACGGACACAATCACTAACGCGACCATCATTGACGGATTTACCTTTGTAAGTGGAACGACAGCCGATGACACCGCTTCTGGAAATGACCGCCGAGGAGGAGCAATTCTCACTTATGGCGCACCGATCATCCGAAATTGTAAGTTTGAGCAAAATTTTGGTTGGTTCGGCGGAGCTATTTATCCCCGACAGTCTGGCGCTAGTGGCACTCAAATATTGGATTGCTTTTTTGCAAATAATGGAGGCGGATTTGGTGCAGGGATGTATATGGTCACTGCAACCGGTATAGTGGTGCAAAACTGCGATTTTGCTGGGAATAAGGCCGAAAGGTCTGGGGGAGGTATCTATCAGGCAAGCATCAACTCGACAATTGATAGCTGTACGTTTTTAGATAATGTAGCATTGGATGGACGCGGAGGTGGTATTTATTCGAGTAATAGCTCTTACAACTTAACAGAAGGCAATTTTTCTGGGAATATTTCAATGGGATCTACTGGAGGGGCTATTCATAATACAAATGGAGGCACACCCGCTACCATTTCTATCGAAGAAACAAAATTTTTCCAAAACAGTGCCACTTGGGGAGGAGCAGTCACCAATTATTCAGAAGGAACGGTGGTCGATATTATGAATTGTACTTTTGATGGTAATGTTGCTGTAACAAGCGGAGGAGCAATGAGCAACGGCTTTAAAGCATCAGTACGGCTGACAGATTGTTTGTTTAAAGCAAATACAGGAAGATTTGGTGCAGCTATTTACAGCCAAAATGATAGTACGGAATTGAATATTTATTCCTCTGAATTTATCTCCAATTTTGCAGCGGCAAGCAGTAATTCTACCTCCGGTGGAGCAATCAACTTTGCTGGGAGTATGGTCAGTGAAGTGAAGAATTGCAAATTTAATGATAACAAATCAGACATTGGAGGAGCCATTCATCAGTCTGAAGGAGATTACGATTTTTCTATGTTGTTGCTGGAGAATAATTCTTTCAATGGGAACACCGCTCAACTGCAAGGAGGAGCGGTCAATATCAATAACGCCAATGCGGAAATCGTGAATTGTCTGTTTACGGCAAATTTGAGTTTGGATGCAATGTCAATTGGAGGCGCCATTTCTATCAATGCGGCAGACAGTAACGCTGTTTTTGTTTCGATCATGAATTCCACCATAGCCAATAATCTGAGTACTACAGGGGGCGGCGTTTCTCAATACACCGCGGGTATAGGTACTGCCGAACTAACCCTGCAAAATACAATTTTGGAAAATCCGTTTGGTGGAAATTATACCATAGAGTCCGGGACACCAACGGTCGTTTCGAATGGCGGGAATCTCTCTTCCGATGCTACGCTTGCCGCTGATTTAGGCGCGACCAATGATCTCAACAGCTCAAGTCCTGACTTTGTTGATCTTAATGGCGGCGATTTTCATTTATTGGCAACTAGTCCGTGTATCAATAAAGGAATAGCAACTGGTGCACCGCTACTCGATATCGAAGGAAATCCAAGGGTCGGAAATGTGGACATGGGCGCCTACGAATTTCAAGGGTTTGTTGGGAATGTTGATCTAGTTGTCCCGGAGGATCAAATCATTATTTACCCAAATCCAGTTGAGGATCGACTGCAGTTTGCTGTTGTCAATGACTGGAAAGGCGAAATGCAAATAAAAGTCTATGATTTGAAGGGCGTGGAAATTCTGACCAGGGAAATTTCAAAACCGCTGCACAAACTTACCTATTCGATGGCAATTGGCCATCTGCCAGCGGGCATCTATATGTTACATTTAGAGCAATATAATCAGGCCGCATCTACTTTGTTTTATAAGGAATAAGAGCGCAGGCATTTTTATTTCAAAAAAAGTAGGGAAGGGGAGTGACAGAATCAAAAAAGAAGGTATTAAGAGATAGATGGCAAAACAAAAAAGTCTTAAATATTTGTTATTTAGCCAATCTATTTTTGAGACCATGCAACTAATCCGTACTTTCAACTGTCTTTGTATAAAAGAACGTCACAATGTTCGGATTGGCGTACTTGATAAACCCAAGATATTTGTAAACATTGACTACTAGAAATCAATTGTTCAAGTATCAAACGTTAGATAACCATGATTAAGTATATTTTAGTAGTGTTTTTTATGATCGGCGGCTTATCACTAAGCGCGCAATCAGGAATAGACGGGAATTCTGAGGAGATAAATATATATCCGAATCCTGCTACCGATTACTTTATGGTAAAAAATGAGGTAGCTGTAAACAGATTACAAGTTTTTAATGTGATCGGCAGACAGATGAAAGATTTTCTGGTGCTCAATGAACAACAACAATTTAACATTGGTGATTTGAATAGTGGATTGTACTTGGTTCGTTTTCTAGACGAAAAAGGAAACATTATCACTACGAAAAGAATTAATAAAAGATAATAATTATTAGATTAAGTTTTAGATCAAAGGAAAAAGTAACCCGATGCTGATTATTCAACATCGGGTTTCTTTTTTGTGGTTGGCAATGGAAAGTCTTCTAGGTGATTTGTGTTACTGTGTCGTTAGGCTCTGTGAATACAATAGCCTTGGAATTTCAATCCTAGGAATTAGAAACAAGCATTTTGAGTGGCATAGGTACGTTTCATTTCGTCAGAATAAGGAAATGTCTGACGTTCCTCTATTTGATCGTTGTACGTGTCAGGCGAATGAATTCGATACGTAGTACATGAATTGTTAATCTCCTCCTCCAAAAAAAATAACCCGATGCTGATTATTCAACATCGGGTTATTTTTTATCGGTTAAGAGCAATTATTCGGTTAAGTCCTTCTACTCTCTACTAAAAGCTTTGCACAAGCAAGTCGAGTCTTTCTACAATTCTACTCACCCTCTTCAACTGCCTCTACACTCTTGCTTTTTTTCTTCTTTTTCTCTTTTGGTGCATCTTCCACACCGGCAAGTTCTTTGATCATATCTTCCATTTCATATTCAAATCCCTCGACATATCCACCGTGAGAATAAACGATATTTCCTTCTTGGTCAATTAGGAAAGTATAAGGAACTTCCTGGAAATTTAGTGCGCGCTTTAGGTCGTTGTTTTGATCAAGTAGTACTTCAAACTCCCACCCTTTGGCATTGACCATCGGTTTTACTTTTGTGGCGGTACGGGCATTATCCACAGATATAGCAATCAACTCCATGTCGTACTTCTCCACCCATTCCGGGTAAAGCTCTGCTACATTGTCCAATTCTTTTTTACAAGGAACACACCAAGTCGCCCAAAAGTTAAGAACGGTGATTTTTCCATTTGAGCCATAATCTTGTATTGCTACTTTTTTCCCGGAAAGGTCCTGGATAGTTACATCAGGCAGTTCTCTGTTTTGAGCAAAAAGTCCTGTTGTGGTAATCAGTAAAATCAGTACAATGGCGTTAAGAATTCTCATGAAAGTATTTGTTTATTTATTAAATAATACTGCGGTTATAGCAAGAGTAATACGAATATAATGCCAAACCCCGCAAATTCAAAAACTTCTTTGGTAAGAAATTGATTCAGTCAATTTTTTGACAAACTGCAAAAATGAAAAAGAGTCCTGTAGATTGATTCCGCGGGACTCTTTTTGTGTATCGTTTAGCAGCTTCAAGTTTGAAGGTGTCTATTGAGTAGACTAGCATTTTATTCAAGAACCTAGTGCACCGAACAGCTTGATAACTATTTCGTTCTTATTATTGGACGTGCGTTAATTTGACCGTCTTCACTTTTTGATTGTTGATATTTACTTTGATGAAGTATTGTCCAACAGGAAAACCGGAAAGGTCTACTTCTGTATTTTGAATACCTGCAAATTTTTTGTCCTGTACCAATGTTTCCATTTTCTTTCCTAGTAGATTGTACAATTCGATCGTTACATCGCTTGTTTTTTCTACCTGGTATTCGATGATGGACATTCCCTGCGTTGGATTGGGATAGACCTTTATTCCTCCGCGGTTAGTCAAGTCCTCTACCGAAGTAGTTGGTAACGTCGCTCCACAAGCAATACTGGCGTTTTCCAATTCAGGAACACCAGCAGACACTGGCCATACATCCCAAGTGATTGATTTGTCAGGACAGATAATTGCGTACGTAGGGAATCCGGTAAAATTCCAGATGGCAGCATACTGATTAATAACAGCAGGTGCATTTGCGGAGTTTCCTGCCATTGGATGCGTCAGATTTCTAGCTGCTTTGTGCGAGTTTATCGCTGAATCAGAGTCCCGATCGCTCAAACCAATAATTTTAAAATTACCACTACCCGCACCATATTTGTTATAGAATGTTTCTACATCCTGATCCCAATCTTCGCAGTATGGACATCCAACAAAAAATAGGTCAAGCATGACGGTATTTCCTTCATCCAAAAGAGTATAAAGGTTGATCGAATTGCCGTCAGAGTCCGTTACAGTAAAGTCTGGCGCTTGTTGCCCTATGGCAAAATTAATAGCTATTAAAAGAAAGATTAGTGTAAAAAAACGTTTAGTCATAGTCAGTAACTCTAAAATCGTGTTTAAAAATTCGCGTCAGATGTAATATTAAGGATTTTCAAGAGTCGAAACATCACAGGTTTGTAATATTTTTGTCAGAAAAGGTGTATTGTCTTCTAGCCTTAATTTACTGAAGCTTTCAAATTGTTTAACCAGTCTAAAAAATCAAACTCCAGGAAGTGTTTTTTGGTGGACCTGTCGTTTCTTAAAAAAGTAAGTTCCTTCTGAAATCTTTGGTAGTTGGCTGTAGAAAGTGCTTCGGATTTGGTTTCAATTACTAGGAATTTTAAGAAAGATCGAATTACCTTGTTGATTAGTTTTTTCTTTCTCAAATTTTCAGTAATTGTTTTTAGGTCGCTGGTTAGCAGCAAGTATTCCTTCTTTTCGTAGAAAATGATAAGCCTGAACACTCTACTAATCAAATAATACAGGTCGGTATCGATGATTGCATACCATTTGTTTAGTTGAGTCAATCCATAATCAAAGTCTTTTGTTAATATGCATGCCCAGATGATGTTTTGATAGAGCTCATTTTGTCCGGTTTCGGAGATGGTAGCAGTGAGATGGCCGGGTTCGGATTTTAGTTCAGATAGGATTAGTTTAAGTTTTTCTATATTAGTGGTTACACAGTTCATTCTCAAGCTGAGGTAGTATTTGAGATAAAACTTTGAGCCCTCTGGTATATCAATTTTCTCAAAACAAACTAGCAGTTCATTAAACATCCAGTTGAAATCCTCAACACTCTTAGAAAGAGTGCACAAAAACAAAAAATTGTTGATGGAACGGGTTCGGTCATAACCAGAAAACAGATGTTGGTTTTCTTTCACCAACTCAATTCTGTCCAACATCTCCTTGCGACTTTTCTCATAATCTCCTATCAAAAGGAAGCCGACCGATTTGGATATTGTTTTAAGTTCTTCCGTTTTTAAAGAGGCGGACGGTGGAGTATACAATATGGGGTTGTATAAAACAGCAATTTCGGGGTTGTTCTTTTCTATGAATAGCCCTTCTTTGTACTGTAATTCTATGATGTGGGTTACGGTGATCTTTATTTCATTGAGTTCCTCGATAAACCGAATGCATTCGGTCCGTTCCAAGCTTAATTTTCTGATTTTCTCTACCAAATTGGAGTCAAAATCATTAAAAATAAGGCCTTCTTCCATCCCAATTGCCTGGATAAGGATGGAATATTCTTCAAATTTATAAGCTTTTTTCTTTAAACTTCGTAGCACTTTTAACGCCATTTTCTTTAAATCCTTCTGTATTAATATTTGTACAAATTGTAACTCTTTCAAAAGGGTATACAGGGGAGATTTGGAGTTTAATCTATATATGTGAAGGCTCCTCAAGATATGCCGAAACAAATAATTGAGTTCCACGCTAAGACGAGAACGCGTCTTAATTCGTGGCATCGACTCTAGTAATTTATTAAATTCTATAGCGGGGTTTTTCTCGATCGCTTGGTAGATTTTAAAATAATCCTTGTCAGAATTTTTTTCATTGAGTTGATAGAAATAGGCTTTCTCTCTTTTTCCCATCGAATTAATTAATTCCCTTGTGTTTTCCATAACTACACTATTGATAATTTTTCTATATTTTGCAATTAAGAATTTAATTAAAATTAACAAAATTGTACTATAAATATTGAATTTTAACGACAATTTAGGCTTTTAGGTCTTTAATAAATTTAAAATTTCGGATTTTTATTTAGAAGTTTAATTTTTTATTGGAAAATTGCCTTAGTTGTTTAGCTTTTTGTGTTTAAAATAGAAGTTAGCCGATTAATAATTTAAAAAAATAAGTTTAACTTTTAGCTGCTTGACCTATAAATTAGAGATGCGACAATGAAAAAAAAGATTCGTTAAATGCCTGTTTTGCTCTTCAGGTGTCCCATTATTTTTTAATTAAACTTCCATTCGTTATGAAAAAATTTACATTGATTTTTAGCATAATTGCCTTAAGTATTTCAGCGGCATTTAGTCAGCCTGCTCCCGACTTTACCGCGACCGATATAAACGGGAATACCCATACCTTATATGACTACCTAAATGATGGCAAGGTGGTGATTTTAGACGTTTCTGCTACCTGGTGTGGACCATGTTGGGCACTCCACCAAAACCATTACCTCGAATACCTTAACAGTACATTCGGTCCAGATGGTACAGACGAGGTTGTGGTTATATTTTATGAAGGGGATACAGGTACTGGTTCCGATGAGTTAAATGGAATAAGTGGAAACACCCTTGGGGATTGGGTGACAGGAGTTTCCTATATCATTATTGATGAAACAGATGCCGCAGCCGTAAATGCGATTAACAATGTATACGCTCCGCAAGGATTTCCTACGGTGAATGTCATTTGCCCATCAACAAAAACAATAATTGCAGATGTCTACAACCAGAATTTGCCAGGCATGATCTCCGCAATCAACGGATGCGCCGCCACCAACCTATCAATGGTCGCTGATTTGTACATGGGTAATTCCAAGGACAATGCGATTTGTGTACAAGGAGAATTGTATGGACATGTGGTGAATACGGGAACAGAACCTTACACAAGTTTCACCGTAGAAGCGAAAGATGCCATGGGGAATCTAGTAGGATCAGGAACCTTCTCCGGCAATTTGACAACCGGCCAGTCTGCTGACGTTTCCATTGGAGTGGTAAATGCGCCATTGGTTCCAGAAACCTATACTTTTGAAGTAGCAGGAGCCAACGATCCCAACACCCACAACAATCAAAGGGATGAAGAAATAACAGCTGCCTCTGCAACTACTTCAGCAATAATGGTAAGTATCGACGCTGATCAGTACGTCGTTGATGATCCAACCACCTGGAGAATTGAAGATGAAAACGGCACAGTGGTCGTACAAGGGCCTGCTTTGGTAAATAGCACGCTGTTTGAAGATACCTACTACCTGCAAGCTTCTGGTTGCTACGAGTTTATTATCGAAGACGGCTATGGAGACGGAAACTCAGGAGCAATTCAAATAACAGACTCTGATGGAATTGTAATTTATGATAATAGTGGTTTCGGATCTAAAGGTGTAGGCAAATTTGAAGTAAATCAAATAGTTGGGAACAATGATTTTGAAAATATCGGCGCATTCGATCTTCAATCAAATATGGTAAGCAATCAATTGGTAGTCGCCATAACCAACAAACAACCTGCTGACAATCAAAGCATAGCCATCGCAAACCTTCTTGGACAAGTATTGTTCACTAAATCTCTTGAAAAGAATACAAAAGAGCACGAAATTTCCATCGATGTCAACCAACTAAATCCAGGATTCTATTTCGCCGTACTTAACACCAACGGCAAAGCAATCAGTAAAAAGTTTACAAAACAATAACAATTCATTTTCCTATTATTCCAATCCAAAAATATACCTTGGTTTCATTATTTCGAAACCGGGGTATATTGTTTCTTATCCCAGATCATTCATCAAAATTTCAGCTGCAATAGCTACGTGATTGGTTAAGGAAAAGAATTTTTATTTTCGTATGAAATTAACTCGCTAATTACCGACCGGTGTTCCAAACTAAAATAGAACATAAATAATTTAATTTTATGAAAAAACTACTACTACTTCTCGCCAACCTGCTAATCATTAGTGCCGTTTTATCTGCACAAGACGATTTTACAGTTACTCCATCACCCGCCACAGCCTCCGGTCTTTCAACGGATTTGTACATTAAGGCAGTTGCGAGTATTCGGAATAATTCCACGTCTACCTTAAACATGAATTGGGAACGGATCAACGTAAATGTTCCTTCTGCTTGGGAAAACTCTGTTTGTGATCCTATCAAGTGTCACATTCCAACGTTGTCAGGGACTGGTTTTGAGCTAGATCCCGGAGTCACGGGGACAATGAGCGTGTGGTTTATCCCCAATGGACAAGCCGGTACCGGAGAAGTTCAGATTTTAATTTGGAGTGATACAGACAGCCTGAATAATCATTTAATAAATACCTATTCCGTAGTTGCTTCACCGCCGACTAGTTCAGAAGACCTTTTGCTAAACGACTATACCGTCTCGCCAAACCCAGCAAACACATTTATCAATTTACCAAAAGACACAGATGCCCATTCCTTGGTGATCTTTGATATTGCAGGCAAAGAATTGATCAATCTACCAATTGCCAATGAGTCAACTTTCAATATCGATTTTCTACAAAAAGGGACCTATATCCTTCAGTTTGAAAATGAAGATCGTTCATTAAGAAGTAGTCGTCAATTAGTCAAACTATAAAGGAATACAAGCAGAATGCCTGCCTTTTGTAAAATATTTCTAATTTTAGGAATACTTCACATCAATTTGTAATTACTAGTTTATGAATACCAAAATATTCTTTGTTTTGCTCGCTTTATTGCTTGCAAGCTTTAGTTTGGCAGGACAAGGCACTTTCTCTGGAGGTTTGCAACTGAATGGCAATTTTTTTCAGCGGGATACGACCATCGGTGCAGCTGGAACTCCTCAATACGACAATTTGCTCTACGGAGGGGAAGGATGGCTAAATTTAAATTATAGCATTTCAGGATTTGATTTCGGATTGCGGTTTGATATGTATCAAAACTCCAATCTCCCCAATCCATTAGATGCTTACACAGGACAAGGAATTGGGTATTGGTCGATCAAAAAGAAAGTACAGAAACTCGGTATTACCGTTGGCCATTTCTATGATCAAATCGGTAGTGGGGTCATTTTTCGAGCATATGAAGAACGCCCACTTGCTATCGATAATGCTATTTTGGGAATGCACCTCACCTACGACCTTACGGAAGACTGGCAAATAAAAGCGTTTACAGGCAGACAGAAAAATCCGTTTGGTGCGAATGGATTTATCATTGGAAATTATAAGCCGATTATAAAAGGTCTTGCACTAGAAGGGTATATTGCTGTTAAAGATAAGGTAACACTAGTTCCTGGAGTCGGAGTTGTCAATCGGACACTCGATCAGGAATCCATGGATTTGATTGTGGCAGATATCAATACTTATGCTCCAGTTGATAGTTTTATCCCCAAATACAATGTCTATGCGATTAGTGTTTATAATACATTGACTGTTGGTGATTTTAGCTGGTATGTAGAAGGGGCTTTCAAAACAAATGAGGCGATCCTGGGCGGAGACGGGATTCTGATTGACAGAAACGGAACAAATTTGTACTCTAGCCTAAGCTACTCCCGAAAAGGATTAGGTATTACCTTGCAAGGTAAACGAACTGAAAATTTTTCGTTTAGGACCTCTCCTGCAGAGATTCTTAATAATGGAGTGATCAACTTTTTGCCAACAATGACCCGGCAGAATACAAAGCGCTTAGCAGCACGGTACAACGCTGCTTTTCAGGAACTGGGAGAGCTTGGTTTTCAAGCAGACGTCTTATTCAAAGTAAGCAAAAAAATAAGTGGACTAGTCAACTTCTCTAATGTCACCGATCTGGAAGGCACGTTGCTCTACCGGGAAGTGTTCACCGAAGCTAAGTTCAGCAGGTTCGGCCCTTGGGTGCTTAATGCTGGTGTGCAGTACCAACAATACAACCAGGAAATATTTGAAGGAAAACCAGGCGTACCACTTGTAGAAAGTGTAGTCCCTCAATTAGAGTTTACCTATAAATTTCCAGACAAGAAAAAATCGCTGCGTACAGAATGGCAATATCAATACACCAAGCAGGATTTTGGCCAGTGGCTGTATGGATTGCTGGAGTTTAATATAGCGCCAAACTGGTCGTTCTCCGCCTCCGACATGATCAATATTGTGCCTAAAAAATCGAATAAAAAAGAACATTTTTACAGTTTCGCCACCTCTTATACCAAAAAAGCGAATAAATTCACCCTATCTTACGTTAAACAAGTAGAAGGAATTATTTGCACAGGAGGAGTATGTCGATTTGAACCAGCGTTCAACGGAGCGAAAGTGACAATAAATTCCAGGTTTTAATTTTCCAATTTTTTAATTTAGTATTATGAAATTCTTCCTTAAAAAGTTCAGTTTTTTACTGCTCGCAGTTCTGTTTATAACATCTTGCGAAGAAGTCGGCCCTTCAATAAACATAGAACCGCCAATGCGAAAAGTGATTATGGAAGAGTTTACAGGTGTTCGCTGTACCAATTGTATTGATGCACATATCAAAACAGAGGCACTATTGGATCAACATGGAGACAATCTTATTGTAATATCAATACACACCGGTTTTTTTGCTGGACCATTAAATGAAAGTATTCAGGATTTTAATACTACAGAAGGACCAGAATTGGACGCTTTTCTAGGGCCCGTTTCGTCCTTCCCGTCTGCGAGTATCAACCGTCAATTATTCACAGGAGAAGATGGACTTGTCCTCGGGAGTAGCAAGTGGGCAGGTTACATTACCAGTGAGTTGTCAAAAGCCTCTCCAGTAGCGCTTGCCGTAGCCACTTCCTACGATCAGAGCACTAGAGAGCTGACAGTAAGACCAGAGATCACCTTATTCCAGGACATCACTGATCCAGTAAGCATCACCGTGATGATCACCGAAAACAATATTATCGATGCACAATTGTCAGACAACGGAACGATCCCGGACTACGTTCACAAACATGTACTCCGCGACGTACTGACCAACGTAGAAGGAAACCCTCTTTCCGGGACGTTAGTAGCGAACTCTCCCTTACAAGAGCAATATACGGTGACACTGCCAGAAGCATGGCTGGCTGAAAATGTTTCCGCAGTTGTGTCTGTTCATTACCCAAGTCCAAACTATTCTGTTCTACAAGCAGAAGAAGTGCATATTGTAGAATAAATATATGAAAGGTAGTCGAGTCCGCATTTGTCCCTCTACTCGTTAAATTAAAATCTAAAAAATAAATAATGCAGCTTTTTATAAGTAGATCGCAGAACCTTCACTAAAAAAATACTAGACCGATGTGGCAACATCCTACTAACAAATGCCATTAGCAATAAGATTGGACTGGTTTGTTTTTTTGCAGCACTAAGCATCGCCTTAAAACCTGATTTTCTGCTTTCAAAATGTTGTTGTTCAATTCCTCGTTCCGCTAAGTCCAGTTGGAGAAATCGTGTATTTAACCTTTTTAGTTTGGAATGATGTAGCCTGGGTTGTGTCCGGGTTCTCACTTGAATCATACTATCCAACATGATCATTCTGTTTTTGGTCATACTGTTTTCATGCGCTCTTACCAAACTAAAGGTATTCGGTTGGTCAACATATTGAAATGTACAGTTAGAGTTAAAACATCTCAGCCAAAATTCCCAGTCCTCACAAGACTTCAAGTCCTCCGTGAACAAACCTACTTTGTCAAAAGTACTCCGTTTCAACAGCGGCATATTCACCAAAATGGCACAAGAAACCAGCATATATCGGATCAGATCTTTCCCTTTGCCTGATTTAGTCAGCGACCAAGGACGATTAAACCCATCCATTGAATAAAAAAGTTCTTCTGGTTTTCCATCAAAAAAATAACGGATGCTGCTATAGGCAATGTCCAGCTCCGGGTTGGCTTCAAAGGCTTTTACCTGCCATTCGAGTTTTTGATTTTCTAGTAGATCATCTGCGTCGAGAAACTGTACAAAGTCTCCTTTTGCCTCTCGGAGTCCAGTATTTCGGGCACCTGGCAGGCCTTTGTTTTCCTGGTAGATGTATCGAATGCGGGGCTCTGACTTCATTAGTTCCTCCACTACCTCCCGACTATTGTCTTTCGAGCCATCGTCAATCACAATAGCTTCCCAGTCCTTGTGGGTTTGCGCCTGCAAGCTTTCGATGGTCTCTGTGATGTAATGGGCGTAGTTGTAGCAAGGAACAATCACGCTAACTAATGAACTCATGGTTGTTTAGTTAAAAAGTGCATTCAAAGATCAAATAAAAATCAATTCTTTCTTAAAAAAATCGGGTAAATCGTCAATCGCTTTCTGATAAGTGGCATCTAGCTGGACTAGTTGTTGCGCTAAGGAATAAACTGTCCGATTTGCAAGGGACGCATAAATCCCAACACTACTAGTGATGATCACAAAGTTGGCAGTCGTACTGACGGCCATTTCTTCAAGCGACCATTCTGCTGGAAGCTCAATAACCGTGAGTTGATCTTTGTATTGCTGGTAGACTGCACGCATCAGCTCAATTGATTTTTTCTGTCCCGGGTGATATTTTACATGAATGGTGGTGTATTTTTTTTGAATTGCCCACTCCAAAAAATATACAACGGTCTGTTGGTAAGTTGCCTCCGACACAATGCCAAATTCCACGATTGGTTCAGGGACAAGAATGTGTTCATAGTTGCCGGGAAATTCTTTTTTTTGAAAAGGGATATCAAGGATCACTTTGTCCTGGAGATCTGGAAAGGTGTGTTGGCTAAGTCCGTAAGCTGTTTTGAACTTAGGGTGGTCAAAATCAAAAAAATGTTTGACACTTGAGGACCTGCCTTTGAAATTTATTTGGTAGAGGGCATCTCGTAACAGGGAGTTTGATTTTGGGTTTTGGAGCTGTTTTTTGGTGAAATATGAACCCCTGCCTTCCTCTATATAGTTGTATCCTTTGCAGGAAACGTTTTCCACTAAAACATAAAAAAAATTAGTCCCTGATTGCGGGGTGTAGTAGAAGAAGTCTTGCCCTTCGGTGATTTGAGCTAGCCAATCATCCATTTCCACGACTTTTTTGCGGGTTTCCCAGAATTTTATCGAAGCACTAAAATATTCTTTTGGCAGGTGGACGAATGGAAATTTGTGGTGTTTGATATCCGTTGTTGCTTGAAAATTTCTTCCCCACAAAAAAATACAGTTGTCCTTGTCCAATCCCTCCACAATCTTAGTAGCTACCAAAAATGTAATAGAGCTATGTATATAAAACAAGTGCTTCATGCAAAAAATCTAAAAACCCAAAAAAAACAAGGGATACGAATATTAAAATGTAGAAAATTCTACTAGGGCCATTCCGCAGTCAATCCTCTGTCTCTACACCAACCCATTATCAAATAGATATTCCACAAACTCACGGACAGCACCTTCACCTCCTGATTTTTCCAAGTGCAAAATACCAGGGATTTCTTTGATCTTGCCCAAAGCGTTGGCCGGGCAGGCAGCAAGGCCTACATTTCGAAGCAACTCAAAACAATTGACATCATCACCGACATAGGCAACTTCATCCAACTCAATTCCTTCAGTAGCGCAAATTGATTTGGCAATGGCTAGCTTGCCTTCCTTGTCTTTTCCTTGGTGCAGGTAGTCGAATTTCAGCTTTTTAGCCCGTTTGGTCACTATTCCAGTGTCTTCGGAAGTGATGATACCTGTCTTCAGGCCTTTTTTTCGAAGGAGTTCAATCCCTTTGCCATCGTGCGTATTGAATTTTTTTAGTTCGTCTCCTGATTCGGAGTAGTACATTCCAGCATCGGTCAATACGCCATCGACATCAGTTAGGAACAGTTTTATCTTTTTATTGGGAAATTTAGATTTCAGAATGTATTTCTGCATCATCTTTTCCGCAATCAACCAATCGTCTGGTTCATCCAATTCTACCTCAGTAAAAGAGGGCATTTCGTAGACCATGATTTGGCCGGAAAGTCGATTTTTGTCCCGCTTTATATTTTCAACAGAATTCATATAAAAAGCCCCGTTTTCCATCAACTGACCATTAAATTCCTGCCGTCTTGGCCGATCTCTATAATCGTAGTTTAACGGTTTCCCTTCGTCATTCCAGAAAAACCGTTTTACCCGAACACAGGAGAGTAGGGAATCTACCCGGTTCATCATTTTAAAGGCGCCAGAAAAGTCTTTGCTTTGCATTAAAGGAGAAGTGGCCTGCACCAAGACGAAAATCGTTTCATCTGGCACTTGGGCATACTCAATGTACTCCAGCATGACCGATTCGGTAGAGGAGGTATCCCTTGCATTTACCGGCTTACGACGGTAGACGGACAGTTTCGAAAATTCAAAGTCGCAGGCTACTTTTTCAATTTCTGCGCAGTCGGTAGCGACAATGATTTCGTCTACTTCAGGAGTGTCTTGCAAGGCTTTTGCAGACCAGTATAGCAACGGCTGACCGCAAAACGGTTTAATGTTTTTTAGTTTGATGGACTGACTTCCACAACGAGCTGGTATGAAGGCCAAAGTTTTCATCTACTTTGTTTTTTTGAGTTAATAATCATGCGGAGGGGATTATTTCTTTCTGTATTTGAGTTTGTTGCGCTGTACTTTTTCGATATCCAAAATTTCCTCTTCTTTGTAACTTAGTGCGGTGTAAGTCGCGTTTAAGTCCCGTACTAATTTTCTCATACCAGGGACTTCCAGAGAAGCCGCGTGATCGGTTCCTTTCCAGGTTCTGTCTTTTGTGAAATGGCGCTCTACCCATCTTCCACCTAGCGTAAAGGCTGCGATGTCTACTGCAAGTCCAAGATGATGACCGGAGAAAGCGATTTCTTTGACCCGGTCTCCGAAAAGTTGGTACATCTTGGAGATTTCCATCAAACAAACATCTTCAAACGGTACTGGATAGCCTGAAGTACAGGAGTAAATCACCAATCGGGATTTTGCTGTATTGGTTTTTTCAAAGAAGGAGACAATCTCTTCTATTTCGGCAAAAGTGGTCATGCCCATGGATACATGCACGTCTCCTTTGTAGTCGTCGCGCAATATTTCCATCATTTCAAAGAAGTTATTACAAGCAGACGGTACTTTGATGTAGTCTGGTTTCAAAGAAATAATTTCTTTAGCAGAGGTGATGTCCCAAACAGAAGTGGCATATCCGACACCAAGTTCCTCACAATAAGCTTTCAGTTCTCCGTGTTGCTCAACGGTGAGTTCCAAAAATTCGCGGTGGGCACCATAGGTGTCTCCGTAGGAATTTCGGGGGTTGGGGTGCGGGTTATTATACTGTTCGGTAGTCAGTAGCTCTTTTGGCGTCCGTTTCTGGAATTTGGCGTAACTCGCTTTGCATTCATGAGCCAAACGGATCAATTCTTTAGCAATTGCCATTTCACCCTTATGATTGCAGCCAATTTCCGCTACTACTACTGGTTTGTTATAATTATGTTTAAACATACTTTTGGATTAATTCTACGAATGTAAATATATAATCTTCTACGTTAGTATCCACCATAGAACTTACGTAAAAACCATTCGATTGTCAAGAGGAATAATAATAAAAAGAATATCCACTTAAGATTTATTACAGATCTTGTTTTGGATGTTGCATATAATACGGGTTGGACTTCTTCTTTATTTTTGATAGAATCTACTACGGCAATCAGATTGTCCGGGTAGATAAGATGGCCGCCAAACTGATTGCTCAGTAAACGGAGCACACCGTGGTCCGCTGTCGTTTCAAACGATTCGAGTTGAATTGGCTGGACACTAAATTTACCACTTCCTGACAATTCTTTGCCCATAGTCGTGATCTTTGCTTTGTAGGTGTAATTGCCAACGGGCAACTTGCCAACATTCAACGTATAAGCGCGTTGTGTTTTTGTAAACGTAAAATTGAAATCTTTACCTTCACCATTAGATATAATCAGGCTTGCGTCCGGCTCATTGATCAATTCGTAGCTTTCATTGTACAATTCTGCATCAAAAAAGATCGATTCATTCTCATTAAAAATGTTCTTGCTGACATTGACTCTAAACTTACGTTTATCTTCTTTGACACTCAGGTACTGGATGGTTTTGCCAAATATTTCATCAAAAATATCATGGTTTTTATGTTGCAGATAATCAAACACCCGCCACTTCCAAATTCCTTCAGCAGCAAGGACGGCCACTTTGGTGTCTCGTTCTTCTGCAAATGCCAGCAAAGGATATTTAGTTTCTACGGAGCCGATCTTCTGATAGAGTAAGACTTGGGCGTCTGGTGTGACGGTAAAATCCCCAAATGGCGCGACTAAGGGCGCAAATTTCGGTAATTTCTTGGGGATGTTGTCATTTATAGTAAATAGGTTGAATGCTGAATTAACGGTAGCGGTCACATCATTGGTGCTGGTCAAATTTCCTTTTATTTTGAAGAAATTCTGTGCAGCGTTAAAGGAACCAAGGCTAGATTGTGTTCCTACAATAAACAGTCGGGGCAATTTTTTGCTATTAAGTTTGCCAAGGAGTGTGGTAAGTGCCTGTTGGTCACTAGGTAGTTGGTGCAAGATGGCAAAATCGTACTTGGATACATTGATATTCGTTTTGCCGATATAGGCAATATCAACTTCGTAGTTTTTATTCTTGGTAATGGTTTGTTTGATCGCTGAAAGGTCAGGGTGCGGAGAATTCGCGACAAGCAATATTTTCTGACGCGCATCCAGAATATCGATAAAAATGTCTTTTGAGTTGTTGACGCTGGAAACTTCTCCGCTGATTTTGTTTACAGAGACTCTGTATCGCTGCACTCCAGGTTGATTGGCGTCGAGAATAATTTCCTTAGTCGTAAAAAAGTCATTGTTTTCGATATAGATCGATTCTGATTTTACTTTGGTAGTGCCTCCTCCGTCTACCTTATAAACTCCGAGAGTGGTGTTGGCTCCTTTACAATTTTGTGCGCCCACATCGACCTGAATACTAAATTTGTCTCCTAGATAAGCAATTCGATTATGGTAGATTTTTTTTATTGAAATATCTTTCTTCAACAGGGTGTCTCCCAATGCAATGGTGTAGACCGGAACGTTCAATTTTGCGCCTGCATAGACAGGATTGCTTCCTTGGTTGTAAATGCCGTCTGAAGCAATAATGACAGCGCCCAAATTTTGATTGCTGTAGAGATCATAAACCTCGTTGAGCACAGAAGACATATCACTAACCTTGTCCGTAAAGGAAAAGTCAATCCCTTCGCGCACTTCACTGCCAAATGAATATTCTACCAGGTCGAAATCTTCCTTGAGTCCTGCGGTTACATTTCTGATAGCTGCTTTATAGGAAGCGGTATCTTTCATACCAGAAAGGATGGACTCTGAATTGTCCTGGGCGACGACGATGATCGGTTTTTTTGTTTCAGTGACCATTGATTTGATCAAAGGGGAGAGCAAAAGCATACTTAGGAAACTGACCGTAAGAAAGCGCATAAATCCTAGTAGCCACCGAAGAACTTTCGATTGTTCGCGGAAGGTATTGTCCTTAAAATAAAGAAACAATGCATAAATGAGTCCTAATAACAAGCAGAACACCACAAACCAAATAGGATATTGAAAGCTAATATTCGGGCCCAAAGTTTACATTTTATTCGGTCACAAAAAACTGCAAGGTAGTATATTCCTGTTTATTATTGGAATTGGACTCCTTAAGAATTTCTTAAAAAGAGGGTAAATAGATTACCAATTATTTTCTTTCCAGACATTAAACTCCTTAACAATGTCCATCAGTTCTTTTTTTCGGTAATCTCCCTGACGGATTTTTGACTGGAGTTGTGGATATTCTTCGAAGTATTGCGCCATTTGTTTTTTGAATCTCATCGGGTCGACTTCTAGTAGATAATCGCCATCATTTTCAATAAAGGTTTGCGTAAAACCTCTTTCTTTATCGGTATTCCAATAGTAGTATACTTTTACGGTTCCTGTATTAATTCGTTCCATAAAAACACCATATCCGTAGGGCAAACTAGGATCAAAATCATAGATTTTTGATTCGTAATGCCTGTTTTCCATGTAAAATCCTTTGATCTGGAAGGGTTTGTATTTTATCTTTTCGTCTTCTCCCGATTCCTGAAAATGAACGGTTACGGAGCGCTGAGCAGGTGTGGTGTGTTTGATTTTTCCTACTTGTTTTTGTCCATCATTAGTGATAATATAGCCTTCTACCCAGGAAATCTGTGCATTGGCAAAAAGGAGCATGGAGAAAAAAAATAGAAAAAGACTAACAAGTCGTTTCATGAAGCGGTATTTAATTTTAATTGAAGTCGAACCAAATTAGGGATGATCCTATTTCAAATATTCGACATATTATTAATTCATTTGGAAACACAAAGTTAAGAACTTTGAGATATAAATCAACTAGCTCCTATTATTTACTTTCGTCTGTTAATACGCAGAAAATTATGAAATGTTATAGTTTTGAGCGGTAAGAATGTTAGGTGCTATGAAATATTTGCATGAATTTTGAGGTTAAATTAAAAGGAGTGTAAAATTGACAATTTGATTGTCTTTTTATATCGGCACTAACTTCTTAAATTGCAGGAAAGAATAATTGATTGTTTATGAGTATAGGTAGGCTTTTTGTGGTGGTGTTTGGTTTGTTGTTGCTTGCAAGTTGCAACAGAGTAGAAGGATGTCTGGAAGCAGATGCTTCTAATTTTGACCCTAGTGCAGACAAAAATTGTTGTTGTGAATATCCAAAATTGACCCTTCAAATCTATCCAGTGGTCGGAACTACCAGTTTTGTGAAAACGGATACCTTGTCTGACTTCTCCGGCAACAAGTACCTAATAGAAGATTTACATTTATACCTCTCCCAATTCAAAATGACAGCGCCCAATGGTGTATCTACTGGTGTCAGTGACTCCCTGACCCTTACTCTAGAAGATGCAACTGGCAATTCCTACGAAGAAAAAATTGAAGATGGCTATGTTTTATGGGATTCAGACAATTCTTCTTATGAGGTCGGTACCTTTAGAAATTTTGCAGAATTTAGTGGACTGGAGTTCTTTGTAGGCGTGGATTCTGCAATTAATTTTATACCTCCTGCAACGTTTGAGGAAGAACATGCATTATACATACAGGAACCGTCGATGTACGAAGAAAATGACAATAGCTATCTTTTTATTCGGGCAGAAGTACAGATCATTGGAGAAAGTGTACCTCGTGTTTACAAGATATACGGGGAGGAGGCGTTCAAAAGAATAGAGGTCGCCTACGCCATCACTGGAAATCAATCCTTCGATACACAATTGGAGCTAAATGCCGATGTCGGAGTAATGTTCAATTCCGTAGATTTTCTTACGAATAACGAGAACATTATCCATCAAAAAATTGTTGATAATTTGGATTCCGTTTTTAGTAAACCCTAAATACAACTAAAATACTTTTTTATGCGTCAACTACTTCCCCTCCTTCTGCTTTTCCTGCTATTTACAAGCTGTAAAAAGGAAACAACACTTGAACTAAATTTTATGGCAAATTATGATGGGGCAGACTTATTGCTGGATGAAGTCACCGATTACAATTATTATGATGGAACACCTTTAAAAATAAGCACTTTTCGATTCTATATTTCCAATATTACATTAGTAAAAGGTACCGAAGAAACAGTACTGGTTGATGTCGCAGATATTGATTTTGTAGAAAACAGAGATGCCGCAAGTGCCGCCATCCCACAAAAAATAGTCATCGAAAATTTCGAAACAGGGTCCTACGATAAAATCAAATTTGACATAGGCGTAAGTGAAAGCCTCAACGCTACAACTCCCATCGATTATACAAGCACCCACCCACTTGGGCTTAATAACAGTGGCGAATACTGGGAATCCTGGGTAAGCTATGTTTTTACAAAAATAGAAGGCAGACAAGACCAGGATGAAGATGGTACATACAATGGATTCGCATATCATGTCGGCGGGGATCAGTTTTTTACCACCAAAGAAATTACCAGATCAATAGAGATAAAAGAGAAGAAAAACAACGTTATTCAGTTCAATATTGATGCGAAAAAGGTATTTAGTGATGGGACGGATCAAATGGATATTGTCAATGAACCAAGCAGCCATAGCGATCTGAACGTGCCTTCTCAAGTAACTACCGCTACGAAAATCATGAATAACTTCGTCAACGCGATCACCCTAAACTAATAACCAGGATATGAAACTCAACTTTTCTTTATTCTGCCTGCTATCAATTTTTGTGCTCATTTTCGGATGCCGTCCAGAAAATGTTGACCCCGCTTGTCTGCCAGTATCGGGCAGTCTGACTAACATTCCTTACCTTCCTGTTCCTGCCTCCGCAGCAGTACCAGTGGGGTTTCCACAAATGGAAGTGCCGCCTGACAATCCGCTGACTATACAAGGGGTTGAACTAGGGAGGAAATTGTTCTATGACCCCATTCTCTCTGCTGATAGTACACAAAGTTGTTTTAGTTGCCACCAGCAGTCGTTTGGATTTGCTGATGGTCTGGGAGTAAGTGATGGGATTGATGGGATTAGCGGCAAGAGAAGTTCAATGCCCCTTATCAACTTAGCATTCAATCATCAAGGATTTTTCTGGGATGGTCGGTCTGCAAGTTTGGAAGAACAGGCGCTGTTGCCAGTAGAAGATTCTGTAGAATTGCACAATGACTGGGACGATCTGATTTGTAAACTGACGCAGCACGACACCTACCCAAGGTTATTCCGCGAAGCATTTGGCATCGAGGATAAAATAGATATTACCAAAGAGTTGGCCGCAAAAGCCATCGCCCAATTCGAAAGAACTATCATCAGTGGCAACTCCAAATATGATAAGTTTTTGAGAGGAGAAGTCTTTTTATCGGACGAGGAGCTAAATGGCCACGATATGTTTTTTGATTTAGCAATGAATAAAGTGCGGTTTCCAGATTCAGAATGTGCCCATTGCCATGGAAGTCGCCTGCTTACTATAAACGAGTTCAGAAACAACGGAAGTCAGGAGGCCGCAACACTTGCCGATTTTGAAGATGCTGGCCTTGGAGGCATAACTGGAAATCTAGGAGACAACGGAAAATTCAGAATCCCAACCTTGCGAAACATCGAAATGTCCGGTCCCTATATGCATGATGGACAGTTTGAGACGCTGGAAGAAGTCATTGAGCATTATAGTTCTGGTGGACTGTCTTCTCCTAACACAGATCCGTTGATCTATCCACTAAATCTAGATGCCGTTCAGAAGGCAGAATTGCTGGCGTTCTTAAAAACCCTTACAGATACTACTTCTTTAAACAGTCCGGCCTACAGCAATCCTTTTTAAGGAATGTACTTGTGTTAATGTCCCTGGAAGTTTGGCTTTCTTTTTTCTATAAAAGCAGCAGCGCCCTCAAAAAAGTCTTTGCTCTTCGCACAGTTTGCAAACTGGCTGGTTTCATTAGCAAAACCTTCTATTTCCTTGTTGTAATGCGCGTTTATGCATTGAATGACGTTGGCGATGGCGATTGGAGCTTTGGTCGCTATTTTTTCAATCAATTCGATTGCTTTGTTGACTTCTTCTCCTTTTGCGACGGTATAATTGACTAAGCCAAGTCGGTGAGCTTCTTCTGCGCCAATCATGTCTCCTGTCATGTGTAGTTCCATTGATTTTGCTTTACCGACCAATTGGGTAAGGCGTTGAGTTGCTCCGTATCCCGGAATTATTCCAAGATTGACTTCTGGCTGTCCGAATTTTGCTTTTTCTCCTGCGATTCTCATGTGGCAGGCCATGGCCAACTCGCAGCCACCGCCCAGGGCAAACCCATTGATTGCTGCTATGACAGGGCGATGAAAATTCTCAATCAAAAAGAAAATATCCTGTCCGGTTTTTGATAAAAGGGCGCTTTTTTCTGGAGTGAGGTCAAGAAATTCTTTGATGTCTGCACCAGCAACAAACGCCTTTTCTCCTGCTCCGGTGATCACTACTCCTTTGAGGCCGTCTATTTGTTTGTAATAATTTTCGAAAACGTCTTTGATCTCTGAGAATGTACCCTTGTTCAAAGCGTTGTAAGCCTTTTCTCTATTGATGGTGAGTAACAGGATGCCATCTTTATTTTCTACTAAAATGTTCTGATAATTCATTGCTGGTGATTTTATTTTCGGACAAAGCTAAGTTATTCATCAAAAGATGTAAAATAATTCTTGTATTTTTGCACTCTTTATCATTTACAAGAAAAAATGTCGAAACATACAACCCCTTTATCACCATGGAGGGAGAGAATATATGAAATCATTTTTGAGGCTGATACGCCTGAGGGTAAGCTGTTTGATGTGGTTTTATTGGTGATGATTCTTGGGAGTGTTCTAGCGGTCATGCTAGAGACTGTAGAAGAAGTAGAGCAGTCTTATGGCAATCTGTTTTTTATCTTGGAGTGGGCATTTACCATTTTCTTTACGATAGAATACGTTCTCCGGCTATTGAGTGCTAGGAGGCCACTTAAGTATGCGAAAAGCTTTTATGGGATCATTGATTTATTAGCCATCGTGCCCACCTATTTAAGTTTTTTCATAATTGGGACCCAGTATTTTTTGGTGATAAGAGCCTTCCGGCTAATAAGGGTGTTCCGTATTTTTAAGCTCGCCCAATTTCTAAACGAAGGGGAAGTAATTACTACCGCATTAAAAAGAAGTAAAAACAAGATCTTTGTTTTCCTCTTGTTTATTGTTTTAATGGTTGTGATAATTGGTTCCATCATTTATTTTATAGAAGGAGGGACGCCCAACTCAAAATTTACCAGTATACCAAGAAGTGTATATTGGGCAGTAGTAACGATTACCACAGTCGGCTATGGAGATATCTCACCAGTCACTCCGATCGGACAGTTTCTTGCGGCTATAGTAATGATCATGGGATATGGAGTCATCGCTGTTCCTACAGGAATTGTGACTTCAGAATTGACCAGAACAGAGAAAACACATGAAGAAATGTCTACCCAAGTATGTCCAAACTGCATGAGCGAAGGACATGATGCAGATGCTGAATATTGTAAAATTTGTGGAGAAGAATTAAACGAACATTAAAACCCAAACCTTAAACTCTAACAGTGGAAAAAAACGCCAAAATCTATATCGCCGGACATCGAGGAATGGTGGGCTCCGCCCTCAAACGCCGCCTAGAAAAAGCCGGACACCATAACTTCATTTCCAGAACGTCGAAAGATCTAGACCTCCGAAATCAATCCGCAGTCAACGCCTTTTTTCAAGAGGAAAAACCAGATTATGTCTTTTTAGCAGCAGCAAAAGTAGGAGGGATCCTTGCAAACAATACCTACCGTGGCGAGTTTATTTACGACAATCTAATGATTGAGTGCAACGTCATCAACGCTGCCAAAGAACACAATGTCAAAAAATTAATGTTCCTTGGCTCTTCTTGCATTTATCCAAAACTAGCGCCTCAACCGCTAGAAGAATCCAGTCTCCTCACTGGCCTGCTGGAACCGACCAACGAGCCCTACGCCATAGCGAAAATAGCAGGTATCAAACTCTGCGAAGCCTACAACGCCCAATACGGCTGCAATTTTATATCCGTCATGCCCACCAACCTCTACGGGCCAAATGACAACTATGATCCTCAAAATTCACATGTCCTGCCTGCCTTACTTCGCAAATTTCACGAAGCAAAAGTACAAGGTAAAAAAAGCGTGGTGATGTGGGGCACAGGTTCTCCAAAACGGGAGTTTCTTCATGTGGACGATCTTGCCGACGCCTGCTTTTATTTAATGAATTCCTACAGTGATCCCGAGTTAATCAACATAGGTACCGGTACTGATTTATCTATCCTCGATCTTGCACTTCTTATCAAAGAGACTGTTGGCTACGAAGGGGAAATAGAACACGACTACAGCAAACCCGATGGCACGCCCCGCAAACTGATGGATGTCGAAAAATTGCGCAAACATGGATGGGAGGCAAAAATCTCCTTGAAAGATGGCATTAGAAGCGTCTATGAAGACATTCGAAAAGAATGGGATTCCTGAACGATCTCGCAGGGTTTTGAATGTGGTCCGGCTTCCGGCAAAGAGCTTAACGTAAGCTTAAACACGCTGCACACATATAAAATCCCAAAGGGATGATATCAGTAACCGCTAACGGCCAACCAAACGCCTAAAGACAATAGAGACATGTTCGATAATAGTTTCCCCAATCCCAAAGTGAGTAGTCAAGACCTTAAATCGCTCCATTAGGGAAGCGCGTTTCGTCTTATTGCTATAGCCTCCTTCTAGAAATAGGCTCATGTATTCTTCTGTGTCATGTACCGTATTTACTTGTTTCATCACCCGAAGGATCCAGTCCAAATCGGCGACATGTTTCCAACTCAGATCGTACTCCGGCGCAATAGATCGTCGGACAATCATAGACTGATGACATACAATCAACCCGTTCCGAAAAGACTTCCAGGTAAGGTCGTTGGCAGAGGGATGGGCTTTGTGCCAGGGATGCTCCTTGCCGTCCTCCGTTACCCGGAGTGTTTTTCCGTAGATGAAATCGGCATTGTTGCTCCCTTTTATTGCGTTTTCCAATACTTGTGGAGTAGCAATGCGGTCGCCAGCATTCATAAACCAAATATAGTCTCCGGTAGCATGGCGGATTCCTTTATTCATTGCATCGTATAAACTTTTGTCTGGTTCGGAAACCACTTTGCTGACGATGTGTCGGTATTGCTGGACGATTTCTAGCGTATTATCCTTTGAAACACCGTCGATGATCAGGTATTCTATGTTCGGATAGGTCTGCGCTTCCACACTCTTCATCGTTCTTTCGATAAACTCCTCGGCGTTGTAACAAATAGTAATGATGGTGACAGTTGGTAACATAGAAATCAAAGTTACATCAATTTTGGGTTATCTATAAACAAAATAATATATCATTTGGTATGGAGAGTTTTCCTTACTTTTGGATCGGTTTTGTGCTACTTGAATTGTAGTAGAGCGACTCGTTTTGTGCCAGCAAAACGAGTCCCTCTACTACTTTTTCAATCAGTTGTTCTTTTTTGAAGATTATAACAACAAACAGGCTGGAGTAAATTAAATGGAAAAACTCAACAAAATAAAACTCATTAGCATTGGGCTGTTGGCAATCACTGCATTTTTGCCGTTTGTGGTATTGTGCATGTACAATCACCCATCGGTAGACGATATCTGCTACGTCCAGCGGGCGATGGAGTATGGGTTTTGGGAGCATCAGTACCTCCGCTACATGGAATGGACCGGGCGGTTTACGTCTACCTTTCTGATTAGTAGTTATGCGACGCTCTCTTCTGAGTTTTTGGGGTATCGCCTTTTGCCGTTAGTATTTATGGGATTGCTGGCCTGGGGGTTGTTCTATTTTTTTAAGAGTTGGTTTGGGAGTAGACTGACGGATCGGATGGCTGGTTTGATGACGGTTATACTCTTGATCTGTTTTTTGTATGGAATGCCGGAGATTGTGCAGTCTGTATATTGGATGACGGGTTTTGTCACTTATCAATTGCCGATTGTTTTGCTGTTGTTTTTGCTAGGATATATTCTTCGTAAGAAACCTCCGCTCTCCCTTGGTCTTCCTTTGTTTTTGTCTGGTGTTGCCTGTGTTTTTATTGGCGGTGCAAATGAGACTACCTTACTTTTTTTATTGATTATCTTATTCTTTTTACTGGGAATCTGGCGGGTGGAATATGGTCAATGGAATGGATTTGTGGTTTGTTTGTTTTTCCTTACGGGAATGGTGGCGCTTGTTGTTTTGTTGGCTCCTGGCAATGTGGTCAGAGGAGATGGATTCGCTTTAAAACACCAACTTGGATTTTCAATATTGGAAGCGCTCAAAACGAGTGTATGGTTTGCAAAAAATAAGTTCTTAGAGACGCCAATTCCGCTCCTGTTACTGTTGTACTGGCCATTCGCTAATCAATTGGCAGAAACCAGGCGTATTCAAAGAAACCTATCTCCTGTTTATACAATGGTGGTGTCAGGATTGCTTTATTATAGTACGTTCTTTCCCAGCTACTGGAGCCTTGGCGGACCACCGCCGACGCGTGTTTTAAATTTAAGCTACTTTCTTTTGTTGGTGAGTGGGTTGTTGTCTTTGCAAACAATATTGGATTATTTTCAATTTAAAAATGCCTCAAAATGGAGCATTCCTAATTGGGGGATTCTAACAATCAGTGCCTTGTTTATTGTGTTTTATCTAGTGAAGCCCAACAACATTACAACTGCCTACCAAGATTGGTTAAGCGGTAGCGCTAGCGAATATCAAAAGGAAGTCCAACATCGCAATACACTTATCAAATCCTGCCCTATTGAACTTTGCCGATTGCCAGCCTACAAAAATCGCCCATCTACCATCTATTTCGACGACATCACTGAAAATACAGAAGACTGGCGGAATAAGTGCTATGCTCCCGTTTACGGCAAGAAAAAAGTCCGCTGGCAATAATCATGGCTGTACAGAACTAAGAGAACTTAGGCCGTAAGTAATTTACGTGTTATTGTTAGTGTGATTGCGTAATAGGTTGATCTAAAATTGATTGGTGCAAAATTTAAAGAAAAATAATTGCTGATTTAAATAACAAATATTAATTTTAGCCCATATTTATTCACGAAGTTGTTCACGCCATCCAAACTATTTTATAGATGGTCCAAATGAATAGCTTAAAACTTAAAAATAACTATGGGGAAATTTACGATTTACAAAGACGCCAGAGAGGAATTCCGCTTTAGACTTAAAGCTGGTAATGGCGAAGTTATCCTAAAAAGTGAAGGCTACAAAGCAAAAAGTGGTTGTAATAACGGGATCGAGTCTGTCAAGAAAAATGCTGCAATGGATGAGCGCTTCGAAAGACTAACCAGTAAGTCAGGAAAACCGTACTTCAATCTTAAGGCCGCCAACGCACAGGTAATCGGTTCCAGTGAAATGTACGAATCTGAAAGCGGCAGAGAAAACGGAATTAAATCCGTTATGAAAAATGCTCCTGATGCTGAAATAGTAGACGAAACAGTTTCATAAGCCTACCGATACAAAGGGTATAAAAGTGATGCAGATCTAAATTCTGCATCACTTTTTTGTTTACCGCTGTTTAGTCAATTCCCCTAATCGCTGGAATGATTCGTAGCATTTGAAGCGCTCACTCGATTGAGAAGCCCCAGCGTTTTTTAGCTAAGTATTCCAACCGAAAGACCATTTTCTAATAACCGTTAACCATTAACTATTAGAAATAGGTATAATTTGGAGATCAGATATGCTCAACTTGAATTAAATAATTCTATTTTTGTCGAATCATTTTAAAATAATTCCGATATACATGGAAAACTTCAGTCTAAAGAAAATTTTACCGCACCTTTTTGCACTTGTTTTGTTTCTAGCTGCATCAACCATTTATTATTTGCCGGAAGTAAGTGGTAAAAAATTAACCCAATCTGATAATATTCAAGCGCACGGTATGCAAGCCGAAGGCCGTAAAGTTGCCAAAGAGACGGGCAGTTACCCATTGTGGACCAATGGTACTTTCGCTGGAATGCCTACCTACCAGATATTCGGAACGATTAATAAAAATGTCAATACCTTTTTCAACGTAGGATTTTTGTTGTTTCGAGGAGTTACCTCGCCATTGGCAACGACCTTCTTGTTGATGCTTGGTTTTTATATACTGATGATTGTCATGCGGGTAGATTGGCGGATTGCTATTGTCGGCTCCTTACTTTATGGTCTGGGGCTAAACAATATGCTTCTTGCGGAGGCAGGACACTCCACCAAACTAGTAGCACAAGGATATTTGGCGCCGGTAGTGGGAGGAGTATTGCTGGCCTATCGTGGCAGATACCTCTTGGGAAGCGGACTGATGGGCTTTTTTCTATCTCTTCAAGTCTATGCCAACCATTACCAAATCACCTACTACCTGGTCCTTATCCTATTGATTCTTGCAGGGGTAAAATTGTATTATTCCGTCAAGGAAAACACGTTGCCAAATTTCGTCAAAGCTTCTGGTTTTTTAGTCGTTGCAGGTATTTTGGCATTAGGAACTAACCTGGTCAAATTTTGGACTACCTACGAATATTCTAAAGAAAGTACCCGAGGACATAGTGAGCTGTCTGCCAAGGAAGGTAAAACCGGACTGGATCAAGGTTATGCATTTAGCTGGTCCTACGGAAAATTAGAGTCAATGACTTTGCTGATTCCCCACTTTTATGGTGGAGGAGGCGAGCTATTAGTCAATGATAAGGATAGTGAAACCTACAAGGCATTTCGAAATGCCTCCAGCCAATTTAAGAGCCAAGATCAAATAAACGGAATGGCCCAACTCACGAAGGTTTATTGGGGCGATCAACCCTTTACCTCCGGACCAATTTATTACGGTGCGGTGGTCGTCTTCCTGTTTTTTCTTGGGGTGTTTATTGTGCAGGGCTGGCTGAGAAGCTGGATATTAATTACGATGATCTTTTCGTTTTTTGTTGGCTGGGGAAGAAACTTGGAATGGTTTGGTGATTTTATGTTCAACTATTTTCCGATGTACAACAACTTTCGAACGGTCTCTATGATTATTGGAATGAGCAGCTTGTTTGCTTGTTTGTTAGGACTTGTTGGCTTGCAAAAACTATTCTCAAAAGGTATTTCCCACGAAAGAAAAAAGAAAGCAGTTATGCTGGCAACAGCCACCACTGCTGGACTCTGCGTACTAGGCTTGCTAATGAGTTTTTTCCTTGGGTTTGAACGACCACAAGATGTAGCTGCACTCAGTCAATTCCCAAAGATTGTAGACGGCATGATCGCAGACAGGCGGTGGTTGCTGCAGGCAGACGCTTTGCGTTCCTTGATGTTTGTATTGTTGGCAGGCGCTACATTATGGGCATTTCTACTAGGAAAAGGGAAATGGTTTTTTGCACTGGCTGTACTTGGTCTGCTAGGATTTGTTGACCAATGGACAGTCGGAAAACGGTATGTCAATGATTCAAATTTTGTAAAAGCTTCTCAAATAAGTAACTACTCCAAAGCGACTGCTACTGACCTACAGATACAGCGAAGAGAAGCGAATAATCCGCATTATCGGGTATTAGATATCTCAAGAGGTAACCCTTATTCTAGTGCCATTGCTTCGTACCACCATAAAAGTCTTGGAGGTTACCATGCTGCAAAATTGATGATTTATAATGAGTTGGTAGATACCTACCTTTCCAATCCAATTCAAAATATGAATGTACTGGAGATGCTCAATACCCGATACATTATCAACTATGATCAGCAGAGTGGTTCTCCAGTTATGGTGCCTACTGGTAGCCCGAATGGCAATGCGTGGTTTGTCAATTCTTTTGAGTTGGTAGAAAATGCAGATGCAGAAATACTTGCCCTTGCGGGCCTAAAAACCCAGGAGAAAGCAGTTATCCAAAAACGATTTGCCGACTACCTCACAGGGTTAAATTTAAGCAATGATCTAAATGTCAGTAACTCGATAAAACTGACCAGCTACAATCCTGATAAAATGGTCTATGAGTCCCAAGCAGACAAGGAGCAACTCGCCGTTTTTTCAGAAATTTATTACCCGCCTTCAAAAGGCTGGAAGGTCTTCATTGATGACAAGCAGGTGGAGGGGTTTGTAAAGGCGGACTATGTACTTCGAGCCCTTAGAGTGCCAGCAGGCAAGCATAAAATCGAAATGCGTTTTGAGCCTACTTCTTTCTATACCGGAAAGAATGTGGCATTGATCGCTTCTTTATTGATCCTTGGGTTGTTTGGTTTTGGTATATTCAAGTACTTAAAAGGCAGAAACTGGGATTTACCTGATCCTGAAACCGTGGAGGAGGAGGAGTTTACCAATAAACCAACTACGAAGAAGAAGGTGGTTCCAACTACTTCCAAATCAGCAACAAAAAAATCAAAAAAGAAGAAGAAATAACCGAGGATAATGCTTGATAATTGGTCGGAATTAATTTTTCCTACCAGCCAATTTGGCTAGACTCATGATAGAAACAAGTGGATGAAATCTATTTTTCAAAAAATTGTAACTCAATTACAGTCGTACGATTTTTATGAAACCTTCCGGGATTCTATCAACTATTTTGGCGCAACCCTGCTGATTAATGCATTGGGCATTATTTCGCTGCCAATTTATACGTACTTCTTTAGCCCAGGACAATTTGGGATCGCAGAGATCTTTAATACCCTTTGCAAAATTGGGTTGGCATTGTTTACGCTCAATTTTCATCAATCTGTATTTCGATATTATGTCGATGACAAGGAGGAAGGGAAGGAAGCGTTTGTAGGAAGTTCCATCCTGCTCACTACCGGTTTATTGGTCATCAGTTGTCTGCTGGTTCTTTTGTTTAAGGAACCCATAGCCAACTGGCTAAATTTGCCGGTTTGGCTCTTGCCATTGGTGTTTCCAATCGTTTTTTTTACTTCGATAATTGGGATTTATTATCAGGTGCAAATTGCCAGAAAGGATAGTAAAAAGGCGGCCAGTATGGAGATATTTGTTTCCTACAGTAGATTCTTGGTGGTGGTGGGGATTTTGTATTTTCTTTTGCCTGACTACTGGGGCAAAGTTTATGGAGATATCATAGCGGTCTCTGCTATGGGAATGTACGCCCTTTGGCAATTGAGAAGTCATATTCGATTTGATTATGCAAAGAAACATTTAGAGTACATCCTCAATTATTCCTTTCCGCTGGTATTTGGATCATTAGGTTACCTGATTTTGAGTTATTTTGATCAGTTGATGATCAATGCCATGGTTGGAGATACGGAAACCGGACTATACAGTTATGCTTACAAAATCGGTCTGTTGATGTCTGGACTAGGCGTAGCGATGAATAAGGCAGGACAAACAGATTTTTTTAAATGGATGAATGAGTCGGACTTTGATGCGGTAAAAAGTCAGCACAAAAGTCTGGCAAAGCTGCTAACGTTGGGGGCTATTTTTCTAATTTTGTTTGCCTTTGATATGGGACAATTGTTGTCTTCGCGGGAGGATTTTAATACGGCCCTTCACCTGGTGCCGATTTTAGTTGTGGCCTATTGGTTTACAGGTATTTACTTGTATTATGCGCGGGGAATAATGTTTGTAAAACGAACTATTTATTTGTCCATCTCAGTTGTTATTGCGGGTATGGTGAATGTCGGTTTGAATTTGTGGCTGATCCCAATACATGGCTATGAGGTGGCGGCTTGGACTACATTGGCTTCTTGCTTTACGATGGCACTTTGCTGCTTGATCATATTGAAAGTGGCGTTCAAAGATTTGTACTTTCCTCCGATAAGTGTTTGGGCTTCCAAATTTGTCTATATATTGATAGCTGCTTTGATTTTGTACGGATTGAACACGTACACCGAGCTATCTTTTGTCTGGAGTTTGTTGGTTCGAATATTGGTTTTTGGAATGATTGGGTTCCTCTTTTTTGGAAGTAAAATAATGGCCTATTTCAATAAGGAAGTTTCTTGATAGCTTGGAATACTTTATAAAAAAGAAAAAATACCATAACATTTTTCCAGTTTTTTCGTTCACAGTAAAGTGCACGATTGGCAGATATTAGTCGACAAATATGGACGTTTGTCTACTATATACAGTTTTCTGGCATAAAGTTTTCTAATATAGTTGTGAATACTAATTATAGCCTTAAATTTGGCCCGTAAATATTAAAATAAAAGAAGTATTAATATGAATAATTTACTAAAATGGTGTCTGTTGCTAGTTGTAGCGACCACATTTTCCACCACGGTTTCATTCGCTCAGGAAGATGACCAACCATTGATGGAAGATGGTTTTATTAGAGGAGGAGATGGTTTTAATATAAAACAACGCATTTTTATTGGGGGTAATGTTGGACTTGCTGGTTTTTCCGAAAGTTTTATCGGATTTAACTTGTCTCCATTCGTCGGAGTAAGACTAACGGATCAGCTGCATGCAGGGCTTGGATTCAACTACGCCTATCAAGCCCAAAAACAAGGAACTACAACAATAAAGGCAAACCTTTATGGGTATAAGATCTTTGCCAAGTATCTGGTAGTTAACCTTGACGCTATTGGTTCTGGAAGACGCAGAGAACCAGGTGACCCAATCGGAGGTGTTTATGCACTTGTCGAATACGAAGATAACGTCATAAAAGCAAAGGACAATTTTGGTAACGCTGCCGAAATAGAATCTCCACCTGCATTCTATCTAGGAATCGGCTATCAGCAAAATTTTTACAGAAAATTTGGCTTTTTTACAGAAGCTACTTACAACGTCATAAACAAAGATGATACAGTATTCCCCGTAGGATTGAGGGCAGGTGTCTACTACGGTTTCTAGGAGCAATTCATCGAAAGATATATAATAATACCGACTAGTAGAATCCAATATTCTCTAGTCGGTATTATATTTAAAAACATTACCATTATGAAAAATAACCCCATCCTCTTCCTAATAGTCCTGCTATTATCAGCGACCAGCCTATTCGCACAAGAAAACGGAGAAGAAGAATTCGATACCGTCCCAGAAAGAATGCCCATCTTCTCTGGCTGCGAAAACCTAGGCCTGAGCTACGACGAAGTCCGCACATGCGCCGGAAAAAAGATGCTAGAGTTCATCTATTTCAACATCAAATACCCGGAAGCAGCCCAAAATAATGGGGTTGAGGGAACGGTCGTCCTGTCCTTCATCGTCAATAAAGAGGGTACGGTAAGCAACGTTACCGTCGTCAGAAGCGTCGGACATGGCTGCGACGAAGAAGCCCTCCGAGTCGTGGAAAGTTTCCCAAGATGGATACCCGCTATAGAAAACGGAGAATACAGAGATGCAAAACTTAACCTTCCAATTCATTTCAGACTAGAGACCTCCGCACCTCGGAAGAAAAAACGGAAGAGAAATTGAGTAGATATTGCAGCGGACCTGTTTTACGAGCACAATTCTTAACATTGAATACCAAGGAATTCCTAAGCTTGACCAACGGGAGAGATTGGCTAGCCCGCTAACCTGGTGTCTTGTTCTTATCTTCTTAATGTGCTTTTCTGAGTTCTTACCCGATAACCTACTCCTCAATAATCAACAAAAAAAGACAAGCCGAATAAACGACTTGCCTTTAAGCTTTATAGGAATTAATAAGTAATTGGGAGGTTAAAACTATGACTCCATCTCTACTGGAAGCCGGCCCAGCCAGTTTTGCGCGAGTAAAACGAGTCCCTTGACTTCTAAAAAACTACCTCATCGCCAAGGTCAACTGTTGATAGTCAAACTCGATGATTTTGAAGTTAAAATTAGGGTTTTCTACTAGGAGAGTCACCAGTTCATTGATCGATTGGTTGTAGTGCAATCGGAGCGTTCCTTCCTCGTCCCGGTAGGTTTTTCCTAGGAGTTGTACACCAGGGATTGCAGCTAGTTCTTTCTCCAGGACCAGCAACTGTTCAAAGTCGATGGATTGGATAGCCAGAGAATAATTGCTTCCTCCATCACGGGTGTTTTTTTCGTTGTATTTTTCCAGTAACTCGGTTTCTTGAGTGATGAGCTCAACAGATTCCAAGATTGCATATTCGACAGCGTCTTCCATGGCTTTGCTAGAGAATATGGCGACTGGGGTTCCTGCAATTTTAGGAATCGGTTTCGAAAATTTTCGTTCTACTGATTGCGACCAGACCACTGTTCGTGTTTGTGGATCGATGATCTTGAGAATAAAACCAACGTGTACTTTGTCGATCCCAAAACCCAAAACATTGACAAAGTCATCTTCATACTCTGTTACTTCGCCAGTGATGAGCAGTTGCGCACCGTACATTTGACCAAAGTCCGGGGCAACTTCCTGGTTGGTGACGCCAGATTCTGCCAGGCTGATTTCGTACAACGCATCGTCCAAATGCAGCCCGCTTTCCAGCACGTGAAAGCAATTGGTAGCGTTCAGTGCGTTCATAAGCATGGCACCAAGTTCATAACCAATTTGTCTGTTGGCTTCGGGGTTGGGGACTTCAAATCTGGCAACTGCTATCCGTGCACGGTCTTCTACTGGCGTGTCGGGGCATTCACACAAGGTTTGTTCGACATTGATTTTTTTCTTTTTGCGTTTCTTTCTTTTTTTCTGTGCGAATAGATCACCTGCACCAAAGCAAAGGATTAACACGACGAATACGATTGAAATGTTGAAATTTTTCATAAAAATTAAATTTTAGAATTATTAAATCGGGTATATCTTTTAGAGTGGAATCCAGGCAAACGGAGACCATTCAGAATTTCGCTGTCGTATTGATTATGAAGTGAGTGTGCTTAGAAAAAGCGGGGTGTTCTGACGTTCGGTACGAAAGATTGCCGTACTGCCGAAAGTCGGGCCACTAAGATGCTTATGAATATGCAAGCGTTATGCCAAAACATTATAGGTAACAAAAATTTAACATTTTTGATTGTGACTTTTTAATCCTTAAAGCCAGTGAGCCCTGATCTGCATTTAGGATATAACAAAAAGAAAACCCTGCCTTCTAATAAAAGAAAGCAGGGCCTCATCTTAAACTTATATTAAAGCAAAGTGCTATTAATATCTATAATATTCTGGTTTGAAAGGACCGTTTACAGTTACACCGATGTAATCTGCTTGGTCTTTAGAAAGTTCTTCCAATTCAACACCAATTTTAGCAAGGTGCAATCGAGCAACTTTTTCATCAAGGTGTTTAGGCAACATGTAAACATTGTTTTCGTATTTGTCGCTGTTTTCCCAAAGTTCTAGCTGTGCTAACGTTTGGTTAGTGAAAGAGTTAGACATAACGAAGGAAGGGTGACCTGTTCCACAACCAAGGTTGACCAATCGGCCTTCAGCAAGAACGATGATGTCATTTCCGTCGATTGTGTATTTGTCAACTTGTGGTTTGATTTGGTCTTTGGTTTCGCCAAAAGTACCATTCAACCAAGCCATGTCGATTTCATTATCGAAGTGACCGATGTTGCAAACGATTGTTTTGTCTTTCATTGCACGGAAATGTCTTTCAGCAATAATGTCTTTGTTTCCTGTAGCGGTAACAATGATGTTTGCTTCTTTGATTGCATTTTCCATTTTTTGTACTTTGAAACCGTCCATTGCAGCTTGAAGTGCGCAAATTGGGTCGATCTCCGTTACAATTACTCTAGCACCAGCACCTCTAAGAGAAGCAGCTGATCCTTTTCCAACATCTCCGTATCCAGCAACAACAGCTACTTTACCAGCAAGCATGATATCTGTTGCTCTTCTGATGGCATCTACACAAGATTCTTTACATCCGTATTTGTTATCAAATTTAGATTTAGTAACAGAATCATTGACGTTGATAGCAGGCATTGGAAGTGTACCGTTTTTCACACGGTCATATAGACGGTGAACACCAGTAGTCGTTTCTTCACTCAATCCTTTGATATCTTTTACTAACTCAGGATAACGATCCAATACCATATTAGTAAGGTCGCCACCATCATCAAGAATCATGTTAAGTGGTTTGCGGTCTGGTCCGAAAAATAATGTTTGCTCGATGCACCAATCAAACTCTTCTTCTGTCAACCCTTTCCAGGCGTAAACAGAAACATCAGCATCTGCGATGGCAGCTGCAGCGTGATCCTGCGTAGAGAAAATGTTGCAAGATGACCAAGTTACTTCTGCACCAAGGTGTGTAAGAGTCTCGATCAAAACAGCGGTCTGGATTGTCATATGCAAACAACCAGCGATTCTAGCACCTTTTAAGGGTTTAGAGTCGCCAAATTCTTCACGAAGTGACATTAGGCCAGGCATTTCTGCTTCCGCCAATTGGATTTCTTTTCTTCCCCAGGAAGCTAATGTTATGTCTTTCACCTTGTAAGGCACGAAAGTATCTACTGATTGCATAAGGTCTTTATTTTTTTTATAAAATCGAGTGCAAAGGTACAATATAGTTCTGTCAATTGCAATTATTTTGCTATAGATGCAACCGCTTGCTTCAATTTTAGGTAAAATTGTAGGTTTTTAATTACTAGAAGAGGTAATACTATTAATTGTGTTGAATATCCTTTGCAATGAAGATTGTATAGGATATGTCAATGTGGTGGTCCTTTCCTTTAAATCGTACGTGAAGGGAAGATTTGGGATTCTCGATTATTAGTTGCCCGTCAGATGCTTCATACTTGAGGTCGAAATCGTCTTGTTCAAGCATTGTTGTTAAAATTGGTGTAGGGAAACTTTCTGACTGGACTTCAATCTTAACTAATATCATTCCTGTTTTTCCAAGGGAGGTATCAAACTTGATGGACTTGTTTTTGATCGGTTTTACAAACAAACTCGTTATCGATTGTTCTTTGATCGTTTGGTATTCAATTGTAGAACTTTGGCCTATACAAATGGTTGCATATAATAGGCTAAATACCAGGAAGATGGATTTTATAATGGAAATTTTCATAGTTAGATTTATCAGAACATTCAGCGAAATTGAGAATTGATAAACCCAATATTTGAGAAATTTCGAAGACAAACTTATTTCATATGCAGGAAAAGTGACATGTAGACCTAGTGACTAACTAATATTAGTTCAATATTTAATAAATAAATCCTATTTTTAGCCCAGCATCTTCAGTGCTTATGTTCATTGGTAAATCTATAATGTGAAAAAGTGTTACCGCACTGACATTTTTGGTAACAACTTCAACTTATATTTGTCCTGTGAAATTTAAAAAATAAGCATATGAATATTTGTGGGTACAAAAAATGAATTCATGAAATTAAAATGTTTGTCTCTTTTAGGTTTTTTAGCAGCTGTATTGCTGTTGTTCGGAGCTTGTAAGCATGATCCTGTCATTGTGGATATTCCAGATTTAGTATTGTTTTGCGATACTATATCTCCAACATACACTTCTGATATTAAAGCTATTGTAGATGCAAGTTGTGCCTATTCTGGGTGTCATAATCAAGGTGCTCACAACTATGACTCTTTTGCTGGAATGCTACCTTCTTTAAATGATGGTCAAATTCGAAATAGAGTGCTTGTAATGAGAGAAGATACAACGTTGGGAATGCCGCCAAACTATGCTATAAATGGAGTAAAGGATTTGACAGATGCAGAAATTGCTCTTTTTGAATGTTGGCTGGATGATGGGTTTCCAGAATAAAACAATGCTTCCACTAAAAATTAACTGCTAGCAGTAAAAATATTACCTATGAAAAAAATACTTACACTCGGTCTTCTACTTGGCCTTATTGGAGGCTTGGTTGCCTATTTTATGTATAATAAACCACATCGGGATATTGCAAAAGAGCAAGCAGCATTTACCACAACAGCGGATGAAATTTTTGCGGCTTATGAAGCAGATGAAGCGGGAGCCAACAAAAAATTTCTGGATAAAGTGATAAAAATTTCAGGAAAACTTGTCGAGGCGGGAAAAAATAAGGACGGCCAGTCAAATGGGGTGCTGGAGGCTGCTGATGCCATGATTGGTGGAGTAAGTGTAACGATGGCCGCTACCTCAACAACCGAACTCAAAAAGGGGGAAACTGTCAGTTTGAAGTGTCGTTGTACTGGAAAACTGATGGACGTAGTCCTGGTCAATTGTTTTAAAGATTAAGAAAACATTAAAAAATAGATTTTGATATGCTGAAATGGATAACTGGTATGGGGATTGCATTACTCCTAGTATTCAACTTGACTACCACAGGTTGTTACTACGATAATGAAGAAGAACTGTATCCAAATGCTAATTGTAATACTACAAATTTGACATACACGAATAGTATTTCTTCTATAGTAGCAACAAGTTGTGCAACACCAGGTTGTCATATTGCCGGAGGAGCAGCCCCCGGTATATTTGAAAGTTATGCGGGAGTTATGGAAAAAGTCAATGATGGCTCTTTTTACGACCGCACTGTTGTTGACAAAGACATGCCACCAGCTGCACCATTAAGTGATTGCAATTTAAGTATGATCACCGAATGGATAAATGCCGGGGCGCCTGAATAAATAATTTAAAAAGTATGTTAATCATGAAAAATTTAATCCTTATTTTAACGACGTTAGCCATTTTCTCTACCCTTACAGTAGATGCTCAGAAGTTTTATACCAGAGATGGACAAATCAGCTTTTTCTCCTCTACACCTGTGGAAGACATCAAAGCTGACAACTACCAAGTATCAAGCGTTCTTAATAGTGAAGGAGGAGCTATTGTATTTTCTGTTTTGATGAAAGGTTTCGAATTCGAAAAAGCATTGATGCAAGAACATTTTAATGAAAAATATGTCGAATCTGACGAATACCCCAAAGCCACCTTCAAAGGCGCAATAGCTGATTGGGAAAACGTTTCAATGGAGGAAGACGGTGAAGTAGAAGTCACGGTGAATGGTTCATTGAATATGCATGGTGTATCTAACAAGGTAGAGCAAAAAGGGACCCTGACGATCAAAGACGGAGCAGTGGTTGCCGCAAAATCTGTTTTCAATATCGTCTTAGAAGATTATGAAATTAAAATACCTGCACTTGTTCGTGAAAACATCGGCGAAGAAGTAGAGGTAACTGTAGAAATGGAATATAAAATTTATGGAAATTAAACACACACTATGGAGTAAATCCCTAATGATCGCTTTGGTTGGTTGTCTATTGACCTTCCAACTGACTGCGCAGGATGATTTACTCGACATGCTCGATGAAGGGCAAGAAGAGACCACCGACTACACCATTGCCACCTTCAAAACCACCAGGATTCTAAATGGACATTCAATTGAGACAAATGCTGAAGGCGTCTTAATGTTTGTTGTAGGACACCGATTTGGACGACTCAGCAGCGGAATCAACGAACTATTTGGTTTAGATAATGCAACCATTCGTCTTGGATTTGAATATGGAGTAACCGACAATTTGGATATCGGTATCGGCCGGAATTCATTTGAGAAAACCCTTGATGGTTTTGCCAAGTACAAACTACTACGACAAAGTACTGGTAAACGTAAAATGCCTGTGACAATGACTGCACTTGCTACAATGGCTTTGAAAACAAATAAATGGGCAGAGCCGGGACGAGAGAATTTTTTCTCTTCCAGATTGTACTATTCATATAGTCTACTTGTGGCACGAAAGTTCAATAAGATGTTTTCTTTTCAGCTTGCTCCAATGCTAGTTCACAGAAATTTAGTAGCATCTACTGAAGACGCCAATGACGTTTTTGTATTAGGAATAGGAGGGAGAGCCAAACTTTCCGGCAGCCTAGCTGTCAATTTGGAATACCACTTCATTGTACCAGGAGCAATTTCTTCTAAAGTATATGGGGAAGATGTCCAAAATGCCTTGTCTTTAGGTGTGGATATTGAAACTGGAGGGCACGTTTTTCAAGTGTTTTTTACCAACTCCAGAGGGACAACTGACAAATTGTTTGCCACTGAAACTACTGGCGATTGGCTAAAAGGAGATATTCACATCGGATTCAATATTACCAGAGTATTTACCATGTACGATGCTCAAAAGAAACGCCGAAATAAGGGAAAATAAAAGTTACACAAAATGACTTTATAAGAAAAGCCTAGGGAATACTATTCCTTAGGCTTTTTTGTAATGCAAGAATTAAGTAAATATTTTAACTGTGTGAATTTGGAGACGAAATGGATTTGTACATCTGCTGTTGCGGTTACTTGCGTTTGTTGATTGGATCGAATTGATTGGATCGAATTGGATTTTCCGCAGTCGCTGTTCCTTCGCTTTTTGAACTGCCGAAAGTCGGACCATATTCAAAACCCTTGGGGATCGTGATGGAATCCTTTACAAATAAACCAAAAATCATTATCTTTGTTACCAATACAACGAATAATTAAAAATCAAAGAATATGTATCCTGTAGAACTTACAGCACCAATAGCAAAAGACTTAACCGACAACGGATTTGATGGACTGACCACGGCAGAGGAAGTGAAAGCGGTATTAGACAATAAAGAAGGTACTGCGCTTGTAGTCGTCAATTCTGTATGTGGATGTGCTGCACGGCATGCGCGTCCTGGAGTCAAACTAGCTACTCAAGGAGAAAAACGGCCAGATCGCTTGTTGACTGTTTTTGCTGGTGTCGATAAAGAGGCCACTGATACTGCTCGTCAGTATATGGTGCCTTATCCGCCATCATCGCCTTGTATTGCTCTTTTTAAAGATGGAAAACTCGTTCATTTTTTGGAGCGCCACCACATTGAAGGAAGTACGGACGAAATGATTGCTGCCAATCTAAAAATGGCATTTGATCACTACTGTTAAGCTGAAAAACGGATTAAAAAATTGAGGCTATCTCCGGAAGGGGATAGCCTTTGTTTTTTTATGGAAACTCTATTGGTCTTGTTGCTCCAATATTTACACTGGTTCCATCAGTTTTAACGCATTCCAGAGCATTAGCAACTGCACGGCCAGTTTTAGATGAAAAGATGACAACCACTTCACAATGATCCCCATTTGTACAATCTACTGTTCCATAGACGGTACCTGTTGGATCATCTTTCCAAATACAACTTTTAGTTCTTGAATCACTCAGCAAACCGTTTTTTATCATAATTTCGATTTCTCTGTCAGTGGCGGCTCTCCATTCGAATTCTGGCTGATTGTAGGTGTCTTGGATTTCAATGGCTTCAGAAGGTTCATTAAGGATTTCTCCTTGTTTTGAACATCCGATGATTACAAGGAAGGAAAACAAGCTTAAAACAAAAATTAACTTTTTCATGGTAATGAGATTTTGTGATTAAAAAAATTGCAAGAACACAATTGTGTATCGTTACGTTTCTGATGTAAAGATTGTTTTTTAATAATCTCCTTCCAATTACACTTTTACCTGCCTTCCGAAAGAAACATGAACATAAAAAATGTGATTTTGAATAGGATGCCCTTTTTTCTGGTGCTTTGCTAGGGAAAATTCATTACAAAAAACAGTAATTACCTTTTGATTCTAGAAAGAAATGGAAACAATTTTTATAAGTAAATTCATTCTGTTAAAGAAATCTTAAAAAAAATCTAATAAAGTGTATCCAAAATTCGTTTTAGGTATAGAAT
>CALLWB010000111.1 GCA_938016265.1 uncultured Saprospiraceae bacterium
AAATGCCCGTCAATATAAAATATAACGGGCATTTCTAATTCTATTGGGTAAGAATCCAAGTATACAATTTTGATGTTACAAGTTTCCATTTGGAGTTGTCTAAGAACCATTAGTTGATTTTTAGGTAGCAAATCTCTTTGCACTGTGGGTACAATCTTTTCTTCAGTCATAAGTTTTAATTAAAGGGTATGTTGTATACCAAGAACCCTAACAAGAGTTGTAGGAGGCGACAACAAGTATGACAAGACTTATGAAAAACTTATGATCACTAGCGAGGATGTTGGTCAATAATAGATTAACTAATTATTTCTTATTTAATTCGTTAATATACAAAGCTAACAAGTTTCATCTAATTATATTACAAAACTTTTAATGTGGCAAAGAATAGAGTCATCAAAGCATTACCTAAAAATAAAAATAGCTGTTTTTAAATATTTAATTTACCTATTGTTTACCTCTTCTATTTAGTTACCTCACATAACTAACTAAGATCCAGGCAACATATATCAATAGTAGATGTTAAGCCAATGTTAAGAATAGATTGTTTTATACAACCTATTGTCTTTATTGATAATATTGTACGTGTTTAAGGACAATTTGTGACAAAGATTGGGGCAAAATTTTACAAGTTTTTGATAATTAAACCCTTACAGAACCTTTGACCTATTACCCTCGAGGTAAGCAATTTTTCAGGTTTTGTTTATTGCAAGTTTCAGTCAATTTTAAGGACAAATTATTGCAATTGGAATTTTCACAAAAGTAGAAGAATTTTCCTTATAATTTTTGAAATTAATAGACAATATTTAATCTTCATTTTGTAACTAAGTGGTTTCATTTCTACCCATTTGAAATGGCGGACGTTGATGCTTGGTTTTGTTGGAAGAAAAATATCAAGGAAGATGAAAATTAAATGTCAGGACTTTCAAAATTACTAGATCGGTGCAAATTTTGTACTTTTACGTCACAACACATTTTTATGAATATTCGAACTGTTTTATTTGTAGGACTACTATTTCTCTCCGCTGTTTATTTGGGTTGCAATTCATCAAAAAAAACATCGGTAGACAACATTAATAATTTGTACAATATTTGGCAAATAGATTCCGTTCAACTTTCGGGGAATATCATTCCTAATAGCCATTTGATTGGAGGTTTGTTAAAGTTTGAAAAGGACGGCAAGCAGACCGTAACTGTTGGAGAGACCGTAGAAGAAATCAATTTTGAAGTGAAGGATTGGAAATTAATAAATTTAGATAAACCGGACGAAGAACCACTTACGATTTACTCCCTGACCAAAACTAAATTGGTGCTTGCAGGGGACGAAGGGCTGGGCCCTAAAATTCGGATGGTATTAACCTCGATAAAAAAATAATGAATTGAAAACAAGAGACCTATTCTTCTTTTTAGTTTTGCTTAGCACCTCCATTCTATCCAGTTGTGTGTCGGAAGCTGATCAAATGAAAGACCAACTCATAGGAGCCTGGGAGCTGGAGGAAGCCTTCCGTGACGGAGAACTTACCACAACACTCAAAGGTTCGTATATCCGGTTTACTGATGATGATATGATGGAGAGCAATCTTCCTTACACCAGAGCCATTCGCGATCCTTACAAAAAGAAGTTTATCATAGAGGACGGAATGCTCCTGAGTCCTGAAATTGCTGCCTTCAAATTCAAGATTAAGAAACTGGAGGAAGGCAAACTTGTTCTTACTACCAAATTGGCCAACTTCCCCTTCCAATTCAATTTTCGAAAAGTTGGTGGGTAGTTGTTATTTGGTTATTAAGTTATTGGGTTACTAAGTTATCCGGGGAAAATTCCACCTAATAACTTAGTAACTCCATAACCGAATAACTTAGCAACTCAATCCAATTGTTCCAGTTTTTCAAGGCGTTTGTTCAATAATTCCATTTGTTCCAATAGCACATTGTTTACCTGCTTTAATGACTGAATCTCTGTATTTTGATCCTGGATTTCTGTTTGTTGTTCTTGGATCGCTTTTGTTAATACAGGAATCAACTCCGTATATCGAATACTCCAAAAGTCATCTTCTTGCTCAGGAATATGGACTATTTCAGGAATTATTTTCTGAATCTCTTGTGCCATAAAACCAAGACTTTTTACCGTTCCACCTTTGTAGTAATAATTGAAGGCTTTTATCTTTAGAATTTCGTCCAATCCATATTCTAAAGGAAGGATATCCCGCTTTGCACGCATGTCAGAAATCGCAGCCCAGGTATTTGAACCAGCATTCAGACGTGCCCCAGTAGTAAACGCCTGATTGGTAAACAATCGATAACCACTAACAAAATGAGCATTAAATTGATTCGCTAAGGAAGAAGTTGCACCAACAGTGTTATTACCACCTATCGCCCAAGAATTAACATGATTCACCCTATTTGTATATCCAACCGCTACTGCGTTGGTAGCAGTTACTATATTGTTTTGACCTTGTACCAAGCAATGATCAGATCCAGTATTTATCACATTGTCTGCACCAGCAACGATATTCAAATCAGAGTCAGTAAGTCTATTCCGAAGTCCCACAACCAAATTTCCATGGCCTGTACCGCTAGGGTTGGTGGTGTAAATCTCATTACCTATACCTGCGACGATACTCCATAGGCCATTCATTGTATTTAGAGTACCTGCTACTGTATTGGCAGTGGCACTAGCTGATAAAGTGTTCGTATGACCAGAAACTACATTAGAAGGGCCATTTACAATATTGTCTAGACCGGTAACCACATTATTCGTCCCTCCAATAGTATTACGTCCTCCAAATGCGGCACTATTTGTTCCAGTTATCGCGTTTTGTACACCTCCACTTAGTGAGTTGTTTCCAGATACGTTATTTGCATTTCCAAAAACAACAACAGATTGTCCTGATGCGGAAGTATTGAGACCTCCAGCCAATGAATACGCTCCAGTTGCTTTATTTGGAACTCCTAGTGCACCATAAGAAATTGATCCATAAGTATAAATATTGTGTGCAATATTAGTAGGAGGTTGATTCGTATTGACATTATAAAAATCATGATCAGCTACTGGTATCGCCTGTGTTGCAAGAACTCCATTACCGTCAGCAATAACCATTCTATTGCCTGTGCCGCCAAGGTTAGAAAAACGCCCAGTACCTACAACATGCAATTTTTGAGAGGGAGCAGTTGTTCCGATACCAACATTTCCAGTAGCATTCATGAAGTTTATTTTACCGCTATTAAAATGTAGATTTCCAGAGGCAAGTTCAATTCGGAGCGGTCGAAGGGCATTGTATGACCCATCAGGGGTATCCGTTATTAGTGCCCAGAAGTTAGCATTATCATTTCGTAACATCACACTTTTAGTTGGACCTCTTAGTTTGAAGGCGTTTGCATTTCTTGAGGTAATTTCACCAACCACATCAAGTTTGTAAAGTGGAGCTTCTGTACCTATACCAACTCTTCCATTGTCTCCTGCATAAAAGAAAGGCGTATTGTTGTCCCGGATGGCGAAATCTCCTGTTCCATTCAAATTATAAGTCATTCTCTGTGCCCCTTGAGTTATTGTTGTGGCTTCTACTAAAACACCTCCAAGTTGGATTCTATCTGCTGCTGCATCTATATTAATCCCATTATTGGCTGCAGCACTAACAGTTGGTGTTCCAGTGGTTCCTCCCCCGGTCAAACCTGACCCGGCAGTAACTCCAGTAACATCACCAATTGGAATAGCTTGAGTGGCAAGATCTCCATTTCCAGTAGCAATAACCATTCTGTTTCCTGTTCCGGCTAAGGTTGATATTCGAGTTGTCCCGACAACATGCAATTTTTGTGCTGGTGTCATTGTTCCAATACCTACATTTCCACCGGTAAAATAACTGCTACCAAACCCATGGATACGGGTGGTAACTAATCCAGCATTATATACATCAATAACTCCTCGGTCAAGGTTATCAAATATCCTCACCAAATTGTCCCCATTTACTGATCCATCTCTTAGGTATAAATCATCAGATAAAAAGGACGTACCAGTTACATTAAAAGCACCAGAATTGGCTATTCCTCCAACCGTAACTCGTCCATTATCCAAAACGGAAAAACGATTGGATCCTGCATCTCTAATTAAGAAATCACCAGTAGATGTCAGATCATGAATCATGGTATATGCTCCATGGGTAAGGGTGGTAGTTTCAGTAAGAGGTCCACCCAATTGTATTCTATCAGCGGCGGCATCTATATTTATTCCATTATTCGCTGCAGCAGATACGGAAGGAGCAGTAGCTGTCCCTCCAGGAACTAGGCCAACGCCAGCAACTACGCTCGTTAGATAGCCATTGTTGTTTACAAAATTGTCTACTTGGGCTTCTGAGAGCTGTGTATTCGTATCGGTGTCCGTAAAAGAACCACCTCCATTGGATAAGGTAACCACATTTCCAGTTTCAGAAATGGTTTGAATCTCGTTGGTCGGATTGCTATCTGCATCATTGATCGAAACCGAACCACCACCATTAGAGAGCGTAGCAGTGCTTCCTGATAGAGATATAGTTTGGGCTCCAATTGGAATTGCTTGAGCGGAAAGCACCCCATTTGCATCAGCGATCACCATACGATTGCCAGTACCAGATAGCGAAGAAATTCGTCCGTCCCCTACAACATGTAGTTCCTCTGTAGGAGCTTCTGTACCGATACCTATACGACCATTGTCTCTTGCTATGAAAAGAGGCAATCCATTATCTCGTATTACAAAATCTCCAGTACTTGTCAGATTATGAGTAATTCGAAAAGCTCCTTGTGTAATCGTTGTGTTTTCCACTAGTGCTCCTCCAAGTTGGATTCTATCTGCTGCTGCATCTACATTTATTCCGTTATTTGCTGCGGCTCTAACTGATGGGGCGGTTGCTGTGCCTCCTGGAAGAATACCAACACCTGCAGTTACACCAGTAAGAAATCCATTATTGCTGACAAAATTGTCAACTTGAGTCTCGGAGAGTTGAGTATTGTCATCTGTAAAACTACCTCCGTTATTGGAAAGTGTTACTACATTTCCAGTTTCAGAGATGGTTTGAATCTCATTGGTGGGATTGCTATCTGCATCGTTGATCGAAATCGAACCACCGTTATTAGAAAGGGTGGCCGTGCTTCCTGATAAGGAAATCGTCTGCGATCCTATTGGAATTGCTTGCGTACTAAGAACTCCAGTAGCGTTAGCAATCACCATACGGTTTCCAGTACCAGAGAGTGTTGATATGCGTCCACGACCAACTACATGAAGTCTTTCGGATGGTGCGGTCGTACCAATTCCTACATTTCCAGTAGCATGGATAAATCCAACTTTATTGTTTGCCATATAGATATTTCCAGTGGTAAGCTGAATTCTATAGGGGCGTAAAGTATTATAAGTACTATCAGAAGAATCAGTTACTAAATGCCAGTAGTTATTATTGTCATTTCTTAATAAAACACTTCGGACGGTACCACGCAATCTAAATGCATTTGCAGCCCGACCAGCTATTTCTCCATTTACATCAAATTTGTAAAGTGGGGTTTCTGTGCCAATCCCTACTCTTCTAGTATTCATCGCGGCAAATAAAGGAGAGTTATTATCTCGGATCAAAAAATTACCTGCTCCACTTAAATTAGTGAGCATAAAATAAGGCCCTTGAGTAATTATGGTATTTTGATTTAATGAACCGCCTAGTCTGAGTTCATCTGCAACCGCATTTACATTCAATCCGTTGTTTGCAGATACGGAAAAAGTTGGACTAGTGGCTGGTCCAGTAGTTGTAAGACCGTCGCCAGCTGCTACATTTGTTAAGTACCCATTATTACTAACAAAGTTATCTACTTGAGCCTCATTTAGCTGAGTATCGGTGTCTGTATCTATGAATGTACCGCCACCATTGGACAGGGTAACTACATTGCCAGTTTCTGAGATGGTTTGCAGCTCGTTGGTGACTGATCCGTCTACTTCTGTGAGCAGGTAGCCATTGTTGTTTACATAATTGTCTACATCGGCTTCTGACAATTGGGTATCCGTATCGGTAAAAGACCCACCGCCATTGGAAAGAGTAACTACATCCCCGATTTCTGTAATGGTTTGAATTTCGTTGGTTGGATCGCTGTCTTGATCTGGATCCGCGCTGATTGTTATAGTGTTACCAGATTCCATAATTTGGATATTGGTGCCTGCCTGGAAGATAATACCAGTTCCTCCGTCGATGTTTAGGATGGTAGAGGTTGGCGTTCCAATTCCCAATGTCAGATTTTGGTCGTCCGTGCCAACCATTGGTAGGGGCATGTGCCTGACCACACCAGTGTTGGGATCTATAACCAAAACACTAGTCTCTGACGGAGAAAAGCCTTGCAGGCCTTCAATTCGGAGAGGATCTCCAGAAGTTGACAAGACATGCAACGTATGGGTAGGGATGGTCGTCCCAATCCCAACATTTTGAGCAAAGCTACTGAAAACAAAAAAAAATCCAGTTGCTAGTAGGAGGAGCTTTTTCATAGTTTTATAATTTTCGATTAGGAAATGCTAGAAGATTTTTGAGTAGGAATTACAATCCAGTGACCAACTTTATAAGTTGATCAATTGGTTATTTTTTGTTGAATTGAAATTTGTTGGTAGTCAGTGTTTATCGATTGATAAATAATCATTTTGGAGGCCGCAAAACTAAATAAACGATAAAATTGAGGTGAGGGCAGCGTTTGGGAACATTCATAGTGGAGGGTTTTGATTTGCAATGTATCCATTTCAAGATATGAAAAATTAAATAATAAAACGAAATAATAATTTAAATTTAATTACATGTTTCGACCTTTTACCTCTGAAAAAACAATTCCTCTTGTTAAATAAGAATAAAACCAACAAATACTACTGGAATACTAGGAAAACGGCTATATTTGGCATCGCGAATCTGAAAACACACTATTAGGCCATGTCGAAAAATGCACATTTTAAGGTAGATCCTAAACTTGCCACGCTTCTTGGTGAGGACTACCGTTCTACAGAGCTAGCGCTCAAAGAATTAGTTGACAATGCATATGATGCAGATTCAGAAAATGTAAAAATAAACCTTCCCGAACCCTTTTCAGGAGACCCGATAATCATAGCTGACGATGGTACAGGTATGACGGAGAAAGAAATAAGAGAAGAATACCTGCGTGTAGCCAATAGCCGGTTTTCCAGAAAAGGAGAACGAACCAGAGGCAAAAAGAGAATTGTAAAAGGAAGAAAAGGAATCGGAAAATTTGCCGGATTGTTGATTGCTGAAGTAATGCAAATTGCTTCTGTAGCCAGAGGGATCAAAACTACCCTCACCATTTCTAAATCTGCTTTAATGCAGGCGGATTATGACCTAAGCAATATCAACCTCCCAATTGAAACAGAAAAAGTAGATACCGATCAGTCAGGTACCACGATCACACTAGCCGGAATAAATGACAATTTACCATTTCCTAATGGGACGCGACTTCGACAATTATTGATTTCAGAATTCGGTAAAATTGAAGATTTTGCACTGATCGTAAATGGTTCTGTTATCGATGTTCAAGACATCCCTGGCCAAACCTTCGAAGAAACCGTCTCCTTGCCAAAGGCAGGAACAATACACGCAAAATTTACCATTTCCGATCAACGAAAAGTGTTGAAAAAATCGGGTTTAGTCATTCGTGTAAAAGGCCGGATCATTGGCGAACCGATGTTGTTTGGTCTTGAGAAATCAGAGGTTATTCCCGAAAAATTGATGAAACGAGTGATGGGTGAAATCATTGCTGACGGACTTGAAGATGATGTAACGGGAGACTGGGGAGCGATCATAGAAAGTAGTGAGATGTTCCAGGAGATAAAAAATTACATCAAGCCAAAACTCGAAGAATCCTTCAAGGAAACGTATGATACGGAGGTAAAAATGGCGAGTGCAAAACTCAAAAAACGAGTGACTAAGGGACTGGCTAAATTACCATTGTATAGAAGAGAATTAGCCAAAAAATCACTAGAAAAAGTAATGCTCCGTTTCTTTGGAGAATCAGACGATAAAATTGCAACAGTGATCAGCGTTGTCCTAGGTGCTTTCGAAAAGGATGACTACGACTTAGTCACGAACAAAATCGAAAAATCAAAAAACAAAAGCACCCCAACATTTATCAAGTCTTTCGTTCAATTTGGTGAAGTAGATACTGCAATTATGACGCGACAAGCCCAGAGCAGATTATCATTTATAGAAGAGTTTGATGGGCTGATCAACAATAAAGGAGCGACCGAACTCCAAATCAACAGTGCCCTTCAAAACAATTTATGGTTACTTGGTGTTGAGTTCCACTTATCTTGCACCAACGATACGCTGAAGCAAGTAGTCAATGACTATTTGGATCGTAAATATGAAGAGCGAGCTGGTCGCAAAAAACCAGGCATCTTCTTGCTAAAAGATTACAAAAAAGACTTCACCCTTGTTGAAGTAAAACGCCCAGGTCATCCTATTCGTCGTGCCGACGAATCGAAGGTGCTCGCGCACAGAGATGATTTGATGTTGCTATTCCCTAAGAACAAAATCGACATTCTACTCATTGGTGATCGGATAAAAGAGAATACAAAGCTGAACCTAGGTGAAAACTCAAAATTCATTTCTTACGAAGAATTGGTGTCCAACGCCAAAAGCCAAACCAAATGGCTAAATGAGAGTCTTGTTTATGGAAATAGTTATTGAGTTATTGCTCATCTAAGGTCCTAGATTGCGAATTTTTCTCTTCAAACAATTCTAAAAAAAACAAAATGAATCGAAATAATGGAGCAATTGGAGCTTTATTGGATGAATATGAAAAAGCAATAAAGGAACTCAAAGTGGTCATTCAAAATGTAACTCCAGATGACTTAGTTCTCGTATTGGACAACGAAACGAAAGATAAAGATTGTAAATCTATCCAAACCATTTTAAGTCATGTAGTTGAATCCGGGTACAATTATGCAGTTGTAATCAGAAAATGGCTAGGAGAGGAATTAGAGTACAAGAATAAAGAATCACTTTACTCTGTCGTCGATTACAATTTTGCATTAGATAAAATGTTTGAATACAATGAGGAATTGTTTAATAATTACCCAAATATTCAGCTTGAAGAGTATAATCCTAATAAAAAAATAAATGTGAGATGGGGACAGATATATGATGTTGACCAATTATTCGAACACGCAATAGTACATATTTTAAGGCATAGAAGACAAATTGAAAGATTTAAAGAAAAACTAGAAGGAAATCCAGTAGAGAACAAAAGCAACTAACGTCCATGCAGCAGGGTCGTCTAGTAACTCAATAACTTAATAACCGTAATTTCCGGCAGCACCCCTATCCTACCACGATAACCAAGTACTCCAAATCCACGATTGACATATAGAAACTGGCCAGACTCTTCATAAAGGCCAGCCCATTGTTTGTAAAAGTATTTGCTAGGGCTCCATTTGAACCATGGTAAATCTATTCCAAATTGAAAACCGTGGGTATGTCCTGAAAAGGTGATTCGGATATCTTGAAAATCTTTGATGACCTGATCATCCCAGTGGGAAGGATCGTGAGATAGCAGCACTTTAAAATCGGCGTGCTCCGTACCGTTGGCAGCTTTTGCTAGATCGCCGTATTTATGAAATCGTCGGTTTGCGGAGTAGTTTTCTACACCGACGACGGCCAATTTGCAGCCTTCGATTTCTACGATGGCGTGATCGTTTAGCAGCAATTGCCATCCCATTTCGGCGTGGATCTCTTTTAGACGATTGAAATTGGCGCGTTTGGCTTCTTTGTTTGGCCAATAAGTATAGTCACCGTAGTCGTGATTTCCGACAATGGAATAGACCCCGTATTTTGCTCGGATTTTTCCAAAAACAGAAATCCAGTCATTCATTTCTGCTGCGATGGAGTTGACTAAATCTCCTGTAAAAAAGACGATGTCGGGGTTTTGATTATTGATGTCTTCGATTGCCTTTACTACTTTATCCTGTCGGATAAAACTGCCAACATGAATATCTGAAATTTGTATAATTTTGAGGCCGACCAGTGCTTTTGGCAGGTCGTCAAGCGTGAGTGTGCTGTTGGTCAGTTTAAATCGGTAAGTATTCCTTAGCATGCCATACGTAAGCACCAATAACGGCACCACTCCAAACAACACTGCAAAAATAGCCACGCTCTCCGGCCGGGCGACTGCTCCTTGAAAAACCATCAATATCAGTCGTCTAATATCATCCAGAAAGAGAATAATCAACATCAAAAACTTAGACAGGTAGATCATAAAAAAGGACGTCTTCAAATAATGCTTGAGCCGTTCTCCCCAACTTCTAAAATCGGTTGTCAATGCTGCAACAGCACCAATAATTGCAAGGATTGAAAGCATCCAATATACTCCGAAAACAACATTAGCTATGCTAGAGTCTAAGCTGCTCAATGCTACCTGCAGACCAGAAAAAACATAAAGGTCCAGCCCAAAAATTAAGACCAAAGCAAATAAGATTCTTATCATAGAATTGTTGATTTTCTGTAAGCGCTTCAAATGTCTATTTTACAAACTACTTTTTCTAGTGTTTTGTTCTAAAATTCACTTAAAGTAATGTTAAACTTTTAATAGTTTTTAATAACAAAGAGAACGCTAGAGCACAAAACCCGAAAACGCTCTTCCAGATTTCCTAGGAGGCACCATGAATTTCCTTGATGCTTTTGCCGGTGACTTTGCTCTCTAACCAATAAAAATCAAAGGCTCCGCTGTTGGGTGGATTGTCCTTATGCTTATTGTAAAACTTCAATAGAATCTCCTGGTCTTTATCTCCTCCACGTTGGCTAATTGCTCTGCGAAGTACATTTAAAAAATCGGAGATGTACTGGTCTTGGAAGTCGTGATAGGCAATATATTTTCGAAGCGAACCTATTTGTGAAAACGCAATTTGGAAATGTTTTTTTTCTATGTGGCATAAAATTGACATCGTTCGATACAACACAAAGTATCGCATTACTGGATAGCGAGCGCGGATGGCATTTTGTGCTCCGTTGAAAAAGTCGAGTGCTAAATCATAATTGGCAAGCCCAAATGCCATTCTTCCCAAATTGAAATAGAGTGGTCCGACATTGCTGTAAGAAAACTCTTTGTAGATCTTTTTATTAAGTTCCCGTTGAGCAAAGGCAATTCCTTTTCCCCATTTATTATTGTTTAAGCAATACCAGACTTCAGCGGTAAACAATCTCAACTTCCCGCTTTTGTAGGTGACCAGGTGCATCTGTTGTTTATTGTTGTCTAGTAACAAATCCAATTTATTCCTACACTCAATTTGCTTTTTGACTGCTCCTGTTTCGGAATAAAATTCAATGAGATTCCAATACAATTGGACGAGTCCTTTCCAGGCAGTCTTATTCTTTTTGGGTATTTCCAGGAATTGTTTTATTCCATCTTTCAACACTTTGATACTCGCCTGAGCGTCTCCAAGCGAATAAGAAATCAGTGCCTTCGTATTGTACCATAAAAATATATTGTACGTTTTACTTAATGGTTCGACTCCCTCAAAAATCGGTTTATTCATTATATCAAGCAATGTTGCTCGATCTTCAGAATTTTCTTTAGGGACAATGTTCCGCAACATAATTTCATAATGGGCACAATTGCACTCTATTAAGTCAACGAAATTTGTCATTTCCTTGATCTTGTCGCGCATGGAATGAATGATATCTTTGTTTCGTTGAGCGGAGTATTCACTATTGAAATTAGTTTTGTGAAGTTGGATCAACAAGTCAAAGGTTGTACCTGTGTTACAACTGTGTTGATTCAGATCAATCGCTTTTTCCAATACCTTTTTTGCTTGATCTTTCATCCCAAACCGCCGATAGGTGTTGAAGTATTCTGTTATCAATAAATGTCCCTGGATATGCTCCTGACAATCTCCATTTTGCCGCTCTAAAGTCTGGATAATTTCATGATACAACTCTTTCTTTCGCCTTGGCAATTGGCCTGCTTGTTTTTTGCTTAGAAAGATCTGCTTCAACTGTTCATCAGATTTAATACCCTGCGCGCAAATAGATTGAAACAGAAAGGACAGGTGGGCTACTTTCTGCTTGGAAAGATGTTTTTCCACTGCATTTTTTTCAGATTCGTTTAACGAACTGACAAGGTTAATGAGTTTACTTTTTACTGGCATATTTATGAATTCTCCTGATATAAATTTCTGAAATTAAGACAATTATAGAAAATATTCCCCATAAATTGCAGTTATTTTTCACTTTTTTTCATGTTGTTTTTCCTAAAACATCGTAGTTTATGTTATTAATAAATAATAATTTAGTTGAAACGAATTGCAGCTATGAACTGACAATTATTTTCACTAAAACAACCTTATGAATAGCGATTAAACAAAAAAAAGCCATCAGATCTCTAGGAGTCCTGACGGCAAAGTGTGTGGCAGCGACTAAACGGTTGCCAACAAGCAAAACAAAGTTACCATTTATCTTAAAAAAATGGAGGCGTTTAGCAGAAAAGCCTTTAAAAGAGTATGCGTGATAAATTTATAGTAATGAAAAATTTTAAATTAAATTTCATCATCCCCTTCATCGTATTGGGAATAATTTTAGCGATTTCTTCCTGTACACCTGACCAGTCGGAACTTCTAATTGAGAATGACGTTGCTGAAATGCAAAACACAGATCAAAAAGCTCCAGTCGGTTTTGAACTAGAAAAGAATGTTGAATTCGTACTTCCTGTAGGTGTAAAATTAACTACGGAGGAGGAAACAGAAACATTTATGGCTTCCCTTACAGCGGAACGTATGGACGAACTGGTAGAGCATACAAGGATTGCAGAGTTCTTACAATCAATTGGAAAAGTAGATGCTGTTGTTGACAAACTGCAAAATGGCGAAACTCTGTCAAAGGATAAGCTAGCAAGTTCCTTGTCTAGAACACAACTAAATTCCTTGGATAATTTTCAAGTATCTCAGGAAGCGGATAGCAGATGGTGCGGACCATGGGGCTACACCTACTATTACTGGCAGAACATCTATGTAAACGGTTGGTGTCAATGGCATAGAAAAGTGGGTAGACAAAACCGTTCCTGTTCTTGGTGGGATGGACCAAAATATAGATTTGTCTATGTAGGTCCATACAAGCCTTGTTGGCAATGGTATTAGTTCGTTGATTGATTAATGGTTGATTGGTTTAATGGATAGTTGCATTTGATATCAAATTCAAAGACTCTGCTAGCTATTAAACCAATTAGCCATTTTCCTATTACCCACTAACTAATTCAAATAAACAGCTTCCTCTTTGCCATTGGCAAAATCCACCTTTATATTTTCCTGTACGGTAGTCGCCAACTTTAGCCCTACATAATCGGCTGCAACTGGAAATGATTTATGTTTTCGATCAATAAGCACAGCCACTTCTATTTTTTTTGGTACTACTTCCAGGAATGGTTTCATAGCAAAATGTAATGTGCGTCCTGTATTAGCGACGTCATCTACCACAATCACCACTTTCCCATTGCAAGTAGCTACATCCAGTCCTACAGTAATTGGCCGCTCCAAAGGATTGGCAGGACTTAGATGAACAGACGTCAGCAGGACTTTGCCGTCGGTAATGGTTTCCATTTCAGATTTCAACCGGGTTGCAAATGCCGTCCCATTATTATTGATTCCGACCAGAATGATTTCTGGTTCGTCAAAATTGTGTTCCAGTATCTCTATAGCTAGGCGCTTAGTTTTTTGTTTGATCTGATTACTGTCTAATAATTTCATAATTTTTGGTCAAATACATTGTTAAAAGTCCCTAGTAGAAATTGAGGTTGGCCGTACTGAAGACTACAATAAACTTGGAGAATATTCCATTAAAAAATAACCACTTTACGATTCAGAATCGTCTCTCCTTCCATGGACAATTCCCAAATATAAAATCCAGCGTCCAAATTGCCTCGCTCAAACTTTATAGATCCTGTAGCTGTAGACAATTCATAGCGATGCACTACCCTTCCCGCCATATCATACAGTGTCAAACCCGCAACTTTATTATTAACCTGCTCTGTAAGGTGAAAATCGATGACCGTTTCTTCTGTAAATGGATTTGGCGCTACGAGTAGATAAGGTTTGTCCAGTAATAAATCCTCTCCAGAACTGAGAAAACAAGTACCGTCATCCACGTTTGCGTCTGGATTGTAGTTAGTTTGTGTTGGATCAGTACAGCCATAAACAATATGATTTGCGACTAAGCTAAAAGCATCCAACTTACCATACCCCCAAAAATGGCTAGGTGGAGTAGGAAAACCGTTGGTTACAAAAGTATCTATCTTTGCAGAAGCCCTTAAAGCATCTCGTATCTCGATGTGCGTCGCTTCTGGGAAAAGCTCTAGAAAGCAGCCGACCGCTCCCGTTACTACTGGCGCAGAACCAGAAGTCCCCCCCATCAACACATGCCAGCCTTCAGGCGCAAGTCGATCCTGACCGTTTACCATATGAGCTGCCAAACGATCCAATGAGGTCGCAGAAAAGGTGTGATTTCCAGAAGCGGTAATATCTGGCTTGAAAACGCCAAGACGAGTAGGTCCTCTACTAGAGCTCGGCACTAGTGATCCTCTGTCATAATAAACCTGTCCAGCATTATTCCATAAAGTATCCGTATCATACATCACCAAATAAGCGGCATTATTATAGTTTCCTACGGTAATAACTTCTTCTGAGCAATTCCACCCACCGACTATAGAATAATCTTTGTCAGGAAATTGGTAATAGGCCATTCTGGGGATATCTGCTGGGGTGGGAACATTACCTGGCTCCAACATCCTTGAATTAGTGATCAAATTCCGGTGACTCCAAACATGGAAATTCCCACTTCCTGTGGTTTGAAACTCCCAATTATCCTGAGTATCTGTAGGAGTAATATGGCAATATAAATAGTAAGAGTCGCCTGCCCATTGGCCGTAAATAACGACCTCTCCTTTCAATACACCATTGTGATACACCGTTTCATTGATACTATCCAGGGTATGGGTAGAAGAAAGTCCCATTTCTGAAATATTATGAAAACTAGTCCCAGAGAAATATTCAAAAGTGTTGCGGTCTACATGTCCTATTGCAAAATCGACGTTGTCAAATTCTGACTGGATAGCATAAACGGGCCATCCAATTCCACCTTCCGGTGTACTGAAACGGAAATAGGTAAAGGAGGTATCTGCAGTTACTGGATAGTTGAGGTGTACGTAAGAATCTCCACCATTTCCAGCAGCTTGAACCAACACTCTTCCCGGAGCAGCGTTCAGAATATTCTCAATCATTGAAGTAGATAACTCTCTGGCATCATGTGGTCCGCTATAATAGCCAACACTTGAATTGATCACACATGGCTTGCCCAATGAAGTAGCCAGATTAAAGGTATAGTATATTCCATCCACAAAATTGGGGACAAAATTATTGAAATCAATATTCACATGGATAATGTCAGCGTTTGGGGCGCCTCCTTTGTATTTGCTCACTGCAGATCCATTTCCAGCAGCAATCCCTGCTACTCTTGTACCGTGACCAAACTGCACATCCGGATTATGAAAGATATTGCCATTGTCTATCAGAGTAGAACTAAACTCACAACCAAAACCAAATCCAATTGGTGGAGTTGTACAACTTAGCATTTGATCCCACATGGCGATAATTCTAGTTGATCCATCAGGGTTTTGAAAATCTGGGTGTTGCCACTCCAATCCACTGTCAATAGTTGCTACGATAACTCCTTCTCCAGTTATTGGCATTGGTAAATTTCCTTCGCCCGAGTGAAGCGAATCCAGGTTATTGTTTTCTCGCATCAGGTCATTGGAGTCGAGTGCATATCCTTTAACATTATAATATTCTACCTTTTCTACTCCTGGTTTTTCTAGAAAATCGATAATACTGTTGGCTGGAAGAACTACGCTAGCGATATTTTTCAGACCAAATTTATAAGTACCACCTGCTAGTCTTACCGCTTCTTGGATCTTAGAAAGATCTCCTTTTACAAATACAGATAATGGTTTAGTCGTATTTTTGGACGAATTGAGCTCTAAATGCAAGTCCAAATTTACATTATATCGACCTTGAGCCGATACTGGATTAGAGGAAAAAGTGAAGCTAAAAACCAGTAAGAAAAACAAGTATAATTTGTTCATTTCAATTTTTATTTATTTAGACTCTTTAAAAATACCTAATTTTCCAAACGGAATTGTCATTTAATTGTTTAGAATCTGGTATACTTCTTCATTGATAATAGTTTTTTTGGTAACTTTCCTCCCTTGTATTCAAGAGGTAAGTAAAACTACAAGAAAAAAAATGCACTCTCTAGAAAATAAAGTTAAATATTACAACTTTACGAGTGAAAACTAAGGAAAATTTTAGAATATGATTGGACAGATTGCCTTTATTCTGGTACTTTTAATAACTGGAGGAATTGCTTTTAAGAAGTATAGTACACTTAGACGCAATATTTTGTTGGGAAAAGACGAAGAAATTTCCGGTGATACCGGGGAACGAATAAAAAATGTGGTGCTTATTGCCTTTGGACAGAAAAAGATGTTCAAACGCTTTATTCCTGCCCTCTTCCACTTTTTTATTTATGCAGCATTTATGCTCACGCAGATCGAATTGATCGAAATTATGATTGATGGAATATTCGGGACGCATCGTTTTTTCAGGAACGGATTAGGAGGTTTTTACACCTTTCTCATCAGCTTTATTGAAATCCTTTCCGTACTGGCGCTCGTAGCTACCTTCATCTTTTTGGCAAGAAGGAATCTACTCAAAACGCCTAGATTGCACATGGACGAGATGTCTGGATGGCCAAAATTGGATGCCAATCTGATCTTGATTGGCGAGTTGATCCTTGTTACTTGTATCTTCACTATGAATGGAACGGACGAGGTAATGCACCGTAATGCAGGCCAAGGGTCTTATGGATTCGCTATTAGTAGTGGACTTGGACCTGCCATTTTTGGCGGAATGTCTTCCGGGACGTTGCATGTACTGGAGCGTGTTGGCTGGTGGGGACATATTCTAATGGTATTTGGTTTTATTTTGTATCTCCCGTTTTCAAAACACCTTCATATTTTGTTAGCGTTCCCAAATGTGTTTTATAGCAAGCTGACTTCGCGCGGAGAAATGAAAAACATGCCTTCGATCATGAATGAAGTAAAAAGCATGATGGGACTTGTAGAAGAAGATCCAAACGCCAATCAAGGAGAAATGGAAGAGCTACCAAAATTTGGAGCAAACGATATTTTTGATTTGAGCTGGAAAAACATCCTGGACGCATACACTTGCACAGAATGTGGCCGTTGCTCCTCCGTTTGCCCTGCAAACATAACTGGTAAAAAACTTTCCCCTAGAAAAATCATGATGGACGTTCGTGATCGAGCGGAGGAAATTGGAAATAACCTGGATACGAATAACCTCGAATGCGTAAAAGAAGACAAAAAGGAAGGAACCACAAAGTTGACGCCTGATATTTATGATGACGGAAAGACCTTATTCGATTATATTTCTAATGAAGAATTGCACGCTTGTACTACTTGTAATGCTTGTGTGGAAGCTTGTCCGGTGACTATTGATCCGCTCGACATTATTCTACAGCTAAGAAGACATGAGATCCTCGATTTGGCCGCTGGCCCTTCCGATTGGACACCAATGTTTACTGCCATAGAAAATGGCGGCGCTGTCTGGCAGATGTCCGACGACCGTGATAAGTGGACAAAGGAATGATTTAATGCTTGAATGCGAGAATGAACTAATAACCTAATAACTCAGTAACTATACAACATGTCAGATTTAAAAAAATTGAAGATTGATACCATGGCTGATTTCTCTGCTAGAGGAGAAGAGCCAGAAATTTTATTCTGGGTAGGATGCGCTGGAAGTTTCGATGCGCGTGCTCAAAAAGTGTCTGTCGCTTTTGTCAAAATATTGAATGAGGTAGGAATAAATTTCGCTATTCTTGGAAATGAAGAAAGCTGCACCGGAGATCCAGCTAGACGGGCCGGCAATGAATTCGTTTTCCAAATGACTGCCCTTCAGAATATCGAAACACTGAACATGTATAAGGTCAAAAAGATTGTTACTGCCTGCCCGCATTGTTTTAATACATTGAAAAATGAGTACCCTGCGCTTGGAGGAAACTACGATGTTATCCATCATACTCAATTGCTTCAGGAATTGATCAACGATGGTCGGATCAAAATGAAGGAAGGAGGCGTATTCAAAGGAAAAAGAATCACCTACCACGATTCCTGTTATTTGGGACGCGTCAACGGGGTGTATGAAGCTCCTAGGAAGGTACTGGAACAGTTGGACTCCGAACTAGTAGAAATGAAACGATGCAAAACCAACGGTTTGTGTTGTGGAGCTGGTGGCGCCCAAATGTTCAAAGAAGATGAACCTGGTGATAAACGGATCAATATAGAGCGGATAGAAGAAGCAATGGAGGTAAATCCAGACATCGTAGCAGTCAATTGTCCTTTCTGCCTGACTATGATGACGGATGGCGTAAAAGCCAAGGAGAAGCAGGAAGATGTTATGGTCTATGACCTTGCGGAATTGATTGTTCAGAATAATGGGATATAGGAGCTGAAAAGCCTTTTTTGTAGATGGTAGAGCTATTCTACTGCAAAGATAGGGGACGTCAACTAGCAGCCGCTATCCGAGCTGCTAAATCCTTTTTGAACACTGCTATTGGGTGGGTACACCAGCTAAGTAGAGTCTTACTTCCAAGGATGTCCTATTCTTTCAGAGAGCAACCTTATTGCCAAACCCCATTAATTATTAACCAATATTGGACTTGTTTTCTGAATGGCTAATTTCAGAACTTATAGGAGGTGTTTATAGGTCCCGCCACATTTTATTTGAAAGAAAATCCTTAGACCTTCTTTTATCTGTTTTTCAACAAACTACTTTAACAAAACTGGTCAAAACTTTATGTAATGTACTCTAAAAAATAGAGTTATACATAAATATTTCATAAAATTTTACTATCTTAGTGTCAATTCAACAATAATTTATTTGTTGAATATCTCATTTTGAACTAAAAATCTATAAATTATGACCATGACCACTTCGTTACCTAAAACATCAAGAATTTGGATTTACCAAACCAACCGTCCACTTACTGATCTGGAAACGAAAGAGATAAGCCAAAAGGTAGCCGCCTTTACGGATCAATGGACAAGTCATAGCCAACAACTCAAGGCAAATGGGAATGTGTATCACAATCGATTTATTGTATTTGGTGTCGACCAATCAGTTGCTGGAGCAAGTGGATGCAGTATCGATGGGTCTGTGCGCTTTGCACAAGAATTAGAGAAAGAATACAATCTGGACCTTTTTGATCGAATGTGTTTTGCCTATGAAATCGACGGTGAAATCAAAACTGCCCACAAAGAGGAGTTTCAGTATTTGTATAAGAAGGGAATGATTAATGAAGATACCATCGTTTACAACAACTTGATTACTACCCTTGAAGAAATGGAGTCTAGCTGGCGTGTACGCTTAGGCGACAGTTGGCACATGAACTTACTAGACTAAGAACTTTCTATTTTTGAAATATTTAATTGAAGGAACATTCGTAAGGATGTTCCTTTTTTTTTTTGTGGATTCCTCCATGATCTCGAAGAGTTTTGAATGTGGTCTGACTTTCGACAATTCAAAAAATGATGGAACTGCGACGATGGTAATTACTAAGTGATTAACGGTTTATCCTTTAAACAAAAGCGACATTCCAAAACGGAATAAAATTACCTCAAATATGATTTTCCCCAAATCTAAATTTTCAATCGACTACCTCCTTTCTATTCAGGGAAAATACCTCGTCTCCCAATTTGTTCAGTCGTTTTATTAAGATTTCACTTCCATTTTCCCTGATGTGCGCTCTTTCTTTTTGTGTGATTGGAATCATCCATAGAAAATTGATGGTTGATTCTCTGTACTCTCCTAGATCAGGAGTAGGTAAACAATCTAGGCTGTTTGTCAGTAGCACACTATTGAATTTTTCTGCGCTGAATACCTCGAAGTTGATCGTATGTCCTTCACCAAGGAAAGTAACATTTTGCCAGGGAATTGCTGCTTGACCACTAATCCAGTTTGCTAGATCTTTGGTCTCTTGTTCGTCTATCTTTTTGTTTAAAATCATACCCAATTCAATTCTATGATGATCAAATCGGTTGGCCACTTGCATTTCTATAGTGGGCATCGGAAACAAGGAAAGTCCAACGGTTGCAAATACAGATTTGAGGTCTCCAATTCTTAAGTATAAACCTCTAGGAGGCCAATCGATTCCATCGATGGAAAAATATTTTTCGCTTTTCCCAAATTGTTCGGTGTACACATCAAGAATTCTAGGCTGCTCGGCGGTAAATGGATTGGGTTCGAATTCCCATACTTGCCAAGATTTATTGGCCAATTCTACCCGTTTGTAAATCTCATTATTCGGTTTCAATTCCCAGGAGAATTCCCCTTCGCCAATACAATCTCTAGCATAGCCTTTAAAGCCACCAAATCCGCTCCAGGCAGGTATGACAGCAATGATCTTTTGATTTAGCAGCAAAGCAGCGCCATCTCCTTCTTCGAACCAGATGATCTCTAGGTCTTCTTTTTTTAGTTTTTCCTGGCCCTTCGAAAATCTGCAAAACTGTTTGGTCTGCATGGGTGGGTTACCCTTTTTCAGCTCACTTTCATCTATCGTTTCTGGGGCTTCTTTTAGATTTCTAACCCAACAGGATTTGACACCAAAATTGGATGACTCAGATCCCCATAGATAAAAATAGACCACATTGGTGTCTTGTTCTACGATTGCAGTAATTGGGCAAATTGGAGAGCGTTCTTCTAATAGTATTTCTGCTTTTTGAATTTCTTCTTTGGAAGAAAATAACTTCTGTAAAAACTTCATCTTGCGTTTTTTGGGGTAGAAAGGACGAACCGGAGTTAAGGATTAACGACCTCATGATACTACAAGATAAGAAATAAAATTCACCTGCAAAACCTTTCCAACGATTATAAATCATTGATAAATAACATATAATGAAAGCAATTCACGCGTAATATGGCGATTTTGCAAAACTATATATGTACCATTCTATAAAAAAGTAAGTTAGAAACGGAAGTAAATAGACTAAGTAAATTGACTAGTTTTGAAATAATGAAAAATTAAGTCGACAATATGTTAGAATTCGTTTTTTTCTGAATGATAGTGTTAATAACCAGCACAAACATAAAAAGCGGATAGCAACCAAAGTCCGCTATCCGCTTTTGTATATCTGATAGTAGTGCTGTACTACATTTCGTCCATCAGTTTCTTCTTCATTTGCTGGAAGTCTGCTTCAGTGATCACGCCATCATCCCGGAGTTTCGCTAATTTCGATAGCTGATTCAAAACAGCATCCATTCCCTTTTCGGTAGTTTTAGTAGCTTCTTTGATCGCCTCTTCCTTGTTCGGGGTTTCTTCCTTTGGAGTCGATTCTTTTTGTTCAGAAACAAAGGCATCGAAATCAGACTCTAGCTCTGTTTCCTTTTCAACTTCCTCTTTTTTGATATCTTTTGCTACTTTTTTGCCTTTTTCAAATTTCTCATCATAATACTTACGGAGACGATCCACATCAAAATCCAAGAAAGTCCCTCCTGTTTGAAAATGCTCTTTAAAAACTTCCCCCAGGGCATAGGTAGACGCGCCAGACAGTACGGCCATTGCCCCACCACCAACTACAGACCCAAATCCAGGAATAAGTTTGGCGGCTCCTCCTGCCATTACCCGAGCGATACTAGACCCGACGAGTGAAGTAATCAGGGCTTTGCCTTCCGTCTCTCGGAAGTCAAGATCAAAGGTATTGGCCAATTGTTTTACCATGTCAAGTTGTACGGCACTCACAGCAAAAACATCGGCAATCGGTATAGGTATCAAGCCTGCGCCCATGGACCAGGCAACGTGATTTCTTATTACTTTATCGCTTTTTTTCAGGCGATCTTCTTCATTTCTAAAAAATGGCATAATCTAATTTTTGTTTAAAATCTTACTACAAAGTAAAGATGTCTGTATAAAACCGTAAATATTTACGACTAATAGTAGACAATCAACGACAAGTTGTTGGCTATTTATTTGTTTTCGTCAAAATTCATATCAAAATTACTAAATTTTGTGGAAGATGGAATAACTAAGATTCGGAACAAAATTTGACTATTATAAAATATGAACAGACTCCTTCTTTTACTGCTTTTCCCTTTCCTTGGTTGCGCTCCTTCCTTAAAAACTTTACAAAGTTTTGAGCAAATAGAAAAACTGAGGCTTTCAGTACTGCTAGTTAGGCTGGACTGGCCAGCAGAGAAACTAGCGTTAAAGCAGAAATACGGACAAGCTCAAAAGGCAGACAAGATAGAGACCAGATATGCAAAACGGCATCAAAAAATTGCAGGGGCGTTTGAGGAATTTCGATTTTGTGAAGTCTATTTTTTTTATGCAGATCCTGCACACGAACTAGCCAGTTTCGAGGTGACTGATTTTCTACTGCATGATAGAAATTTGCAATCGATTGATTTGAAAATTCAGCCTAACGCCTACTTTATTGGCCAATTTACAACCAGAGTAGTATATAAAGGCAATGAAAACGGGGAATCAGTACACGGCTTTGAAATCCTTCCTCCTAGTTTATCACCTCCAGCAGCCCCATTCCCTGGCTTCGAACAGATATCGTACTTGGGTACGCCAGCCTATTACAAAAACGCCATCCTTCGTCTTGAAAAAAAAATGGAACGACTCTATCAAAAAAATAGAAAGCACCTAACTAATTAGCTTTGCTATACCATCTTCTGGATACATTCAAATAGGCGAACTTATATAAACAAAAAAAGGAGCAACAAATGTCGCTCCTTCTTAATTCTTTGTGAGAAAACCACCTATTTAGGCATCACTTTTTTCGTCTTCGTTTGGTACTCTGTCATTACTTTGTCAGTAGTGCTATCTGAAGATACAGAAGATGAATTAGCAAATTTCTTGTTTTCACCCAATGCCATTTTACCAATATATCTATTTCTAGGTACGTTGTTGATGTTCTTGTGGCAAATGATTTGGTAAGCAGAAGAACCGCCGATTGCAGCTATTCTCACCGACCAGCCTAAAAATACCTGATACATTCTAAATTGCATCAATCCGTATTTCTCAATTACTTTTTCTTTATTGCTCATCCAGTTATCATACCAAGCAGCAATAGTTTTGCTGTAGTGGATTCCAACATTTTCTACGGTGTGAATCTCGAATCCAGCTTTTTCAATTTTTCTAAGATCCCAGCTTACAGGCATACTAGCATCTGCTCCTGGGAAAATGTATTCGTTCATGAATAATCCCCAAACAATTGTTTCTTGATCAGGTCCGTATAGCAAAGATTTACGCTCTCTTAATGCAGCAATTTGCAGATAGAAAATTCCATCATCTTCAAGCATACCATAAATTTGCTCCATAAACCGTTGGAAATACTTTACACCAACGTGCTCTGCCATTTCCAAACAAGAAATTTTATCGTATTTTTTCTTAGGAATATCTCTATAATCACATAATAAGATTCTAGCTTGATCTTCTGTTCCGTTTTCCTTAATTAGGTTTCTCCCCCATTCTGCTCCGGCAGGTGCTATAGTTACACCAGTAGTATCCATATTGTAGTTCTTAGCCATGTGAGCAACTAGCGTTCCCCAACCACAACCTATATCAAGCAAACTTTCACCCTCTTTCAATTGCATTTTTTGAGCAATCAAGTCCAGCTTATTGTCCTGAGCTTCCTCTAAAGTTTCATCATCTGTTTTGTAATATCCAGAAGTATAAACCATTCTTGGACCTAAAAACCATCTAAAAATATCATTTTGATCATCATAGTGACTCTTAATGGTCGCTTCATCCATTTTTTGTGAATGACTGAATACTTCTGGTAAAAATTCAGTGACGAAAAACTTGTAATGATGACTTACAAAGCCAAATTTACACACTTCCTTAATATTGTTAATAAAGTCCATGAAATCTCCTTTCATGTCAATATCACCTTTTAAGTAATCTTCTACCCAATGTCCAGCTTCTACTTTATCGCCAGAATATCTTTTAGTTAATTTAGTGTTATTTACTTTTACGAAATCAGAAATTTTCATTAATGTGGGTTTTATTTAAAAATTGTGGGCAGCTCTTTTTCTATACTTATATAGCCTGCAAAAATAAGCAAACAATATTATTAACCATACATTTCTTTGCTTTTTTTATTGTTGAGGGGGGTCATTTATTCAATACAAGCAAATTTTAAGTACTTTTGCCTCAAATTTTACCAACTATGAAGTTATCTCCACTTTCTGCAATTTCTCCTATAGATGGCAGATATCGCAATAAAACGAATGAACTTGCTCCTTATTGTTCTGAATTTGGATTGATTAAGTATAGAGTCCATGTTGAAATAGAGTATTTTATCGCTTTATGCGAAATTCCTTTGCCTCAACTAAAGACCTTTTCTTCAAGACATTTTACAGACTTACGTCTAATCACCAGTAATTTTACAGACGCCGATGCTCAACGAATCAAAGAAATTGAGCGCACGACCAACCATGACGTAAAGGCTGTCGAGTATTTTTTGAAAGAAAAATTTGATGCTCTTGGATTGTCCTCCTACAAAGAGTTTATTCATTTTGCATTAACTTCTCAAGATATCAATAACACCGCCACGCCTCTTTCTCTCAAACATGCCATCGAAAATGTGTATCGGCCTGCTATATTATCCATTCTCGAAAAACTAGCTGAACTAACAGATGAATGGCAAGCTGTCCCCATGCTAGCTAGAACCCATGGACAACCAGCATCCCCCACCCTCTTAGGCAAAGAAATAAGAGTTTTTCTAGAGCGATTAAAAATTCAATTAGAACGACTAAACACCATCCCCTCCTCCGCCAAATTTGGAGGAGCAACCGGCAACTTTAACGCACATGTCGTCACTTACCCTGATATTGACTGGGTCGCCTTCTCCAACAATTTTGTAGACAACAAACTAGGGTTAGTCCGCACACAATACACCACACAAATTGAAAACTACGACAATATCAGCGCGCTATTTCACGCCATGATGCGAATTAACACCATATTAATAGATCTCGCCAGAGATATTTGGACTTATATATCCATGGACTATTTCAAGCAAAAAGTGATTGCTGGCGAAGTAGGCTCCTCTGCCATGCCACATAAGGTAAACCCGATTGATTTCGAAAATGCAGAAGGCAATTTAGGATTAGCAAACGCCATCTTCGAACACCTGGCCTCCAAACTGCCAGTATCAAGACTCCAACGTGATTTAACCGACAGTACTGTTCTCCGAAACGTCGGTGTTCCCTTAGGGCATTCCATCATAGCATTCAAATCAGTACACAAAGGACTCAATAAACTGCTGCTCAATGAATCTAAAATCCAGGAGGAACTTGAAAGCAGTTGGATGGTAGTCGCAGAGGCCATTCAAAACATCCTAAGAAGAGAAGGCTATGACCAACCCTACGAAGCACTCAAAGCACTGACCCGAGGCAAATCATCCGTCAAGCAGCAAGACATCCATCAATTTATTGACGGTCTTTCTGTCAGTGACGGTATCAAGGCAGAATTGAAGCAAATCACTCCTCAAAACTACGTTGGCCGACTGTGACCCTTCGCAAAGACATCGATTATTATATAAATAAAGATGGGCTCTATGTCTTTACAGAACTATATCTGAAAGAAAGAGGCTATTGTTGTGAGAATGGCTGCCGTCATTGCCCCTATGGATTCGACAAAACCCGTATTGACAACCAAGAACAGCAAACACACGACGAAGAGGAATGATCCTAATTCCAACAAGATAAAATTACCGTTAATAGACCTTAAATTATTCATATTCTTATTAATTAAAGCTAATTTCAGGGCAAAATTGTTGCCTAATGAAAAATGTCTTCTCTGTATTAATCCTTCTGCTCTTTGCTTTTGCCTTGTATGCACAAATACCAGTAAGAGATGGAACCTTTCATTTTGATGGTCATGTGAATACACCAATCGGAACCAATAATGAAGATGGAGCTGCCGTTTTAGTCCAACCTGATAACAAAATAATTGTTGCCGGCACGCAGACTGGGCATCCAACATTTGGTCCGCAAAATTTTGCGTTAGTCAGATATTTATACAATGGTGATTTAGATCCAAGTTTTGGTAATGGAGGTATTGTCGTCAGTTCCTTCGAATCACAAAATTATTGCAGGAATGCTGTGCTTCAACCAGATGGCAAAATCATAGCGGTCGGACAATCGTCTACTGGGTTTTGTATCGCCCGCTACCTGAGTGACGGTACACTTGATCCGACCTTTGGCAATGCTGGATTCACCGCAACGGCCTCCCCTTTTGGATCAAGCTCGCTAAACGCTGCCACCCTTCTTGTAGATGGAAGTATCCTTGCCATTGGTAGTGCACAAGTCCCCTATTCCACTAATTTTGAGGTCGCCATTTTAAAATTCACACCCAACGGAGTACTTGACACGAGTTTTGGCAATGGAGGAATGGCCTTTCCTTCCCTTCCTTATACAACCGTCACCGGGATTAAAATCATCCCACAATCTAGTGGGGAAATTATCCTTGCGGGAATGATCCGCTTCCTTAACGGTTCTACAACCATCCGACAAGGATATATTGCACGACTTTTGGCGGATGGGACATTAGATACCAGCTTTGGGACAAACGGGATGGTCCTATCGAATGCAGTGCTCGGTTTTACTGATTTCACTCAGGAGGTAAGTGGCAAGTTTGTAGGGGTCGGTAATGTTGCTACTAACCAATCAGGTACTAGCGGAAGCGTTGCCATGGTTAGGTTTAATGCAGATGGTACGCCAGATACTAGTTTTGGGACAAACGGATCTTCTGGTGCTGGTGTCAATTCCTATGCGGAATATGCCCATAGTGTGCTCCTACAACCAGACGGAAAAATCTTGCTTGGTGGAAGTTATTTCGATTTAAGCGGAGGTTCCGTAACGGACTGCGTTATTTTTCGATTTTTGACCAATGGCTCTCTTGATCCAACCTTTGGAACAGGAGGTATTTATGAAACCGGTGTTTCCAGCAGCCACGATCGAATCTTGGATATGAAGTTTGACAACGATTACAAACTGGTCGTCTCCGGCGAAGGCAACTACGGTAGCAATTTTGATTTTATTGCTGGAAGAATACTATTAGATACCTTTATAATTATATCAGGAATTCTGGATACTAACTCGGAGGTAACTTGTGCTGGCGGTGCAGATGGCAGTATCACAATAACCCCTACTGGAGGATCTGTGCCCTATTCCTTCCTCTGGAGTAATGGAGCATCAACCGAAGATATATCTGGGCTTGCAATGGGCTCTTATTCTTGTACGATTACAGATTCCGCTGGGAGTACTGGATTCCTAGGACCGATTGTCATTGGTGAGCCTTTAACAATGAATTTTGATTCCTTTGTAAGTAATGCACCCAGTTGTTTCGGTTCAGGGAATTGTGACGGAAGTATCTCGGTAAGTCTTTCAGGTGGGACACCTCCTTATACGTACTTATGGTCAGACGGTCAAATCACTTCTACTGCAATTGCGCTTTGTGAAGGAACATATACCGTTACTGCCACTGATGCGGTGGGCTGTCAGGAAACAAGTGCTTTACTCACTGTAGACGAAGCACCTGGTAATTTAATACCTTTGGTGGTCTCCATGGCGGCAAGCTGCATAGGGCTTTGTGACGGTAGCATAACTGCAAGTTACTCTGGCGGGACTCCTCCGTATACTTATTTGTGGAGCGATGGACAGACCACAACAACAGCCACCAATTTGTGCTCAGGAGTATATTACCTTACAGGAACAGATGCAAATGGATGTCAGTCAAACATAACCTTGACTGTCGGTGAACCCACTTCAATCGGTATAACTCTATCTGGTACAGGTGAATCTACTCCTACTGCTGCAGATGGACAAATTTCTTCTACGATCACTGGTGGCATTGCACCTTATCAATATTTATGGGATACTGGTGCACAAACACCAATGGTTTCTGGTCTTACAAACGGCACCTATTGCCTAACCATCACCGATGACAACGGTTGTTCTGAATTTGAATGTACCACCCTAATGTCTACCAGTCCAATTGAAGAATTAACTTTTGCTAGCGGTATCAAGATCTATCCAAATCCTACCAAGGGATTCCTTAGATTAGAAGTCATAAATGCCAATTTGAGCATCCATCAACTCAGTTTGTATTCATCGGTTGGACAATTGGTTTTGGAAGAGAATTGGAATGGAACACCAATCAGCAAACAATTTGATTTAAGTCGGCTGCCTAACGGTGTTTATCTATTGACAATTGAAACCGGACTAGGGACCGTTTGCAAGAAGGTGGTGGTCTATTAATTTGAGTGATTTTCATTAAATGTAAATTTTATTATTTAAAACATACCTGCTCTCCAAAGAACGAACTACCTAGCGACTTAAGTCGCCGCTGCAGGGTTCGTGCTTCATAATTTATTAAAAACTATTGCGAAAAATTAAATATTATTTAAGAGAATGGTAACACTTTTATGCTATGAATGATCAATGGGTATAATTTTAATTTATAACACCAAAAAATTCATACTTAAATGAAAAATTTAAATCTTTTAACTTTAGCTGGACTAGTAGTCGTTTTATTACTTTCCTCTTGTATGAAAGAAAAAATAGATCAAACTGAATACACACCTGATCTTAGCAGTAACTTTACAAAATATGAGACAGTAACCATCAATTACGATCAATTATTAACAAAAGTACAAAGCAATTTAGATCGAACCTTTACTATTAATCTTGACATCCCTACTCGACCAGACTGGAATTTCACAATGAGTAACTACGATCTTTCGGAGGTATTCCCAGACCAAAAGACCTATTTAGTTGGAGAGGGTAATACATTGACAGAAGTAGGACCAACCCAAATTATTGCTTTAGAAGGACGGCACCTCGATGCAACGCTCCCAACCTTGTTTACACTATCAGAAGGTGTATTTGAGGCGTTAATTATGACACCAGATGGTTCTGAATATTACATTGAGCCAATGCGCAACCTTGACAAAAATGCGCCTCAAGACTTATATGTCGTCTATAACCACAAAGATATCATTGCAACGGAGGATTTAATCTGTGACCAGGATGGAAGAGTACCACATGGTCAATCTGAAAACGGAGGAAGCGATGAAAGAGCCTGGTGTCACGCCGTAAAAGTAACTCAAATGGCAGATTATCAGTTCTATGCAAACAAATTTGCTAGCAACTATACCAACACGGCTTCCTTTATGAGAACTCGGTTATTATATGCTTCCTACAGATACAACACCTACAATCAATTTCCTTTAAATTTTGTAGACAATGTCGTATACATCTATACATTTGATGTTAACTACCCAAATGCGGTAAACAACTCAGCAACATTCGTACAACAGTGGGACAATTTCAATGGGTATAGTTGGTTTGTTAATAGTCCAATAAATTATTTGTGGACTGGGCGCAATGTCTCAGGAGTTTGGGGGAGAGCTGATGGAATCGCAAAAATGTGTTCTAACCCTACGGATGAGTATAGTTTTGGAGAAAAGATGGCCTCCAATTACCATTCGAATAATCTGATGGCGCATGAGATTGGCCACACATTGGGTGCGTACCATGATAACTCATCAACCAATTTCATGAATTCAAACTGGAATAATTGGAATTCAACACTAGGAATAAATGCCAGAGCTAATTTGTTTGCGCATATTAATTCAAACAACGGATGCACCTACTACAAACAATGTGAGTAATAATTTAAAACAGTAAGGTATTATTGTTTTATTGACCTGATAACAATAAATCTATTTAGAATCCTTCCATGAATTTGGAAGGATTTTTTTAGTTGGCAAATCGCTTCAAATCCTTCTTAGTAAACCGCCATTCAGGAGAATGCAACACTTCACCAAAATCCAAATCGTACCAGGGAGAAAGGCTAGGGTTTTGAAGATTTTTGAGAATATGCATATCCTGAGCAGGCATATAGCTTTGAGCGATCATAAATATCTTTTTACTAGTGGCGGGATGCACTGCCATATCGACCACAAGGACCGCGTGTCCTGGAAATCCTCCTTGTATGAAGACGTCTCCTATTTGCATGTTTTTTGTTGGAATGCTGGTCATTTCTTTGGACAAGGAAGCCGTTCCTGCATAGTTGAAGATGGCATTCATGTACTTTTTGAAATTTGGATAGGAATTATCTGTGGAGCTATTTATGCTGGAAAAACTGACGTTTGAGCCCTTGACAATTGGCTTTTTGCCCCTCCGCCAATCGTCGAAGGCAACTCGGTCGCCACTTGTGTAGTTGAAGTGGATATGTTGATAATCTTTTTTGCTGTAATGGTATTCAGCTTTGACGCGCATCACGGCATCTGCACATTGCTGCAAATCGCGTTTGCCAACATCAAGATCAATGACAGCGGCATGCACTCCTTGATTCGGTTTTTGACTTCCATTATATAAATTCACCTTACTGCCTACTGGTTTTAGTGGTAAATGGCGCAGCCAATCTGGGAAACTGCCTGCTTTTTCTACTGTTCGTTGGTATCCTGTTGGTGGTTTAATGCGATTGACCAGGCTTTGATTAATGTCGTAGTTTTTGGTCCAGGAATACTTGTTGTTGGTGTTTTGTGGTGTTATTTGTCGCTGGGTGGTTGGTTGGCTAATGGTTCTTGTTGGTGAAGTGGGGAGTTCGGAATCGGTTTCTTTCTTTGCTGAAGTTGTTGAAACGGGGGTTTTGCTCGTTGCAGGCTTTGTACTTTTAGTTGGTGGGGCATCATTCACGGAAGTGCATCCTACACAAAAAGTGAAGACCATAAATAAAATACTGCTATAAAAAGTTGTGCGCATGAGTTTATTCTTCTATTACCATTTTAAATTTGCCAAGGAAGACATCCGCTTTCCCATTAGAAAACAATAAATCAGTTGGTAGATTCATCATACCTGAAAACCAGCCGGCCCAGTACAAATTGCCATCGGCGTCCCCTGCAAGCGCTTTCCCATATCCAAGGCCGCGTTGTGGTGGATTATACACCGATATAAATTCGCCCTTATCAGATAACGTGGCTAAAAACATGTTATTTCCTCCAAATGCCTTTACTTTGGCGTCTTCCGAAAAACTTGCCGTTTCGAATATCCAGCCAGTGATAAATACCAGACTATCTATCGAATAGATCCCCATTCCCTTATCAATATTTTCACCGCCCGCCGAGTACCACCAATTGACACTGCCATCTTCAGGGTGGAGGCTTGTTGCGAACAAATCAAATTCGCCTACAGATCCTATGAGTTCTTCCTCTTGGACACCAATTCCCGCATAAGAGCCGGTCATCAGAAGGTTTCCATTGCGGTCAAAGGTGAGATCTGCGCCAAAGCCTCGGATGCCATCTCCAATTAATCTGTTTATCCAGGTGATTTGGCCTTCTTTGTCGTACTTGGCGTACATAATTCCAGGACTTGGCGGAAGCGTGTCCTTTGAGAAAATGACTTCTCCGTAGTATTCTCCTGAGACATACACATTCTCCTTGGCATCTACTAGAATCGAATTGCCGAACACGGCTCCTTCTCCTCGAGTCGGTTTTACCCAAATCAATTCGCCTTCATGGCTGTATTTTCCTACAAAAATGTGATTCCCCTTTTGCCTTTCCAATGCACCAATAGCCCGATCTTCAGGCAAATTAGTATAATTGCCAAGCAAGTAAACATTGTTGTTCATATCACAAGTAATATCATAGCCACCGTCAAAGCCTTTGCCTCCTTCCCTTCTGGACCAAATCAAGGCTCCTTTCGGAGAATATTTTGCTAGGAATAGATCACTGCCGTCTACTGATTTCAAGGTATCTGATTCAAGGTACATCCACCCTTCAAACATACCAGCGATCAGTACTTCTCCTAGGGAGTTGACCGTAAGGGCAAGACTTTGATCTTTGGCTGTTCCTCCAGCCTTACGGCTCCAAAGTAACTGGCCCGTAGAGTCAAATTTTGATAAAAAGACGTCGTGCATACCTAGAGCCACTAGGGTGTCCTGCTCAAAATAAGCCGTCCCTTCGAATGTTCCGGTAAGGTAAATGTTTCCATCTTTGTCGACTGCGACTTGTTGCCCGTGGTCGAAGGTGACTCCGCCCATGTTTTTAGCCCACTGCCAATCCGGCTGCTGTGCAAAGGAGCAGCAATAGATAAGAATAAGGATGCTCGTGATGAAGGAAAATCTGTAAAAGTACATGGTGGCAATTTACTAACTTCCTTGCATGTATTATTCCAATTTTTGTAAATAGTTATTTGGTTACGGAGTTATTGGTTATTGAGTTACTGGATAACTGAGTTGATTGGTGTGATTTCGGAACTTCAGACCAAGTAAATTGGACTCCAGGGTACAGTATAAGTCTATGTTTATTTAGGCAGTAACGAATCTAATTTGTGTTGATCAATTCTATCTTAGAAAAGTCTCATTTTTATAAAAAATAAAAGGGCTGCTACCTGTCAAAGAGCAACCCTTCTTATTCATAGATTTCTCTATAAACAACTATGAAGTAGGCGAAATGGCCTTATTTTGTAGTAGAATGAACGACCAATTTTTCACTTGTAATACGTTCTGAATTTTGGTATATACTCACCAAATAAATTCCTGAGGCCAATCCACTTAGATCAATATTAGATTGCGATTGACCATACAAATTGATTGACTTAACTCTATTGCCCATTAAGTCTAGTATGTGGATACTCAATTGTTGATCATTATACTTGCCAGGAACAGAAATGTTTACTGATGCAGTAGCAGGATTTGGGGATAATTTGAATGCGCTTAATGACTCTTGAGATTCACGTTTCACAATAGTTCCACCTGAGTATGGAAATGAAGGTGTAATCAGAGACTTCGTAGATCCTAGCGCATTAACCATACATTTTGCAAAATATACTTTTTGTCGACAAACTGGTTTCATAGTAGTTTTACTATTTACACTTGCTACCACAGAGAAGTTTTGTTTTGCACTTGTGTATTTCTCTTGTAAAAGCTCTCTATGACCCGTTTTTGAAATGTTTGCAAGATATACCAGTTTCCCTTTTACATAGAGGGCACAATTCTGATTAGGTACAGTGGGACCTTGAGGAGGCAATTGAAATAAACATCCATTAGGTTGTCCTGCATAAGTAGTAAAGAAGTTGGCACCGTCGACTTGAATATAATTGGGCGCACCACAAGAGGAGTGGAACAAGGAAAAATTATTCGAGTACACTGAACTACCTCCCCAGTAATTCCCTTTCATAGGGATGGTGTAAGGAACGAAGGAAGGATCGGAGTAACAGATATCGAAAAGTTTTTGATTGCCTCCAAAGTTATTAGGTAAGGTTACCGTCTCATTTTCTAACCCATGTTCTACCGCATCAATGTGCAAAATAATGTTCTCTCCACGAACGCCTACTTTGTTGTTTTTTATAGCAGCAGCGCCTGCATCACCAACTGTCAAAGCAAAATTAGCAACAGAATTAGCATAATATTCGACTCCTGTTTCATTGTCAGTAACTTGCACTCCTTTCCTTAGGAAAGTATTCGTTTGGGATGCATTGATTCCGACATAGCAATTTTTAACTTCCCCACAACGAATATTTGCGAAAACAACTTCTTTGAAATTATATCCGTAAAGGGTACTTGCATTAACTCTATTGTTATCAAGAAATGCAGTTTCGGTTTCGTAAATGCTGACAGCTGCTTCTAGGTTATCGTAGAAGTTACAATTCCGAATTTCAATTTTAGTTTGGCCATGAGCTTCCACGCCAACAGTACACTTATCAATCCTGGATTGTATAATTTTAGGAATTGTTGTATTTCCATGTAGTTCCAAACCTTTTTCCAATCCTTCAATTGCAACTTGAGTTGCATTAAAATTAGTTAGATCGTGTCCTTCTAATCCTATTTGGCTATGACCATTCAGCTCAACCATGGAAAGTCTAAACAAATTTACTGCTGCATTCGTTGCTTTTATTTTAGCATTTTGACCATACTGTACTTTACCATTTTTCAGGAATAGTGAACGATCGGCAATCTCTAAAACGGTATTGTTCTTTAGTTCTAGAAAACGATTTTGTCCAGTAGTACGATGGAGAACGAAATCACTGTTTACACCTAGCTCTAATTTGTGTGTTGATTCAAATGAAGCAAAACCAGGGCCGGTAAAATTAAAATCAACATTGTCGTCCGTTTTTAAGGTACCACGGAATACTAGAACAGAACCAGATCCATTCGTTTGGATTTTATTCCCCTTAAGATAAAGTGTCCCTGTTTCTTCTACTACAATACAAGCACCATCTTCCAAAATCACTTCTGCTCCATCCTCGATAATAAGTGTCGAGTGCCGTTTAACAGTGATATTACTTTTTTCTAACATATGCACCTTTGAACCGGAGGTTATCGTCATTACAGTTGGTGTAACAAAATCATTAGTCAATGGATGAATCGTCTCCCTATTTGGTGTCCCGTTAACATCAAGTGTGATTTTTTTACTATTTCCTAGAATAAGATCAGGGTTAGTATCTCCTGTTATATTTGGCAATTCAATATCGCCTGTCCACCGTACATTGCTATTGACATTGACTTCTTCAAAAGTAACCTCCACCATTGCGGTTGGCCCTGTGGATATGATTTCTACCTTCAGCCCATTTAGAATATAAGGATCTAGTTGTTGAGTCGATTGGTCGAATCCTGGATGATTCAAAACAGGATTGCCTTGCATTTCGAGTTTGTCTCCAGTTTTGAAGGCCGCACTAGGATTGTCGCCGTCGCCACCAGCCCCCCAACCACGGTACCAAAGGTTATCACCATTGGCCAATTCTCTAGCAACACTTAGTGCTTCGCTGCCACTTGTGCCATTCCATCCATAATCATTTGTAATCACCCCATCATTGTTAAGGTCTACAGGAATGTTTTGAGTTACAGCCAATCCTCCGATGGGATTACGAGCTACCTTTTCAAACTGATGCAATTCATTATTCCAATTATTAAATATTGGTGGAGCGGTTGTTTTTCTGAAATCCCAATTACCATCAGGATGAACTGTTTTTAAACCTCCTGCACCCGAAGCGACAACATTGACATCACCACGAGTCGGTGCAATATCTTCTACCATCATATAAACACCAGGATCTACATCTGGAAAATTGGGACCTATATTGCTTCCCAAATAACTGTGATGATCTAGTTCATGTGAACCTGTATGATTTTCTATCCATAAGTTTTGGTCTCCCGAATTCGGTATTCTAATTCTTAATGATTCCCCGGTTGTGATAAAATCAGTTAATGGATAAACACCACTTGTGGTTATTTCTACTGGATCTATAAATCCAGCATACCAGCGTTCCCATGAGTTAAATGTTTGATCGAACCAGCCTGGAAGTGCCATAGCTCCCCAACCTTTTGATAAATAGAGATGATTCCCAATAACCCCATTTGCACCCATTGTATGTGGATTACGTATTAAGGTGTGCATAAACTCATGTACAAACAAATTAATCGGTACTCCCTTTCCCTTTGCTAAGGTAAAACCATCACCAAAATCTACTCCATTTATAGTTCCAACATCAATGGAAGCAAGCCCACCACCAGAACCAGACCAGCCTGGAATTGTCGGAGTTGGTTGTATTGGCCAACTATTGTCATATCGGTAGATTATCATTACGTAATCTAGTTCCCCATCTGGGCCAGTATTACTTACATCTTGTGAAAAATTAGGGTTATTGGCTCGTTGATCGTATGCAGCCCAATCAAAAGTAGGATTAAGTAACATAGCTTGTTGAATAACTCTTTGATTTGCCGTACTCCAAGAACCAAGATTTTGTGGAGCACCAGTAACTGGATTAGTGAACGGATCGATTACTACAAGAGAAGGATCTCCATTTCCCAAATGGAATACATCTCCATATAAGCGATAGTCTTCATTTGGTTTAGACATTACATTTAAAATTTTTGACACACTTTTGTTGTCTGGATCACCCATTATTAAAGGATCATCAAAATCTGTTTCTTTATTGAAGAAGAACTTATGTGTTGTAATTTCTGTACCATCATACTCAACATAGTTAGGTAGACCATAGTTATTGGCAGGTGTTGGCGTGCCAGTTGGCCAACTGCCAAGTGGTTGATTTAACGCATTTGAAAATGCTGCATAAATGATCAGAACGCGTTGTGATCCTTTTGGCGTTAGCGCATGACCATTTGCAGAATTCTGGGCAAACGCTTGGGTGCAAAGCAAGATACTTGCTACTATTAATAGAATTTTTAATGTACAATTCATAATATTATTTTTTTGTTTAAAAAAGAGGATGATCGTTGATAAAATTTGCTGTGTTTATTGTTATAAATAATTGATTGCTATTCTTTTTTTATAAAAATTAGACATAGAAATCCCTTGCCCCTATTAAAAAAATGAGGTCTAAATTATTGTGTTCTATCTTACTTTTAGCTTGACAAATAGGTTTGGCAAAGTTGGTAATTGAAAAACACCAACTTGATTAGAATAGAGTCCTACCTTCTATAGATAGAAAAGGAAAGAAAACTGAAATACTTTTAGTGTTATCCAAGCATAAAGGTGGTCAATTGGCTATTTCTAGGCGAATTATCTTGCTTACTACAAAACTGTAGTAGTGCTTGGACGATGTTACGTACGACTGTATACTAAGTGCAATTAGTTATGATTTTATTGAAAATGCAGGCGAATTTAAAGTAAAGGGATTTCAACGAGAATTTTTGAGGAATAAATGAGGTGAGTAGTTTAGCCAACTCACCTCCTTAATTTATTTGTTTTGTGCTGTTAATTAACAGCCATCGCAAGGCTCTACGATCACGACACAACCGTCATATATTAATTTGCCTTCAACTCCTTCTCCTGAACATTCCAGGAATAAGTGTGTAGGATCACTACTGCCTGCGAATTGGGCAACTGGTATTGTTACCGAAAATTGAGCAGTTTGACCATCGTGTAATTCAGTAGGTGAATAAAAAACTATATCCATAATTCGGATTACTGCATAACCACTTTCATTGCAAAAATCTTCTCTTGGACAAAAGTCCATATCAAAGGTTACAGTTATTTCCACACCACCAGATGAATTGATCCATGCTGTTGCAGCCATATTGGCCACATTACTTTGGGAACTTTGATTAGGAACTCCGAACGTTTGGGAGATACTTACATTGGACAATAGAGTAATTAATAGGATAGTTGACAGGATTTTTAAGTAGTTCATTGTTTAATTTTTTTTTAAAACATAATTAGTAATTAATTGGTTATTAAGATCTTAGTTAGGTTGCATTGTTATAAAACAAACATACTCCTTTTCTCAGAGAAATGAAATAAAAATTCCAACCCTTTGTTTTCTATTTTTTTGTTAAATTAGACCACTACAAACAACTAAAACATCATAAAGAATCTGATAAACAACAATTTAAGCAAATACACTTCTATCAATTTTGTTTTTCATAATTTAATTATTTTTGTACCTTTGTAGAACAATATTTTAAAGAATGGAAGAAAAAACGGTGAATTCTAGCAGGTTAATCAAATATTTGAAACTGATCAGGAAAGAAGAATTGAGTAGGGTTATGGCTTTTTTGAATTCCCCATTCTTCAATACCAGAAAAGATGTTGCAGACTTAATGCGATTGATGTGGAAGTACGCTCCTGATTTTAAACGTTCGCTTTATCGGAAGGATATTTATCACAAATTATTCGATCCTACAAAAAATGTAACGTTTACCGCAAAGGAAGACAATAAGATTAGAAACCTAATGAGTCGGTTAATTAGTCTTTTGGAGGCTTATTTAGTCCAAACGAAACAACAGGACCACCCAATTTGGAAGAAAAGGTTACTAGTAGATAGTTTGATCGAGCGTAAAAGCCATGAATTGGCAATTCAAAAACTAGATGCATCCAAACAACAATTAAAGGCAGAACCTCATATTAATATCCAAACATTCTATAGTGATTTTTTGCTCGAAGAAGCTGGTTTTTATTTAAATGTATTGACTAGACAACGCGCTCCTACCACTATTGCGAGACCTGCTGTCAATAGTTTACAAATTTATTCAATTACCAATTTGCTCTTTTATTATTGTATTGATGTCAATCAAATGAGGAATACCAGTCATGTTTCTTCCGAGTTAAACTTTCTAACCCCCTTGACTGAATACTTAAGAGAAAATCTAGAAAAAGTGCCTGTGGTTACTCAAATATACTACAACATCCTAAATATGCTGCTAGATAGAAATGGACAAGAATACTTCAAGCAAGCGCTGAATCTGGTGAACGAGCATTTAGAGTTATTTACCTTATCAGATCGTAGGCATATTTATGGGTTTCTAAATAATTTTTGTGCAGGAAAAATCAGGGGTGGCGAATCCGATTTTCGTAAATACAGATACACTATTTATGACACCAGTATTCGACAATTAGTCTGGACCACCAATTCTTTTATTCCGCCTCATCATTATGTCATTCATTCTCACAATATGCTGCTGTTAGGTAAATTTGAAGAGACACAAGAATTCATTTCTGAATACGCTGACAAGTTGCCTTTAGCGCAAAAGGTATCAATCCCTCAACTTTGCCTAACCATGCTTCATTTCCATAAGGAAGAATACGAGGAAGCACATAGCCAGCTGATCTTAATACCCAAGCTTCAGGATTATTTATTTGTTCTTTTCGAGAAAATATTATCCATTCAGATCTTCATTGAAAAAAAGGAATTTTTCTTAGCAGAAAGTAATTTACAATCCTTACAAGGATTTTTAAGGTCTGGGAGGGGTAGAAATTTATCAAAAACTATACAGAAAGGATATCTAAATTTTGCTTCCTACACTACCCGACTGCTACCTTACCTGCAATTCGGGAAACTAGCTAAGCTAGATCAAAGTCTTTCGATCAAACTTAGTCTAGAAATAAAAACATCTCCTACACTCTACGAAAGAGAATGGTTGACAAAATCAGTCGATAAAATTAATATTCGCAAGTAAAACTGAACGGTGTTTTGATCATCGGTGCCCGCTGTTAAATTATTCATGGTTGTTGTATTTAGAATGTAGGCTCTATGTAAAGGTAGTTTACTACATATAAAGGTAGTTCATTATGTATTTGTTTGAACCACATTAAGATGTTGTGGGAATACGTGCCTGGTACTTCGTTTAATGGATCTTTGGCCCGTTAGTTATTTAAGATTCTTACCTAATACAATCAAAAAATTATAAATAATCACTTCCTAAGCATGGACAAACAAATAAATGTGCCTATTTTCGTCCTCCCCAATAAATTCTTAAAAATAGTAGGATTAAAGCGAGATCACGATGCCGTCCGCTTGGTATTAGACAGGATATCACCATATGCAGTTAAAAACCTTATCTATAAAAGGGTTTAAAAGTTTTGCTGACAAGACCATTGTCAACTTCAATCAAAACATCACCGGAATCGTTGGTCCGAACGGTTGTGGCAAGTCGAATATTGTCGATGCGATACGGTGGGTGCTTGGCGAACAGAAAAGTCGGGAACTGCGGTCGGAAAAGATGAGTAATGTAATTTTTGCTGGTACTAAAAAGCGGAAAGCGGGTGGCTTGGCAGAGGTTTCCTTGACTTTTGAGAATACTCGGAATTTGCTGCCTACGGAGTATCATACAGTGACGATTACTAGAATGCTGTATCGTAGTGGGGAGAGCGAATATCGGTTGAACAATGTTCCTTGTAGACTGAAAGATATCAAGACGTTGTTGATGGATACTGGGATTGGGTCGAATTCTTATGCGATTATTGCGCTTGGAATGGTGGATGATTTGCTAAATGATCATGAAAATTCCAGAAGAAGATTGTTTGAACAAGCTGCTGGAATCTCTAAGTTTAAAATCAGGAAACGAGAAACGTTTAACAAACTCAAGGGCACAGAGGCTGATCTGGATCGGGTGGAGGATTTGTTGTTTGAAATTGAAGGGAATCTGAAGACGCTTGAAAAACAAGCAAAACGAGCTAAAAAATACTTCGAACACAAGGAAAATTACAAGGCCCTAAGTATAGAATTGGCAGTCTACAGACTGATAGATTTTAAAGCGATTTACAAAGGGCTGAAAGAAAAAATCCAGTCGGAAAGCGATAATAAACTGAAGTTGGAGACCACTTCCAAGAAGTCCATATCTATTCTTGAAAAAGAAAAAGCCAGCAATCTGGAAAAAGAAAAGGAACTTTCTGACAAACAAAAGGGCCTCAACAAGTTGATAGGGATAACCCGAAGCAAGGAAAATGACAAAAAAGTCCTAGAACAAAAGGTCAACTTCATCACGCAGAATGAAACCAACCTCTTCCGTCAAATTGAGTCTGGACAGACCAATCTCCAGCAAAATGAGACAGACATCGTCTATTATCGAACCGAAATCAATACCGAAAAAAAGATAGAGGAAAAACTAGAAACCCAACTTGAAGCAGCAGAAGCCCAACTCAAAAAAATAAGGGACAGTCATGGAAGTCTAAAAACAGAGCTGGATGATTTCATGCGAGAACAACAAGCTCAAGAACGCCAAATCTTTGAATTGGAAAAGAAAAAAGCGATTCAATCCAATCAAAAAGAAAACATCGAAAACGAACTGAGGCGAAACGAAGAAGAAATAAAACGACGCACAGAAGACCTCAAATCCCTAAAAGGAAATTTCAAAAAACTCTCCGCCAATCGCAATGAGAAGGAAGAATTAATCGTCAAACTAGAAAAACAAGAAAACGAACGCCAAGTAAAAATTGAGTCGACAGAGGAAGAACTCGAAAAAATAAAACAGGAAATCGTCCTCCTAAACCGACAGCTAGACTCCAAACAAAATGAATACAAACTGACAAAAAGTCTAGTAGACAATCTAGAAGGTTTCCCAGAATCCATCAAATTTCTTAGCAAAAACAAAACCTGGGGAACAAACGCCCCTCTACTTTCTGACGTCATTTATTGTAAGAAGGATTACCGTATTGCTATTGAGAACTATTTGGATAATTATTTGAATTATTACGTAGTAAAAAACCTGCAAGAAGCGCTAAAAGCAATTAGCCTACTAGAGAAATCACAGAAAGGAAAGGCCAACTTCTTCTTGCTAGATCAATTGCCAACCCTGGAGTTAAGAACCGCCCCGCCTCAAAACACCGTCTCTGCACTAGAAGTAGTCGAAGTAGAAGAATCGTACCAACGGCTTTGCTATTATCTATTGGACAAGGTATTCCTTACCGACAAAGAGTCTGCTGATGATCTACAAAACGAGAATCCAGCAGCCATCATTCTATCAAAAAGTGGAAAGTTTGTAAAGTCCAGGTTCGCTATTTCAGGAGGATCTGTTGGGCTGTTTGAAGGAAAGCGGATTGGCCGAAAGAAAAACCTCGAGGTTTTAACCAAAGAAATCGCAAAATTGGAAGCCAACGGCAAAAAATTGTCCGCCAGTTTTGAAAAAACACACAAAAGCCTGAATGACCTTAAAAAAGCAACCATCAAACCGCAAATTGAGGTAGAAAAAGTCAGCTTAGGCAAGCTGCAACAAGAAGCCGCCACCATGCAGGCCAATCTTGAAAACTATGAGACCTTCCTCAACAACGTCCTTGAAAAGAAGAAGCAATCCCTGGACCGAATCAAAGAGATCGAAACAGAAAATAAAAAAATAGAGGTGGACCTGAAAGCAACTTCCAAAAAGGCTGCCACCCTCAAAAAGAAAATCGAGGACATGGATTCCTCCTACAAAGATATCGCAGACGCACTCAGCAAAGCATCTACAGAATACAACCAAAAAAACATCGAGTTTATCCGCCAGCAAAATAAGATAAACGCCCTGCAAAGAGAGCTATCCTTCCGAGAAAAACAGATCTCTGACATCCGCACAAAATTGGAGCAAGATCAACTATCCAGACAAAGCTCGCAGGCAGATCTCGCTAAGGCAAAAGAAGATATCGTCCAACTCGACATCGATTTAGTCCAGTGTTACAAAGACAAAAAGGCATTCGAAACCAATTTGAACGACTTCGAACAAAACTATTATCAGTCAAGAGGAACGATCAATGAACAAGAGGATACCATTAGAAAACTGACAAAATCCATTCAAGATAGCCAGTCTCTACTTGAATCCCTTCGCGAAAAATACAGCGAGGTAAGAATTGAGTTGCATTCTATTGGCGAACGCATGAAAATCGAATTTGGAATTGAGGTCAACGAGATCATGAACAATGACCCGAATCCAGATTTCACAATGGAAGAACTGGAAGAAAAGGTCGCCAAACTCAAGGTTAAAATTGAAAATTACGGAGAGATCAACCCGATGGCTGTCGAAGCATATGATGAAATGAACGAACGCTACCAGTTTATCAGTGCCCAGCGAAACGACCTTCGAGAAGCCAAGGACTCCCTATTGAAAACAATTGAGGAAATAGAAATCACTGCTACGGCCCAATTTATGGAAGCCTTTCATCAGGTAAGGGAAAATTTCAAAATCGTTTTCCGTAGTCTATTTACCGAAGACGACAATTGTGATTTGATGTTGGAAGATCCTGAAAATCCGCTAGAATCTCCTATCAAAATTACGGCGAAGCCCAAGGGAAAACGGCCACAGTCCATCAACCAACTGTCAGGTGGGGAAAAGACATTGACAGCAACAGCACTTTTATTTGCGTTGTATTTATTGAAACCAGCACCTTTCTGTATTTTCGATGAGGTAGATGCGCCACTTGATGATGCCAACATCGGCAAATTCAACAAAATCATCAGCAAATTTTCGGATGATTCTCAATTCATCATTGTCACCCACAACAAGCAGACCATGGCCTCTGTAGACGTTATATATGGGGTCACGATGGCAGAGCAAGGTGTCTCTCGAGTCGTCCCGGTTGACTTCCGTAGCTTGGGTTAGTTGTCCGGTAATTCACTTGCTAAATTATTGGATTATTTGATTTTACATCCAAACGATCCCGCTTGCAACATTACTTAATAATTCAATACACCCAATAACCTTTTAACTTAACAAAATAACTAAACTAAATTTCCTATTTTTGCGGCTTATATTTTTTGAATGAAAGTACATCGAGATTTAGCGGTTTTGCCCGTGTTCAAAAATGCCGTTTTGACCATCGGCTCCTTTGATGGAGTACACGCTGGTCATCAGGAAATTTTGAAGCGACTGAATACACTGGCAAAGGAGATTGGAGGAGAAAGTATACTCATTACTTTTGATCCGCATCCCCGATTGGTAGTCTACCCTGATGATAATACGCTGAAACTTATTTCTACCGTAGAGGAAAAAGCAAAATTGCTAGAACAATATGGAATTGACCATATGGTAGTGGTCAATTTTACTAAAGAATTTTCCAAGCAATCTCCTGATGAATACATCTGTAATTTTCTAGTAGAAAAATTCCATCCTAAGCGAATTGTGATTGGCTATGACCATAAATTTGGGAATAAGCGCGCAGGCAACATTGATTATCTTCGAAATTTTGAAAAAGAATTCGGATTTAGTGTAGAGGAAATTGACAAACAAGCCATTGAAGACATTGCGGTTAGCTCTACTAAAGTCAGAAATGCCTTATTGGAAGGAGATATTCAGGCGGCAACCGCTCTATTGAATCACTCGTTTTCCCTTTCTGGTATTATTGAGAAAGGCAAGCAGCTAGGCAAATCCATCGGTTTCCCTACAGCAAATTTAAAAATACAATATCCTTACAAAATAATACCTGCCATTGGCATTTATGCGGTGCGTGTTTGGCACAAATCCACCCGCTACAACGGTATGTTATACATTGGCAAATCACTCGACAATGAACAAGTAACCATTGAGGTTAACATTTTTGATTTTAATAAGGAAATTTATGAGGATTCCCTCCGTCTTGAGTTTGTCGATTTTGTAAGAAAAGACATCCGCTTTGATAGTGTAAAAGCCCTCACGGAACAACTAAAAAAAGACCAGACCAAGGTATTAGCCATCTTTAACTCAATTGACAAAGAATGACAGGAACTCCAAATGTTGCGGTGGTCATTCTTAATTATAATGGCCAAAAATTTCTGGCAGATTTTCTACCAGCCGTTTTAAAAACCACGTATTCTAATTTTGACATCTACCTCGCTGATAATAGCTCCAACGATAATTCTGTAGATTTTGTCAAAGAAACATTCCCTACCGTCAAAATCATCCAACTTGACCAAAACCATGGGTTTGCAAATGGCTATAACTTCGCCTTGGAAAAAATCAAATCTGACTATTTTGTTTTACTTAATTCTGATGTCGAAGTTACTCCAGGTTGGATAGAACCGATTATCCAATTGATGGAAAACGACAAATCGGTTGCCGCCGTACAGCCAAAAATAATGATGCACAGTAACAAAGGCCTGTTCGAGCACGCTGGTGGAGCAGGAGGATGGATGGACCGACTGGGCTACCCATTTTGCAGAGGCCGAATCTTTTACAAACTAGAAGAAGACAAAGGACAATACGATGACAACGCCGAGATATTCTGGGCCTCAGGAGCATCCATGTTCGTCCGTGCTGATTTGTTTGAAAAAATTGGAGGACTGGATGGAGATTACTTCGCGCATATGGAAGAAATAGACATGTGCTGGCGCTTAAAACGAGCAGGATACAAGGTCATGGTTTGCCCAAAATCTACGGTCTATCATGTAGGAGGCGGAACACTCCCCCCTTCCAATCCAAGAAAAACCTACCTCAACTTCCGTAACAGTCTGATTACCTTAATGAAAAATGAGCCCATCTCTAAGTTGTTGTGGCTTATTCCCTTTCGCTTAATCCTTGATGGGATAGCTGGCATCCGTTTTTTGAAGGAAGGGAAATTCAAAGATATCTGGGCAATATTAAAGGCTCATTGGGTATTCTACTTCACGCTACCAGCGACTTTAAGAAAAAGGAAAGCTTCCAATCAAAGGATTAAAACTATAAGAATAGCTCCAAACAATATTACCGGAATCTATCAGAAAAGTATAGTTGTTCAGTTTTTTCTCCGAAAAAAACATTATTTTAAAGAGTTATTTTAATATAATTCGTTGCATCTAAAGATGTCAAATACATAAATTTTATGTGGGAGGCTGTTGTATTGCTATTCGACACTACAAATCCAGTTCTTTACGCTATTCCTTTCTTTTTTTTGTTGATTGGGGTGGAGCTGTATGTCAGTTATCGGGATCGGATGGATATCTATGAAACTAAAGACACGATGGCCAGTCTTACGATGGGCTTGGGGTCTGCATTTATTGATGTATTCACCAAATCAGTCGCATTTTTCATCATGTTATGGCTTTACCAGTTTCGGATTTTTGAAGACTTGTTGGCGTTTCATTGGTGGGCTTGGGTGCTTTTGTTTTTTGCAGACGATTTTTCGTTTTATTGGCATCATAGATCCTCGCACTCTGTCCGATTGTTGTGGGCGGCGCATGTCAATCATCATTCTTCGCAGCGATATCACTTGGCTACTGCCTTGCGGCAAAGCTGGACGGAATTGTTCTACAAATACTTTTTCTATATGTGGTTGGCGCTGTTAGGATTTCATCCGATTATGATTATCACACAAATTGCGATCAGTTTGATTTACCAATTTTGGATTCATACACAAACCATAGGAAAACTGCCTTTCCCAATAGAATTTGTATTTAATACACCTTCGCACCACCGCGTTCACCACGCTTCCAACGTAGAGTACCTGGATCGCAATCATGCAGGAATACTGATCATCTGGGATCGGATATTTGGCACTTTCAAGGAGGAAAACCCGCAAATTCCAGTGGTGTACGGCATTGTTCAAAATATTAACACTAATAATCCCCTAAAAATAGCCACCCACGAGTTTATTGGAATCTGGCAAGATGTACGACGAGCCCCTACCCTTTCAGATAAACTCCGATACATATTCAATCCTCCGGGTTGGAGCCACGACGGCAGCAAACTCACTACAAAGGAGATGCAAGAAGAAACAGCAGATAGTTATTAAGTTGGGACTCAATAACTAACTAAACAAATTGGCAAACCACCCCACACATCAAAAGCAAGGTAACCAACCAATATCCATAATGAATCAGGATATATTTCCCTCCACGTCGTTCAAACAGCGCATTGATCGCAATTAGCGGCAGAGCAATTAAGACACTCGCAAACGCTCCATGAACCATTCCGTGACCAAAACTCCGGTGTGTATCCCCAAATTTATCCATTACCGCTTTATACAAATCACCAGTCTCCGTTCCTGCTACCATCATATTAGGGTCCATTGCAAACAGCTGAAAAACTCCATTCTGGTGAATAGTAAGGCCAGAAACTCCAACAGCAAGAATAACACTCAACAGATAAGTCAAGCCAAATATAACAAACATGTTAGCGCCAGCAAGCTCTTCTTCTGTTTTACCAGCAGCTTTCATCCACGCATTACCAAAGACTTTTGGGTTGTACCAAACAGCACCTACAACCAATGGAATTAGCCCTGCAAGTAAGAAAAAAATTGGATTATCAAACATATATTTATAAATTTAGTGTGAGTCCAAATATACTTATTGTAATGTACTTTGCAAAAAATTAAGTCAGTATTCCAATCACAATAAAATAAATGCAACAGCAGTCAAAAGTTGTTTTTAAAACCAATAAAGCTATTTTTCGTATTCCTACTTCTTTTTCTTACTCCATCGAGAAGGATAAAACACCACTTGGATCAAATTATATTCTAATTGACTAAAACTAAATTTTCCTCCCTCAACGTCAAACGATGAAAATGGGTACCATCTTAAGTTGGTTCTTAAAATGAGCGCTTCACTGGTTTTTCCAGGTACGATATCCCAACCAAAAGTGATACCTGGCTCGAAACTGTCAAAGGAGTATTCCTTAGATTCGCCATCGATACTTTGAGTATATTTCAATCTATCATAAGCTACGTTAACTCCGAGATAAGGAGCAAACCCTGAGTAATCCGTCAAAAATTTATTTACCTCAAATGCCAAAGATATCTTCTTTATTTTTTGCTCTGCTCCGTATCCTTCTGTTTTATAGGTCGGATTTCTAAAGGAAAGCGCCGTAAACATCCCTAATTTGTTCAATTGATACCCAACCGCCACATCAAAATAGTTGTTGGAAGTTAGTTTATCTTTTAAGTAAGGTAAGTTCTCCTGATTGTAGGAGGACGGTGAAAGGGAAAACGACAAGGAAGGCCCCGCGCCAATAAAGAAATCACCAAATCGAGTAGCATCATACCCTAACTGAGATGTTTTTGGATAGCTGTTCCATTCTTCATTGATTACTGGATCTTTTTTCCGAGTGGCATCAAAGGAATAATTTAATCCTATTTGAAAATTGAATTTTGGAGTTTCGATTTCAGCAATCGTAGTCCTGGACAAGGGATAATCCCATTTATTATCGTAATAATAACCAAGTCCCATCCTAAGCATAACGTTTTTATAGCCATACATCAGCCCGACTTCCGGTACTAGCATAAAATCTTTAGAAAGTACCGTTTGATTTTCTTCAGGTTTTATTTTTTGTTGAAAATCTGTGGCTCCCCAACTTGCTCCCAAGTATGGCCGCAATTTGTTTTCTCTAAACGCCCAAGGTAAAATACGTGCACCAGTAACCACATAGTTGATTAGTTGGAAGTCCGTCTCTTCCTCCTTCTTAAAATTCACCTGATTCAATGGAAAAGTAATGTAAAACTCTGCGTGGCCCCAAAAATGAAATGCCCCCCAGTTTAGATACTGCGTCATGGAAGCACCATTTTCAAAAGATGTCACTTGATTGTTTACCAATCTTTTTCCTGTGAAGGAAGGGGAAAAATTTCCGCCAAGCTCAAAATACATTTTTGCAAAATCCAGACGCTTCTTTCCTTCTAGCTGTGATTCCTCCTGAGCAAAACCGTTTAGGCTAAATAATGCTATAATTCCAATTAATACATACTGCTTCATAATTTCTATTTTTTGAAACAAATGTATCTGAAGAAATCGGTTCTGGCAATCGGGCAAAAGTAGGAAATACAAGCAAATACAGGAATTCATACAAAAGTATGACTCCTGATAATCAATCAATTAGGCAAAACTCAATAAAACGAGGCTATTTTAAGAATAAACTACAAACAAGCAAAAGAACAAACCGTTACGTATAAAATGAAGAATAAAAGAGCAGCATTTAATCAACTTTATACTAAAACCACTGCTGATCACCTATTTTGGCTTAATACATTCTACCCTACATCTAGTAAATAAACTTATTGTTTGTAACTTGCAATCCAAGAATAAAACAGGATTTATGCACAAAGCTTTCCATTCGTTGATTGGTCTTTTTTTTATTTTAATGTTAAGTTGCTGTCAGACCCCATCAGCAAATCAAGGCACACCGAACTCCAACCCGGAGATTCAGTTCGCCAAGAATTTCACCATCGAAAATAAGAAAGGATATTCCGTCCTAACAGTAAAAAACCCTTGGAAGGGCTCCAATCAGATATTTAAATACGTAGTACACCCTCGTGGAGCACCAGTTCCAACCGGACTTAAGAACGCAGTATTCATTCCTACCCCAATAAAATCAGTAGCCTGCCTGTCTACCACCCATGTTGGCCTTTTAAACTTTCTGGATGCTGGTGATTTGATCACAGCGATGTCAGGAACTGCCTATGTTTATGATGAAAAGATTCGCCAACGAATACAATCAAACGAAATAACAGAACTAGGAAATAGCGAAAACCTCAATTTTGAAAAACTGATAGAGGCGGCGCCTGATGTGGTATTCACCTACAGCCTGGGTACAGACAACAACATGGCAAAGATGAAAGAGTTAGGCATAAAACCAGTCATCCTCGCTGAATATATGGACCATAGCCCCCTCGCCAGAGCAGAATGGGTCAAATTCTTAGCCGTCCTCCTAGGCAAACAACAACTTGCCAATCAAAAATTTGATAAAATAGCTACCGAATACCACCAATTAGAAGCCAAAGTAAAAAACCTTAAACAACCCTCTGTGTTCACCGGAATGGGTTACGAAGGCAATTGGTACGTACCAGGCGGAGAAAGCTACGTGGCACAGAACATAAAGGACGCAGGGGGCAATTATCTATGGAAGGATCAAAAAGGCCACAGCAGCATCATGCTCGACTTTGAAGCAGTATTCGACAAAGCCAAAGAAACAGATGTCTGGATAAATGTCGGTATCGTAAACAACAAAGAAGACATCAGCAAGATTGATGAGCGATATGCAAAATTTAACGCCTATCAATCCGGACGAATCTTTAATGGAAATGCTAGAGTGTCCCAAGGTGGTGGCTACGACATCTACGAATCAGCAGTTGTCCATCCACACATTGTCTTAAAGGACATGATAAAAATTTTCCACCCGAATACAATCCCGGACCATAAACTATATTATTACCAGCAGCTGAAGTAATTTGGAAGATCAAAAAAACAGAAAGACCATTTGGATATTAGGAGCATTAGGGGTATTCGCCTTTTTGCTCCACATTGCCATTGGGTCGGTCTATATTCCTATTGCAGAGGTGGTTACCGCATTATTTGGAGGAATCCCTTCAAAAGAAACCTGGTCAACAATAATTTGGAGTTTCAGAATACCTAGAGCTACGACTGCCGTTCTCATTGGTGCAAGTCTTTCCTTAAGTGGATTGATGATGCAAACCTTGTTTCGCAATCCCATCGCAGGTCCATTTGTACTTGGGATAAGTGCTGGAGCAAGCCTAGGAGCAGCTATTTTGATACTAGGAACTGGGATGCTAGGCATCAATCTATATCTAAACCCTTTAAATCACTGGAATCTTGCCATTTTTTCCATCCTTGGTTCAATCCTCGTTTTATTAATGGTTCTAGCGGCTTCTCTTCGTGTAAGAGACGTAGCCACCTTGCTTATTGTGGGCTTGATGTTTGGCAGTGCCACAAGTGCCCTGGTGACAATTTTACAATATAATAGTGAGCAGGAAGCCTTAAAACGTTTTGTATTGTGGAATTTTGGTAGTCTAGGAGGTGTTACTCAGTCAGAGTTACTCGTCCTTTTTTCTGCAGTAGCTATCGGCACCCTATGGACTTTTGGCCTTGCAAAATCCTTGAATGCCTTGCTGATTGGTGAAGATTATGCTAAAAGTTTGGGCTTAAATGTAAAGCGTGCTCGTTTTCAGATTATTTCAGCCACAGCTTTATTGGCTGGCACTGCTACTGCTTTCTGCGGGCCAATTGCTTTTGTTGGGATCGCAGTCCCTCACCTTACCAGAATGTTACTTCGAACCCGCCAGCATGTTCAACTGATTCCAGCTACAATTTTATTTGGAATATTGGTCATGCTCCTTTGTGATCTGATTGCTCAACTACCCTTTCTGGAGCAAAACCTTCCAATTAATGCCGTAACTTCTCTACTTGGAGCACCAATGGTAATTTGGATAATCCTGAAAAGACGAAGAGTTTAATCAATGTTCAATAATCGAAGCAGGCAGTCCCCTACCCTGCTAACTCACCAATTGCGCTATCTATATTACGCTTAATCCGCTCCTGCAAATCGCCTTCAGGGGCACGCTCAAATTTAAGGCCGGTTATCTTTTCGTACAATTCGATATATCGATCAGTTACCAAATTGATAAACTCATCTGGCATAAAAGGCATTTGTTGTCCTTCTTTCCCTTGAAATCCGTTTTCCATTAGCCATTCCCGCACAAACTCCTTAGAAAGCTGTCGCTGTCGCTCTCCGTTATCCTGGCGCTCTGCATATCCATCCAAGTAAAAATAGCGAGAGCTATCCGGTGTATGGATCTCATCGATCAAATAAATTTTGTTGTCTGCTTTGCCAAACTCATATTTGGTGTCTACTAGGATTAGCCCCCTCTCTTTCGCCATTTCTGTTCCCCGTTGAAACAAAGCCTTTGTATAGTTCTCTAATTGTATGTAGTCCGCCTCAGAAACAATTCCTTTTGCTAGAATTTCTTCTCTGGAGATATCTTCATCGTGCCCTACATCTTCTTTTGTTGTAGGTGTAATGATTGGTGTTGGAAATCGGTCATTCTCCTTCATACCATCAGGCAATGGAACACCGCAGAGCATTCGTTTACCAGATTTGTAGGTACGCCAGGCATGTCCTGTGAGATAACCTCTAATCACCATTTCAATTGCAAATGGCTCGCAAAAGGTACCTATCGTCACATTAGGATCCGGGCTGGAATGCACCCAATTCGGTACCACATCTCTTGTAGCATTCAAGAAGAAGGCAGCAGTTTGATTAAGGACTTGTCCTTTACAGGGAATTGGACGAGGTAATACATGATCGAAAGCAGAGATCCTGTCGGAAGCTACCATAATCAAGTATTGGTCATCAACAGTATAGACATCTCTTACTTTACCACGGTAAAAGTTAGTTTGACGGTCAAATTTAAAATCAGTCTGGTGGATAGAATTACTTTCTATGGTCATGCTCATTGATTTAGTGATATTTAATATGGCAAAATTAAGACTTTTGAATTCATAAAAGCACTAAATTTTCATAATAGAAAGTTATCCACAAACTTGGCATTTTTATCCACATAATCAGGTAAAATCATAAACCCAATTTTGTCATTTAGTTAAATTTCCAAGAACAAATTTGGATTACCATACTTCCTACCCTTCAGACTTGGACAAAAAAAAGGAGAAAGCAAAGCTTTCTCCTATGAATTATAACCTATTTCTAGATTAGATTCGCACTTAATATATTAGTCTACTTTTACAAATTTCTTAGGAGTGGAGAACCAATCTGAATCTTTAATTTGCATGAAGTAAGTACCAGAAGATAACTTCGCAGCATCATACTGTAGCAAGTTAGGTCCTTCAGTAAGTGTAATTGTTCTTTCTTCAATGATTTTACCATCTACAGAAGTAACAACTAGTCGAGCATCTGCAGTAAAAGTATCATTTACTAACTTGATGTTTACAACCTCATTTGTTCCAACTGGGTTAGGATAAAGTTCTGAAATACCTCTTACTTCAGCAAAACAAGTTGATTTAACTTGTATTACATTGAATGTTTCAGCTGTACCGTCAGTATCAACCTGAGACAATCTATAGTAGTTAAGTACCCCAATGTTTCTATCTGTAAAGTTGTAAGTATGAGCATCAGTTGTAGTTCCTTGTCCATCAATCATTGCTATTTGGTCGTAATCGTCACCATTGTAGCTTCTTTCAAGAATAAAGTGATCATTGTTAGACTCTGTTAGAGTAGTCCAGGTAAGATCAATTGTACATTCATTCTCAGTACCTTTAAATTCTTTCAATTCAATTGGTAATGGACCACAAATAGGACCTGCACAGTTTTCGAAATCTGTGTAAATGTTTTCTGCAGCAGCAAACAAGGTACCAGCAGATTTTTCACCAATAAATGTAGGAGGGAAATTTTCAGGAGCAGAATCATGCCAGATTAAATCAGGGCAAAGATTACCATCTAAAATTTCAAAGCTAAGTCTACCTACTTTTGTCCATACAAGTTCTTTTACAGGATATCCATCTCCTCCAGCAAGAACCACGTTATATGATGATACGGAATCGATAGATCCAGTTAATGTATGTGGATCATAAAAACTTCCAGTTCCATCAACTTGAACGAAACCAGTAATAAATTCTTGAACTATTTGAACACTTCTATCTGCGATTGGAAGACTTAGATCATAAGCCTTGATTGCACTCTTGTTGAAAGAGAAACGATAGTTTTGATCTGACATATTGAATTCTGAAGCAGCGTCTTTTGCTCTAACTTCAACATCAACAAAATAATACCCTCCTGTACAATCGAAGCTCGCCATATTGAATCGAACATCAAATGCGCCATTGTTTTGGGCAAAAATAGCAGCAGAGCTAAACAAAAATAGTGCTACTAGGGAAAGGTTAATAATAAATTTCATGACTCTGTTGTTTAATAATTGTAAAAGTAAATCTTATAAATCTCAATTTGTGACTTGAATTATTGCTAGTAATTAATACAAATTTATCATTTATCATCAAAATACAAAAAACTTTTCAATTGTTTTTTCGATAAAAATCGTTTTTTTCAATCAGACAGTATTTTGAAAATTGTGACAATAATAATAGATAAATTCTATCAACAAAAACACACTTCAAGGCGTGAAACACCCAATCAAACTATTCTTTACGGCCTAAATTACAAAAAACAATATTTCTATAAAATGTGACACAGAACAAGCGTTTTTATCATTGTGCTTCTAGAATATAAGTCGAGAAACACTCAGTTTCGGTTGCACCCAAAGATAAATATTTTTTCATTAAATTCCATCAAATTTAATGCAGTATTCCCTGAATACTAACACAATACAAGTAAATCACGTAAATAATAAAGCCACGTGTTCGAGATTGAACACGTGGCTTTTTTATTACGCAATAAATCGCGTTTTATTTATGACTATTTCTGCCATCTTGAAGAGATACCGTTATTAGCACTCCATAAGATTTTATCGGCACCGTTTACATCACCATTAAGGTCGTAATCGGCAAGTCTGTACTGGTCAAATGTACCATTTTCAGAGTTCCATAAGATATTATCTTGTCCTGTAATATCATAACTGAAAGTATCTGAAATTTGATCACTATCTCCAGTATACATCACGTACGTACCAGGAGTGACCTGTTTTTGGCCAAATCCTGTTCCTGTTCTGTATGACTCTTGAATTCTAAAATCCCAAGTCAATGTACCGTTAGAGAAATCAACAGGGTTTGGAGATCCAACTCCCATGTGGTTTCTATGTTCAACAGCTATATAAACTTGTGCTGGATTCGCATCACCAAGTTTCAATAAACAAGGCTCAATGAATTCAATGTGTCCATCCTCAAAAATAAGTCCGGCTGCCTTAACGATTTCCGTAGCAGGATCAAGATCAGTTCTTAAAGAAACTAATACCCAATCAGTTACGCCTGGATCATAAGGACCAGCATATGCATTTTCAAGAGCAGTACCTACGTAGTTCCAAGGTGCAGCATTATAAGGCTGACCTGCAGGTGTTGGACTTACTAGATCATTAAGCGGGGTTTGACCCGGTAACAATCCACGGTGCAACAAGTCTCCGCCTGGATCTAAGTTCAAGAAGTTAGACATCATGCCCAAAGACGCATCAAATGGTCCTTCAAGGAACGCAGCAACCTGAATATCTACACATGGATTAACCACGATATAGATAACTGCAGAATCACATTGTACCGGAGTTCCATCATCACACATTACGTACTCAAATGAATCAGTACCAGTAAACGTTGGTCCAGGGAAGTAATTAAATGATCCGTCAGGAAGGATTGTAATATAGTTAGTAGGATCAACTGTACTCTGTAAAGAGTCAACTGGAACTACTGCAATATTATCACCATCTGGGTCAGAATCATTAATCAGGATACCATCAGGGTATGTACCATTAGGTACATCCAACTGAACACCTTGATCTGTTTCGTAGAAATCGTCTTCAGCAATAGGTGAATCATTACATTGCTCAACATTTACAACTACTGTATCTGTTGCAGTACATCCTCCGAAGGTTACTGTTACTACATATACTGTTGTATCTGTAGGCGTAGCAACTGGATTAATCGCATTAGGATCATCTAAACCAGCAGCAGGGCTCCAAGTAAAGATTGCTCCTCCAGCACCAGTTGGGTTACCTCCAATGATTGCTCCTTCTCCATCACAAACTGATTGATCCATTCCTGCATCAACAGCTGGTAAAGGATTAACTGTCACTGTCACATCATCACACTTAGTACAAGTGTTATTTGTAACACATACAGTATAGATAGCAGTTGTAATTGGATTAACTGTTGGATTAGCAGATGTTGCATCATCAATTGATGCAGGATCTCCATCAGTAGTCCAGGCAATAGTCGCTGTTGCTGCTATTGATGGATCTAATGTTGGCATTCCTCCAATCACTACAGATGCTCCTTCACAAATCGCTTGATCCATACCAGCCTCTGCAAATGGTACCGAAGTAGCATCTACAGTTACTGTTACCATGTCAGTAGTTGTACAACCACCTTCTATTACAAACAATGTATAAGTAGTAGTTGATGCAGGAGATGCAATTGGGTTAGCCTCAAATTGAGAACTTAATCCGGTTGCTGGACTCCATACATATACTGCACCTGGAACAGGCGATGTACCAATTTGAACTGCTTCTCCATCACAAACTATTTGATCAGGACCTGCGTCTGCTGCTGCTCCACCAACAATATTTACATCTTGTTGGAATTCTGTAGTACATCCGTTTTGTTCAACAGTTAAAGTTACTGTCTTGATACCTATAGCACCATAAGAAACAGCATGTCCTCCTGCTCCACTAGCAGTAGCAGGTGTAGCATCGGTACCGAAGTCCCAGCTATAAGTAGCACCTGTACCAGAAGTAAGCGCTGCAGTAAACAATCCAAGCTCATCGACACAAAGCTCAGTTGGAGCCATGCTGATTGAAGCTGTTGGACTTTCGTTTACTTCAACATCAAACGTTTCTGTTCGCTCACATCCAAAGTTTAACACAGTTAAACTAACTGATTGAGTTCCGGCTGCGTCAAAAGAAACAATATGTGGTCCTTGACCGAATGCAGTAGCAGGTGTTGCCGCTGATCCGAAATCCCAATTGTATATAGCTCCTGAACCTGCGCTAGCAGCTAGGAACGTACCTGCCTCATCCACACACAATGGTGATGGATTAACAGCAAGTGCTGGGGCCGGACATGGAGTAATATTTACAGTTACTACTGCTGTATCACAAAGTCCGTCAGAATCACATACTTGATACTCAAACGTATCAACTCCAGTATAACCAGCATTAGGTACATAATTCACTTCACATCCTGGAACAGCTCCTACATAAGCAGTACCGTTTGCAGGTTGATTAAGCAATGTAACATTACATGGTTCTAATGGAGATCCATCTTCAACATCAGAATCGTCACCAACTACGTCGATAACAACTGGTGTATCTTGTTGAGTAGTTTCACTATCATCTACAGCTACTGGTGGATCGTTTACTGGAGTTACTACAATAGTAACAACTGCATCATCACACTGAACTGGTGCCGGTGTACCTGTATCACAAATTTCATATAGGTATGTATCCGTACCATTGAAATTAGCATCTGGCGTATAAGTAACTGACCCATCAGGATTAACAACAAGAGTACCATTATCTGGTGGAGTCAATATTGTAATACTACTTGGATCGATTGCTGCGTCAGAATCTGAATCATTATCAGAAATAGGCATTGTAATCGGTGTATCTTCTGGAGTTGTATCCATATCATCAACCGCAATAGGTGCATCATTAACACCTTCTACAATAATTGTAACAACTGCTTCATCACACTGAGCTGGTAACGGAGTTCCATCATCACATACTTCGTATGCAAAGGTGTCTGTTCCATTAAAGTCAGGATCTGGAGTATAAGTTGCATCTCCTGTTACAGGATCAATTACTACTGTACCATTCATTGGTGGTGTAGTTACTGTTACTGTTGTAGGATCAATATTACCATCTGTATCTGAATCATTAGGAGTAACAGGAACTGTTATCGGAGTATCCTCCGGTGTAGTGTCCATGTCATCTTCTGCTACTGGT
>CALLWB010000112.1 GCA_938016265.1 uncultured Saprospiraceae bacterium
GCTGAAGCTCCTGCTGCAGAACCTACACCAGAACCAGCTGCGGAAGCTCCTGCTCCAGAACCTGTTGTTGAAGCTCCTGCTGCGGAAGCAACTCCAGAACCTGCTGCTGAAACTCCAGCTGTAGAAGTGACTCCAGAGCCACTTGCTACCACACCTGTTCCTGCAGATGATCTTAAGAAAATCGAAGGAATCGGACCAAAAATCCAGGATATCCTATACGCTGCGAAAATTGACACTTACGAAGATTTGGCCAACTGCAAAGCTGCAGGTATCAAATCATTGTTAGATGATGCAGGTTCAAGATACGCTTCTCACGATCCAACTACTTGGCCAAAACAAGCACGTTTGGCTGCTGACGGAAAATGGGATGAGCTGAAAAAATGGCAGGATGAGTTAGATGGAGGAAAAGAAGTTTCTGATACTCCAGCTGCTGAAGTAGAAAAAGACGACCTACGTAAAATCGAAGGAATCGGACCAAAAATTCAAGAAAAACTAAACGAAGATAATATCTTCACTTTCCGCCAATTGGCAGAAGCAAGTGTTGATACGTTGAAAGAGATTCTTGCTAAACATGGCTCCCGATACACCATGCACAATCCAACCACTTGGCCTAAACAAGCAGAACTTGCTGCTGATGGCAAATGGGATGAATTGAAAAAATGGCAAGATGAACTAGACGGAGGACGCGCATAATCACTGCGATAATTGAATCAAACGACTAGAAATATTAAAATGCTCATTCTGAACAAGAATGGGCATTTTTTATTCTCCCGAAGTCCAGACAAACCAATCCCTTCCTTCCATCTCCAATCTCTAAGTACAGATAAGGCATGCCTTATCTCAACCAACAACCAATGACAAATAAAGAAATCGCAAGACTCTTCAATGAATTAGCAGGATTAATGGAAATTCACAAAGAAAATCCCTACAAAATCCGAACCTACCAAAATGCTTATGTCCAACTAAGAAAATTTGGAAGCCCCCTCGCTGATATGCCCGAAGAAGAAATCGCAATGATTAAAGGCGTAGGAAAATCTACCGCCTCCAAAATTTCTGAAATCCTGGAAACAGGCACCATGACAAAATTAAGCGAGTATTACGCGGTCACTCCTCCAGGCATTCGGGATATGCTCAATATAAAAGGCCTAGGACCCAAGAAAATCCATCAATTATGGAAAGACCTAAGCATTGAAAGTGTAGGAGAACTGCTCTATGCTTGCAATGAAAACCGATTGCTTATCCTCAAAGGCTTTGGAGACAAAACGCAAGAAGATATCAAAAAGAAAATTGAATACTTCCTTCAATCAAGAGACAAATTTCACTACGCTACCTTTGAACGTGAAGCACTAGAGCTGGTAGAAACCCTTAAGACCAAACTTAAGACTGACCTTGTTAGCTTAACAGGTGCTATTCGCCGGAAGGCAACCATTCTAAATCATATTGAAATCCTGGTTGCTCTAAACGACAATTGGGAAGAACAACTTGCTCCATTTATTCAACTAGAAAAACAAAAGGAGTCTAGTTTGATTGGTACGACACAAAACGACATCCCACTTATCTTTCACCGTTGCGAAGCTGCCGATTTTGGCTCCAAGTTATTCAAAACAACAGGGCCCCGACCATTTTTGGACACTTTCCTAAAAGAAGCTAGTGCGGCCGAATTCAAAGAACTAACCACTGAACAAGCCGTTTTTGAAAAAGCAGGAATCCCATTTATTGAGCCAGAACTTCGGGATGACGATAGCTGGATACAAGCAGCCAAAGAAAATAGACTGCCGAATCTGGTTACCAATAAAGACATCAAAGGCGTATTGCACAATCACTCCACCTATAGTGATGGGCTGAATACGCTGCGAGAAATGGCAGAGTACACAAGAGAGCAAGGCTACGAATATCTGGGAATATCAGATCATTCGAAGTCTGCTTTTTATGCCAATGGGTTGAAACCGGATCGTGTATTGGAACAAATGAAGGAAATCGAGGAGCTAAACAAAGAACTCGCCCCCTTCAAAATTTTTAAGGGAATTGAATCTGATATTTTGTTTGATGGAGCGCTGGATTATGAAGAAGACATCCTCCAACAGTTTGATTTTATCGTGGCGTCTGTGCATTCGGTTTTGAAAATGGATTTGGAGAAGGCGACCAGCCGATTGATCACTGCTGTTGAAAATCCGTACACGACTATCCTTGGACATCCTACAAGCCGCTTGTTGCTTGCTAGAGAAGGCTATCCGATAGACCACAAACGGGTGATTGATGCCTGTGCAGCCAACAATGTCATCCTAGAGCTAAATGCAAATCCACATCGATTGGACATCGACTGGGTTTGGATTCCTTATGCGATGGAAAAGGGCGTGAAAATCGCGATCAACCCTGATGCACACAGCAAGGAAGGAATCCATCATATCCATTTTGGGGTATGCGCAGCCCGAAAAGGTGGATTGACGCCAGAGATGTGCTTCAACAATCTGAGCCTTTCTGAGTTTGAAGGCTATTTGAATAAAAAACATAGTTAAGTTAATGGTAGCTGTTCGCTAAGTTTTTTGTTGGTTAAAAAACTCACTGCTCGATTCCTGCTTTCTGGTTTTTAAAGATTAATCAATATTTAACATTTTGTACTAATAATAGAATGGTAAATGAGTTAGCTTTGTGAACTAAAAATTTCGTTAATGAGATACATACTTTTTTTTCTCTGCTTTTTTATGCTGGTGAATCTGGCAGATGCTCAACCACCAAGAGGTGGAACTGGTCAAGGGCAAAGAGGAGAGCGCCCACAAGGACCTGGGATTGTCGGCAAGATAATGGATGAAAATGACCTCCCAATTCCTTATGCAAATGTGGCGGTTTATGATGTAACAGGCGAAAATATAATTGGCGGCAGTAGTTCAAATGACGAAGGTCGGTTTATGTTGCCCTTGAAGTCTGGGGACTATATGGTGAAAATCTCCTTTTTGTCTTACGAAGAGAAAACCATTGAAGGAGTAAAAGTAGGGACAGAAATAACACGTCTGGGCAAAATCATCCTAAGAGAAAAAGGCACAGATCTAGGAGAAGTGGTAGTCCAAGCAGAGAAAAGCCAGCTCCAATTGCAATTAGATAAACGTGTTTTTGTAGTAGGGACCGATCTCAGTAACACCGGAAGCAATGCCTCCGAACTACTGGAAAATGTCCCTTCATTGTCCGTCGACATCGATGGAAATGTAAGCCTTCGTGGAAGCGAAAATGTCCGCATTCTTATTGACGGAAAACCTTCTGGACTGATCGGTGGTGGTTCGCATGATGCCCTTCGTAGTTTGCAATCGAGCAATATCGAAAAAGTAGAAGTGATCACCAATCCCTCCGCAAAATACGATGCAGAAGGGGAGGTTGGTATTGTGAATCTGGTCTTAAAAAAAGAAAAGAAAAAGGGAGTAAATGGATCGATCGATCTTTCCGCAGGTTGGCCTGCTAGTTTTGGTGCTGGTCTCAATCTGAATATTCGCAAAGAAAAATTTAATCTGTTTACCAATGTTGGAATGAACTACAGAAAATCACCTGGCAGAGGGACGACCTATCAAGAGTTTTATCCAACACCAACCACCAAAGAAATTTACGAGAGTGAAAGTACCAGGGAACGAGGTGGTTATTCTGGTACCATGCAACTTGGAGTCGACTATTTTGTAAATGAATTGAATACAATAACCGTCTCTGGTCTGTATAAAATTAGCCGAGGGAGAAACTTCGCAGAGGTCAAATACAAAGATTTTGATGAAGATAAAACACTGCTAAACGAAACAGTAAGAACGGATAATGAGAAAGAACCCAGTCAGGATTTTGAAGCAGCAATAAATCATACCAAAAAATTTGCGCAGAAAGGTAGGAAATGGACGTCCGACTTTAAGTACCTAATCAAAGACGATACAGAACAAAACAAATACAAAAATACATTCACGGACGGTAGAGCTGATTTGCAGCAGCGAGCAGATAATGTAGAGGATGAACAAACGTACCTGATTCAGACAGACTATATCCACCCATTCAGCAAGGTGCATAAATTTGAGGTCGGCCTTAAAGGAACATTTCGCAATATTCAAAATGAATACGTGGTGGAACAGTTGAATGGAAATTCCTGGGAAGTATTGGCGGGATTTGATGATGCACTGACGTACACCGAAAACATCTATGCAGCGTATGCCATTTATGGCAACAAATGGAAAAAACTGAGCTATCAGTTAGGCATTCGCTCGGAATATTCGGATATAAAAACAGCCTTAAAAAAATCAGGCGTTTCTAATCCAAGAGATTACTTGGATTTTTTCCCAAGTGCTCACTTTTCTTATGAAGTCAATGAGAAAAATCAATTTCAATTAAGTTATAGTAGGAGACTGACCCGTCCTAGGTTTTGGTTTTTGTTGCCCTTTGTTACCTTTAGTGATACCAGGCAGCGATGGCAGGGGAATCCTGACCTAAACCCAGAGTATACCAACTCGGTAGAACTTGGTTATTTGAGATACTTTGAAAATGGTTCGTTATTAAGCAGTGTTTATTACCGCTATAGGACAGGCGTCATTCAACGTTTGCGGATCCCGGACACCAATGGCAACGTAGACATGTTTCCAGTAAATTTGAGCACTCAAAATGCTTTTGGGATCGAATTGAGTGGTAATTATACTATCACAAAATGGTGGTCTGCTACGGCAAGTGTGGATTTTTATCAAGCCGTTACAGAAGGTAGTTATGAAAATATCAGGTATGATGTAAGTACCACAACCATGCAAGGCCGATTTTCCAGCAAGTTTAAACTCCCAAAGAAAATTCAGCTTCAAACCGCGTTTATGTACCGTGCACCAAGGAGATCTGCTCAAGGAAAAAATCTTGCCATGTACGGCTGGGATCTGGGTGCTTCAGTCGATGTACTCAAGGGAAAGGGTACACTTACCCTTTCGGGAAGGGATTTGCTAAATACCAGAAAACGAAGATCCATCATTGATACCGAGCAGCTCTATTCTACAGGCACGTATCAACGACGCGCAAGAATGGTCACAATTGGCTTCAACTACCGAATAAATCAGGAAAAGAAAAGAGGAAGAGGAGGTCGTCCTACTGGAGGCGGAGATGATTTTTAAGAGTAGAAGGACTCGTTTTGCTAGTGCAAAACTGTTGGTAGAGAGTACAGGGACGAATGCGGTTCCTGAATTATTTCCCACTAACTACTCCTTCAATACTTAATTCTAAGATTGATCGCTTCATTATTATTTTGGCTGGATTTTAAAAAAAAGAGGTAGACCTTGCATCCTACAAGCCATGCACAATCTCCTTCGCTTCTCTCATCACTTTAGAAAAGTGTTTTCGATTGACGTTTGCTCGCTCTAAAGCATCCTGATTGTCGATGAGCTCTCGGCACAAGACAATTTTTTCGTTGAGGAAAAACTGCTTCTCTTTTTTACTGAGGGTAGACAAGCAAGTGATTGGATACAATCCTGCAATCTCAATCCGTTCTCGAAGACTGCCTTGTTTTGGGTAGTTCCAACCAACTAACTTCAAACCAGCACAGTTGCCATATTTGATCGCGTCCTCGGTAAAGCGGGTATTGGTTACAATCCATCCTTGAAAATCGATGTCCTGAAGACCGTTTCCTTTATTAAGTTTTTTCTGAATATCGTGAAATCTGGAATTGATGTACAGTGGGACTTTTACATCATTTTTCATCCCGGTGCTATTGTGAAATTTGCATTCGATCATAATCAGTCGATTTTCGCTTTTTGCAACGATGTCGACTTCATGACTGACACATCGGCCTTCGATAATCTGGCCGATTTTTACTTCATATCCCTGATGTTTAAGAATTTCCCCGAAGTATTTTTCGAAAGGGTAACCGCTGGGGCCTAACTCCATGATTGCTCCTTTAAGTTTGTATTTTCCTGCAAGGGGGCGGGATTTTCCTTTGAGCATTTCGTAGGCTATCTGGTAAATCTTTTTACTGGTGATACCCTCAAATAGCTGTTTTTCTACCTCATAAATAATATCATTAATCATGGCTTCACTTGCTCCTGATCGCTCTAAAGATCCTCGCAACTTTTTATCTTCAAAAAGCTTTGTCTCTCCAGAAGCCTGTGTTATATGGATGGATGTGTTTTTATTCATTAATTAAAGGTGTCATTATGAAAAACTTTAGTTAGCTCAATATTAGCATTTTATTGGATTAATTTAACTTATTTATACATCAAAATGAATTGTTGGTGTGAGAATGAATCACTTGTATACTTTCGAAGTCACCCCATTATTCTTATTCCAAAGAATTTTATCCTCTCCATTTACATCTCCATCCAGGTTGTAATCTCCTGAGATATATCTATTAAATTGACCATTATCTATCGCATAGACTATTTTGTCGTCTCCGTTGATATCATAACTTACAACATCATCTGCTTGATTTCCATCACCTCCAAACATACAGAAAAACCCTGGGCTAACTTCTAGTTGACCAAAACTGGAGTCTTTGTAACTGTCCTCCTGTGTAAAATCAACAGTGATCACCCCATTGACAATCGGTTTTGCAGTAGCGCTCATTATTCCTAAATGATTTCGATGCTCTACTAGTATATACAACCCGGTGACCGTATTAGGCACCTCAATCACACAGTTATCCATAAATTCTACAGAGCCATCCGCATTCAATAAGGCCGCAGTTTTACTCACTTCTGTACTAGGGGCCGTTCCTGTTCTAAAAGAAATCAGTACCCAATCAACTACGGTGTTCGAATAGTCTGCGTCCGTATAAAATTGCCCCTCTGTTCCTTGATGATTCCATGGTGCAACACCAAACGGATGTCCCGCTGGAGTAGGCGTGGTAAAATTGTTTTTGGGTGTTTGCCCAGGCAATAACCCTCTTGAAGTATTCAAATTAGTACTCATAAGACCATTTTGAACTTCTATAGCTCCTTCTAACATCACCTTCAAATCTACATAAATACATGTCGTACATTCTTCTACAATAACGGTCACCTGATCGGTAGTGACACAGCCATCTTGTGTAGCAGTCAACGTATATACTGTGGTTAACGGTGGATTTGCAAAAGTGTTACCTTCTGTAGGATTAGACAGTCCAATCACCGGCGACCAGGAATAAGAAATGCCTGGCACATTAAATGGGCCACCCAGCAAAGCTCCTTGCCCTGATGCACCAACACAAAGGGTTTGATCGTCACCAGCGGATATGTTTGGCGGGTAAGATCGTTCTACAAAAACCTGATCTGTAGCGACACATCCATTTTTAGAAACGGTAACTGTATAGGTGATAGAGGCCGCATGATTTGATATTGGATTAGCAGCGGTCGGATCATTCAACCCGAAAACAGGTGACCAAGAATAAGTAGATCCTGAAGCACCTGTCGGACTGCCCCCAATTTGTACCCCATCGCCACAATTAGATTGATCCGGGCCTGCGTCTGCAATCAATTCGTCAGCAACAACAACTGTCACTTGATCTGTTATCGAGCAAGAACCGAAATTGACCTCCACTGTATAGGTTGTTGTCACGGTAGGATAAGCCACCGGATTGGCCACAAATGTAGAATTGAGGCCATCTGCTGGAGTCCATGTAAACATCGCTCCTGAAGGGCCAGTTGGCGAACCTCCTATAGAAACTGATTCTCCTTGGCAAATAGATTTATCGAGACCAGCATTTGCCTGGAAAGTACCATTAAGCACACTGATACTAGTCGTGTATTCGTCTTGACAACCTCCTTTTGTTACGGTTAAGGTGAGGGGAATTGATCCTGGTGAATTGTAGGTCGTTGATACAGAAATTCCGGTAGCAAATTGTGGTGTTGCATTAGGTCCGAAATTCCAAGAATAAGTGACACCCGTTCCTTGATCTATTGCCGAAAAACTAAGTAATGAATTGGTACAGACGGTAGCTGGAATGCTAGTGACCGTCGCTTCTGGACAATCGTCTATTACCAACTGCACTGCTCCTTGGTTACACAATTGTGGACTGCCATTATCACAAACCGTATAAACAAACGAATCAGAACCACTAAAGTTTGAATTAGGAGTATACACAAATGCACCGTTTGATTGCAGCACTAAACTTCCATTTGTAGTATTGACTACTGGTTGAGTAAATGTGGAAAGTTGATCTCCCTCTATATCCAGATCATTCGTTAGGACATTCCCTAGGAGTGGTTGCTCCTCCAGCCCCGTAAACATATCCGGGTTTGCTGTTGGGTTGTCATTAACTGCTAATATATTTATTTGAATACTGCCTTGTGAGCAAGCTACCGGAATTGGAAAACCATCATCGCAAACTTGATAATTCAAAGTTGTCACCGGACCATTATAATTGAATGCAGGAACGAATATAATGGTGCCATTTTGATTGGCAACGGCAATTCCTTCAGAAGTAGGTGGCGAATTTAGAATGGTCAAACTGGATGGAACCAGATTGCCATCCAAATCGGAGTCATTAGCCAGCGGAGTCAAAACGAAGGTTTCGTCCTCATTTATTGTATAGCTATCATTGTTCACAATAGGTGGATCATTTTGATAGTCAATTGCTATATAGGCTGTTGCCTGATCACATAACACTGGAACGCCATCATCACAAACTTCATAAGTGAACGAATCACTGCCATTAAAATTTGCGTTTGGAGTATAGGTAAATGTACCGTTGGGAAGAAGCATGACATTTCCGTTGTTAGGCGGAGTTATCGCGGTAGAAATTAATGCTAAATTGTTCCCGTCAGGGTCCGTATCGTTTAGAAGTAGGTTACCTGACACATTGAGGTCTTCATTTCCAAAATAGTTGTCGTTTATTGCGTTGGGTGGGTCATTCACTCCAGTTACAGAAATAGTTACTGTTGCTTGATCGCAGAGTACGGGCGATCCATTATCACAAATTTCGTAGGAGAAACTGTTTACTGGTCCACTAAAATTTGTTGCAGGGACAAATGTGATCGATCCGTTGGTGTTGACACTTACGGTTCCTTGATTTCCTAATGGAGTAGATAGTAAAGTCAAGGAACTATTAACTAAATTCCCATCGATGTCGCTATCGTTATTTAATATGAATATCGTTTTAGGAGTGTCTTCAATGGTTGAGGTAGTGTTGTTTTGTGCAACAGGGGCATCGTTGACACTGCTGATGGTTATATTCACCGTGGCCTGATCACACAAAACCGGAACGCCATCATCACAAACTTCATAGATGAAATTGTCTGATCCAAAATAGTTCGCATTTGGAACGTAGGTAAAACTACCATTTGCATTTAGCGTAAGTGTTCCATTGTTTGGTGGATCAATTGGCGTGGTAGAAACAGTTAAGTTATCGCCATCAGGATCTGAGTCATTATTGACAATGTTTCCATTTTTTGTTACGTCCTCATTCGTATTGTAAGAATTGTTTTGAGCGGTTGGTGGCTGATTGCAGGACACCACATTGATGAATTCGACGAAGCTTTCTTCACATTCCCCATAATAGACCGTTAGTTGGACCGTACCAAATCCTGCATTCTGCCAGGTAGCAGAAACGTTAGGTCCAGTACTGGAGACAGGTGTACCATTTTGAAAATCCCAAATGTACGTGGCTCCTTCTACCGGATTGGAAATAGAAAACAGGATGGATTCATTCTGACAATAAGTAATTGGAAGGGGGAAACTTGTTGTAGGACATGGCCCATTGATTCTTCCTGGAGTTCCATTGGGTGCGTTGATTGCTGTGGATGCCTCCCAGCTGGTATAGGTGTTGTTGTCGAGCCCAGGAGATTGCAAGGAGAGTGTTGGTCCCGTAGCATCTGGTGTCGTTGGCCATGGTGGATCATCATTATACCTTACAAGATCAACAAGGCAACAATTATTGTTAAATAATGCTATTTGTTCTCCTCCGCCATCCAATCCAAAGCTGAACCCACTTATGACATTCGTGACATTAGGAAATACAGCTGAAAATAAACCAAGATCCTGCGCGATTACCAAGTAAGAATTTGGAGGAAGAATTGTACCAGCAGGAACAACAAACTTGTCATCCTGATCTCTGAAGACCCAATTGGACAAATTGATGGTGTTAATTCCTGGGTTATACAATTCGATCCAATCACCCGGATTTTTGGTGATGAGGCTACTGTAATTTATCTCATTAATGACCACATTTGGAGCGGTGCAGCTGCCACTATTTTGAGCCTTCGGTGTCGGACAAGCTGCCAACCAATTGGCAGGTAAACTATTATCATTCGAAGGATTCTTTAATTGTATTGACTGGCCAAGACCATCAGTACCCAGTGGCCATGGAACACGGTCATCGTAAGTAAGTACATCGATAATATTCCCGAAAGGGTCCGATAATTCTAATTGCTCACCAGCGTCATCGAGACTTCCTTCATACTTGCCATCAGGAGCAAAACCGTATCGATCTAGAAAGCTGGTTGGCTCTTTGGCGAGTACCCAATATTGTCCGGGGGCTATACTAGCGCCAAGTGGAAAATCGTACCAAATACCATAAGAAAAAGCAATGTTTCCAAGCTCAATGGTAGTATTCCCTTTATTGTAAATTTCGATAAATTCGTAGAGTTTTCCGTCGTATGAGAAAATGCCATCAATTTCTTTTTCTGGATGGTAATGAATCTCATTTATAACTAGATTGGAGTAGTTCTGTGGTGCGTAGAATGTTTTTGGACACATAGCAGACCACTTATCAGAACTATTTGGAGAATAAACCCGCGCTTTGACTTCAAAGGTTCCAGGCAAAGAAAATGATCCAGTATACAACTGTGCAGTAGGGGACAGGCCTCCACCTTCTGCCCTTGGGTCTGAACCATCTACTGTAAAATAGATATTACCTACGCCATTAGGATTGGAAAGAGAAAGATTAAATCCATTAGGAATGGGGCCTCCGTTTTGACTAAATGTCGGAGGATCAATGTTTGGGAAAAGCCCTCGGTTTTTTAGTTGGTTGATCAGGATTCCAGGTTTTTGCTGGAGGTAGTTGTTGACTACCTGATTGATTTCACTTTCACGATTGGCGATGCGGGAAGGGTCTGAGATCCATCTTGCTGCGTCTGCTATTATACTGGTCTGCGTTTGCTGTCGAAGTGCCTCCATTCTGGGCACGGTTTGGGTTGGGGTCAATGCTCCGCCGTTGCGACAATGGCATTCTGCTCGATCCGCAAAATCAATAATGAAATCGGAATCTCCTTCATTGAAAAGGTCCTGAAACATGTGCGCTGGTCCTCTGGCGTTTTGTGGCCCAGTAACATTAGGTCCTGTACGATCATTATTAATATTATCATAAAGAAAAAACGAGCCATCTGCATCGTTGATCCGGTAATAAAATCCATCGGTATAGCTGCCGCCTGCTTTATATTCATTTTCGTGTTCGGAAAACATCCATGAAATCATAAAATCGAAAAAAGAGTTGGTATTGCCTACTTGTTTCCAATGGTCGTATTGGGTGGCTAAATCGGTGTAAGCAGACCACATGGCGCCTGTTCCGTCAAAAGGTGCTCCTTCAAACCAATTTCCGGCAAGGTTGCCATTTCCAGAGCCAGAAATCGCCTCGTAGTCTAGTTTATCGCCACCGAGATATTCTGCAAAATAACCATCATTCATCCGCTCTCTAAGGTGGAATTGACCTTCGTATTCTCCATTAATAAATAGGTGTGCAAATCGGCCATGGGTATTTAGGTTGCCCATTGCCAGCATTGTGTTGTCCCAAAACCTACTTGAAACATGGAGGGTTCCCCAAGAAGGTTGCACCCATCCGTCCTGACTGGATCGGAGTTCAAGCTGATCAAATTTTCTTGCGGGTGTCATACCGCTTTCATATCCATCAAATAGGGTAGGGTACTCCAGGTTTTTGGCTCCGTATTGGCCTCTGAAATAGAGCCGGATGGAGTTTTTGTCAGCGTTTAATCCTGCGTTACCGTAATATTTTACGCCTGCATTTTCATTGATAGAAGGATTGCCATCCTGGAAAATCATTTCCATGGAGGTTTCTACCTCAGATGCTTCAATAATATTGTTGGTCGTAACTACCGACACAGTAGGAATTGCGAGCAAAGCAGCCTCCATTTGTGGTCCGTATGTTGGGTGTTGAGTAATCGCGGTACTCATATTCGGACCATTGATGATCTCATTGACAAACAGATAAGAATGGGTTATTACGGGGGTGGTATCGAGGGCATTGTATGCCCTTACTCTGATGGCTGTTGTTGAATTTATTGAAATTGGACTGGTATAAACCGCACTGGAAGTAGTTGGTACAGAATTGTCAAGAGTATAATGAATTTGGGCGGTGGTTCCTGAGTTGGTAATGGAAAGACTAAACGAAGAATTATAAAAACCGCGCTCGTTACTGAATTGTAAATCAATTTGTTGACTAAAGCACACTCCATAAGTCCCTGCTAGAATAAACAGAAAAACAAATTTCGTAATAAGTATAAAAACTCTATTGTTAGCCATTATTGCCTGTCACTTTTGTATTAAGACGTGATAATTGTTGATTAGGTTGTAAGATCCATTGGTAGCTTAATTTTTTTTGAACAAGAAAAGAAACCTAAATTTTATGAATTCAATTATGGTTAGAAGCCGGATGGTAACAAAAAATTGTTTTTGCGGTGTGTTTTGCATGTCACAAATATACATGAATTTTATAATTCTTGTCTTCGTAATCAGGGGGTTATGTGAAAATAACACTTTTATAGGGAGGAAATCGAATATTCTTTTTAATAATTTTGATTTTTTGGTTATATTCAACTATTACTACAATCCTTTAAACCCATTAATGATGAAACAATTCTACCCAATTGTGTCTTTCCTTATTGTATTTTCCTTTTTTACAAATTATTTAGGTGCTCAGTGTCCTGCTCCAATTCCCCTGGATTTTCAATCTGTTCCAATGGAATCAATTTGTGAGGCCAACGGCACAATTACGATAACTCCAACCGGAGGAACACCATTTATGGATATCAACGGAGGTTTGATTTATGCCAATGCAATTATAGCCGGCCCTGTTTTGTATCCTGCTCAATCCGAGTTAACATTTGATGCGCTATCTCCTGGTGACTATACCGTAGAAGTAGCTGATGCTTGTGGAACAATTGTAACTGCATCAGTCACCGTTCCTGGGACTTACGTTATTCCTGATTTAAATTTTGTTGTGTCAGATGCGGTGTGCACAGGTTTGCCTTCTGGGGAAATATCTGTGCAACCCTTTGATGGACTTGCGCCTTATGGTTACCGATTGATTTATTTAAATGTGATGCCGCCAGACACGATAGGAATTCAGATGGACAGTATTTTTCCCAATTTATTAGCAGGTGATTACCGAATTCAAATTTTTGATCAGTGCAATAATTTTCAGACAAGGGATGCAACTTTACAAGATGTGACGTACGGCAATTTAGACCCCTTCAACCAACAACTAGGTAAATGGGGATGTGATAGCTTTGCACTGCGTCTTGATCTATTTAGCAGTGGAAGAGGATTAGCGCCCTATACATGGGAGATTCTTGCAGCTCCCGGAGAACCTGGATTAGTCGGTACGACAGGTGTTTTGGAGGATGATTTTGATACGGATACCTTGATTTATGCAAATTCGTCCTCGTTTACTGTTTCGATTACAGATGCTTGCGGAACTTCTAGAACGGAAACTACCCCAGCCTGGGGAGGATATGCGGTCTTAAGTTCTATTGGATATGACTGTGTTGATGGCGCGTTTTTAAGTGTCAATCTCAACAATCCTGAACCTTGTGTTCCGACTACCTATGAGATTATTTCTGGTCCGATAACCGTGCCTTCGCAATCTGATCCCACATTCAACAATCTCCCAGAAGGAACCTATGTCTTTCAGGCAACTGACTGTTGTGGAGAGACGGTCACAGGCACCAAAACAGTAGTAGCACCGAGTTGGACAAGTACAGGTTCCTTTCTGGATAATGTCGGCTGTATTCTCGGTGTTTTCGACTTGCGGTTTTTCCTAAATGCCAATGGCGGCCCTGCTGCAACATCTCCTTACACCCATACGTTGTATGAAGCGCCAGTAGGTGTTCCAGTACCCCAGTCTGTAACGGGTAGTACTCGATTTGAAGATTTGCCAACTGGCTATTATTGTTGGTTTTCAGAAGATGCCTGTGGAAGACGCGATAGTTCGTGCCGTGATTTTACCTCTGGTTTTGAATTTGAGCTGGATATTATCGTAGATATAGAATGTATAACTGGAAGTAGCATAGAGGCAAGTTATACGTCAAACAGCCTGGACATCGAATTTAGATTTCAGGAGCTGGGCATCCCGGGGTATATTCAAAATCATGACCCCAACAATATTTGGGTAAATCTTACCAGCGGAACTTATGTAGTAACGAGTACAAACAAATCTACTAGTTGTCCCATTCGGATGGATACGGTGGAGGTGCCGGAATATGTACAACCAAGTCTTGATGCACTCTGGGGAATTCAATGTGATGGTGGAGCAGGTTTGATCACTGGTTTAGCAGCTGGGGGAATTGAACCATACACCTATGAGATTATTGCCGGACCCGTGTTAAAGCCCCTACAAAGTTCGCCCATATTTTCAGGATTGCCTGTGGGGACTTATGATGTACGTGTATTTGATGATTGTAATAATTCGTTCATAAACACGGTCTCAATTGAGCCTTTTGCCCCAATCATCCAGGGCTATGCTCCACCAGCTTGTCTATCTCAGGAGTTGACGATGTATGTAGATAGTGTTGCTGGTGCTACTTATACTTGGAGTGGACCAAACAATTTTACTGCAACGGGGGCTCAGGTTACCATACCAAGTGTTGATGCGTCTGATGCAGGGCAATATTCCGTTGCTGTCGAGATTATAGGTTGCGCAACTGCCACTGCGACGATTGATGTGGCAACAGATCCTTGTTTGCTGAGTTATGAATTGATCAGTTTTTCTGCCCAGCTTGCCAATAGACAGGACGTCTTACTTTCCTGGAAGGTAACCGGTCAGGAAGACATCAGTTTTTTCGAAATAGAACGATCAACTAATGGGATTGATTTTAATTCTATTGGAAAAATCGATAGCGACCTCAATCTCCAATCTTACTCTTATCTGGATGATAGAGTAACTGCGCTTGCCACTTTTTATAGAGTGAAAATTCAAGAATTAGACGGCACCATTACCTATACAGAAATTCAGTTAGTGCAACTTCCTGAGATTGACAATATAACGATGTATCCAACATTTGTTGTAGCTGGTACTCCCATCAAAGGACATACCGTAGAAAATTATGAAAACATTTTCGTCTATGATACAAGTGGTAGACTGGTAAATACCATTGCTTTGTCTGATGAGTTAGTCAAGGAGTTTATAATTCCGACAAATCAATTGAGTGATGGATTGTATATTGCCAGATTTAACTCAAAAAAATTAGGCAAATCCAGAACCTTTGTGGTCGTAAGGTAATTGATAAGAAGAAATTCAAAACAAATAATCGCTCCTTTCCATTTTTAGATTTTGGAAGGGAGTTTTTTTGTTATTTTTGAAAAAATTATAATTGAATGAAGGATATCTATAACACCTTTCGACCGGAAGGATTTACTACGATGAACACTTATTTGATGACGGAAGATCCACAAGGCCTGATTGATTTTACCAAGCAGGTTTTTTACGCGGAAGAATTGGCGCGTACGCTCGACCCGGAATCAGGGATCATTCGGAATTGTATTCTGAAGATTGGGGATACTAGTTTTATGGTTTCTCAGGCATCCGGCGATTTTATGAATATGCGAACCTGTTTTTACATGTATGTAAATGATGCAGACGCCATGTATGAAAGGGCATTGACTTTTGGAGCGAAAGGCCTTTTTTCACCAGAAGACATGCCTTATGGAGATCGTCAGGGAGGTATTGTTGATCCTTTCGGTAACTATTGGTGGATTTCTAAGCGAATAGAACAGGGAGACTATCAATAAAATAAAATAGCCCGGCAAGGAAGATCCTTAACCGAGCTCTTTAAATACTGATAAAAACTTAATCGAGTATTGTGAGTTTTTGTGTGGTGTAGTACTTACCTGATGTTATCTGTAAAATATAAATTCCAGCAGGAAGACTTTTTGTATTTAGATGGAGTCGATTTGCCGCGTTCATTTTTTTAGACTGTTGTAGTTTGCCATCCAGCGTGAACAGTTTGATGTCAAAATCCAAAGCGGTATCTGAATTGACATTGATGTAAACGATTTCCTTGGAAGGATTCGGATAAGCTGTCCCAAAAAGATGATCGTTTAAAAATCCGATTTTTATGATAACTATTTCCGACAAGGAGGTTTCTCCATTCAAATCAACTTGCTTTAACTGATAGAAAGAATTCCCATGAAAAGGATCTTTGTCTGAAAAATTGTACTTAGAAATTTCATTTGTAGTTCCTTGTCCTTCCACTATTGCCAGCACTTCCCAGTTAATTCCATCTTTAGAACGCATCAATTCGAAATGATCGTTATTTAGCTCTGAAGCCGTTACCCAATCAAGTTGAACTTTGTTTCTGGAAATGTACTCCCCTGAAAAACTTAAGAGTGCTACCTGAAGATTGCAACTTGCATTGGCGACCACCTCAAGGTCATAACTCAGTACCTCAGACGCACAGCCTGGCAAAGTAACTGTCACGCTGTACATTCCTTCGTCTACCATGTCTAATGGCTCAAATTCAACCATTCGAGCTGAAGAACTAAAACTATTTGGCCCTTCCCAATTGTAAGAAACTCCTTCCAAAGAATCAGCAATAATGCTAAAGACTTCTCCTTCGCAGGTGAAACCGTTGGTCGCAAGGTCAAAACCCAGATTGGAAACAAAACTTACATCTTTTATACTAGAGTTTCCACAGGCATCCACAATTCGCACTCGATAATCCACTCCTGTTGGCACATCCACAAATAAGGCAGAAGATTGCGGGCCTTCCACTATATTTAATGAAGGATCTAGCAATTCATAGGTGTAAGGTGCAACACCACCAACAGGTTTTGACGTAATCGAAACAGTTCCGCCGCCACATCCAACGCCAAGCAGTGGATCGATATTTGGTTGGACATAAGGAGGGATTAAGAAGGTATCTCTATAAAAAATATCAGTACACAACTCCACCTCTACGTAAAAATCATTGCTGGGTAAGTTGTTAAAAATACCTGTAAAATTATTAGCGTAGTTTGATCCATTGCTAACGTAATTCAAATTGTATCGGGTACTCCATAGGTTTCTGTTCGCGGTAAGCGCAGCAGTAATGCTATTGTCGTTGACACATCCAGGGGAAAAATCTGTTACAAAATCTACTTCCAGTACTTCCACAATTTCTGTAGTATCCCGAATGGTTTCTCCACATGCATCTTCCACTTCCATGATATAAGTGCCAGGGACGACTGGGTCCCAAGTAGCATTAGCGTCTGTTATTGGTCCAGTGAAATCTGCAGGATAACTGACTAAGCTAAAACTCAATGGTCCTCGGAAAGTTGACTTCATCGTATAAAACAAACGTCCTGCTCCTTCTATGCAATAAGAGGGCTGTGTGTATACATTGTTGAATTCTAAACCCCAAACGTAATTTTGATTTAGAAAAGCAGTATTCCCACAAGAATCCGTCACCTGGAAAGTATAGCTCCCAAACGGAAAGTCGGTGATGGACAGATCTGGCAAAACCATAGGGCCAGTGGGGCCGGAAACGATTTCTAAAACGTAGGGCGCTAACAGCATATTTGATGGACTAAAGTCGGAGGTTACCCCACTACAGGAATAGGAACGATTGGAGAAATATAATACTTGTGAAGGTCTTTTATGTTCCAGGGTAGCTGTATTGCCGCAGGCGTCTGTTACTTGAAAAATATAGGCAGGGTGATCGTCAGGTAAATAAAAGTCCTGGTCCATAGTTTGTGGAGTAGTAATCGGCGAAATCACTTCGTAAGTATAGGTGGGTTTTCCACCAACTGCACCAACACGATAATAAACAGAATCGCAATTTACACGTCTTACAATTCCTGACCGGTATAAGTTCAAGGTAGGATAATCTTCTACTAGTGTATAATTACGCGTTTGGAAATTTCCGCATTGATCATAGGCACGCACTTGATATACTCCTGCAGCTAGTCCGGTAAATAGATTGCTTGATTGTGGACCTACGGCAATAGGTGAAAGTATCTCAAAGGTAAATGGGGATAACCCGTTCGCAGGGGTAGCGGTTATGGTGCCGTCTAATCCTGCCGGACAAGTAATATCCGTGCCTGATAGCGCTAGCGTTGGCTGTATGTAGGTTCCTGGTACTTCAATAGAGCCAGGTACAATTTCGGAAGTAGCATCCTCTACTTCTACTGAATAGATGCCCGGAGGTAAGGAAAAGAATATATTGTCAGTGGCCGTTTGGACAGCTGGATAGTTAACCCCTGTTGGTCCTGTTGTCAATGTATAAGTGTAAGGTGGGGTGCCATTGGAGGCCGTGACGGTTATCGTTCCATTGTTTTCACAGGTAGACTCTGTTGCGGATAGATTAATTACTGTTTGAGATTTTGCTGAAACGGCAAAAAAACAAATAAACAGAATGATGAAATTACGTGACATGTTAGCAAGTTTTGATATTTTATTACGTAATTCTATATTGTTTGTTACATTTTGAATCGAGAATTTTTTGTATGTATATGGTAGTTGATTATATTTAAAATACTGGCAGACATTGTCTAGTGGTACTTAATGCGCCATATATTGTTTTTTTTACAGGTTTTGGAATCCTTGAACTTAGTTAGATGTTAAATCGAATCAAAGTTTAAGAATAGGGAGCCTTCTAATGGTAGTTTAAATTCTAATAGACCATTGATGAGTAAACAATTTAGTTAATCTGTGACAGGAATTATTGAGGGTAATTATCCTTATATGAAAAAGTACTACGATTTCCATAATACAGTTTCTGTTTTTAAATTAATATTTAGATATACAAATTCTATTAACTATATTAGCAACCAATCTCCCTTGCAATACAATTGATTACTTGTTTAAAACCGTTGCTATGCGAGAATTTTTTTTCATTTTAGTTTTGTGTGTCTCTTCTTCATTTTTAAACGCACAAAAGAAATCCTGCTTTGAGTCTGTAGTTGTCCCCGATCAGTACGAGATCGTTCAAGTTCAAGACCCGATTCAACCTTCTTCTACTCAGAGACTACTTGTCCCTAAAACTTATAGGTTCGATACCACTTATGTGGAACAAATTCCTACAGGCAGGCCTAACCCAACTGCTCCAAAGCAATACAAAATGGTAATTAGCAGAGTCCCGGAGCCTTGCCTGTATGAAGAAGATGAGGAAGGCAATTGTTATAAAACAGCAGACATATTGTATACCCCCAAAATCGAAACCAAACGACAAAAAATTCCTTGCGCCTATGAGCTGTCCGCAGCAGGCGAGTGTATACGAAAATTGGAAGTCCTTTGCCCAGAAGCTATCAAATGCAGAACCCGAAAATCAATCCAGACTGCACTACTAACAGCTGGCTACCAGCCAGGAAAAGGAAAAAAAGCATTTTCAACAACGACAATGGCCGCTTTAAACTCCTTTCAAACCGATAACAATCTTCCTACCGCTGGCATTACCATGGAAAGCTTAAAAATGCTATTGAAAAAATAAGGATTGTCGCGATTCTAACCTACTATTCATTAGTATATGACTTTACCGCTCAAAATGGCTAATCCTGAATTTTGATGGAGACGTTAATGCGGTTGACCATATTCTATGGTTTTACAATAATGGAACCTTCTCATCAATGGAAGATTAAGGTAATTAAATCTAAAGTTAAACATTGATCCGAAAAGTTTTTCTGGATTATTTAGAGGCCAAGGAATGTTTCTTTTCTTCTGGAATTGGATTATTTGAAGTAAATCAAAATTAACAACAATAAAATTCGTAAATTCACCAATCGAAACCTGCTGTGAATCAACGCATTAAACTGTTGTTTAATATTATCATCTACATTATGATTTATTCTATTTATTATCGGGTTCGATTCCTGGTATTGTCTACGTGTATCCTTGTTTTGACATCAGCTCAATTGGTGTTTGCAGCCAATCCTGTCGCTGTAGACAATCTCCTTATTAATGCTACTTTTGAACACATCAGTGTCCACCTCAACATCCTGGGAGACGACAACCACAACAGCTCCCTGCAAATCGATTATAAACTAACGAGTGCATCAACTTACCTGGAAGGCGCGCCAACGATCAGAGCCACACCGGGTATGATCGTAGATGGAAACGCGCTCAATTTAAATTTTCATGCTGGCAGTGCGATGTTTCTTGTCCCTGGACAAACGTATTCTATCCGACTTACCCTTACCGATCCTGATGGCGGAGGCACCGTAATAAATAGAACGGTTACAACCAGAGCGATGCCTTCAGTTGCAGTAAACGGGCAAATCAAGTATGTAGTACCTGGAAGTGTAGGAGGGAATGGGAGTATGGCAAATCCATTTCAAGGAATTCAAAATGCCATTAATACCGCAGCTCCAGGGGACATTTTTGAAATGGCTGCAGGCGTTTATTCCCCATTTACAATAACTACAGATGGAACTGCTACTCAACCGATCACCATACGTTCTTCTGATTTGCATGGGGCAATTGTAGATGGCAGCAACACCTCCAGCGGGATCATAACTGTGGGAAATTTTTCTGATTCTACACAACATATTATTATTGACGGGTTGGCAATAAGAAATGGCGAATGGGCAATTGACGCTCAAAATACCCAGTACCTAACCATTCAAAACAATGACATTTATGATGTTGAGTTTGGGGTGTACAATCGCAGAGAAAATGGATGGGAACACGACCAATTCATAACCAACAATCGCCTCGTTGGTCGCACTTTTTGGCCGCAATCTGGAATACCGGGAGAGCGGGGCATTGACATTCGCGGCAATAGGAATGTAGTAAGTTATAATACAATTGCTGATTTTGCTGATGGAGTATCAACAGATGGCGCTCCTTATAAAGAAGCTTATTCTCTGGACATACACAACAATGATATTACTAGGGCGGTGGATGATCTTCTTGAGGTCGATGGGATGGTTTCAAATGCCAGAGTCTATCAAAACCGATGCTATAATGGTCGCGCAGGGATCAGCGTTGCTCCCGTTTTTGGTGGCCCGGCCTACGTTTTCCGAAATGAGTTTTACAACATGGAAAATTCATCTTTCAAGATGAACCGTAAACCAGCAGGCCTGTTTATCGCCAATAATACCTGTGTAAAAGAAGGAGACGGCACGAGCTCTCCTTCAGGGTGGCAAAATACCTATCTGAAAAACAATGCGATTGTAAGCTCCAATTACTGCATTCAAGAATACGGAGTTGTCGCCGGCAGTACAGATGATTGGGACTACAATGGATACAAATCAACTCGTCCTGCTACCGTCGCTGGACCTTGGTTCAAATGGGCAGATGTTCGTTACAATAATATTTCTGATTTAAAGAATGGCACCTCCATTGAGACTAATGGTATTGCAATAGATTTTACTGATTTTATGAATGTTTTTTTGCCTGGAGCTTATGCAAATGAAATTGATCCAACGACCACAGATATCCATCCTTCCGCTAGTTCTGATTTGATCAATGCTGGGATTTCAATTGCCAATTTAGATCGGCCGTTTGTGAGTGATGGAATGCCTGATATTGGTGCGATAGAAGTTGGCCAACCTGCTCCGCAGTACGGGCATGATTTTACCCCGAATTTTTGCGTTCAATTAAAAATAATGCTAGAAGGCCCCTACAATTTAACGACGGGAATGATGGATGACCAACTCCGCCAGCTCAATTTGATTCCTAACTCAGAACCCTATTCTGCACTTGGTTTTACTTACGTGAATGCTTCTGCTAATGAAACAATTGACAATTCAACAACCGTATTTTCGACCACTGGACCTGACGCAATTGTTGACTGGGTGTTTGTGGAGCTGCGTGCGCAGAATGATCCTTCACAAGTGGTGGTTGCTCGTTCTGGTTTGTTGCAACGTGATGGTGATGTGGTGGAGGTAGATGGAGTTTCTCCCTTGTCGTTGGAGAATCTATCAGCAGGCAACTATTTTGTTGGTGTTTTTCATCGCAATCATTTGCCGGTGTTGTCGTCCACTGCTCTTTCTTTGAGTTGTGATGGAGCGACTGTCGATTTTACTTCTGCTGGCGTTTCTGTTTATGGGAATAATTCCCGTAAGGAAATTAATGGTGTTTTTCTGCTATGGACAGGAGATGCTAATCAGGACCAATTAGTTGATTCCGGGGATCGCAGTATTACTTGGAATTTTAGAAATCAAACTGGCTATTTGTCCGCAGATTTAGATCTAAACGGTATCACAGATTCTGGAGATCGCAGCCTGTCCTGGAACAACCGAAATCTGTCTGTCGCCTTTCCGTAGGAAAGTTTCTGTATTACCTGTAGTTAGTAGGTTGCGTTTTCATCTACAGATAATACAGATGCTTTATGGTTCTCTATTCACACGGATTTTATTCCTTTCTTAAAATTAATTGCTCAAGTTGGGCGATTCTGGATTTCAGGTCTTCAATTTCGGTAGTCGCCTGAAGGTCTTTTTCTTTTAAGGATTCGATGATTGTATTTTGCTCCTGGACGGCTTTTACTAATGGGACGACGAAGGTGGAGTAACTTACACTGTAGTTGTCATGTTCGTTTTCAGGAATATGCACCCCGTCAAAATCGTAATTTAGTTCTTTGGATAATGCCTCAATCTCCTGAGCGATAAATCCAGTGTGTCGGATGTTGGAGGAGGCGGTATAGTCAATTCTTTCCCCTTGGTCGTAACGAAGTGAATCCGGTAAATCTCCGAGTAAAAAATCCGTAAATTTTTCTGTGTTGAAATTGTAAGTTACTGGTCGCAACCCTAGGACAAAGTCCAGTCCTGGAACGTTCTCTCTAATCTTCTCCTTAAATCTTGAGTCTGACGGAAAGGAATACGCCACCTGGCCTTCAATAACGGTAACTGCTGCATTCCCAAATCTTATTTTATTGCTAATATTTATTGAAGAATTTGCTCCGATTGCCGTGGAATTTGTCAATGCGATATTAGATGCAGAGGTTGAATACGCACGATGCCCAATTGCCGTGTTGAAGTCACCCGACTGATTGATATAAATAGCATTCGAACCTACACCCACATTGCCAGAGCCTGTTCGTTCTCTGGAGCAGGCGTTGTCTCCAATCGCTACAGAATAATTTCCTACACTTTTATCTACAAATGTTGAACTACCAATACCGATCACATAACTGTAAGCAGCAGGGATACCACCAGCATTTCCATTTGCAGAAACAGCAGCAAAACCAACCGCGATATTTCTAGTACCTGCTGTCAAATTTCCTAAAGGGCTTCCTCCTCCAACAGCAACATTATTAGTACCCGTTATGTTTTCATTTAATGCTAAATTACCGATAGCTACATTGCTGCTTCCTGTAGTATTATCTCCTAGTGCATCATACCCCAAAGCACAATTAAAATTGCCAGAGATATTCCCAGTCATAGCATATGCTCCGGCAGATGTGTTTCTTCTTCCTGTTAAATTATTTGTAAAATTGTTTCCTCCTATGGAAGTATTGGAATCTCCTGTAGTATTTGCACCTCCAGAATAGTAGCCAATAAACACATTTCTTTTTATAGCAAGATTATCATTTAGCCCCGCACCTTCTCCAAGAAAAACAGATCTACCGTTGTTCATTGGACGAATAGTACCATTGGTTTCTAATCTTAGTTTTTGAATATTATTTACTTTAAAAGTAAGTGGTACATTATCTGTCGTTCCTAGAAACTGAAGATTGGTGTTTGTTCCGGCATTTCCATTTGTATGCCATTCATTATCCGTAAGGGAGGATAGGTTTATTGTTTGGTTATTCCCATTTTCAATACCTATGGTAAGATTCGTTCCAGCAAGGTTTGATCCAGTAATATTTTGGTCGTCTGTGCCTGTACCGTCACCTGTAGCATTGATGGTCATTACATTCCCTGATTCTGTTATTTGAATGTTGGAGCCTTCTTGTACAGTAATGTCTGAACCGTTTTCCATATTCAGAATAGATGTCGATGTGGTTCCGGCGCCTAGTGTTAGGTTTTGGTCGTCTGTGCCTGCGTTTGCCAGTGCTGGTGCTAGATTTATTGTCTGACTTCCTCCATTTTCGATGCCTATTGTTAGGTTGGTACCGGATAGGGTAGAACCTATGATGTTTTGATCATCTGTACCTGCATTTGCTAGCACTGGTGCAAGGCTTGTGGTTAGGCTATTGCCATCCTCAATCGTAATAGTAAGGTTGGTACCTGACAAACCGAAATTGACAATGTTTTGATCATCTGTACCAGCAGTTGATAAGACAGATGCTAAGTCTACTGACGTACTGGCACCTCCTTGTATGCCAATTTGCAGTATGGTGCCATTCAAAGTTGCTCCTGTCAGGTTTTGATTGTCCGAATCGACAATAGTCCCGGTTACAATTCTTGTCCATTCACCCGCGGCTTGGTTCCAATAATAAAAACCAGGCATTACATTGTTTGGTGTGGTACCTGCCGTAGCGGTGTTGTAAACTAATAAAGTGTTTGCCGGAGAGACTACTGGAGTTGTTACATTTTTTGCAGTTAATGGTACTTTGGGTACTAGAAGTCCTTTGTCGGCGCTTTGTAGGTCCAGAATAGCTGATGGATCAGGTGGTGTGCCCGTTGTGCCAATGGAGACTCCTTGTTGGCCGTAGATATGGCTACTAAACATTAAGAATACAAATAGGGTAATTATTCGTTGCATGGTTTGGATTTATTGGATATTGAAAAATTGATTGAACTTCTAAAATAGCGTTTTTGCTCAGGGAATCATCACATACTAATGTTTTTTTAATTTAATAAAATGAAAGTATAACCCAATTCTTAATAAAGAATAGTCAAAAAAATATTTGTAACATTCGGACTGCAAATGGTTAATAACGATGTTTTAATGTTTAGTCCTTCAAAAATAGATAGTGGGTTGGAATGAAAGAGGGCTATCTAGTCTGAATGGCCCTGGCCAATGAAGGCGACGGACCAGCGGGAGTAAGACAAGGGGCTGGAATGGACGACAGAAATGAGTGCCCAAAGGGCGGAGCGCAAGCGAACCCATGGAAGGACCGACACAAGCGTAGCGATGTGATGACCCATAAAGAACTATAGTAGGCTATTGTTTAGCACGTCTCTTGAAGGTCGAACTTGTTTTTAAACATTTGTGACCAAACAAATTTTTTGCGTTGATAATTTACCAAAAGGGTCCAGTTTACGGAACGAGCGAAATCAAATTTCGATTATTCCAGCAATTACTCCGTTCTGCTGCATTGCAGACACCGTCAAAGTTGGAATCTTCTACTAGATAGCCCGTTTGATTTCTGGTATTCCAAGCAATACTTCGGTCTCCAGCATCGATTGCTCCTGTGTTGTTGAAGTCACATTCGAATAGTCCAAACCTTGCACCTCCAAGATTGACTTGAACGGTGGAGCCGGAGAGTATACCGAAGGCCGACCCTGTCGTAAAATCGTGAGTAGAGGTGGTCGTTTCAGACAACGGTAAAGCGCCCGGAGTCATAATGTCTAGGTGGTTGCGATGCCTAGCCACAACGTAATAACTCTCTTCAGAGACTCCGTAAAAAATGACCGCAGAAGTGCCGTCCAAATCTACGATGTCTCCGTCTGCTTGCAAGAGTGCAGAGCGAGTGCCAATGATTTGTGTATAGTCCGTCGCGTCTCTTAGTTCTAAGAAGATCCAGTCTACAATAGCGTCTGGCCCAGACTGGTCGAAAGCAGTAGGATTTGCTATCTCACCGCCACCACCATAATGTTGGTAGCCGAGCGCTGTATACGGTTCTTGAAAAGGGAGTAACATGGCCGTTCTTAGATAGTCAGACATCAAACCAGAAGTCGGATCGTAGGGGCCTTGCAACATAACGCGCACTCCAATACCAACGCCACAGTTAACCCCAGTGAAGGTCAGGCTGTCTGAAGCTATCAATTCGCAGTTGTTGGCGTCGGTGATCGTTACTTCGTAGTGCCCGGCTGTCAGACCGGAGTTGACAGGAGTGGTTACTCCATTGGACCAATTGTAGGTATAGGGAGAAACACCGCCTGTAACAGTAGCTTCCAAGCGGCCATCCGGGGCATATGCACAGTTGGGATCAGTAGTCAATAGCGCAGAGGAATAGGTGATTTGAGTATTGTTGATTTTTGCTACCCACCAATCACCAAGTCCATGATTGCCAGAAACATCGCCGCTGTCAGAATCTCCATAGCCAACCGCAATAAATCCACCATCGCTCGCTTGTGTTACTGAATAAGAGTTTTCAATGTTTTGACCGCCAAAAGAGTTTTGCCAGATCAGATTGCCCATGTCATCAATCAGCAATACCCAGAAATCACTACTCCCATTATTGCCGCTAACCTGCCCATTATTAGATTGCGAAAACCCGGAAAGAACAAAGTCACCAGAAGCTGTTTTGTGAATAGATTCGCCTTCATCTCTAGCGGACCCACCAAATGATTTTTCCCAAATCATCATACCGGAGTCGTCTAGTTTGACTACCCAATAATCTCTGTTGCCATGGTTGACTGAAATGTCGCCATTGTAGGAGAAATGATGTCCGGCGATGAGGTAGCCATTGTCGTCTGTTCGCTCGATGGCTCTGCCTCTGTCGTCGCCGGAACCTCCTAGTGATTTTTGCCAGACTATTGTTCCTGTAGCGTCGACTTTGACGACCCAGTAATCATAACTGCCATGGTTGCCGGAGACGTCTCCGTTGGTGGAATTGGAGCTCCCACCGATGAGGTATCCGCCATCTGCAGTAAGCTGGAGGGAGCTGGTATATTCATTTTGTGAACCGCCGTATGATTTTTGCCAGATTAAGTCTCCGGCATTGTCTAGTTTTAGTAGCCAATAATCTGCACCTCCATTGTAGACGGTGAT
>CALLWB010000113.1 GCA_938016265.1 uncultured Saprospiraceae bacterium
GGTGGTGTTGATCAACCCAAAATTGTAGGCATTGCAAATGGTATCGTTGTACGGGAATACGGTAGATCCGCCATCATCATTAATTATGATGGTGAAATCTCCTTCTGCACCACCAATTACATCACCATTGTCACCGCCATCTACTTGAACCCAATAGGTTTGTCCGGCGATCAGGCATTCCAATTCGATATCTTCATCAAACAATACCCCAATTCCATCATAATCACTATCATGTTCGACCATCGCACCTGCGCAGGTGCCGTCTATTGATGAAAAGACACCGACCTGAATGTCGATACCTCCCTGGTTGTCCAAATCGATTGTAGCATTTCCAGAAGCTGGAGCTTCAAAGGAAAACCAAACAGTATTGTCTGGTGTGTATGCTGATGGATTAGGCTCGCCGGGTTCTACTGTTGAGCAGATATTCGTATAAGTAACTCCATCATTTATTGAACCACTTGCAGGCACAGGTCCTAGGTTTATTGCATCACAAATGTCATCATTTGTTGGTCTTGAGCCGCCGCCGTCATCGGTGATTTCGATGGTGAAATATCCTTCAATATTGGCTGAGCTGCCGTCTACTTGAATCCAATACGTTTGTCCTGCATCTAGGCACGTTACTTCAATTTCTTCATCGAATGGTGGGAATCCAGCTGGGTCGTAGTCACTGTCTACTTCGGTGAATGTTCCATTGCACGTTCCGTCACTTGATTCGTATACTGCAACTTGGAGATCTATTTCATCACCTACGTTGTTTGGATCACTTTCCAGCAGTATTGTTACATCTGCTGTTCCATTTGGGCCTGGATAATTTGGAGCGGTAAAGGTGAACCAAACGGTTTGATCAGTTCCAAAAGCACTTGGATTGGGTTCTCCTGCTTCGACATCTGCACAGAAATTGTAGTAATCAATTCCATTATTAATATTACCTCCGATTGGAACACCACCTAAACTAAACGCATCGCAGATAAGGTCGTTTTGCGCAATTGGATTAGCAGCAATCGAAGTGATTTCCAGATCAAAGTTTCCTTGAACATTGGCAAAGGAGCCATCGACCATTAAGTAAAAAGTCATTCCTGGTTCAAGGCATTGTACTTCTATTGTTTCATTTAAAGGAGGGAAGTCGAATGCGTCATAATCGCTTTCAATTTCCGTGAATGTCCCATTACAAGTATTATCACTTGAAGAAAAGACAGCCAACTGCAAATCTACGGCATCTGTAAAGAATGGGAAGTCACTAGTTGCTGTAATTTCAACTGCATAAGGACCGCCGGTAGCTGGGCTAGTAAATGTGTACCATACCGTTTGATCAGTATCGAAAGCGTCAGGATCAGGGTCTCCGATATCTGATGCACAAAGATTATTTTGATTATTGATGGTTAATGGGCCACCTGTGAATGGATCTCCCATCGCAATTGCCATACAAACTAAATCATTTGGTGTTGGCGGTTGTGGCGGGTCTTCGGTTAAGGTAATATCAAAGTTCCCATCAATATCTTCGTCTTCGACGAAAAATTCTCCGTCAATCATTAACCAATAGGTTTCCCCAGGATTTATACATTCTATGGTGATATCTGAATCGTAGACTACGAAATCAATGAGACTTGCATCTGTTTCTACTTCGGAGAATGTTCCAGTACAAGTACCGTTGCTAGAAGAGAACAAAGTAACTTCGGTATTAATTGCTTCTTCATTGATAAGAGCGATTCCTGTCTGATTGATATCAATAGTAAGATTTCCTGTGCTTGGCGCAACGAAGGTATACCAGACGGTTTGATCAGGATTTGTAATCACTGCAGAGACTGGTTCTCCTGTATTTGTCGCACACCAGTTGTTTTGGGTATGCGGTGAAGTTGTTCCTGTAGTAATGGGAGTCCCCGTTGGGTCGCCAAGCGGTACTGCATCGCAAGGTAAATCATTGCCTAGCGGAGAAGGCCGATCGATTTCGATAACATCAATATCAAATTCGCCATACAGATATTGCGGATCTACTAAGCCAGGATCACCGTCTACGAAGAAGTAATACATTCTTCCAGGAATCAGGCATTCAACCACCATTTCTTCATCGAGAAAAACTCCAGCTCCTTCATAATCACTTTCTATTTCTGTCAGATTACCTGTACACGTTTCATCGTCGGAGTCGTAAACGGCTAATTGCAAGTCGATGGCCAAATCATTGAGCAGGCCACCAGCAGAGGTGACATCAAACTCGACGACCCCAGAGGGTGGTGCAATGAAGGTATACCAAACCCCCGCTTCATTTGCCCAGTTGGTTGGTATAGGTTCTTGAATGTTATTTGCACACCAGTTGCTTTGGTTGGTTAAAGTAATTGGATTCGCAATGGTTGGTGCGCCTAGGAAAATATTGTTACAGATCGAGTCGTTTGGCGCAGGGAAGTCTCCGCCATCGTTGATCGTTATATCAAATATACCATCAACATTTAAGGTGGACCCATCGACAAAAACCCAGTATGGATCTCCAGGGACCAAGCATCGAACTTCAAGTGTTTCGTCGAAGAGTATTGGATCGTAATCACTTTCTTGTTGAGTCAATGCGCCAGAACAAAGGCCATTGATTGTCCCATATACGGCCAATTGTAGGTCGATGGCGTCATTCCCAAGAGGAAAAATCAAATCACTTTCTGCATCGATGGTTACGTGACCAGAAGGAGGCGCGAAAAACTGAAACCAGACTCCTTGGTCGGAGCCCCACGCGCCAGGTTCGGGGTCGTTGGTGTCGGTTGCACAGATGTTTGTTTGGCTTAGCGGTGGAGTAGAGATCGATCCACCACTCGGGACTGCGCCCAGATTTTGTGCATCGCAAATTAAGTCACCAGATTGCACAACGCCATCATCAACAACGGTTAAGCCGAAGTATCCTTCCTGGCCATTAAACAGATTGGCAAGATTATCATCGCCGTCTACTAGTAGAAAGTAGGTGGTATTAGGAAGAAGGCATTCCACTTGCATGGACTCAGAATAGATGATTGGATCAAAATCTTCCCGGACAAGTGTGAGTGTTCCTGTACAGGTGTTGTTGCTCGATTCGTATAAGGCGAGTTGCATATCTATTATGTCACCCAGGCCTTGTGGGTCATTGTACCCATCCAATTGGATCGTTGCGCTAGGGGTATTGGAAGTGGTGAATTGAAACCAGACGCCTTGGTCGTTGTTGCCGCCCCATGGATTGGGGTCTCCAGCGCTACCTGCGCAAAAGTTATTGTAGTTGCTAAGGTTTTGATTTCCTAAGGTACCTCCAGGAGGAAGAGTACCAAGGTTGATGGCATTGCAGATAAGATCATTGGGGCCTCCGAGGTAGGAGCCGGTTGTTTGAATGGTGAAATTGACATTGGCGGTACTTGCTCCACCGACTGTAATATTGTAGTTGGCGCTATTGCCAGGAGTGGGGACGTTGAAGTTTTGACAATTGCTGACGAGACAGGATCTGTTTACTACACATGCGGCACCGTCATCTTCAAAAGCGCGCACGCAAACTTGTAGGGTCGCAGGGTAGGATGGACAATTCCAGGATTCGTTGTATTGTTGGTTGGGAGTGTTGGTGAAACAGATTCCTGAAGATTGATATGTGGTATTTCCTTGGCCGGCGATTTCAATTTGCCATTGGGGATCTGGGTTGCCACCAAAAATACCATCATCACATGTGGTAGTTGACGAGCCATTGTTTATTGTGACGGTAACTGTTACCTGGGCATATACGAGATTGATGGAGAAATAAAAAAGGAGGAGAAATTTTACTAGCGTGTATAAAAATTTCATATTAGTTGGGTTGTGGATGCGCTTCCTTTCTTGAAGATTTTAGATAATAGATGGAAAGATAATCTTTATGAAAATAAATTTTAAAATAATTGTCTTCTATCTCGTACTAAGATAATCAAAAATTAATAATTGGCTGTTAACACCATCAAAAATGGAATCCTAGGTAGTTAATAAGCCTTTGATTGTTAATACATCAGTTGCTTTTATTCAAATGGTTGTCGGTTTTCAAAGTTTAAAAATTGCTCGAAACAAATTTTTCGATTTAACAATCAGCAACTTTGGATTGACTTCCATTTAGTAATAAAACGTAAAAAATGTGATTTATGCTGTTTTGGCAAACAAAAGAAGGGAAAAGAAGAAGGTTGCACATGGCTTAGACGAATTCAATACCGATTTAATAAGTCTAAAGATAAATTCCGAGCCAGATGCAACCTTCAAGAAATGTCATAGGGTCTACCCAGATTTTCATCAACAACCTGAGTCTTCTATTTAACAATTCCAAGATGAAATTTCTTGTTGATAGTTTATAGACAAAATGTATAAACGGCGAAATAGATGTATAAGCGGTCAGATTTTTCTTTTAACGGTAATTTGGAATGATCTATTTTTGATAGAAGGGTCCTAAGGAGCCTAGTACAATAATTTGAATTCTACATTCTTCAAAAAATCGTCTAATTTTGTTTTATATTTAGTGTGGTCTTATACTATTATTCTTTGAATTGGTTTAACATCTGCAATAGGTCGGATAGATTATCGTTCTAAATAATGAAAACATTAAAATTATATCATGATATCAGTTGTAATTGTAGATGATGTAAAGAAGAGCAGGGAAACACTGGAACAAATGCTCCAGAATTACTGTCCGCATACTGAGGTTGTAGGAAAGGCTGGTTCAGCAAATGAGGCTTTTAAGTTGATTCAGGAGACAGAACCACAGCTTGTGCTGCTAGATATTGAAATGCCAAACGGTACTGGTTTTGACTTGCTGGAGATGTTCGATAGTATTTCCTTTGAGGTAATTTTTACCACTGCATTTGATCAGTATGCTCTTAAAGCGATTAAGTTTTGTGCCTTGGATTATCTCTTGAAACCAATTGATATCAAGGAACTGATTCAGTCTATTCATAAAGCGGGAGAACGATTACGGAATCATAATGAAAAAGATAATTTTTCTCACTTATTAACGAATCTAAAACATAAAAATTCTCCTACCAATAAACTAGCGCTGCCCACACAGGAGGGGTTGGTTTTTATTGTTGTTCAGGAGATTATTCGTTGTGAAGCAGAAGGGAATTACACGTCTATTTTTTTTAAAAGCGGGAAGCGGATCGTTACAACCAGAAAGATAAAAGACTTTGAAGAGTTGTTGTCAGAGCATCATTTTTTTAGAGTCCACCGGTCTCATTTAATCAACCTTAGTTACATAGAAAAATACTTCAAAGGAGATGGTGGGTATGTGGTCATGGCAGATGGCTCTTCGATAGATGTAGCAAGAAGGAAAAAAGAAGATTTTTTAGAACGACTCAGTCGAGTTTAAAAGGTTGTTGCATTTTAAGGTTTACTTATTTTAAGTACCTTATTACATTTCTAAAATATTCAAAAAGAAAGGATCTAGAGTTAGTTTACTAAGGGGCTAAAAAGTCGAAAAAAGTCTCATATACTTTTATATGAAGACTTTCTTCTAATGACTAACTACTATCTTGAAGGTATATTCTGCCGAATCTATTTTCTAAAAATTGGTGGCCAGCTACTCTAGCCACCAGTTGAAAATTGGAAAATGGTTGTTCTGCATTCCTATACTCTTATTTATCATTTTAATACTCTGGAAGAAATTCCGTTGTTATTATCCCAAAGTATTTTGTCGGAGCCATTTGTATCTCCGTTCATATTGTAGTCTGAGCTCATGTACTGGTCGAAATTTCCGTTTTGTTGAGTCCAGATAATTTTGTCTAAGCCTGTAATGTCGTATGATATGACATCATTTAACTGATCGTTGTCTCCTGCGAACATGGCATATACTCCTTGTCCAATTTGTTTAGAACCAAATCCTGTAATTGTCTTATAACTATCCTGAGTCGTGAAATCCCAAACTAGCGTACCGTTGGAGACCATAACGGGATCTTGAGTCATAACACCCATATGATTTCTATGTTCCACAAGAATGTATACCTGTCCCGGATCAGTAGTTTTCAAGATGCAAGGCTCAATGAAGGATATCGTACCGTCAGCGTGCAATAATCCAGCAGCCTGCTTGAATTCGGTAGTTGGATCAGGGCTTGTTCTTAAAGAAACTAATACCCAATCTACTATGTCAATAGCATAAGGTCCCGCAAAGTTGTTTTCTGCAACGGTACCTGCATGATCAAATGGCGGAAAGTAATAAGGCTGACCTTGTTGGGTTGGATTGACCAACGGATTTACAGGTGTCTGCCCAGGGAGAATTGACCGAAGTGTATTCAAGTCAGTCCTCATTTCCTGGAGATAGGAGTTGTTTGAATTCAAATCAATAATTGCTCCTTCCAGAAATACTTTTAGCTGGAGTTCTATACAATCCGGTGCCTCAATTAGGATGTATGCTGTTGCTTTTGAGCAGCCACTTATGTCATCACAAATTTCATAGCGAAATTGATCGGTACCCGTTGCACCCGGATTAGGGGTGTAGGTGTAGTCTCCATTTGCTTGTATTAGTACTTTTCCTTTACTAGAATTAACAAGTGTTCCTCCAGCTAAAATTGGTTGGCCTTCTGCCATTTTTACAACTATTAGGTCATTGTCAGGGTCGTTATCATTATCTACTAATTTACCAGAAATAGGAGTTTCGATAATTGTATAGTTGAAGTCGTCAGTTGCTACAGGAGGCAAATTCGTATCATCTTCTAGTCTGGACAATACCTGGATAAATACATTTGCAGTAACACATTCAATCGGCGTTCCATTGTCGCACATCAGATATTCAAACTGATCCTTCCCTACAAAACCATTTGCAGGTATATAGGTATATTCTCCAGTGGGAAGGGTGGACGCAACTCCATTCGTTGGCTGAGTGACTACACCTGATATTTGCAGTGCTGTCTTTTCTGGATCATAGTCGTTTGGAAGTAAATTTCCATCTACTGCGGTATTTATATAGGTAATGTTATCGTCATCATTTGCAATTGGTGGATCATTCGTCATCTGATCTTCCCTTTCTGGAAGAATATTGATCGTTACTCTGGCGTTAGCGCATAATGAAACTGCACTTTGGTCACAAATTTCATAGTCAAAATGATCTGTCCCCAGATAACCTGCGTTTGGCGTATAAGTATAGGTGCCATTAGGATTCAGAATAACAGTACCGTTTGTTGGGTTGTTTATTGGAACTGTTGCAATGGTGAGATTGTCTCCATCCAAATCCACATCGTTGGTTAGTACCATACCAGATACTGGCATATCAATAAAGGTGACGTTATCATCATTTACAGCAAATGGAGGTCTATTGTTATTGTAGATAAGAATATAGACTGTAGCGCTATTGCAACCACTTATGTCATCACAAACTTCATAGACGAATTGATCAGGGCCAAAATAGCCAGTTGCAGGGATGTAGCTGAATGCTCCTGTAGAATTTATATTTACCGTTCCTCCATTGTCCGTTGTTATGGAAGCTACCCCGCCATCAGGAATTGGATTTTCTCCGATGGTGGCTACTCTAACCACGTCATTGTCTGGGTCATTAGGATCGTTGAGCAGAATATTGTTTGTTATTGTCGTTTCCAATCCAATTCCAAAGGCGTCATCTACAGCTGTAGGAGGCGTATTATTGATATTGCCTGGATCAATAGTCACAAAGACAGTTGCCTGATCACAGAGTCCATTAGGATCACAAACTTTGTAATCAAATTCATCTTTGCCTGTGAAATTAGTGTTAGGAATAAATGTAAACGTTCCATCTGTGCTGTAGGAAAGTGCCCCATTTTTAGGGTTGGTAATTTTTGTATATACAAGCGGAGTGTTTTCTTCAGGATCATAATCATTGATAGAAGATATACCAGAAAAACTAGTGTTCTCTTTGGTTTGATAATGATCATTATTCCCTACAGGAGCATCATTTACAGCAGTATTTTTAAGTACTTCTATAGTCAATTCGCCCGTTTCACAAATAGACAGGATGGCGTCACAAGTCTCATATTCAATGTCTTGAATAGTTCCGCTGTATCCGACGTCAGGTATAAAAGTATAGGCGCCAGTTAGATTATCCAAAGTCAACAATCCCTTACCAGGTAGTTGTAACGTATTAGTATAACTTCCTCCAGGAGTTAGGCTAAAACCTGATATGATTAAGGGATTGTTGTTTGGATTATTATCGTTTGTTCCTACATTTCCAGAAACCGGTGTTTCTTCAAATGTTATGTTTATGTCGTAGACTGGATTGATAGATCGAACGCCTGGTGAAACTAGTATGTATACCGTCGCTTGGGAGCAGGCAATTGGACTTGCATCATCACAAACTTCATAAACAAAATGATCTGGACCATAATATCCTTGATTAGGAGTATATAGGAAATCACCGTTTATCTGAAGGATAACAGTCCCGTATTCTGGATCTTCAACAGGAGTGGTAGTAACTTTAAGGAAATTACCATCAGGGTCGGTGTCGTTTTCCAGTGCGTTGTCTGAAAAATGGGCGTCTTTAGTCGTTACATGAAAATCATCTTCCGGAAATGGAGGGGTGTTGTCTCCAGTATCTTTAGAAGGAAGAATTCTTATAAATACGGTTGCCTCATCACATAAAACAGGCGTGTTATTATCACAGATTTCATAAACAAAACTATCTTCTCCTTTATATCGGAGATCTGGGGTGTAAGTATAAGTACCATTTGCGTCAATGGTAGCAGTTCCTTTTGATGGACCATCTACTAGTGTCAAGTTTACAGATAGAGGGTCTCCGTCAGGATCAATATCATTGGGCAATACATTTCCACTTACCGGGACATCAACGAAAGTAATATTGTCATCATCATTGGAAATGGGCTTGTTGTTTGCACCAAAGTTGAATTCTGATACGGTGATGGTTACCGCTGCAATTGAGCAGAATGGCCCTGGTGTCCCATCGTCACAAATTTCATATTTGAAATAGTCTTCTCCTTTAAATGCTGGATTCGGAGTATACGTATACTCTCCATTCGCATCCAAAACGACCGTACCATTCGTTGGTGTTCCAATTAGGGTAGGAGTTAACGTGATTAAATCTTGATCCGGGTCTCTGTCATTTGTCAGAACGTTACCGGATACTGGTATTCCTTTTAATGTATTATTGTCATCATTGGCTGGAATGGGGAAATCGTTGTTTGGTTTAACAATCACAAAGAAGGTAGCTTGCGTGCAGAGAACAGGTATCCCGTCATCGCAAATCTCATAAACAAAATTGTCAGGACCAGAATATCCACTTATTGGTGTATAGATAGCAGAACCATCCGTATTAAGAAGTACAGATCCATATTCGGGAGCTTCAATTGGTGTAGTATTTATAATGATTGAATCCCCATCTACATCATAATCATTGGGAAATAAGTTTGTCGTTATCGGTTCATCAATAAAAGTGTAGACGGCATCATCTCCTGCAAATGGAGATTGGTTTCCATCAATATCTTCAGCTATGCATATGTATACTGTTGCATAGGCACACAAAGAAGGTGTTTGGTCATCGCACAATTCATAAGTGAACTCATCAAGGCCAATATACCCAGGGTTAGGAGTATATTCGAAATCCCCATTAGGAGAATGGTTTAATGTTCCATTGTCAGGAGCAAATAGTATGGGGATATTTAAGGTGACGTTGTCTTTGTCTTTGTCATAGTCATTTCGAAGCATGTTTGCTTGAATAGGGGTGTCTTCTGTTCCTATAAAGCTGTCATCTTGTGCTACTGGAGCAAAATTACCAGGAGAAAGGCAATCAACGACAAGGATTTTTGCAATTCCAGTATCGCATAGCATATAAGTTGCTAAATCATCACAAATAGTATAAATCAGGCTGTCTGTTCCTGAGAATCCGGAATTTGGGGAGTACGTATATGAACCATCTGTGTTGATACTGATAGTACCATTAAACGGACCAATCAAAGGGGTTGTATTAACAATGATCCCATCACCATTAATATCCATATCATTCGTCAATAAATTCCCATCTGTGTTATCATCTACAATGGTAGTGTTAATATCTGCAAATGCTTTCGGTGGATCGTTATCTGGAAAGATTGTAAAGTAGACCGTCGCTGCATCACATAATACTGGACTTCCGTCATCACAAACTTGATAAGTAAATTGATCATTCCCATAAAAATTGAGATTAGGAGTGTATTGGTAACTTCCATCTGAATTAAATGTCAAGGTACCGTTGGATGGGTTTGATTCTTTTGTATAGGCAAGCTGATCTGCGGAGTCAGGATCTTCGTCGTTTAAGGCAACTGTAGAACTAATAGAAGAATTTCGGTCACTAGTCACCACATCATCAATGGACGTTGGAGAAGTGTTAGTTAAGGACAGTTCTTCATTAACAGTAATGATAATTGATGCTATATCACAAAATCCTAAATCGTCACAAATTTGATATTCAAATCCATCTTCTCCAATAAATCCAAGGTCAGGGGTATAATAAAATGTACCAGATGGTGAAAGTCCAACATTTCCATTTGAAGGAGCACTTACGAAGGTTGGGCCAATAAGCGCAGATCCTTCCTTATCGAAATCGTTGGAAAGTGCGGCAATAGTAACGGGTGTATTTTTTGTGGTGCTAATCGCATCGTTTGTTGCAACTGGAGGAATATTTAAACCATACTGAGGATCTATGATTTCAATATACAATGTAGCAATATCACAAAGCTGATCAGTATCGCAAACCTCATAGGTTATTTCATCAATACCCTTAAAACCTGGATTTGGTGAATATAGATAGGTGCCATTTGGATTGATCGTAATCGTCCCGTTTATTGGGCCGCTAAGTGGAGAACTATTTACTGTTAAAATGTCATTGTCGGTATCAAGGTCATTGGTGGTCAAACTCCCATTTACAGGTATATTTGTAATGGTATTGTTAATGTCATCTTGAGCAATTGGTTGGTTGTTGATGCTTCCAACTAAAAGGTATACGGTGGCTTTGTCGCAAAGAGAAGGAGTACCATTGTCACAAATCCGATAAGTAAATTGGTCAGGGCCATTATAGTCGGAATTTGGGGTGTAAGTATAGTTGCCAGAAAAATCGAAAAGGACTGTTCCATTACTAGGATCGCTCAGTTTGGTAAAGGCTGTACCATTGCCATCTGGCTCTATGTCATTGGTGCCAGCATTTCCTGTTACAGCAGTATTCTCTGGTGTGTAGGCTACATCATCGATAGAGGATGGCGGTTCATTGCCTCCAGTAGGTCTAGTTACTTTAATAGAGACGAATGCCTGATGACAAAGGGCTGATTGATCACAAACCTGATAGGAGAAGTTATCCATCCCAGTAAATCCGGTATCGGGTGTATAGGTAATGGTCCCGTTTTGTATAAGGGTCAGGGTTCCATTTGGTGGATTTGATAAAAGCGATGGGTTGGACAACAAATCTCCATCAGGGTCGTAATCATTGTTTAAAACACCTAAGTTTATAGGTTTGTTTTCAGGTGTTGTGCTATAATCGTTATTGGCAACAGGCTTGTTGTTGGCAATTGTTTTTACATCAGTTACTTCTATAAATACTACTCCAAGATCTGAGCCTCCAATACCATCACTTATCTGATATTCGAATGAATCAGTTCCAACAAATCCAGGATTGGACGTATAGGTATAATTGCCGTTTGACGAGATGGTTAAAGTCCCGTTTGAAGGGGGAGTAACGGGAGTCGTAATCGCCAGGATTGGGTTGTTTTCTTTATCAGAATCATTCGTTACAAAATTACCCTGGACGGAAGTATTAATAAGTGTATTGTTAATGTCGCTTTGTGCAATTGGCGGAGCATTGCATTCAAATACTGTAGAACATTCGACTTCCTGACATCCATTGCAATCGGTCACAGTGACACAATAGGTACCTTCTGTGGAGGCCACAACTGTAGGGTCCGTTTCTCCGTTAACTCCAGGACCGGACCAGAGAAAGGTATTATCTTCAACTGGGGTTGGAAGACTAGGGCTGCAACATCCATTAACCCATAGACCTGCCAATTCAATAAGGTCGCAATTCTGAGAGACGGGCTGGCCGTTTATAATTATTCTAAATGTGCTACCATTTGGAACATGGATTGGGGTGCTAGGTGCAACAGGAATAGTGATGATCTGATTTTCGGGAATAGTAATCCATTGGAATCCAGATAAAATGCCATTTACATAAAACTGTATTTCTGCATCGAAGGAAGTCGGGCAGAAAGAATAGTTTCCCTGGCCTCCTGCGGAACTACCGTCTGTAGGGTACCAAAAGTCTGCATTCATGACCTGAAATTCAAAGTCTTCCTGTGCCGTCATAGAGAAATCCCAATCATTGAATACGCTAGAAATACAAATGATATTCGCATTGCAAGAAGCGTAAGGGTCAGCGCCATTTGTTGGACAAACCCCTGTAACATTAGTTAAACAAGAGGAAATGCTAGTCGGGTATAAGCAATCCGATGGATCATCGCAATTGCTACTGTAAGATAAAATCGTTGTTGAACAGTTGACGGGTGGTGCACAGGTGGCAGCTCCTGAAACTGTAGGGGAAAGAGCGACATATTCGATGCCTAAATGCGGACAAAGTACTTCGTTGTCCATAGTAACATTTATAGCACATTGACCATGGCCGTTATATGGTATAATAAAAGCGAAACATCCAAAAAATAATGCAAAAACATATTGTCTCCACCTGTTTTTCGGGTACACTTCTTTATTTCTGAATACCTTAGGCATTCTAGTCTGAAGTGAAGCACCGATTTTCTTATACCTTTTAGTACCGGAAGGTATAATTTCAGTTGAGTTAGTCATAATGGCCCATTTTTAGAGAAAAGGTGGACAATATATTTGTTGCTGAATCTGGTGATCTAAGAGAGGTGTTGGCGGTCAAAACCAACACCCCTTCATGGTTTAGATATAATAGTGAATTTGGTTGTCTCTTTGAAAGTGGATCATCTAAAGAACTTGTACCCAAGGTGGTAGAGAAGTTGTTGAGATCCCAAAATGTTTGTTTAAGCGGTTGAAAATTGATAGTTTCATGATTGATATTTTTATAGTCAATAAAGTGTTCACAAAGAATCCTCTCTGCACTAAGATGCTGCACAGGTTTTCCAAAAAGGAAAACTGATTGGCCCAAAAAATAGGCTAAAAGGAGATTAGTCAGATAAAACTTCATATTCTATTAGGGCTTTTTAAATAGGAGTCCAATAATGTAACTTATTCGTTCTATTTAATTAGTTGTTCAAATTTGAGGATTAGTTGTCTACTATTTTTACCAAAAAAGAAGAGTAATTTGGTTTTGAATTTCTACTCTACGACTCCGTTTTTTTTATCTATATTATTAATTGTGGAGGTATGATTGGGGATTGAAATTCGAATTTTTAGAAAATATGATTATTTTGATTTTTGTATGTTGTTGATAATTAGCGGTTAGTGTTTTGTTTTGTTTTATTTTTGTATATTTAATGATTTTAATAAGTAAATTTTGTTTTCGTTAATTCTAAGATTATTTTTTGAAAAAATATTTTGTATTTCACAGGAAATTTAATTTCACAAGGGCTAATTCTGTAAGAATAATTGTATTTTTTTTTGAAAAAAAACAATTTTGGTGCAACGATTACAAAGATTTTGCCCTATTTGACCAACTTTTTAACAGGGAATTTTTTCTTGGATTTTAGAAAAAGAACAAAATTGATTCAGCTGAAACAACCATAGAAGATTTTTAATATTTAAAAAGAGCTAATGCAAGTGGTTATTAGTCAACATCAAATAGATTTGAACTTTTCATTAAAAAAAGTTTAAATTACAATCGAATCCTATAATCGCTATTTATCTTATGAGTCGCACAGTACATTTGTTTGAACTTATACATTCTCTGACACCTACAGAGAAAGGCTATTTCAAACGGTATAGTAAATTGCATACCCGGCAAAAGGACTTGAAGTATATGCGTTTGTTTGATGTAGTAGAACGATTGGAATCCTACGATGACAAGCAAGTTCAAAAGCTAGTTAGTGATGAAATAACTGCAAAACTGTTTCCAGTTGTCAAAAATTACCTTTACAATCTGATCCTAAAAAGTTTAGAGAGTTACTATTCCGGTAAAAATCCAGAGATCGAAGTACGAAATATTATGAATCAGGTGACCATCCTCTACTATAAAGGATTGATCAATCATGCACAAAAGGGATTGCGCAAAGCAAAATCATTGACTGAAAAACATGAGTTACTCCATATGAAAGCGGACCTTTTGGAGCTGGAAAGGCATCTTCTTAAAGATTTAAATCTGGAGAGTGATGCTGATATTATCAATGAAGAGGAAGAAAACCTGGAAAAGATAGAACGGTTGTTTAAGTGTAAAAAGTTTGAACGTATGCTTGTGCTAAAACACTGGGTAAGTGGTATTGCACTAGAGGACATTCCTAAAAACCTCAATGATTCGTATAAAGAAATTGGGATATTCTCTGCAGAAGAAGCTCTAACGAAAAACGCAAAATTGCATTTTAATCATGGTTCTCTATTGTATTATTATGTAAAGAATAACCTTGAAAAAGCGTTTTCCTATGCCGGAGAAAACTATGATTTGATTCGTGCACACCCTGAAATTTTTGACCGTGATGAGAAAAAATACATTCGAGTAATCTACATCTACCTTGGTCTTTGCCTGCAACTCAACAAACAACCCGAATTTTGGGATGGCTATAATTTACTAAGCAATCTAAAATCTGGAAACTTCCGTACGTTGACCGAAATCTTTGATCAGAAGTACAATCTGGCTTTCAATTCTGCAATTTCTTTTAGGGAATTTGCAAAAGGATTAGATTACATCAAAGAGTTTGAGAAAAATGTCTCCAAATTTGAAAAACGGTTGTCTTCGAGGAGTCTGATCGTCTTTTATCACCTGATTGCCTACTTGTTGCAGCTGGATGGGGACTCCAATAAAGCACTCACCTACACTTCGAAAGTCGAAGAAATTGTCGGAAAAGAAACCCGTCAGGACATCAAGTCCGTAACCAAAATACAAGATATCACTATCCACTTCGACCTAAACAACTGGCAGTTATTAAAAAGTAAAATTCGAAATACACAACGCTTTTTAAAACAAAAAGACCTCCTGTCTCAAGGAGAACTAGCGCTGCTAAACGGATTGGAAAAAATCAGAAAAAAAGGAGAAATCAATAATAAACCTGACTTTAGCAAATTACATGATACGCTGGCAGAGGCCATCAAAAAGGATCCAAACTATCTATGGATTCAACGTAGCTTTGATTTTATGTCCTGGTTGAAAAGTAAAACAAGCAAATCTAGTTTTTCTGAGGTGTTGTCCGCTCAAAAATAACCTTCTCCAAACCATTTTCACAGTACAATTCCATAGATAATATTTAAGTAAACAGACAAGCTCAAATCAAGATTAGTTTAGATATTAATTAATTTTAATGTTTGATGTCTTTTATTATCTTTGATTAGTAGGTTGTAGAAACAACTTCTATAAGTCAAATTTTTTTTTGATGATTGCCAACTTGTTTCCCCTCAAACAAGTTGATAAAAATAAATGAACCATGCTGGAACTAATAAAAGATTTTGGATTGATTGCGGGTATTGGAGGTATTGGAATAGGAGTGTTTCTTTATTTGTTTAAGGATATCATCTCCAGCAAGTTCTTATCCAGACTTAGCAGCAAACAGTCTTTCCTCACCATTCTTTTCTTTATGTTTTTTGTCTGGTCAATTTCAGCATTAGCAATTTATGTGTATTGGAATAAAGAGGAAACTCCGCCCATCATAGATCCAACCATCGAAAATCCTGAAGATTCCATTCCAGTACCTACGCCTCCAGCAGTAGATGTAGTACTAAGTCAAGGAGAACAACTCACCATAAAAGGAACCTTCCAGTATGATTTGGACCTCGGAATACAGGATGCAGACAATGACGTTGATTTTTGGTGGGAACAAGGCGATGGAAATGAAAGATATCTAACTCCAAAGTTCGACGCCTCTTTTAAAGTATTAGGCGATCGCGGGGTAAAGGATGTCAATCTGAAGTTTTTAAAATTATTGAGTTATTCAAAGAATAAAATCCGTGCATTTGATGATAATTCGAATCAACTCACCCCTGGAACTGTTGTCGCCTACAAAACTGGAAAAGGCAATTATGGGGTCCTAAAAATATTAAGCTACGGCTACAATTTGAAGATCAAATGGAAAACTTTCCAATCTCCAACTAGTTGATCTGAAAACCAGCACCACTACCTGGCAAAACCACAGGCAATCCACTAGCATCAAACTCCACATCCCCAACATGAAAAGCCCGGTTATTCCCGACTCCAGTTCTTCCATGAAAAATAATCCCTAAATCTGCACGGTTAGTTAGGAAAAAGGAGCCACCGCCAGGGCCTTTTAAGTTAGAACTATGTCCCTTCGACAACAAAGCGCCATTGTATAATCTGGTATACGGCCCTAGAAAACTATTCGCTGTAGCGACACAGGTATTATAATTGTCATTGTCCCAGTAGTGCGTACTGTAAATCATATAGTACTTCGCTTCCGCCGCATTAAAATAAATAGATGGATTCTCAATAAGCACATCTTCCGTTGCTCCTTGCTGAAAAGTCAGTAATTTGTAGTGCGGACCAATAATTGACAACCCATTTGACGACAATTCTACTGCGTACAATTCGGTGGGTGCGCCGACTGCATTGGCATCTGACTTCCACAATAAGTAGGTTTTATTAGACACTGGATCCGTGAATGGCTCCGGATCGATGGCACCCCAAACGTCTGATCGAAGAATAAGTGGACTTGTGCCGACATGGGTATACGGGCCTTCTGGTGTAGAGCTGGTCGCCGTGCCGATAGCCATTATATTGTAGGTCGAGCCATCGGGTTTCGTTCGAGTGACATTAGACTGATTGACATAGTATAGGACATATTGATTACCAAATTTTTTGGCACCAGGCGCCCAGAAATAATAAGGATTACCTGAGGACCATGAAGGAAACCCGGGTAGCGCATCTCCCAGATTAGTATAGTTGACAAAATCGGAGGTTCGTAAGACTGGAATATGCGGACTCATGCCTTGATTGGTAGCAAAACAGTAGTAATTGCCACCAGTGTCATTCATTACAAATGGATCCGCAAAATTAGCGTTTGTTTCTTTGGTGATCACGGAGGCGGACCGATTTAGCGGAACACTAGGGTCTTCTGAATGATGGAAGTCTGAGAAGGTAACATTCCCATTCCAACCATATAATAAGACATCGACATTATTCCCTAGAATACCAGAGGCTGTTATTTTACGAACGTGCTGCCCGTTTAGAAAAAAATGAAGATCTCTAGTACCTCCAGAAACGGCAGTTCCTACTATTTTTAATACAGAAGACGTTCCGGTATAATTGATATTATCAGGAAAGGTATACACAGCTAGCCCTGAAGCATAGATTTTCAAATTTGAATTTTCAATGGCTAATTCTACAAAACTACCGAAATTGGTGGTGCCGGTTCCGTTCAAATTAAGAATGGCATTCACTCCTGTGAAATTGTCTACTCGGACACTGACTTCAAATGCTTTACCAGCGTTGGCAATTGGTGCGTTGTACCCGTATCGATTGCCAGGGCTGTTTGATTGTACGACGATGGAGCCATTGCCATTATCTACCACGTTTCCTTGTGCTTGCCCGTTGAAACCACCAGCCGTAAATGGCAAATTGCCACCAAAATTAGATTGGTCGACGTCAGGGACAACGGATAGTAAACATCTCCATTCACTAGCAGCGGCAACATAAAAACAGGGCATCATGATATCGGTGTCGAAGACCATTTGCGCATTGGTCGCTGGTAGGGCTTGACGTTCTGCGGTGGTCATTCTTGGGAGCCATTGCCCGGAAGGCAATACATCGTAAGCTGTCTGAGCAGTTAGAAAATAGCCAATGAAAAAACAGAAGGATAAGGTCGCAGAAATGCATTTCATGATAACTTCTTGTTGGTGAATGATTTGATCACTACTAAAATAATGAAAATACAGTTAGCTTGTAGCAATCAAGTCGGTTATTCTTGAAACCTAAAACATTCGGGATCTACTACGTTCTACCTTTTACCTTCTACTTTGAAAAAGGTGGACGTTATTCTACTTTTACAAATTTTTGAATGATTCCTTCTTCCGCTATTTTTCTTTTAGCTCTAGAAAATAGGCTCCCTGTGCCCAATTGGTGGTAGTGATTATCCATTCATTAGTTCCTTTTTGAACGGGGTGATCTGCACGGTAAACCATCTGCCCTAACACCTCACCATTTAAATTATAATCCGTACTAAGATACCCTGGCCACCCAATTTGAGGCAACGTATTATTATAGTCGGTATTTTGGACTTGTCCATTAGCGTCAAAATCTCCGGGTATCATACCAAAATATCCAGCACCTAAGTCCTTTATGTTTGCCACTCCACCGTAAGGCAGAATGGGGTTTGTTGTAAAGTCGGCAGAAAATAATCCACCCTCCCCAGCAATTTTGGTATTAGTCATGATACCAACATGATTGCGGTGATAAATAGCAACATGTAGACAGAAAAATCAAATCAACAGCTTATCCTCCAAATTCATTAAATGAAATTTTGACAAGGGTCCCGGATGCACCTTTTTCTTCCATGTCGGTTATATTAATTTGAATGTTTGAATCTTCAATGAAATTGAGTACCTGTACACGATCATTGGTGATCTCCATACCTCTTGACCTATGGTCTTTGTGTTTTTGTCGACGTTGCTCCATCGCCTTTTTTCTACCGATGCCATTGTCTCTAATGGTACAAATTAAGCTGCCTTTTTCCAAAGAAAATTTAATGGACAATAGTCCGGGATTGCTCATTGGCAACAGGCCATGATTGATCGCATTTTCTACAAATGGCTGGATGAGCATAGTTGGGATGTCAATATCTTCATTATACACTTCAGAAGCGATATGCAAATCAAATTCGAATTTATCTTCGTAACAAAGTTGCTCCATACCAACATAAAGTTTCAGGAGCTCAATTTCCTTGGAGATAGAAATGAATTTGTTCTTGGAAGACTCAAGGTACATACGCATCAGCTTGCCAAATTTTGACAAATGTTCGTTGGCTGCCTCCACGTTGTGCGACATCACAAAATGCTGGATCGCATTCAAGGAGTTAAAAATAAAGTGCGGATTCATCTGCGATTGAAGGGCGTTCAACTCGAGTTCTGCAATCTGCTTGTTGATTTTTGTTTTCTCTTTTTCTCTGCGTTCTACCGTTCGAATTCTGGAATACATCAAACCAGAGATGATACCTACGATCAAAATTGCCAAAAGCACACGGAACCACCAGGTCCGGTACCACGGCGGCACAATAATAAAGGGCTGCGAGACAAACCCACTCCAAGTACTATTAAATTTTTTCGCCCGCAACTGAAAATTGTAGTTTCCTTCTCGTAGGGCAGAAAATTCTGCCGATCTGTTTTTTGTCAATTGCCAATCGCTATTTTCATTGATCCGATATTGGTATTCCAGTTTTCTGGAGTCAGTAAAGGCCAGGGCGGAATAGTCTAATTTCAATTTACTGTCGTGTGGAATTTCCTGGAGTTCTTCCTGGTTGACCACTTTTTTGTTGTTCAGAAGTATTTGTTGAATGATCACTTTTGGGGGAGAAATCGCTGTTGGCAATTTACTAATATCCAACATCGAAATTCCCTGACTTGTACCAATCCAAAGTTGCTTTTTGCTGTCTAAAAATAGACAGTTAATATCATCTGCAACTAGCCCCGTATGCACATTGTAAGGCACAATTTCTTCCTGATCAAAAAAGTGCAATCCTTGAGGGGAGGCGGTCCAAATCCAGTCTCGCTGATCGATTAATATTTTACGGCATTTATCGGAGAGCAGTCCGTCCTTTTGGTTGAAGTTTTTAAATCCTTGATTTTCTGAATATTTGCTCAATCCGCCTTCCGTTGCAAACCAGATATTGCCCTTGGAGTCTTGTTGGATATCGTTGATTTTATTGTTTGGCAGTCCATCCTCCACCTTGAATTCCCGAAACTGATTTCTATGAAAAACAATGGCGCCAGAGTCTGATCCCATCCATAGCCGCTCCTTAGAATCCTCAAACAGGCAGTTTAAGGAGTTTTTTCCCTGTACACTATTCGAAATTGGCCAAATTAATGGGGAACTATCGTTGCATTTTTTATAAAAATTGAACTCTCCATTGTTTAGAAAACCCATTGCTCCCGAACCGTCAATGATAAAGGTCGTTGCATTTGTTTCTCCAAGGATACACATTTCTGGTTCCTTTCGCACACGGTAAAAACCACTACTAGTGCTAGCAAACAACTCCTTATCTGGATTCTGACGAAATTTCCAAACTCGAATCAACTCCTCATAAAAATCACCTTCTGGCAAATAAATTTCTTGCCAATCCTGGGTAGACAGTCGGTACAGTCCACCCTTGGTACCTGCAAGGATTTGTCCGTTTTTATTCTCATGAATATCATAAACAAATGAATTTCCTAGTCCACTGGAAGAAGTATAATTGATAAATGGCGAATCGTAAATACAATAGACGCCCCCGCCATCACTCGTCACCCAAACATTTTCTTCCTGATCAATTTCGAGTTGTGAAGGGGTGGATTCCAGGTTCAGTGCTTTACCGACGTCTGTCCATTCGTAGGTACGGGAGTCCAATCGGTAGAGTTTTTTATTCCATCCTGCGATCATATAGATTTTCCCGGATCCAGTGGCCCGAACTTGTCCTAGAGGACGTGCTGGCAGCAAATTGAGATAGGAGCGACCAGCTCCTTCGCTGGATATCTTGAAAATCCGTCGTTCAGTAGTCGCCCACAAATTGCCAAGTAGATCTTCCGTAAGACCATACACTGGCTGCCCGTTGATAATAGAGTCGTATACTTTTTTGAATATCCAACTATTCTCATGAGCCAGTATTCCGATAGAAGTAGCAAACAGCAGTTGTCCATTTTTCCGTTTGTACATTCTGACAGCCAGCGGATTCAGTTTGTTTTCTTTAAAATGTGAAGATGGCGAAGATATTGTTGATTCATTTACAACGACAATTTCCTTTTTCTTATTGGTGCAAATCCAAAATCTATCGCAATCAACTTCTGCTGTATCTACACTGCAATAGGACAACGTGGAAAAGGACCTAGGGCTAATTTTATTCAAAAAGGCGAACTTATCAGAAATGAAATGTATCTGTGCACCCTTTAGCAATTTTCCCTTCATCTCTGGTTTGTATACCTGGTCATCTTTTATCCCAACAAGGTTTCCTTCGAAGGTGCTGGTCCAGATCATCTCCTCTGCCCCCTCCTCCAATTCAATGATATATGGGCTAGGCAACCCTTCTACTGTAGTAAAGTTGGTAAACTCAGTACCATCAAAGCGAGACAATCCATCATCCGTCCCAATCCACAAATATCCCTTAGAATCTTGCAGCAAATCATAGCCTATATTGTGACGCAACCCTTCATCTGTAGAGTAATGCTGAAACTTTAGTTTTTGAGCAGACATGGAGTTCCAAACCAAGACAACCAAGGTCAAAAAAAGTAACCATTTGATAGTCCTAAGATTCATTTATTAGTTACTAATTTATTGAGTAATTAAGTTATTGAGATACTAAGTTAAAAAGTATGGCAACCTTTTTTGTCAATCCGGCAACTGTTTTTAAGTTTTAGCCTTAATAATAACTCAAGAAACTCAATATGGTAATCTACTCCATAACAAAAT
>CALLWB010000114.1 GCA_938016265.1 uncultured Saprospiraceae bacterium
ATTTGTAGATTGAAAGCCCAACGCTTCATATCCAAATAGAAATCACTTAGATAAGGATTATCTTCTGTATCCTCATAGTTTACTTCCCAGCCAAATTGTCTTGCCAGCTTGGTGCACAAGGTTGTTTTACCAGCCCCAATATTCCCAGCTACAGCAACATGCGTAATTTTACGAGGCGTTTGTTCAGTACCCATATTCAACGATTTTTTTCAACCTTGGTTGTTCTTGAAGTAGTTAAACTTCTATAATTAGAAAGAATTGTGAGTGCGAAAATACAAATTAATTGAAAAAATTTAACATAATTCATTTTCATCGTAAGAGATATTGTTTTATGTTATCTTTACAGTGTGCATTAAATATGACGTTTAAACGATTATTTCGGGCCAATCATCTAATTATTTTTTATGAAAATAGATAAACCACTAATTTTAAAATTAGAAAAGCTAGCAAAATTGAAGCTCTCTGAAAACGAACGGGAAGAATTGCTTGGTGATTTAAATAATATACTTGGAATGGTTGACAAACTTGACAAACTGGACACTACTGATGTCAAGCCTCTTGTCTATCTAACCGATGAACCAAATGAAGCAAGAGCAGACATCAAAAGTCATTCAATTGACAGAGAACAGGCCCTAAAAAACGCACCAGACAAAAATGAACAGTTTTTTAAAGTGCCAAAAGTAATCGACTTACAAAAATAACGTCATGGAAACGAATAAGGACATAATCAAAATCGAAAAACTTCGTAAAACGTATATAATGGGTACGGAGAGAATCGATGCCCTCAAGTCTATAACCTTGGACATCAAGTCTAACGAATATGTCGCGCTGATGGGACCTTCCGGTTCTGGCAAATCGACTTTAATGAATTTACTTGGCTGTTTGGACACTCCTTCAGAAGGCGATTATTTGTTGAATGGCACCAATGTTAGCACCCTACAAGATGGACAACTTGCAGAAATCAGAAATAAGGAAATCGGTTTCGTTTTCCAAACCTTCAATCTGTTGCCCCGACTATCAAGCCTCGAAAATGTAGCCCTTCCACTTGTCTATGCAGGAATCGGTAAAAGTGAACGGCTAAAAATAGCCCGCGAAAAACTCACCCTTGTTGGCTTGGGTGATCGAGTCACTCACAAACCTAATGAGCTATCAGGCGGCCAACGTCAAAGAGTTGCGATTGCGCGAGCGCTAGTAAACAATCCCTCTATCATCCTAGCAGATGAACCCACTGGAAATCTGGACACTAAGACCTCTATAGAAATTATGGAAATCTTCGAAGAAATTCATAAATCAGGAAATACCGTAATTTTGGTAACACACGAGCCAGATATTGCAGAACATGCTCACAGAATTATCAGACTGCGGGATGGCTTAGTGGAAACAGACGAACGCAATCAGAATATAATCAGTGCATTTGATCCTAATCACCGATACATTGACAATTAACAACTATGGCCTTTAAGATTTATACAAAAACGGGAGATAAAGGAGAAACTTCCTTATTTGGTGGCAAACGCCTGCCTAAGCATCATATCCGAATTGAATCCTACGGAACGGTAGATGAATTAAACTCGTTTATTGGTGTGGTAAGGGATCACCTAGGAGACGACTCCCTGAAAAAAGAACTGGAGGTTATTCAAAATCGACTATTTACCATTGGAGCTAATCTGGCAAGCGATCCAGATAAACAAATGGACACTCCCGATATTCTTGAATCAGACATCAGCCTTCTAGAGCAATCAATGGATGACATGGACGAGCAATTGCCTCCCTTGAAGAATTTTATCTTACCAGGAGGACATCCTGCTGTTTCCTATTGTCACGTAGCCAGATGTGTTTGCCGTAGGGCAGAAAGAATGGTGGTTGCGTTGGCGGAAAACGAGCCAGTAGCAGAAATCCTAATCCGTTATCTAAATCGGTTGTCAGACTATCTCTTTATGCTAGCTAGAAGGATTGGACAATTGCTAAATGCGGAAGAGATAAAATGGACACCAAGAAAATGATAGTGCTTCTATTTCTGCCGTTAGGCAAGGAGTAGGTAGTTGTTTTGAAGAATACTTTTCCCCTTTATCGCCGCTATTACTTCTTGGTGGTTTTTCTGATAATCTTGAAAATTTTCAAAATCTTGGTACCAGATAGAGTTTCCTTCCTGATAGGCCAGAACTACTCTAAAGCATAATTTATCTAATTTGTAAAAGAATTTGGTATTTACCGACTCGATCAAGTCTCCCTTTAGTTGGTTGATAATCTTCATAATAGGTTGGTTAGAGATGTTTAGTTGCATAACGCTTTGAACACAAAACGTATATTCAAATAAACAAAATTAGTGCCAACCAGGAAAAATTTATCGGGAAATCTTATAATTAACCGCCATTCGAAGACCGAATTCAGCGTTGTAATTACTTTCACTGGAAAGTGAAGATAGATTATGAATATCAGCACCTACTCCTGCTCTAGCTCCTATAGTAAGAAAGGTGTTTGGATTGAGATGCATGCTATAATCCCAACCTAAAACTACTCCCAATTCTTGGCTTAAGAATAATTCTTTAGGATCAGAAAATTCAACTTCAGATTTGATAGATGCACTTCTCAAGTATCGGTATTGCATTCCTAATACAAGACTCGAAGTCATAGGATTAGGTCTGTTGTTCTTTACTCTAGTTACTTGTACTCTTGCTAACACCGGGAAAGAAGAATAGGTCAAGCTCGTTTCAGAATTTATGTAGAATCCTTCAGGGATTAATTCTCGATATCTTTGGTTTAATTTTGAATAGTTCCATTGAGCTTCCAGTCCGAATCTAGGGGAGATTTGAATACCCAATCCAGCCCCAAAAGAGCCACCGAAATCCATCATATAGTCCGCTTGCACTAAGCCTGAAAGCTTGGATTTGACATCATCATTGATGACCCAAGTATTACTATATTGTCCAGAAACCATCACATAGACGCCTCTGTAGTTTAGCATTTTTAAGGCGCGCTTGCTGTCTGTTCTACTGACGAGGCTATTTTTCACCTTCACCATTTCTGCATCGATGTCTGAGCCTGCACCGGCAAGACTAGTTAACAAGTAGTTGGCAGGATTATGTTTTGACTTCACAGAATTTACATCATAAGCAACCAGTTGATTAACATCAATTAATTGGTTGTTGTTTGCTGAGGCAAGCTGTACATCTTCCTTGGAAGGAAGTTTATCAAGTACTTTGATTTTTTCAATTTGTGGTACCACCTTACTAATGGAAGGTTTGATTGCCGTTTTGACTTCACTTGTTTCTACTACAGCTAATGCGCTACTATGTATTGTAGATTGTTGCACTATAGTAGGCGTAATTGGAGAGACAAACTTATCTTTAGGATAAGAGGCAATATTGGCATGTATTGTATTATTATTGGTGTTAGATGTTTTTGTTGACCAATTATCAATAATATCTACAGAAACAATTTCATCAACATCTTCTTCTATTATAGAAGTGCCAACAATTTCATCAACGTCTTCTTCTATACCAGCTACACTGTTTATTTCTTTATGTACTGGTTGGACAACCTCTAGTTTGACCGGAGGTGATTTGATATCTGAAGGGATTGTATTATTCGAATTAGCTATTTCAAGTGACCCCGAATTTGTCCCTGAAAATAGGCCAGAATAATTTACTAAGAAAGCCAGAAATAGACCAACTACGAGAATAGCTGCAATTTTTGACAATTGGTTAAGGCTATTTCGAAGGAATAAGTTAACTGGAACTGCTCTTCTGATTTTCTCCCAGTTTTCTTCTCTTGGTTCTGTTTCAAACTTGGAGAAGACTGATTTGAATCTGCTATCTACTGCTTCGCTGGTGATGTTTTCCCAAACTTCTGGAGCCGGATTGACTTCATAATCTTGGAATGCATCATTTAATGATTCATCAAAAGCCATTTGGCTGGATATCGCTTTCCACATTCTTGGAGGAGGATTGACACCAAACTCATCAAAAGACTCCTGAACATTTATATCAAAATCATATTCTGCAGCAATTGCAGTCCAGACTAATGGGGAAGGTTCCTCATTAAACTCAGAAAACGAATCACGGAAATTCTGATCAAATGCATCAGTAATGATGCCCTTCCATACATTGGAGGAAGGCTTTGCGTCAAAATTCGCGAAAGCGTCTTGAAAAAGTTTGTCTATATGATTTTGTTCAATACTCATAAAGTTATCTTCTGTAACCTTGAATCATTTTTTGTAAAATTGCTCTTGCTCGAGCCAGCTGTGATTTTGAAGTACCTTCTGATATTCCAAGCTTTACAGCAATCTCTTTGTGAGCAAATCCATCAATAACATACATGTTAAAAACAGTTTGATATCCAGGAGAAAGCTTTTGGATGAGCTTCAATAAGTCCTGAGTAGCAAGGTTTTCAACAGCCACCTCATTGATGTGCTGGAAAGAGGCGCGATCTAGTTCAGAATGGCCATTGTGATTAACAGCTTTTCTGTAATACTCGATTGCGGTGTTAATAAAGATCCGTTTTACCCATCCTTCGAAAGATCCTTCGCCTCGAAATTTACTAATGTTGTTAAACACTTTAATAAATCCTTCTTGAAGAATATCCTCCGCGCTGTGATAGTCATTTGCATAACGCAAACAGATACCAAACATTTTGGGAGAATAGAATTTGTAGAACATCTCCTGAGAATCACGCCTACCGGCGATACATCCTGCAATAATTTCTTTTTCGGTTAAACCGTAAACTAAAACTTCGGCCATCGGGTTGCCTTTTAAGTAAATAAATTAACTATAACGAACTATTTAAATTAAAAAATCTTTCAATTTTGAGACAGCTTTAGCTCTGTGGCTAATTCTGTTTTTTACATCATCGTCTAATTCTGCAAAAGTTTGAGTGTATCCATCTGGAATAAAAATTGGGTCATATCCGAAACCATTAGAACCTAGTTTGTCAAAACCAATTTTTCCATTTATGATACCCTCAAAGGTATATTGTTCGCCATTCAAAATAAGTGCTACAACTGTTTTAAATCTTGCACTTCGATTTTTTTTATCTTTCAACTTCTTTAATACTAAGTCCATATTGGCATTAGCATCTTTTTCTATTCCAGCATATCGCGCAGAGAACACACCTGGTTCTCCATTAAGCGCTTCAATTTCTAAGCCAGTATCTTCAGCGAAACAATCTAGTTTATAATTGTCAACTACGTATTGAGCTTTCTGCAAAGCGTTCAATTTTATTGTAGGCTGTGTTTCTGGAATTTCTTCAAAGCATCCGATTTCTTTCAAACCGATAAGTTCTAAGCGATTCTCCAGAATCATTTGAACTTCTCTGACCTTATTTGAATTCCCAGTTGCGAAAACAAGCTTCTTTATATTCATACGGTATTATTTCAAAAAAGTTGCTTGTAGACACTGCCAAAATTGACGTTTACTCTGCTGATCGGTCGATAGTTTTTCCAAATTTTCAGCCAAGACGAATATTATTTCGTTCAACAAAATTGGGCTATACATTTTCGTTTGATCCGCAAACACCCCTAAAGATGGTAAAGGAACGCCAAAATTCAATACATATTTCATATCAAATGACTTCTTTAAATCATTTAGGGCAATTTGATCATTTTTTGCGATTGGGACCATCAAAACGTCCTTTTCCAGATCATAATTTATTGCCTGAAGAATTTTTGTCAAAAACAATTTCAAATTATCATTTAAAGTGACATCTCTTTCTTCAACACTATAGACTATAATCGTTGCTTTTTGGTTGCATCCAGACCTATTTTTTATAAAATCTGTATTATCTTTAATAGGTGGATACAAATCAAAGCTAAAAAAACTGTTATATGAAACATTATTTTCCATAAGGCGACTTTTACAAAACAATCAATTGAAATACAGGCAAAAATAACATTCTTGTAGAATATTTGCTAAAATTTGACTAAATTTACAAAAAATATAACGCCATGAAATACAAAATTCCAGTAAATTCTATTGAGCAATCAAAATTGCCAAAAGTTGACATTAATAATGTTCCTTTTGGAAGATTTTATTCTGATCATATGTTTTGTGCTGACTATGTTGATGGTGAATGGAAAGATTTCAGGATTGTGCCTTTCGGCAAAATAACCATGAGTCCAGCCAATTTAACTTTGCATTATGGTCAGTCTGTTTTTGAAGGAATGAAGGCTTCAAAAAATGAAAAAGGAAATCCAATGCTGTTTCGTTTGGATCGCCACATTTCTCGGTTGAATAATTCTGCCAAAAGAATGGGAATGCCAGAATTTCCCGAAGATTTATTTTTTCAAGCATTGCACCAGCTCGTCGGCCTAGATCGAAACTGGGTGCCTGATAGTCCAAATGCGCTTTATATCCGACCATTTATGTTTGCGGCAGATGAGTTTATCGGTGTCCGATCCTCTGATACCTATCGCTTTATCATCTTTACCGGTCCTGTAGCTTCTTATTACAAAGATCCTGTTAAATTATTGACGGCTGAAAACAGTATTCGTGCAGCAAAAGGTGGTGTTGGAGCAGCTAAGACCGCTGGTAATTATGCAAGAACACTGCAACCGATGAATGAAGCCTCTAAAAAAGGATTCGACCAAATCATGTGGATGAGTGCGGACTTCAAATATATCCAGGAATGTGGAACAATGAACTTGTTTTTCATTATTGATGGCACGATCATCACCCCTCCGACTACTGATGGTACTATTCTAGAAGGAATAACCAGAGACAGTTTTATTACTATTCTAGAAAATAATAACTATAAGGTAGAAATCAGACCGCTTTCTATTGACGAAGTGATAGAAGCTTACCATAATGGAAAATTGGAAGACGTTTTTGGTTCGGGAACTGCGGCTGTTGTAGCTCCGGTCTCTGAAATCACTTATAAGGATTTAGTTATGAAAATTCCTCTGGAAGGAAGAAAAATATCAGAATTCCTAAAAGATGAATTAAACAATATTCGTTCTGGTAAAAGCCAGGATAAATACGGTTGGATTCAAGAAGTTTCTATAGAAAATACCTTAGAAGAAGCGATCTAACCAAAATTAAGTTCTTCCCAGAAAAAATATAACAGAGGTAACTATTCAGATTGAAAAGCGTTATCCTCTAAACAAAAAAACTCCATCTCTTAATTGAGACGGAGTTTTTTTTGTTGTAAACTATATATTCTACGGAAATTGGAATCTTGATTTATTATTTATTCAGGTATTTCATCATCATTTTTAGTATACCAGAGTTTCTTCCGTACGGTGCATATCGAATTGGAACATCTACCAAAAATGACTTGTGAAGTACGCTTTTTTCGTGGGAGAAAGTTTTGAAGGTGCTTTCGCTATGGTAGGCTCCGATACCACTTGGCCCTACTCCACCAAACGGTAGATTTGGATTTGCAATATGCATGATGGTATCATTTATACAAGCACCGCCTGAACTAGTTTGTCGCATGACTTTATCGACATGTGACTGTCTCTTAGAGAATAGATATAAGGCCAACGGTTTAGGACGGTCGTTGATAAACTGAATAGCTTCTTCCAATTCATTGAATTCTATAATTGGTAGGATGGGGCCAAATATTTCTTCTTTCATAATTGGATCATCTGGTTGGACATTTTCAAGAAGCGTTGGTCCGATATATTTGTCTTCTTCGTTTGATTGACCGCCGAAACAGATATCACCGCTTTTCATCAACTTCATTAGCCGCTTAAAGTGCTTTTTGTTGATGATTCTTCCATAGTCAGAACTTTGCGAGGGGTCTTCCCCATAGAAACTAGTGATTTGTTTTTTGATTTCTTTTACCAACTTTTCACGAATGTCCTTGTGTACCAAAATGTAATCTGGTGCGATGCAAGTTTGACCTGCGTTGATCAATTTGCCAAAAACGATTCTTTTTGCAGTATACTCGAGTTGGATGTGTTTATCAACAATACAAGGCGATTTTCCACCCAACTCCAGTGTTACTGGCGTCAAATGTTTGGCCGCTGCCTGATAAACTATTTTTCCAACTTGTGTACTTCCAGTAAAAAAGATATAGTCAAACTGTTCTTCAAGCAGTGCAATGTTTTCAGGAATTCCCCCTTCAACTACTGCCAGATAATTCGAATCAAAGTTTTCAGAAACCATCTCCATTATTACCTTAGAAGTGTTTTCAGCAAATTCTGATGGTTTTAAGATACAGGTATTCCCCGCAGCTATAGCACCAACAACTGGCGCCAATAATAATTGAAACGGATAATTCCAAGGAGAAATAGTGAGTGTAACTCCATATGGATCATAGTGGATATAACTGGATCCTTTCATATGGAACAGAGGAGTCCCAACAGGTTTAGGCCGTGCCCAGTTCTTGGTTTTTGCGATGGCTTCATCCAGATCGTTTAAAACGAACCCTACTTCTGTTAGATAGCCTTCTGTTTCACTCTTGCGTAAGTCCTTGTAGAGTGCGTCCAGTATTTTATCTTGATAATCAACAATTGTTTTTCTTAATTTTTTCAATTGTTTGATTCTAAAATTAATATCTTTTGTTGCTCCTTCATTAAAAAAAGCGCGTTGTTCCTGAACTAAAGATTTTATCAGGTTCGTTTGTTTTTTACCAAGAACTGCTGTTTCCATTGTATATTTTGATTAATGAACAGTTAAATATTACTTATAAAGGTACGAAAATGGATTGAGTTTATCCACTAGATGATGGTGTACTAACAACCGGAGAAACCAGAATGTTGACTTAGAAGCTATACTCTTTGAAGGAAGGCGTGAATTCGTCAGGTTTAAAGGCTGGATTCACAATAAGATTTTTGTATTCATACCGTTCGAATAACCCTTGGTCATCAAACAGTGCCTGAGATATTGGCAAATAGGACGATTTGTTGATATAAAGCTCAATCCTGTTGGTGAATCGAGTTGGTAGTTGGAGTTGGGTTCCTTCTTTTATTTTTCCATAGCTGGTAATTCCATTCAATTCCATTATTTTAAATTCGCTGAGTAGTTTTTTGTCTGCTAAATCTCTTAGGAGAATATCGGTAGGTACGGTGTATTCGATGTAGTCCAATTCGTCAAAGGTAATAACGAGCAGGTAGCAGGAATTTCCTTCTACATCAAGTGTTTCGCTCAGCTTAAAGTGGTTGTTAAAGTTTTCACCTACTTCGGCCTTGGTTTTTCTGATTAGGTTTGCCACATTTTTGAAACCAATATCTAAGATTGAATAGTGGTTGTGTTTGCGCATTTTTCCGCTATTGGTACTTAGGTTAATAGCTTTTATTGGGCCTGGGGGATTGACTATTGCTTTGTTGTTATTTTCACCTTCATTGTATAGGATTTCTATTCCTGCGTTTGGAGACTGTTGCTTCATGTACAATTTAAAGGGTTCTACTTGCAATTTAAGGTGGCCTGAGCCTTCTGAGTACGCTGTCCCGAAACGTTCTCTTGTCTCCAAATCAAATTCCATAGAACGACAATTATCAATGCTTTTTAACATCTTCGCGACTATCACCTCTGCATCTTGCCCAATCAATGACAAGTTGATCATTCCTAAAAACAATAATAAAACGTACTTCTTCATTTACTCTTTTCTATACCCGTTTTCAATAAGTTTGCCAATGTTGATTTATGGTTTTCCCATTAATGAAATGCTTTGGCAAATTTATAAAAAAAATGCCTGCTGTCATTCATTGACAGCAGGCATCTTAAAAGTATTTTGACAATAAAATTATTTGTTAACAACAATTCTATTTGTAACTATATCATTTCCTTTACCGATAGAGTACATGTACACTCCAGAGTTTAGGTCAGAACCGTTAAATTGAACGGTGTTGTCTCCATTAAGTACATTGATCGTTTCAGAGTAAATCATTTTACCTAATAAGTTGTATACTTTAAATTCTGCATCAGTACTTACTTTAGAAGTAAAGTTGATGTTAGTGTAAGAGCTAAACGGATTTGGGTTTGCTTGAGCAAGACCAAAAACACCGTCTAAGTCATTAACTCCTGCAGTACAGCCACCTGCTGGCTCAGGAAGTACAGTAAGTCTGTAAATACCAGGAGCTAGTGTGGCGTTAGGGAATTCAATTTCTAATGGTGTAGGGAGTAATCCAGTTAAAACGTCAGTTGTGATAACTGCATCGTAGTCACCAGGAGCATCCGTAGTTGTTCCATAAACAGTAACACATCCGATTGTATTTGCTAAAAATTTACAATCTGGTGGATCACAAACGTATCCTCCTGCTCCTGAACCAATATCAGAAGGAAGGCCAGAAATAGATTTTAGTAAAACATAGTCCAAAGATGCTACAGTTCCTGATACTGCTAGTGAATCAGGTACTACTGCAGTCCACGTATATTCCCAATAGCAATTTACGAAAGCATCCGTGTTAATCCCTAATGTTGGATCTTGTCCGTTTGTAGTATCAGGTAGTGGAAAAACTCCTGCACCTGCTCCGAGAAACATAGAATCCGGTAAACATGTAGTTGGTTGTGCGTAAGCGCAAAATACGAAGGCTAACATTGTAGCCATTGAGAGTAAGACTTTTCTCATGATCAATTAGTTTAGTTTGTAAATTTTTTCAAAAGTTAGTTAAGATTCCACAATATATCTAAATTACTTGGTCCCCAAAAACAAAGGGAATAAACAAATGTCAGATTAATGTCATTAAATCTATTAGATAAGGGTCCCAATTAGAACAACTACAGTTTAACAAACTATTAAAGAAGCTCATAAAAGTGGCTTAATTGTGAATGGGAGCGAAAGCGCTTTGAATATACCAATCAATTTAAAAATATTGCTTAAGTAACGTCACGAATTAGTACTTTTTGAAAAATAAATTATATTTTACCCTTCAAACCTATGAACTCCATTTTCGAACTAAAATAATAATGATGTCAAAACTGCTTTTAAAAAATATTTTCAGTTGTATTTTCATTCTATCTTTTGTGGGTTATGGATACAGCCAAAAAGCAACGCTCAAAGGAAGACTTACCGATGCAGAGAAGAATGAATCACTTCCCTTTGCGAATGTAATTATTGGAGACGGTTCTGGTGGAGCGACTACAGATCTTGATGGCAACTATGAAGTTATGCTGGATGCAGGGACTTATAAAGTCACCTATTCTTTTGTTGGCTATGCAGATTTAATAAAAAATGTAACCTTGACCGCTGGCGAGATAAAAGTTTTGGATATCTCTCTCGGAACAGGTGCCGAACTATTAGACCAAGTAGTGGTAACTACCAATAAATCAGAGACGAAAGTTGGTAAATCTACTGTTTCTGTTGCTGTTGTGCAGCCTTCTTTAATAGAAAACACCAACTCTACAGCAATCGATCAGGTAGTAGAAAAAGTGCCTGGTGTCACTATTATTGATGGGCAGGCAAACATTAGAGGAGGATCTGGTTATTCCTATGGTGCCGGTAGCCGGGTATTGCTGATGGTAGATGACATGCCTTTCCTTGCCGGAGATGCTGGTTTTCCTAATTGGCGTGATGTTCCTGTAGAAAACATTAATCAAATAGAAATATTAAAAGGGGCGGCCTCTGCCTTATACGGCTCATCGGCTTTGAATGGTATTATCAATGTTCGTACAGCCTATCCTACTTCAGATCCTTATACCAAGATATCTGCGTTTGGAACCTACTATGGGAATCCTAGTGTCATTGATACTTGCAGATATCAAGGCCTTGGAGGGTGTGATACTATTGCAACTTTCCGCCATGACTGGTGGAATCAAACTCAGTATATTGACGGTGATACCTCAACTGTCGCTTTTGACTCGCTTGCTGTGTCTCCAAAATATTTTGGTGGACAGCCTGGGTATAATCGTCCAATGGAGACAGGGATACAATTTTCTCACCGACAGAAATTTGGGAAGATGGACCTTGTTCTAGGAGCCAATTACTTCCATCAGGATAGCTACAGAAGACAAGAATTTGATAGAAAAGGACGATTTAATTTTAATACGCGTTATCGCTTGACAGACAATCTATCCATTGGGATAAACGGAAACATGAATATTGGAAAGTCAAGTTCGTTTTTCCTTTGGGTCGATCCTTGGCAGCAAGGCGCTTTGCCATTTGCTGACTTTACTACCAATGCCAATACTTACCGTTATAATTTTGATCCTTACCTTACTTTATTCGACAAGTTTGAAAACCGACATAAAATAAAAACCCGGTATTATTATGTTAATAATGATAATGGGAATAATCAATCCAATAAATCTCATCTCTATTATGGAGAATATCAGTTTCAACGAAAATTTAAGCAGTTGGACGGATTGAGTGTTGTCGCTGGGTTGGTTGGTACTTTTACTACTGTGGATGCAGAATTGTATGGTAGAGCGACTTATTCATCATCAAACATTGGTTCTTACCTCCAATTGGATAAGGGATTTTTTAAAGACGCAGAAACGGATACAGATAAATTGAATCTTTCTGTTGGAATGCGTTACGAAGTAAATACGGTAAACAGCCCCGAGAATGTCATTTTTGATCAAAACACGCCCACTCTTCTTACTCCCAACAATCCTAAAGTCGTCGAATCAAAACCAGTTTTTCGAGTTGGTGTCAACTATGAACCTAGGGAATACACCTACCTTAGAGCTTCCTGGGGACAAGGATATCGATTTCCTACCATTGCGGAACGCTTTATTACAACCAATATTTCTCTGATCGGAATTTATCCAAATACTGACTTGGAATCTGAGCGTGGATGGAGTGCAGAAGTTGGGATCAAACAAGGATTTAAGATTTCTACCTGGCAAGGATTTGTGGATATTTCCGGATTCTGGACTGAATACCAGGACATGATGGAGTTTCTCTTCGCACCGTTTGAGATACCTGTGGTCAATGGAACAGATACGACGATGTTCAATGGGTCTGGATTTCGATCTTCCAATGTAGGCGACACCAAAATACAAGGAATCGACCTTTCCATCATCGGGCAAGGAAAATTGTTTGGATTGCCAACGACCTTAATCACAGGATATACTTATATAAACCCTACGTTTAAGGAATGGGATGCAGAGACCCCAATCATTGATGGGGTGACACCTACTGAAGGCCAGCTCAATGCGCTTGCTACTACCGGAAATCAAAATATTCTAAAATACAGGAACAAACATTCCTTCAAGTTTGATGCGGAAACAGGTGTCATTCCTGATAAATTTAATGTCGGCTTGTCTTTTACTTACAATAGCTTTATGCAAACGGTCGATGATTATTTTGTAAATAAAGTGCCGCTTTCTTTTGGCTCTTTGGATAACATCTTTGGCTTAAGAGAGTATCGGGAAATTTATAAGAAAGGTAATTTCTTAATGGATGCTAGAATTAGCTATTTCGTTACTAAAAAACTAAAGTTTTCTTTGGTAGGAAAGAATCTTACTAACCGATCTTTTACTGTTCGACCAGCGTTGATTGATGCTCCGTTCAATATTACGTTTAGAGCAGATTATAAGTTTTAGAATGGAGTTACTAGGTTATTGATTTACTGGGTTATTGAGTTATTGTTGGAGGTCATCCTTAATAACTCAATAACCCAGTAGTTTAATATCCAGTCCTAGTTTTTCTTAAAGAAAGAATCTACGAATGCACGTTTGTTAAAGACTTGCAAATGCTGAATGCCCTCTCCTACTCCGATGTACTTTACAGGAATTTTGAATTGATCGGTGATACCAATTACAACACCACCTTTTGCTGTGCCATCTAGTTTGGTAAGTGCCAAGCAGGAGACATCTGTTGCTGCTGTAAACGCCTTCGCCTGTTCTATGGCATTCTGCCCAGTAGAAGCATCTAAGACGAGCATTACATCGTGTGGTGCGCCTTCATATTTTTTATTCATGGAGCCTTTGATCTTGGTGAGCTCTTTCATCAGGCCAATTTTGTTGTGCAATCTACCTGCGGTGTCAAGGATTATGACGTCGCAGTTGTTGTTGATACCGTACTGTACGGTTTCGTAGGCAACTGCAGCGGGGTCGGTGTTCATTCCTTTGCTGTAAAATTCACAGCCAACCCGATCGGCCCAGATTTTTAATTGATCTACAGCGGCAGCTCTAAAGGTATCTCCAGCTCCTAGCACGACTTTATATCCTTTTTCCTTAAAACGATAGGCAAGTTTGCCGATGGTGGTGGTTTTGCCGACTCCATTTACGCCGACTACCATTAAGATGTACGGTTTTTTGTCTGCTGGCAGATCAAAGTCTTCTAGATCTTCGGTGTTGTTTTCAGCAAGCAGTTCTACGATTTCATCTCTAAGGATTTCGTTGAGTTCTGCAGTGTTTACATATTTGTCTTGTGCTACCCGCGCTTCGATGCGCTCTATTATTTTGATGGTAGTATCCAGACCTACATCACTGGAAATCAGTACTTCTTCTAGTTCATCAAGGACCTCAACATCAACAGTTGTTTTACCGGCTACTGTTTTTGCTATTTTGTTAAAAAAGCTGGTTTTTGTTTTTTCCAGCCCCTTTTCCAGATCTTCTTTGTTTTCTTTTTTATTGAAAAACTTTCCAAAAATGCTCATTTAGAAATGTGTGTTTATTTGATTAGAGTATACTAGGATAATAAATGCAAAAGGGCTTCCCTTTGTTTTAAAAAGAGAAGCCTTTATAATAAATAATTCTTTTAGTCATTATTTTTTGTCAGCGAAGAACGTTTTTACTTCGTCCTTGTGGATCATGATTTGCTTGTAAGTGTATTTTCCTGTTTCAGGATTCTTAACACTTTTAATAACTTTCACGAAATTTTTTCCACCTGAATTAGCCGCACGTGACCCGGCTCTTGCGTTTTTACTAATTTTCTTAGCCATAACTATTTAATTTCTTTGTGAAGTGTATATCTTTTAAGAATAGGGTTGAACTTTTTGATCTCTAAACGATCTGGAGTATTCTTTCTGTTTTTCTCCGTTACGTATCTTGAAGTTCCTGCCATACCAGATGCTTTGTGCTCGGTACATTCTAGGATAATTTGTATTCTATTTCCTTTTGACTTCTTAGCCATTATTATCTTATTTTAAGTTCCTGTAAACAGGAAAAAGTTTTACAATTTAACACCAGTCTTTACACCTTCCCCTTCCAATTTTTTCAGGTAAGCGTAGATACCTAACTTGTTAATATTTCTTAGGGCTTTTGCGCAAATTTTTAACGTAACCCATTTATCCAACTCAGGGATAAAAAATCTTTTCTTTTGAATGTTTGGTAAAAAACGACGCCTTGTTTTAGCGTTTGAGTGAGAAACATTGTTTCCCGCGACTGGTCTTTTCCCTGTTAATTGGCAGACTTTAGACATTTTCTTTTTCTTTTAATAACACTTCAGCACACATCTATGAACCGTAGTGCCAATAATTTAGTTTTAATATTAAGTGCAAATAGTGACCGCGGAAGGATTCGAACCTTCAACCGCCTGATCCGTAGTCAGGTACTCTATCCAATTGAGCTACGCAGCCATTTTATGATATCTTTTTACCATTCTTTAAGAAAAATTATTGTTCTTTTTCCCAAAGTAGGCTGCAAAGATAAGTATTCTTGTATAAATAATATAGTTCTTAAACAAAAAAATTATTACTTATGTTGAAAAAAACCACTTATTCAGTTCAAGAACTTGGATACTCCATAAAACTAGCCTACAAATATACGAATTAGGAAGTACTAAGTTGGCAAAACTTGATTACAATAGCATAGATGACAAATTATAAATTATTAACTTGTTTCAATTATAATCTTAAAAAAACCGATATGAAACAAACAGGACTAATTTTAACAATGCTGATTATCACCCTTTCTGCTTATGGGCAAGGAGTTGGTATTAATAACACAGGCGCCACTCCCAACAGTTCGGCAATGTTAGATGTAGTAGGTGCTGATAAGGGGATGCTCATTCCAAGAGTAGAATTGACTGGTACCACAGATGCGACTACAATAACCAATGGCAATGAGTTGTCGCTTCTAGTTTTTAATACTGCCACAGCTTCAGATGTAGTGCCCGGTTATTACTATTGGGATGGCTCTATTTGGAAAACATTAGAAGTAGATCCAAACACAGACAACCAAGACTTGACATTTGATCCTATGACTGGTGTTTTATCCTTATCCAATGATACTACAACAATAGATTTGACAACCATAAAAGATCATGACTGGTATGATGTGATAGGAACTACTCAACCAAATGATATTAGTGATGACATCTATACTCAAGGGAAGGTTGGAATACAAGAGCTTTCGCCAAAAGCAGCATTAGATGTTAATGGATCCATAATTTTTGGAGGGACTGCACCTAGTTTAGAATGGGAACTGACTTCAGGAGCTGGTATTTTTCGTTTGCAAAATGGACCAAATTACAATGCAGGAAAAATCAAGCTAGAGGCTCGTTCTATAGGTGGCACAGGAGGTAAATTTCAATTAGCTGTTGATGATGCGTCCTCTCAGTTATATCCTAACTATTCATTTATTTCTGACGCTAATACTGGAATGTTTAACCGTAGTACAAGACCAGACCAGTTATTTTTCTCAACTGCTGGTAGTGAAAGGGCAGTTATAGATGAAGATGGTAAGGTAGGCATTGGAACAACATCTCCTGATTATAACCTTGATGTTAGAGAATCAGACAATTCTCAAATGGGTATTGGAGTTTGGAATTCAGACCATGTAGGAAATGATGCACATGAAATAGTAATAGTCGGGCAAGCCTCTTCCAATAAATATGGGTATTTAGGCCACTTTAATGATGGATATGCTAATGTTACTTACCCTAATATAACTCCCAACATGACTATCTTATATGGAGGTGGAGATGTAGCAATAACAGCAGGAACTCCTTCAAATGACATTACCTTTGGCCACAATCTTATTAACAGTAGACACCTGACCATAAAAGGAAGTGGTAAGGTAGGTCTTGGAACAACAACGCCTGTTACGTTATTAACGAATACTGATGCGAATAGTCCATTTTTTAATGTCTCCTCAGAGAATACTGGCCAGAACGCAAAATCTTTTTCTTGGCATACAGATGCTGGTGGATACTCTGCAGCGATTGTTAATACCTCATCTGCCAATGGGGCAAATGGATTGCATGTAAGAACAGAAAATGCTACTGCAAATAGCAAAATTTTAACTTTAGGAACAGGGATTTCTTCTATGCCAAATGCAAATACCGATGTTCTGACTGTTTTAGCTAATGGTAACGTAGGTCTTGGAACAACTACCCCAACTCAAAAATTAGATGTTTCTGGAGATGCAATAGTTAAAAGTACATCGGCAACATTATTTTTAAAAGACACCGATGCGACAATAAATACCGCGGGGATACACAGTAATATCCAATTTAATGACCAAAACGATGACTTACTAGGATTTGTTGGGTTTGGAACATCAGTTCAAGGTTTGTCTATACAAAATAGAAATGCTACTGGCGGAATACATTGGTCTGTTGGGACGACCGTCAACAATATGGTGCTTACCTCTTCAGGAGATTTAGGTATAGGAACAAGTTCACCTACAGAAAAACTTCAAGTTCAAGGTAATATTAGAGCCGTAGGTTCATTTATTGCAAGTTCTACTACTTTGAATGTTCCAGATTATGTATTTGAAAAATTTTATGAAGGAACGTCTGCATTAAAAGAAGATTATCAATTTTTGTCGTTAGATGAAGTCGAAGATTTTACAAGAAAGAATAAGCATCTTCCAGGAATTGAATCTGCGAAGTCTATAAAAGAAAGCGACAAATTTGATGTAACTCAAGCTTCATTGAATAACCTGGAGAAGATAGAAGAGCTTTATTTACACGTAATTGAGATCAACAAAAAACTAGAGGACGAGCAATCAAAGAATGAGAAATTATCAAATACAATTTCAGATTTGGAAAAAAGGTTGATAAACCTTGAAGGTAAAAAGTAGTCCGTTTTATTACTAGCAGGAATGTATTAAAAAATACAGATTGGAGTTATTCTTCCAATCTGTATTTTTTTTTAAAAGAGCAACTGCTTCCAAAGTTCTCGAAAATAGGAGGCACTTTTTAATAATCGGTTGCCGTACCAAGAAAACAGTTCACCATCGACCAGTAGCACCTTTGCCTGTGGACAAACTGCCTGGATTTCAGCCAAATGTTGCTCCTTGAAAGGAAAAGGCTCTGATGACAAGAAAACAGCTTGTGGGTCGGCTTTATGGAGTTCCTCCAAACTCAGTTCTGGATATCTGTTGTGGGTAGAAAAGGCATTTGTAAACCCTGCCCTTCCTAGAATATCATGGATGAATGTGTTGTTTGCAGCTGCCATCCATGGATTTTTCCAAATCAAATAGGCCACTCGAACTTCTCCCGTTGTCGGCTTTAAATTGTGAAGCGCGTCAAATTCAATATTAATAGTATCAACAAGTTGTTTTGCCTTTGAAGCGGTCTTCGTGATATCCCCTATCGCACCAATCATAACCAGCGCTTCTTCCAAAGAAGTAATATCACTCATCCAAACCGGATATTCTTTTGACAATGCTTCAATTTGAGCCTGGTCATTCTCTTCTTTGTTGCCAATGATAAGGTCAGGATTCAACAAGCGGATTTTATCAAAATGATATTGCTTCGTACCTCCTACCCTAGTTTTGGTTTGAAAAATAGGTTTCGGATGAACACAGAATTTCGTGATACCTACCAGTTGATCATCCAGTCCTAAATAACTAAGCAACTCCGTCTGTGAAGGTACTAGTGAAACGATACGCTGTGGCGATTCAGGGATGTCTACCCTTCTCCCCATTTGATCAACGACAATTGGCATCTAGCCAACGGATTGAATGATGTCGTACTTCGTAATAATTTGAATTTCACCAGCCTTGTCTTTTGATAAAACTGCAGGAATCTTTTTACTAATGTACCGGCTCAATTTGCTACAAGGCAAATCTTCAGATACAATTGGGAATGCTTCTCCCATGATCGATTCGACATTGGTTTCTGCATTATTAAATGGATTTTCCAAAATATAATTCAAAACTAACGTTTCAGTAACTGATCCGACAATTTCCTTACCCTTCATCACTGGAAGTTGGGAAATATCATTTTCCTTCATCAAATTCAGTACTTCTCTCACTGTTTTATTGGTCTGAACGGAGAAAAATGCTTTGTTTCCTTTTTTTGCCACGATATCCCGGACTTTTAACTCATCATCGAGAAATCCGCGTTCGCGCATCCAGTCATCATTGAATATCTTACCTACATACCTGCTGGCATGGTCGTGGAAAAGCACAACAACTACATCCTCCGGCTTAAATTTATCTTTCATTTGAATAACGCCAGCCATTGCTGATCCAGCAGAGTTTCCGACGAGGATTCCTTCTTGTTGAGCCAGGTACCTTGTGTACAAGGCGGCATCTTTGTCCGTTACTTTCTCGAAGTAATCGATGATATCAAAGTTGACATTTTTTGGAAGTATATCTTCTCCAATACCTTCTGTGATGTAAGGGTAAATTTCCGCTTTATCAAAAACGCCAGTTTCGTGGAATTTTTTAAATACGGAACCATAGGTGTCGATGCCGTAGATTTTGATATCGGGATTTTTCTCTTTCAAGTACTTTCCAATTCCTGAAATGGTTCCCCCTGTACCAACACCGACGACAAAGTGCGTGATTTTTCCTTCTGTTTGCTCCCAGATCTCGGGGCCTGTCGACTCGTAGTGGGCTACTGCATTTGATGGATTATCGTATTGATTGCACCAGTAAGAATTTGGAATCTCCTTGTTCAATTTTTCCGCTATGGAATAGTAAGATCTAGGATCATCGGGTTCTACATTGGTTGGACAAACGATAACCTCTGCTCCAGCTGCTTTAAGCATATCGACCTTCTCTTTTGACTGTTTGTCACTAGTCGTAAAAATACAGTGATACCCTTTTACTACGCCGGCAATAGCGATTCCCATTCCAGTGTTTCCAGAAGTACACTCAATGATTGTACCTCCTGGTTTCAGATCGCCTCTTTTTTCTGCGTCTTCGATCATTTTGAGCGCCATTCTATCTTTGATAGAGTTCCCAGGGTTAGTGGTTTCAATTTTTGCTAAAACGGTCGCTGAGACTTCGTCTGCAATTTTATTTAGTTTTACTAATGGAGTGTTTCCAATAGTTTCAAGTATGTTGTTGAAGTACATGTTGTTCTATTTGACGGCAAAAGTACGGTTATTCGAATTCAAATTCAAATATGTTTCTTTAATTTAATTATGAATGTAGGGGGACATTTTGGTAGTTGGTAGAGAGCAGAAGGTACCTGTTGTGTCGCTTTCTGTTGGAAGGTATACACACTTTAGCCTAATAACCATTAACTTAAATAACCAATAGCTATCCTTTTTGGAAAATTTTCATTTCGCATTCAAGATACAAGGTATCTCCTGAGGTTATTTTTCCATTGATCATGGAAACGCTCATGACTTCGTGTTCTACAACGATTTCTGTTTGGATGTCGGTGCCGACTTCAGGAAGTTCGTGAATGATACAATTGCGAACTGCAGCGATGTATCCTAAGATAGGGCCAGCGGAAGAGTTTCCCTCTTCTTTTGCTTTCATCATGCCCATATAGCCCGCGCGAATGGCTGCTGTTTGTGCAACATTTTCTATGAGCCCAGATTCTGTGAGTTTATTGTCATCGCAGAAGATATTTTCTTCCTTTATCTGAAAACTGCTTACGGATCTTTTTTCGGAAGACGACAGCAGGCTATCTATCATGACCATTGGTGCTTTCTGAGGTATTAATCCTTGCACCTCTTCTTTGTTCAGTAAAGTATTTATGGTATTCATGGAGAATGTTGGGTTACTAGTTCGTTAAAAAGAAGAATAGTTGCGAATACGAAATGAATACAAATATAAGAAATCAGCAACACATCAACTATATAACGGTCAATAAAGCATAAGAATAACTAAATCTAGCGCTTTCTGGAACGGAGATCAGGATTTTTTGTCCTTTCTTTAAGTTACCAGAATAAAATAATTCTTCTAACATCAGATAGATGGATGCAGATCCAACATTACCAACCCTTGTCAAATTGGTAAACCATTTTTCTTGTGGAATGTGGCCTCCCATTTTTGTAAGTGCTTCGGCTACTTTATCTCTAAAAAATTCGGAAGACAAGTGAGGTAAAAAATAGTCTAGGGATGCAATATCGAAATCAATTTTTTTACTTACTTCGATCAAATCTTTCACCCCAAAGTCTGCAATGTTTTTCCCCAGCATTTTCACATCTTGCTTCATCGCAAAGATCGATTTGTTTAGCCATTCCTTAGAGGTAAATTCTTTCCAGCCTTTGAGCCTGCCATTTTCCTCTTTATCTGCGGCCGCGTACATGCAAGTTTCCAATTCGTTGGCAAAAGAGATGCTTCTTACCCACTCTACTTTTAAAGACATTTCGCCACGAGGTTTGTTCTCCATTAGAGCAACACCAGCACCATCTGAAAGCATCCAGCGTAGAAAGTCTTTCTCGAATGCAATATATGGGTTTTCGTTAAGTTTATTCAGATTTTCAGTCTCTGCCTCATAGTTTCGTCCATGCAGCATTGGAGACAGCATTTCTGATCCTGTGCAAACAGCATTAGAAGAATTTCCAGCTTTAATAGAAAGAAATCCATATTTGAATGCATGCATACCAGAGCAGCAAGCTCCAGAAGGAGACATAATTTCTATTGGTTTAGTCTTCATCAGGCCATGCACCATCGCTGCATGAGAAGGCAGCATTTGATCTATCAAGGATGTTCCGCAAGCCAATACTTCGACGTCATTCAAGCTGAAATTATTACCTTCCAATCCCTTCATGGCTTCAATCACTAATTCCGCGTTATTGTGCGAAATATTCCCTTCTTTATCCAGTACATAATGTCTGGATTTTATCCCATTACTCCTTAGAACAATCTTTCTAGCTCTGGACGGAGTATTATCTATCATACCAAGATAAGACTCCATGTCCTCATTCCCTATAGGTTCATTAGGTAGAAATTTAGATAATTTCGTAATAAATACTTCCTGCAACATATGGATGTTGTTGTTTTTTCCCTTTTCTCAAAAAATTATCCTGCAAAAGTAGAATTATTCTGATTTTTAACAAAAAAATACTCCCCTATTCAATAAAATACCTAGCGATTTGTTCAATATATTTAGGATAAATTATCCACCCCACAAATAAACACCTGATTACCAGTGACTTTTACATAGTTTCCATTATTACTGAAAACAAATAATTGTTTTGATCAATTATAAAACTTAATAAATCTAGGACCTAACTAAACTCGTCCTGCAAACTGTTTTGTGAATAGTACTCTACTTGCTTCTGAATTTTAGATTTTAAGACAAATCCGAGCATCCAACTTATAATTGTAGTAATTGGCGAAAGAACAATGATTCCAATAAACAAATAAGTAGTAAAAATACGCATTCGAAACTTACGATTGGGGTCAAAGGGACCACCTTTGTCCCGTATGAATTTGGACCAGAAACCAAACAGTCCATTTGCTCTTTTTTCAAGCATCACCAGGTTTGGAAAGATATTTACTGCGCCTAATTTATTGAGCTCTTGTTGAGCTAATTCTTGTATGTTTTTGGATAGCGCATTTCGAATTATAGTACCAAATCGACTTGCTTCTATTATATCTTTTTCAGAGACACCAGACTTAGGAAAAACGAGCCCGAACTTATCTTTTTTGCCGGTGAGCATCCACCTTAAAATCGTTGCTACACTTACCAGGTTGGGTGCTTTGTCTACCAATGCAATATTACCGATAAGGTGGCCTTCTAAGTCTTTGATTTTCCGTTTCATTTTCTCTTGCGCCATCGCCCACATATTCCGACAACCAATAATTGTAATTACTGGCTTGTTTTTCATTATTTTTTTTGCCTCTTCAGAACTCATAAAAGAATTGATGGGGATCGAGGGAGTAAGGTACCAAACCTGATATCCGATCACAATCAAATCGTAGTCGATAGAAGGGTCAAAATCAAACGTTTTTAGCGGACAAGGGACTTCCTGATGCGTTTCTGGGAACGTCTCAAAGAAAACGGAAGACGTCCAGGGAAAAGGATAGTCATCTATGGGTTTTATCGTCTCATAAGTGATTTGAATATTTTCATCCTGTTCCAGCGGAGATAAGACGGAACGAACTATATCGGTCGCTTGTCCTGTTTGGGAGTATTGAATAACTAGTACATTTTTCATCTAGCGAATTAGTTAAGTCTCCTCTTTCTGCCAAAATTCATAATAATTGAACCATTGACGGGGATAGGTTTTGAGTTTTTCTTCAACTTGTTTAGTATACAACTCCAATAGTTCTTCTGGTTTGCCATCGTGTATTTTTCCTGGTGAGGCGAAAAAATGATAGTGGCTATTGGTTTCTTTGACTGCAAATACGAATGAATAGGGTACTTTGAAGCGAGTTGTCAAATGAAATGGTCCTAGGGGAAACGGGGCTTTTTTGCCCATAAATTCCACAGTATGTCTTTTGCCCTCTTCTACAAACCGATCTCCGTGCATACAGATAAACTCCTTGTTTTTTAGCGCTTGACTTATTTTTATAATGTGCGAAAAATCATCCTTTACAGGAATAACATTAAACTTTCTCTTTTTGCCACTTTCTTCTAAATAACCTTTTATTTTTTCATGTTCTTCGTCAAACATGACGATGTTTATTTTACTCTTTAGGTCATCAAGGAAGTTGCCGGCAATTTCCCAGTTACCAATATGGGCGCTGATTAGGATTCCACCTGTTTGGTTTTTGTCCATCTCATAGAGGTGGTGGTCTCCATCAAAATTGAAAGTAAACTTGTTAGAAAGGCCTGCCATTATTGCCACTTTGTCTAAAAGAGTTTGTCCAAAAACGTAGTAATTCCGATAGATATTAATGACAGAGGTAAAGGGATTTTGTTTTAAAATCTTATTAAAAAAGAAGTAACTTGATTTGGTGGACTTTGGGCTAAAAAAGACAAAATAAAATGCGACAAAGATAAGCACAAAATAAGCAATACCGAGTCCCAAATTTCTCAGTATCCATACAAATATCTTGTGCCCTAGCACACCTCCTCGAGTTTTCCCCTTCCAGCTTTTTGCCATTTAGTTCTTTTTTCTGCGAATTTACAAGTTTGCCTCCAATAAAAAAGTATTGCCAAAGCAATACTTTATAGAGACTTTACAAGGAAATCTTTCATTTTTTTATTGCAATTTAAACCAATTCGACTTGATTCACTTTACTATGAATTAGATCATAAAGGTCATCGAAAGAAACTACTGATTTAAAGTCCTCACCGTTCAGTTTAAATTTAAATGAATCTTCTACTAAGACCACTAAATCTACATAATCTAGACTATCCAATTCAAGTGTTTCGTGAAAATTAGCATCAAAAGAAATGCCCTCAATTTCTGCTTCAAATTCGTCTATTAAAAAATCGTTTACAATCTTGATAACATCGGTCCTTTCCATTTTAAATATTTTTGGGGTTATTTAAATTTTCGTATTACTAAGGAGGAGTTGGTACCACCAAACCCGAAGGAATTGGATAAAAAGGTGTCTATTTTTGCTTCAGTACATTTCGTAGGAATATTCAGTTTTACACTGTCTTCATCTGGGTTTTCCAAATTGATATTTGGAGCTATAAAGGAGTCATTCATCATTAGTAATGAATAGACCACTTCGCTAGCACCTGCCATCCAACATTCATGGCCAGTCATTGACTTGGTAGAACTGACGTATGGTTTGCTCCCGAATACCTGATAAATTGCTCTTGCTTCGTTTTGATCTCCAAGTGGTGTACTTGTAGCATGTGCATTGATATAGTCTACTTCGTTTGCAAGGATACCAGATTGTTGTAAGGACATTTCTAAGGAACGCACAGGGCCTCTGACATCTGGTTTGGAGATGTGATCTCCGTTTGATGAAAAGCCATATCCGATCACTTCACCATAGATTTTGGCACCTCTTTTTTGGGCTGATTCTAAACTTTCCAGGATCACCGTAGCAGCTCCTCCACTAGGTACAAGCCCATCGCGATCCCTGTCAAAGGGTCTGGAGGCTCCAATAGGATCCATTTCCCTTACGGAGAATGCGCCGATTGCATCAAATGCCCCCATCGCATACATATTAACTTCCTGAGCACCGCCACAAATGACTTGATCTTGCAGGCCGTTTTTAATCAACAGATAGGCCATCCCAATAGAATGAGATCCACTGGCACAAGCACCACTAATTGTAAAATTGATTCCTTTCAACTTAAATATGGTCGACAAATTCATAGTTACTGTAGAATTCATCGATTTGAAAATAGCCCCCGACCCTATCAAGGTGGTGTCCATTTTTTCTCTAAGGATATCATTCGCTTCAATGACAGGAGCAGCTGAGCTATCGTTGCCGTAGAGTACTCCCACATTATTTTTTTCTAAAAAATCAAGGTCAATTCTTGCATTCAGCAAGGCTTCCAGCGTTGCCAGATAAGCGTATTCTGCTTGTTCTGGCATACCTATACGTTGGCGTCTGCTCAATTGTTTTTTGAGGTTTGGGCGTTCTAACATTCCGGTAAGGCCAGAACGATACCCATTATCTTTTCTTTTTTGATCTAATCCGATTCCTGATTGGCCATTGTACAACGAATTTTTTACATCGTCAAGATTCTTTCCAATACAAGAATATATACCTATTCCAGTAATTACAACTCTTTTCATTATTATCTTTTCCCTTTTTTATCACGTATAAAGTCCACCATTTACGGAGATTACTTCCCCAGTAATATACGAAGCTTTTTCAGAAACCAGAAACCCTACGACAGAACTCACCTCTTCTGGTCTGCCAAATCTTCGTATTGGAATCATCATCTTAAAGTCTTTTTCTTCAAGATCTTCTGTCATATCGGTGGCAATAAAACCCGGAGCGACTGCATTTACAGTTATCTTTTTTCTTGCGACTTCTTGGCCTAAAGCTTTCGTCGCACCAATCACTGCGGCTTTTGCAGCAGAATAGTTTGTCTGCCCAGGAAGTCCTTTGATTCCTGATAAAGAAACAATGTTGACAATTCGTCCAAACTTACTTGTCATCATGTCTTTAATCAAAAATCTAGTCGTAAAAAAGAAGCCATCCAGATTCGTATTAAGAACATCTCGCCATTCTCCATCTGTCATGAAAACCAGTAGATTATCTTTTCGAATTCCCGCATTATTGACAAGTACTTCGATGTATTTGCCTTCGTTTGCCTGCTTCCAGCCTGACAATTTTGCTTCCACTTCTTCCTTACTGGCAACATCGAATTGGAGTAACTCACCAGTACTCCCTTTTTCATTTACTAGCTTTAAAGTATTTAGTGCTTCCGTTTCGTTGCTTCTGTAATTAATTAGAATGTGGTAGCCCATTTCAGCCAGTTCCAAACAAACCGCACGTCCAATCCCTCTTGAACCGCCTGTAACAAGTGCATTTTTCATAGTTGATTTAAAAATTATGTATTAGTAATCCGCAAAACTACTCAATTATTTGTTTTGGAAAATAACTTATCCAATTTTTTGCAACAAATACATAGATTTGTTCAAATATACATATCAATATTAGTATCTGCAAACCAAGTTTAATACCAAAATATAAGACCCAAAGAAATTTATTAAGAGTTCCTTAATTAAAAGTATAGTTTTATTGTCTAGGGAAAATTTGACGACTTACATTATACTCTGGCTATCAGAATCATACAAAACATTCAAGATGTAATAACAATTTAAAGTTTGAAACACTTACAACAGCATATTCATAATTTTAACAAAATTTTATTTATTAATTCTAGTATATTGTTTGCACAATGACAAAATCAGAAACTAGAAGATTGGTTGAAATTTTCCTTGCGGAAATGATCATTCTGCTTGGATTGTGGTATTGGAACCCCTTCGTTGCTAAATTTTTAAGCGTTTTGGCGGTGACTATTTGTGCTGGAGTATTGATTGTCGCACTAATTTCTGAACTGTTAGAACGTTCCAAGGTGCCAAAGTTTTATTTTTTTGCGATGGGAATCTCCATATTTGCTCCTATAGCTGTTGCAATGATTATGGTATATATTGGCGGAGAAAATTGGTCTTTGTGATGGGAATAATTCCCCACTAAATCAACCCATCATGCATCACTAGTCTTCTATCGCTCATCGCTGCTAATTCTTCATTGTGCGTTACAATGACAAAAGTCTGTTGAAGATCATCCCGGAGTTGGAATAATAGATTATGCAGCTCTTTGGAAGAAGCAGAATCCAGATTTCCTGATGGTTCATCTGCAAATAAGATCGCTGGTTTATTCATTAAAGCTCGAGCTACCGCTACTCTTTGCTGCTCCCCTCCTGAAAGCTGCGTTGGTTTATGTTCTAGTCGGTCTGACAATCCCAGATAGTCAAGCAATTCTTTGGCTCTGGGCTCTGCCTCTTTCTCCGACTTCCCATTTATAAATGCAGGAATACAGACATTTTCCAACGCTGTAAACTCTGGTAAAAGGTGATGAAACTGAAACACAAATCCGATATTTTCATTTCTAAATTTTGCCATTTCAACTTCAGACAACCCGTTGATTTCTATGTCATTAATCAGCAAGTTCCCACTATCCATTTTATCAAGTGTGCCCAGAATATGCAGAAGTGTGCTCTTCCCTGCTCCGGATTTCCCGACAATGGTAACTATTTCGCCTTTTTGGACTTCCAGATTTACCCCCTTCAACACATCCAACTGCTCGTAGGACTTACGAATATTTGTCGCTTTTATCATATCGAATTTTTATCGAAGCCAAATTTAGTGAAAATTGTGGTCTGTTTGCTAGAGAAAAAAAACAAACTACCTAAGATCGTGTATCACTGCTTACAGAATCAGAATTTATCTAAATTTAAATAAATATTAGAAAATGAAAATACGAATAATCCGTGATTCTCAAAATTTAATTTAACTTTGCTCCCCTAACCAAAAAGCTAAGTTATGCCACATTCGAAAATTGCAGGGATGGGATTTTATGTACCTGAACAAATTGTAACCAATAAAGACCTAGAAAAGGTAATGGATACAACTGATGAGTGGATAAGAGAAAGAACAGGAATTGAAGAACGCCGATATGCAAAAAAGCACGAAGAAACTGCTACCACAATGGGAGTACAAGCTGCTAATATTGCTATTGAACGTGCGGGATTGACTAACAAAGATATAGACTTCATCATTTTTGCAACCCTTAGTCCTGACTACTATTTCCCTGGCTGTGGAGTACTTCTGCAGAGAGAAATGGGAATGAATGGTATTGGCGCTTTAGATATTAGAAACCAATGCTCCGGTTTTATCTATGCCTTATCAATTGCAGATCAATTCATCAAGTCTGGAATGTATAAGAATATTCTAATTGTAGGATCTGAATTTCATTCATGTGGTTTGGATTTTACCACCCGAGGCCGAAACGTAACCGTTATATTCGGTGATGGTGCAGGGGCCGCTGTCATACAAGCAACCGAAGAGGAAGGTAAAGGAATTTTAACCACTCACCTTCATGCAGATGGTAAGTTTGCTGAAGAACTTGCCTATTATAATCCAGGAAGCCATGGTGGTGTATTCCTAAAGGACAAACCTGAACGCCAATCTAATTATGGAGAAGAGCCAGAGTTTGGAGGCATATTTATGACAAATGAAATGGTCGATGATGGCCAAATCTACCCAACTATGAATGGCAGGTACGTATTCAAATGGGCCGTCGAAAAATTTCCAGAAGTCATCCATGAAGCATTAACGAAAACCGGAAATGTTGTAGATGATATCGACATGCTGATACCCCATCAAGCAAATCTAAGAATTAGTCAATTAGTTCAAATGAATCTGGGAATTGAGAATGATCGTGTCTACAACAATATTCAAAAATATGGAAATACCACCGCTGCTTCTATTCCAATTGCTCTTTGTGAGGCATGGGAAAAAGGCAAAATTAAGGATGGAGACCTTGTTTGTCTAGCAGCTTTTGGTAGCGGATTTACCTGGGGTTCTGCTTTGATCCGCTGGTAAACTAAGAAATAATGTGAAAGGATGTATGAAGGTTCCATTCTTCCGCTATATCGAAAAAGAAAAGCCGTTTTTGGAGTATCCAAAACGGCTTTTTTGATTTGAAGATTGACTGCTAGATCGTCAATCTTTTATAGTTATGAAAGTATTCCCTTAAGGCAATTGTTGCGACTTGTTTCTATTGTTCCAAATCTTGCTTCTATCAGCAGCGTCGCAAGTACCATCCAAATTTATATCCGTAAACAAATAAGCATTCGAGTTTCTTGAATTCCAGGCTTCGCTCCTATCGCCAGCATCACAAACACCAGAATGATTGGCATCTCCTGACCACATTGCCTGGTCTCCATTTGGAAGAATTTTTGCCGGCGTATTTCCATGAAGTGGAAGAGTATTAAAATTGATGAAGTTATTAACACCTGGATTCAAACCGTAATTAGTAGCTGTCATAAGTCCTAAGTGATTTCTATGACGAATAGCAATATAATAACTATCAGGTGGCACTGAACCAAAACTCAACGGAGAGAAACCATCTGTGCCAGTAACAAATCCATCTTCTTTTAATAATCCTGCTCTTGTCACAATGACTGTAGAAGGATTGTCTTTATCTCTAAGTTCTACTAGTACCCAATCAACAACAGGATAGTTATCAAATACGGACTGCGAAGTAAATGCACCAACACCACCAACTTGCCATCCGAGTGCGGTGTAAGGATCGATAAATGGTAAAAGATTGTAATAATTCAGATCGTTTCTCATTTTATTGGCTATTGGGTCGTAGGGGCCTTCCATACTAGCCATTACCGTCAACATTAAATCTGCAGGCGGCAGTAACTCCAGGCAAACCTTATCAGAATAAGACACTCCCCCGGTAGTCGCAGTTGCTTTGTTGAATAAAGCGGCTTCTGTATCTATTAATATGTTATCAATGTACCAACCATCAGCAATTCCATTATTTGGATCACCAACAGCAAAAGCATCGTAATAAAATACAAATCGAATAACCACTTCCTGACAATCAAAGCTTGATAAATCTACTGTTGTTGTCATACAACCATTGCTTGCTCCACTAAAACCTACTGCACTAGGATTATTCGCATAATATCCATTGTAGCCACCAGAAGTCATATAAGTACCAAGATTTGTGGTATTTAAATCTCCTGGACTATAAATTTCTACAAAGCCACCATCCCAGTTTACTTCCGTATCAAAATAATGATCAAAAGTTAAAGTTGTATTCCCATTTATAACGATGGGGTTGAGGGATAAAAACTGATAGACTACATTGTTTGCACCTGCCTCCAATTCTTCTGCATACCAACCTGTAGAACCACAAGGGGCAGCTTGCAATTCCCAATTGCTAGTGCTTCCTGTAGGGGAATTGTATGTGATCCAATTTCCTTCTCCATTTTCCATATCATCAGATAGGTCAGGTTCTGGTATTGGAGTAGTACTTACCTTTGCTTGGTAGGTATAGGTGGAATTACCTCCAGATCCAAGTATCGGGATATTGGGCCAAGTGATTGTTCCTCCGCTTTCTGTACCTCCATTGCTGGCAGAGCCAGCCACATATTCTAATCCATTTGAAAGTTGATCAAATACAGAGATATCTGAAGCTGATCCACAATTAGACTCCACAACTACTGTAAACGAGATGACTTCTCCTGGAGAAGCTGCTGTCTTGTCTGCTGATTTTGTAATTCTCACCCCAGCTCCAGTACTTGGAGGAAGATCAAATGCTTCTGTTCCATCCGTTGTACTGGATGACAATCCCTGGCTGGCACTATACCCAAGTCCTCTTCTTGCAAAAGTTGCCCATATCGTGCAAATATTTGCACCACCATACAAGGCTTGGTCTGCTGCTAAAATTCCATCTCTTGCATCCACAAATCCAGGCTCACATCCTTGGTATTTCATTCCTTCTACGACCAGATTCATCGCGATATTGTTTCCTCCAGTACCATGATAGAGGTCAGGATCATATCCGTATTGGTCAATCAAATCCCAATATAAATCCCAAATCATTGTGCACCAGACAGAACCTGTCCCGTGAGGGATAATCTGTGTACCAAGATCTCCATAAGTAAGGGGATTTACGGTCATATCGTGTGTATATTTGTAAGGGCGAAGTCCGGCACCTGTGGTCTGCTGTCCCATAGAATAAGTACCAATACCCCTTGCTGTGTTTTTAGTATCTGTAGGTTGATGCGACATTACCAAGCCAAACCAGTCACTCCATCCTTCTCCTTGTTGTTCATTGTTGATTAAGCAGCCTACATTGGATGCTCCACCTGTTAATCTGATTGAAATACCATGGCCATATTCATGAGCAATAATCCCATTGTCGAGACTTGAATCATAGAATACATTTGGGTCGGTCCAATTCCAAAGGAACATTGTCATGAACGAAACAAATCCTTCTGATAGCGTAAGAAAATAGGCATTGTTGGTACCTGAGCCATCCTGAGCATCTGCTTGCACATAATCATTTTCGTAGCCTCCTCTGTTATAATTGTTTTGTTGGAAATTTCCGCTAACCTCATCAAAGCCATATTGGTACCAGACATCATGCATAAAATTATTCCAAACAAATAAATTAGTAATTCGAGCAGCGAGATCAGAATTGGCAGGTGGTACGTTCAGGTTTAGGGGGAAATTGAAATCTAAGGATGCACCACCGTCCGGGCTAAAGCCTGGTACGTCATTAAAATCAATATCTTCTGAGGCGAGTACATTATTGCCTCTGGTTATTGTATATTCTGGTCCTGCCAAGCCATTGGTATCATGCCAACCATAGGGAGAAGCCGTTGCATTAGCGGGGTTGGACAAAACCACTCTACCACCATGATTTGGGCTCTCTATGCCAAGCGGATAAGCCGTATAAGAATTGGCCATGCCGACGTTACTGATTGAGCTGATTTGTTTGTGAATTTGTTTGTTTTCAATGTGATGTGGTACTGAGCAGGAAGGTGTTTCTGGAGTCCCAAACTCACATTTAAGTACTTGATCGTATTTTTTGATAATTTCTCCAGAATTAGCATTTATCAGTATTACCCAATAATGATTTTGATCTTTCGTAAAAATTTCTACTTTCCAGACTAATTGTACTTCCTGGTCAAAAGCGTAGTAGACAGAAGAAGCTTTTATTGGCTGTCTGGCTATTCCTGCGTCTGAAAATTGATATTTGTTGCCTTCTTTGGATTTTTGCTTTACTTCTAAAGTTAAAAGTCCAAGATGTTCTGCAGCCTTTTTTACTGCTGCCTCAGGTGAAACAACATTTCCACCCTTTACTTTTAATTTTAAATTTTGAATAAAACTGGTTCTTGAATGCAGTACACTTCGATCTTTTGCAATATGAATATTCATAGTCGCATTTTCTACCTCGATGCCTTGATATTGCTGTTTGAAATAGTAATTGGCAACACCACTTTTGTTACTGGTAAAAGAGTCTGTAATTATAACATTACGAACATCATCGTCTGAAAATTCCAGTTTTTCCTGAAGGGACCTTATATGGTCTTCAGCAATAGTTAAGTTAGGCTCCTGCCCCCAAACTACATGTCCAAATGATAGGAAAACCATTGTTAGTAAAGAGTAATAATTCTTCATAAAGAAAGTTTAAAAGGTCCCCGAGTTAACTAAAGTATAATAAATCACCTAAAAATAGCAAGTTAACAACCTAATAAACAAGGATATACCATTTAAACACCTACCTATAAATCTCTAATTATTTGCGTTATAACTTTACAGCTTTGTTACAAACAATTAGATATTTGATTGACCTGATTTTATAATACCTTAGGTTAACAAGGTCGATCAAACATATTCCCAATAAAAAAAGCCATTCTTGCAAGGAACAAGAATGGCTTTTCTTTTAAATAATTTGAACGAATTCTTATGGAATTTGCTGTATGTTGTTTCTATTATTCCAGACCATGCTTCTATCTGAAGCATCTGAAAGGCCATCTAGATTGCAATCTGAACCAAAATATAAGGTTTGATTTCTATTGTTCCAGGTTAGGCTTCTGTCTCCTGCATCTATACCACCAGAAGCATCAGCATCACCAGCCCAAAGGACTTGAAGACTGCCTCCCAATACTTTTGTCGGGTTGAGCCCATTTAATGGAATACTCGTAAAATCAACCAGTGTGGAGGTTGCCCCGTTTAAAGCAATTGTGTTGGAAGACATTACCCCAAGGTGATTACGATGTTTTATGGTAACATAATAATTGTCGCCTGGCAATGCAGCAAAAGCAATAGGACTAGAACCATCTTCTGAAACGACGGAGCCATTATCCAATAACAAACCAGCTTTTGTTCCAAGTATGTTTGAGTTATCATCTTTATCTCTCAACTCTACTAATACCCAATCTACCACTGGTGTATTGTTAAGAACAGCAGTGGTCACTGTTTCATCGCCAGTGTGCATTCCAAGGGCTGTGTACGGCTCGGTTAAAGGAATCAGATTGCCAATTTTTAAGTCTGTTCTCATTAAACCAGTAGCTATGTTAAGTGGACCTTCTAATAGTACTTCTGGAGAGATTAGTAAGTTTGCAGCAGGTAGTATTTCCAAACAAGCAATGTCTGTAAGTGTTGTCCCATTTGTAACTGCCGATGCAGAATTGACCAATGTTGCGTTTGTTTGTAAGTCAATCGCGTCTATATACCAACCATCTGCAATTCCATTTCCTGCAGTTCCCACGGCAGCTGGATCGTAGTAAAAATTAAATCTGATAATTGCCTCTGTACAAGCGAAACTTGATAAGTCAACAGAGGTAGTTTCACAGCTTGTGCTTAATCCAGCGAAGGCTGGTATTCCAGAATTATTTTGAATAAAATCAGTGTAGCCGCCGCTGGTCATAAACGGACCTAGATCAGTCCAACTTGTTCCTCCATTGGTAGAAATCTCTACTCGTCCGCCATCCCAATTCGCTTCCGTATCATAAAAATGATCAAACGTCAAAACTGAAGCGCCATTGAGTAATACTGGATCGAGATCCAAAAATTGATTGACTGAATTGCTCCCACCAGCTTCCAATTCTTCAGCATACCATCCTGTAGAACCACATGGATTTCCTCCTTGCAATGCCCAACTACTGGTCACTGTTCCTGTTGCTGCGGTAGAAGTAGACCAATTACCTGCTCCATTTTCTAAATCGTCTACAATTGACGGATTTGGAGGAAGTGTTGCTCCTGCATCTACTTTAGCTTCATACGTAAATATCACTGCGTTTCCTTGTGTTAATGTTGGAATAGATGGCCAGGAAATAATCCCTCCGTTATGAGTGCCACCATTACTAGCAGATCCAGATACATAACTAAGCCCAATAGGCAGATCATCCGTCACTAAAATATCAGTTGCTGAAGCACAAGTGTTTTCCATTCGAAGTGTAAAAGTAATTGTTTCGCCAGGTGCTACAGAGTATTTGTCTGCTGTTTTTGCAATAGAAACTCCGGCTCCAAGGCCTGGAGGAAGCGCATAAGACTCTGTTCCATCTGTATTACTGTTGACACTTCCTTCTGATGCACCAAACCCTAAACCTCTTCTAGCAAAAGAATTCCAAATAGTACATTCATTTGCTCCGCCGTACAATGCTTGATCTGCTGCTAATATCGCGTCTCTTGAAGTAACAAAACCAGGATTACAACCTTGTAATTTTATGCCTTCTAATACCAAATTCATAGCAATATTGTTACCTCCTGTACCATAATAGATATCCGAATCAAAGCCATGGGCATCAATCAAATCCCAATACATATCCCAAATCATAGCACACCATACAGAACCAACTCCGTGAGGTACTGCTTCTCCTCCGATATCATTATAGGTATGTGGATTAATGTTCATGTCATAAGAGTATTGAAAAGTTCTTATTCCACCGCCAGCAGTTGACTCTCCTAGCGCGTAAGTACCAATTCCCCTTGGAGTATCTTTAGTATGACTGGCTTGTTGTGTGAGGACTAGACCAAACCAATCGCTCCAACCTTCTCCTTGTTGTTCTGAGCTTCCTAAACAAGAAGTTGCTGGACCTCCAGTCAATCTTGTAGAAATACCATGGCCATATTCATGAGCGATGATTCCATTATCTAGATCGCCGTCTATTTGTTGACCTGTAGCTGGTGTAGAGGTCATTGTGATATTTACAGTTGGTATTTGTACACGAATTGTTGCACAATCAGCCTGGCTAATCATCATGCTGGGAATGGTCACACTTCCGCCATCGGAGCCTGCAGACATGGCAATAGGAGCAGTTGCAACGTTGTTACAAATTATAACTGCTACTGCACCTGCATTCTGTGCTCGGAGCACTTTAGAACCAAACTGACAAGCACCTCGGTCAATCAATGCGATATTGCCATTTAATGCCCCGCCATTGGAGATAGCAGCACAAGCTTCATTTGGATTGGCAATGACTAAATTACCAGTTATATTAAATGTTGAGGGGCCAAACTGAGCGACTTCTGCGCCATATGAACCTGCCACAGAGCCTGGAGAATTTACCGTAAATGAAGAACCCCCAGAGGTAGCAGCAGACCACAGAAACATTTGCATCCTTGGGCTGTTTCCATCACCTGGCGTACCAAAATTTGCATTATTTGTCCCACTTCCATCCTGAGCGTCTGCCAGGACATAATCGTTGCCAGAACCTCCTCTACCGTAATTGTTTTGTTGGAAATTTCCGCTTGCTTCATCAAATCCGTAATGATACCAAACATCGTGCATGAAGTTGTTCCACACAAATAAGTTGGTAATGTTTGCATCTTCGTTGCTTGCAGGAGTATTGTTTAGATTTAAGGGAAAATTGAAATCTAGGGAGGCACCGCCTTCCGCTGTGCCACCATTACCATTGTTGCCATCTCTATCTTCTTGTGCAAGCACGTTGTTTCCTCTGGTTATTGTATATTCTGCTCCTGCTGCGCCATTTGTATCATGCCATCCAAATGGAGAGGCTGTAGCATCTGCGGGATTTGTAAGTACTACCCTATTACCATGACTTGGACTCTCTACTCCTAATGGATAAGCGGTATACGAGTTGGCCATCCCAGCATTTTTATTTGAAGCACCAATAAAATTATTGTAGGCACTTTTTGCTTTAACTTTTACATCAGAATGTTCTTCTTTGCAAGTATGGCCTACAGGAGGTCCACCACCAAAATTGCAGTGGAGAACTTCATCTTTTTTTCTGATGATCTCTCCTGAAACTGCATCTATATATACTTGCCAGTTGTGTTGGTAGTCAGCAGTATAAATTCCTACTTTCCAGACTAACCGGAGGTCTTTTTTGCCATTGTTATAATAAAGTTGATGAGCGCGAATTGGTTCGCTGGCTATTCCGGACTTGGAGAAAAGGGTTAAGTTTTTCTGACGTTTCTCAATTGAAAGATTTTTGAGAGATAGGGAAAGATCCGTTGCTGCAATTTGAACAGCTTGTTTAGCAGACATTCCTTTTCCAGCATTCTTTATCATTGCTTTTGCTGTTCTGACAAAAGTATTTCTGGCGAAAACCACTTTTCCATTTCTATCAATATGAATATTTATGTTGGCATTTTCGATTTCAATGCCATCTACTTGTTGTCTGTAGAAGAAGTTTGTTACTCCGCTTGATTCGCTTTTATAGGAATCTGTTAGAATAGGATTGGCAACATCCAGATTGGTTAAACCAAAATCTTGTTGAAATTTAGAAATCTGATTTTTTGCAGTTCGCTCCATAGCATCCTGTGAAAAACACAAGGAGGATATAGAAAAAAGCAAAACAGATAAAACAGTCAATTTTTTCATGAGAAAATAGTGTTAAAAATTAGGTTGTGAATTTTGGTAAAAATAGTGAATTTGTGACACAAAAAATAATAATTCACAAAAACAACAAAAAACAAACTGGAAACTCAAAAACAAACAATACGCACTATTATATTTTGAATCTAGATTTAAAAAACATCATATCAATGAATAACTTAATTCGTTAATTGACGTATTAGAGATATTTAGTTCCTATTTTGTTAATGTTCTTGCAAAAAATTGGAAGATCGTGACATAGAAATGAAGCGAAGTCCAACTCTTTAGCTCACGGGATATTTGACACAAACCGATTATTAATCCCCTATCAAAAACCAAAATTTAAGATTTCCTTAAGATCTTCCGGAGTATCGATACTGGCCGTTTCAATATTTGTTTCTACTACACCTATAGAAAGACTGTTTTGAATCCATCTTAGTTGCTCAAGGCTTTCTGATTTTTCTAACGATGTGGGTGCTAGGGCAGTAAGTCTTTTTAGAAGTTTCGCTTTGTAGGCATAAAGTCCAATATGTTTATAGAAATCATGATGATCAAGCCAGGAAATTTCAGGAATTCCTCTTAAATGAGGGATGGTGTTCCTACTAAAATATAATGCCTTGTGTTGAAAATCAGTGACCAACTTTACGGTATTTCTATTAAATAGCTCTTTATGATTTGTTATTTTCTTTGACAAGGTTGCAACATCAAATTTGTCAAAATGTTCAGCATAAAAATTAATAAGGAGATCAATTTGTTCTGGTTGGATGAACGGTTCATCCCCTTGTATATTAAGAACGATGTCAAACATTTCGTCCATCGCCGCAAATGCCTCTGCACAGCGATCCGTGCCAGTTAAGTGTTCTGGAGAAGTCATCATCACCTTAGCACCAAAGGAGGTGCAATGATCAAATATCCGTTGATCATCCGTTGCAATTATTATTTTTTGAAGTGTTTTTGCCTTGTTAGCTTGCCGATATACCCGTTCTATCATTGTTACACCTTTAATATCTATTAATGGTTTACCGGGAAATCTGGTAGATGCGTAGCGGGCAGGTATTATGGCTAATGTTTTCAAGAATTGAATTTATTGAAGTGCAAATTTTGACAAAAATAAGTCATTAACATAAAATTAGGCCTATTTTTTTGTTTATCGACTGATCTACTAGTAATTTGGCAGCCGATTTGTATACCTTATTGTTACGAATTAGATTTTTGCACTTAATATATATTCATGAACAGACAAGTAAACTTACTGAGTTTCCTTATCATTTTTCCTATTTTGGTGTTTGCACAAATTAAAAATGAAGCAATCATACCACTGGCGAAATCCCCCTACCTTACTTCTACAGATACCATAATGGTTAATGTTGGATTGTTAAATCAAAAAACATTCAATCATCAAATCAAAAGAGGGCAAACACTATATGGGTTGACCAAGTTTTTTGGTATTACCATGGAAGATATCTTTTTTTACAATCCTAACCTGAGAAAAGAAGGGCTTAGCCTGTATCAATTTGTAGAATTGCCCATCACCAACAGATCAATCATCCGTCGGTCAGACCAAGAACTTGACAAAAAATACTATATACCAGTTTGTTACATAGTTAGGCCGCAAGAGACGTTATATAAGATATCAAAGACCTACTTCAGTATGTCTCCCCTTCTTTTGCAACAGAATAACGAAAAGGTTTCAACCAATCTAGGCGTTGGAGATACCCTCCTCATCGGTTGGATGAAAACAGATGGGATTTTGCAAAAATCCTCCGAATCCCAAAGCGTGGTAAAGTCTGAAATTCAAAAAGCCAATACCCCTTACTTCCAACAGTTCACGGCCAATCAAGCCGCTAAAAGTGAGGTAAAGGAAAACGGAATCGCTTACTGGAAAGAACAAGGAACAGCAAAAGGAAAAATCAACTTTCTTGCGCTCCATCGCTCTGCTCCGATGGGCTCCATCCTCAAAATTCTAAACCCAATGACGGGCAAAATATTATATGCCAAGGTGACTGGGCGAATACCAAACTCTACGTATGAACCTACTATAAAAGTGGTAATTTCTCCATCCATCGCAAAAGGACTTGGAGCGATCGACCCTAAGTTTCACGTGAAAATTACTTACCTCAAATAGCCAATACCATTAATTTGTTCCTTAACTTTGTACCCTACTTTAACTTCAAAGAAAATAGTTATGAAGAAGGATAATGTCCCTCAGGATGACGAAAACATACTAGAAGGAAAATTTGGAATGCTTCAATACGCGACTGACAAAGACGGCAATTATGTTGGTATACCAAGTAAAGGTTGGGAACCTGAGAATGCCGCTCTAAAACAAGCATGGGAAGTGATCAATGAACGAGTAGAAGATGCAAGAAATCAAGTATTGGAAGGCAAGGCCAGCCCACTTTTGTTTCATATGGAAAAACATTTAATGGACATCAAACTCCTGGCAGAACATGTTGGTTTTTTCAGATGGACAGTAAAGCGGCATTTCAAACCAACCGTTTTTGCAAAACTAAGTGAAAGTACCTTAGAAAAATATGCAAGAGTATTTAATATCACTCAACAGCAGCTAAAGTCAGTAGAAGAGGAAAACAATTTATGAACATCGAATTTGAACACCGACAATCTGCTCATTGTGAAAATGGTGCAGTTTCTAACTTACTAAATTTCCATGGTTTAACATTGAGCGAACCAATGGTTTTCGGAATAGGATCTGGTCTTTTCCTTTGTCATTTGCCGTTTGTCAAACTGAATGGAATACCGGTTACCACTTACCGGACGCTGCCTGGTCAAATTTTCAGGCGATTTGCAAAAAGAACGGGAATCCAAGTGCACACTCAAAAATTCAGAAGTGAAGAAAAAGCAATGGAAGAACTCGACCGTTGTTTGGAAAAGGGACTTCCTGTAGGCATGCTGACCAGTGTTTTTTATCTGCCATATTTGCCAAAGGCGTTTCGATTTCATTTTAATGCACATAATATTGTTGCCTTTGGTAAGAAAAACGGCAACTATCTGATCAGTGATTCCGTGATGGATTACACGACAGAAATCTCTCCTGAGGACTTAATTCGGGCTAGATTTGCCAAGGGAACAGCCCCTCCAAAAGGGCGAATGTATTATCCGTTGGCAGTCCCAACAGACATCGATTTAAAACAACCAATAATAAAAGGGATAAAAAATACGGCATATGATATGTCTAGAATTCCTGTCCCATTGTTTGGTCATAAAGCAGGCCATTTCCTAGCAAAAAGGATAAGAAAATGGCCAGAAAAACTAGGAAAAAGAAAAGCTTCACAGTTTGCTGGCCATCTGATTAGAATGCAGGAGGAAATTGGTACAGGTGGTGCAGGATTTCGGTTTATTTTTGCTGCTTTTTTACAGGAAGCTGCTCCAATCATGGGAGACGATTGGTTGAAAGAAAAATCTACAGAAATGACCGCCATTGGAGATCGATGGCGTGATCTTGCTTATATAGCTGGCCGACTTTGCAAAGGCCGAAACAACGAAGACGAAACTTATGATGCCATTGCTGACATCATGATTGAATGCGCCGAGCGCGAATATGTGCTCTTTGATGAATTATATAAAAAATATAAATAATCTTGGAACACCAACCAATAATCACCATCGATGGATTGACCAAACGGTATAAAGGTACTTCTATTCCTGCTGTAAATGGGGTTTCTCTTTCTATTGAAGCAGGCGATTTTTTCGGATTGCTTGGTCCAAACGGTGCAGGGAAAACAACAACGATTTCTGTCCTTTGTGGTCTGTTAAAAGCAACTTCTGGCGAAGTAAAAATTGATGGGCATTCCATAAGCAAAAATAAAGAGTTTTTAAAACAAATCATCGGTGTCGTTCCTCAAGAAATCGCCTTGTTTCCTAGCCTTACAGCAAGAGAGAATTTAATGTATTTTGGCCAGATGTATGGTTTAGAAAAACAAGAACTCACTAGCCGGGTAAACGATTTATTAGAGGTTTTTGGGCTTTCGCCGAATGCAGATCGTTTCGTAGAAACCTATTCCGGAGGTATGAAGCGAAGAACCAATCTGATTGCAGGGATCTTGCACGCACCTAAAGTCTTATTTTTAGATGAACCAACTGTCGGCGTCGATGTACAATCAAAATCAGTCATCACCAACTTTCTAAAAGACCTCAATAAATCAGGAACAACAATTATCTACACCTCCCATCACTTAAAAGAAGCAGAAAATCTTTGTAAAACGATTGCCATCATTGATAATGGCAAAATAATAGCGCACGGACGTCCACAAGAAATGGTCGCTAGTCATCAACAGGCAGAACACCTGGAAGACGTTTTTTTAGAATTAACAGGTACAGAATTAAGAGACTAAATGCATCGACTAGTAGCATCCATAAAAAAAGAGTTCCTCGTACTTATTCGTGATAAAGCGGGTTTGGCTATTCTGTTTATTATGCCAATGGTCCTAGTCTTTATCATGTCTATGATTCAAGATGCGCCGTTCCGCGATTATCAGGAAGCTAGCATTCCTATGATTCTAGTAAACGAAGATCAAGACTCTCTGGGAGCAGTGATTGAACGCGGACTGACAGAATCTGATATCTTTGAAGTGCATACCTTCAAAAATAAAGAATTAACTCTAGTAGAAGAATCCGTAGCAAACGGGACACATGCACTAGGAATAGTCATACCCAAAGGAGCCACGCAGGCCCTTCGCAAAAAAGCAGAAATAAGAGTCAGCAAAACACTGGAAGGCCTGGGACTTTCTGAAGCACTCGACGATAGTGAAATCGAACAGGTGGAGGTGCTAGTCTTCCTGGATCCTGCCACCAAAAAATCGTTTAAAGGCTCGGTGATGAATGCCATTCAACAATTTACCAGCAAAATAGAAAATCAGATTATCATCACCTCTTTTTCAAAATCGCTTTCAGAAATTGTCCCGGATGTAGATACTTCCACCCCAATTGAATTTGAAGAAAAGGAGTTAATTACCTTCACAGAAGTATTTGCTGGCCAGGCGGAAGAGATCAGTGCTTCTTCATTGAACTCCGTACAGCATAATGTGCCTGCTTGGACCATGTTTGCAATGTTCTTTATTGTTATTCCGCTAGCGGGCCACATGATCAAGGAGCGCGATCAGGGAAGCACCCTTCGTCTCCAACTCATGCCTGGTTCTGACTGGATTGTCCCTGCAGGAAAAGTGCTTTTGTATGTTTGTGTCTGCTTGGTTCAGTTTTTTCTTATGCTGTTGGTCGGTTTGTTTTTGTTGCCAATGTTTGGTTTGCCGATGTTAGATTTGGGTAACAATTTAATTGCTATGTTGTTAGTAGCTGCAGCCTCTGCATTTGCGGCGACGGGTTTCGGGATTATGGTCGGTACTATTTTTAAGACCCACCAACAAGCCATGTCTTTTGGATCGGTGTCTGTTATTATTTTAGCCGCTTTAGGCGGAATATGGGTACCGCTCTATATTATGCCTCCAGCAATGCAGGCAATGGGTAAAATTTCTCCTTTAAACTGGGGGTTAAGTGGGTTTAATGATGTCTTTCTAAGAGGAGGCGGTATTGAATCTGTCGTACCGGAAGTCAGTTTATTACTAATATTCTTTATAATAACTAGCTTAATCGCATACACTTACAATAAAATGAGTTATTCTTAATGATTGAAATAATAGTTTGAAGGGATTTAAACATAAATTTCCCTACCAAACAGCAGTAATTGAATAACTTCTAAATTAAAATCTTAAAAACATTTGCAAGTTGATTAGAATTTAATGAAACTTGTTTTAATTTTGAGCAAAATTCTAATAATGATCACCACAGAAGCGCACGAACTTATACTTAATATTAAAAAAGAATTGAACAAGTCAGGAATCACTGTTCCTGTTATTGTTGAACATCTTAAGAACCTACGCCCTCATTTCATAGAGACCAAAGACCCAACGATTACTAAGGTTGTGCGTCTTGTATATGAACATCTTGAGCAATTTGGGACATTCAACATCTCCCTTCCACAGGAAGAAGAACATGATGAAGAAGGGGAAGTAATTGTAGTAGAACATGTTCCACCAACTACTGACGAAGAGCGTGTAGAAAGCCTTGACTATTTGATGTCTTTAATTTTAAATGGCAGAAACAAGCTAAACCGCGCTGAAATCACAATCTACAGAGACACGCTAATCAAATCGTTGAAGTCGTAAGGGGTTTCTGAAAACTCCTTATCTCTTACTACAATTTTACCGCGATCACTTCGACCATTTGAGGTGTTAAGATGGTCGCTCCGGGTGTATTTTCCAATTCCTCCATCTCTTCTAATGCTTTAGCGACTTCTTCTGAATTAAGGTAGTTCGTCAATTTGGGCAAATAGATTTTTAAGAAGGACTTTGGCCATTGCCATACCATGTCTCCTGGTAGCGCAATTTTTGGCATCGGTCGAACACTTATCACTTCTAGTCCTTCTGCCTCAAACATAGCAGGAAGTTTTCTACCAATATCAATCTCGCTATCCGATTCTTTAAAACTTCGAAGAATACTGTTTATTCCATGCTGTAAGGCAGGAAAATGAGGTTCCACTTGGAAGGTCGACCAATTGTAATATTCCTGCGAGACAATCACGCCTCCAGATCTAAGCGATCTTACCAATTTGCCAATGATTTCCTTAGGATTCGGTACCCAAGCCAGGGCCCAACGATGATAAATGCCATCAATACTATCGTCTTCCAGCACCATATTCTCAAAATCCGAGTGGATCAACTCGATATCCAAACCATGTTGAGTTGCTGTTTGCTTCAGAAAATCCAAAAAGACTTTAGACTTGTCAACGGCGATTACTTTTCCTTCTTCTCCAACGATGTAAGCCAGATCTTGTGTACAAAATCCCGGCCCACTTCCTAAATCCAAAATCGTCTGTCCAGCGGTAAATTCTGCCAGTTCCCAGCCTTTCAAAGCTTCAGAAGCCCATACTTGATGTTGTAAGCCAAGACGATGCAGTTCTTTGCGTTCAGTACCCAGGACATAAGCGTTTTTCTCATTGGTTTCCATTGATATTTGTTTCTGGTGTTTAAATCAAACGATGAATTATTGCAATGTAAAAAATGATATTCAAAAAATCAGCTATTCTGCCTGCTTATTCTATTTTTCAGAAGAAGAAATTCCTTTTTATTCAGGAATAATAACTTAATTTAGCGAAAAATTAACCTTATGGAAATTGGACCAGATCCTAAAATATTAATGAAGTTGGTAACAATGCGTATGCCTTTTGGTAAACACAAGGGAAAATTGCTCTGCGACTTACCAGAAGATTATTTGATTTGGTTCAACCACAAAGGCATGCCTGAAGGAAAACTAGGGGAATATATGCTGAATGTGTACACCATGAAAGTCAATGGGTTGGATAGTATGCTTGACAAACTTAAAACGATGGTTCCTAGTCAGGAGGAGGAATAGTTGTTTAATGTTAGAAGGAGGGTATACGAGAATATTTTTAATGCTTTTCTATTGGTGATTTTGTGTATAATTAATTGCCTGCAACTTCTCAAAACAATCAGATATATTCTCGCATTCAAACATTGATGCATTCTCGCATTAATACATTCCTTAAAAAATTCCACTTTGTAGCATTTACTTTGTATTTTTGCAGGCAAATTATGAATCGAAAAAAGGCAACAAGCGCAAAAACATTATTTACCACAACTCAAATCCCAGTAAGATTTAGTGAGGTAGATTCTTTGAAGGTGGTATGGCATGGCCATTATTACAAATATTTTGAAGATGGACGAGAGGCTTTTGGGCATGAACATGGAATTGACTATTTGACAGTATTTGAGCAAGGGTTTGTTATTCCGATCGTCAAATCCTCCTGTGAACACAAAAACCCTTTAGAATATGGAGACGAGGCGATCATAGAGACGACTTATGTTGATACTCGAGCTGCCAAGATTCAATTTACCTACAAAATATTCAGGGCCTCCGACAAAAAGTTAGCAGCTACTGGAGCCACTACTCAGGTTTTCCTCGACCGGGATGGGCAATTGGTGCTAAATACACCTGAATCAGTAGAAGCGTGGAAGAAAAAATGGAAACTAATCTAGATAACTCCAATATTAATATGACAGATGTTTTTGTCGTAGCTGACAATTTAATTACTTCATTAGGGCTTACCACAAAAGAGAATATCGATAAGATAAAGCAAGAGGTAAGTGGTGTTTCCAGACACGAGGAACAAAGTATCTCTCCTACCCCATTTTTTGGATCTTTGGTTGATACTGCCTCTTTGAAAAATCAATTTGCCAACATCGGCAATCCAGACCAATATACCCGCTTGGAGCAGTTGTTTATTCTCTCCATCCATCAAGCATTGGATCAGTCATCCATCAAATTAAGTCAACCCAATACCTTGCTCATTCTTTCTACCACGAAAGGAAATATCGATTTGTTGGAAGAAACATTACAAGAAAAGTTTGGCAAAAAAAGAGTGTTTCTAGGAGAAATGGCGAGTCAAATTGCTGCTTTCTTTGGTTGTAACAGGCCTCCTGTAATTGTATCAAACGCCTGTATATCTGGTGTTCTGGCACAAATAATGGGGGCACGGATGATACAAAATCAGCAAGTAGATCACGTCGTCGTGGCTGGCGCAGACATCACTTCCGAGTTTACCGTTTCCGGTTTCCAATGCTTGAAAGCAATCAGTGAGGACAGATGCAAACCGTACGACGAAAACCGCTCAGGTATCAACCTTGGCGAAGCTTGCGGAACACTCATACTCAGCAAAAATCCAGCAGCAAACAACAAACATCAAATCAAAATTCTAGGCGGCGCCACTAGCAATGATGCCAACCATATTTCCGGCCCATCGCGCACCGGTGAAGGACTTTACATTGCGATTGAAAAAGCACTAAAACAAGCAAATAAAAGCGCGGATCAAATCGACTATTTGTCAGCACATGGCACGGCTACCTTATATAATGACGAAATGGAATGCAAAGCTTTTGCCCATACAAACTTGCTAAAAGTACCAGTAAACAGCTATAAAGGCTATTTCGGACATACACTTGGAGCTGCAGGAACAGTAGAATCTATTGTTGCTATAAACTCTTTGAAAGAAAACCTGTTATTTAAATCATTGGGATTAGATTCATTAGGAGTTTCTCAACCGATGAACGTAATTACTAAAACTGAAAAACAACCACTTTCCACTTGCTTGAAAACAGCTTCTGGCTTTGGCGGATGCAATGCCGCTATCGTATTTGAAAAAAAATGAGTTCGCAAAATATCATATCAAACTATAGTAGTATAGACCAGCATCAAGTGATCCTGAATGGCAATACATTACCATTGGAAGACGCCACTGGACAGTCATTTAGTAATTTTGCAAAGTCGGTATATAAAGGACAATTATCAAAATATTCCAAATTTTATAAAATGGACAATTTATCGAAATTGGCCTTTCTTGCTTCTGACTTATTACTGCAGGACAGCGTTTTTACCGATAAATATCCAAATGATAAAATTGGCGTCGTACTAGGAAACACTAGTGCTACACTAGATACAGATACTACCTATTTTGATTCTGTAAAGGATAGAAATAACTATTTCCCAAGCCCAGCTAATTTTGTATATACCTTGCCCAATATTATGATTGGCGAGATTTGCATCAAACACAAAATACAAGGGGAAAACATTTGCTTGGTGACGGAATACAATGATCTGGAGCCAGTACTCAATTATGCCAACTTGTTGCTTGACACCAATCAATGCGAAGCATGTGTAGCTGGTTTTGTTGACCTGGTAGGCGAACAATATTCAGCTACGATAGTTTTAATAGAAAAAAAATCGAATTTAACTGAGAATACTTATTTTTCACAAAACCAACTTCGTGAGTTATTGGCAAAACGCCCAGCTCACAAAAATGTATACTGAACTATGGAAGACTTAATGACAACACTCAAAGGTCAAATCATTGAACAACTTAACTTGGAAGATGTTGCAGTAGCAGACATCGGAAATGACGACCTCCTATTTGGCGGCGAACTAGACCTAGATTCTATTGACGCGCTGGAATTGATCGTTTTACTAGAAAAACAACATGGCGTGAAGGTTGAAAATCCTAAAGAAGGAAAGGAAATTTTCAAATCAATCCGAACACTAGCAGAGTTTATTAGCAAGCACCAAAACTAAACCTACCGTTGTTTTATGAGCAATAATCAACAGAAAATAGTAATCACAGGTATTGGAACGTTCTCTTCCATTGGTAAGAACGTAGAAGAGACGCTGAAAAATCTGATAGCCGGAAATGCAGGCATTGGTAAAATGGAGCATCTGGACTCGGTCTACAAAGACGAGATCCCTGTCGCCGAGATCAAAATGACCAATGAGGAATTGCGTGCAGTTTGTGGACATTCCGAGGCGCACACCTTGACCAGGGCCGCGTTGATCGGCCTTATTGGCGCAAAAGAAGCATTGGAGGATTCGGGTATTGACTTGGACGATGGTCTGCGAACTGGGTTTGTTTCTTCCAACAGTGTTGGGGGAATGGATCAAACGGAGATGGTTTATTTGAATTATTTCAAAGAAAATCCTGATGTTACTTTTTTGGACTCTAATGATTGTGGCGCTGGGACGGAGAAAATTGCAGATTGTCTTGGAATAAAAGACTACGTTACGACCATAAGTACGGCCTGCTCTTCAGCGGCAAACGCCATCATGTTGGGCGCTAGGCTTATTCGCAATGGAGTGTTGGATCGAGTGTTAGTTGGCGGAGCAGATTGCTTGACCAAATTCACATTAAATGGGTTTAATACCTTGATGATATTGGATAGAGAACCCTGCCGACCAATGGACGACACTAGAAAAGGACTCAATCTTGGAGAAGGAGCTGGCTATCTGGTCATCGAGTCAGAAAATGCCGCGAGTGGCAAACACATCTACTGCGAATTGACAGGCTATTGCAATACCAATGACGCATTTCACCAAACCGCCTCTTCACCAGAAGGCGATGGTGCATACAATGCGATGAAAAATGCATTGGCGATGAGCGGTCTGAAGCCGGCACAAATTGACTACATCAACGTTCATGGCACAGGTACTGCCAACAATGATTTGTCCGAGGGGCGAGCAATCACTAGACTTTTTGAAGGGAACATTCCGAGATTGAGCTCTACTAAATCCTATACAGGACATACACTTGCCGCAGCTGGTGGCTTAGAGGCTGTATTTTCCGTGCTTGCTATTCAGGAAAACGTGATTTTCCCGAATTTAAGATTTAAAAACAGAATTAGTGAACTAACGATTGAGCCGGTTACCCAATTGGTAGAAGAAGCGGGCATCAATCATGTGCTGTCCAATTCGTTTGGTTTTGGTGGGAATAATTCTACCGTAATTTTTTCAAAAGTCAATTAAACAATTTCAAGACACAGAATGGCAGTTTATATTAAAGGCATTGGCAATATCTCTCCGCAACACACGTTTGATAACGATTCCTTTTTGGATGATTTCATCGAATATGAAGAGAAATTTTTACTAGCAACAGAACCCAACTATAAAGACTTCCTTCCTGCTAAATCAAGAAGGAGAATGAGTAAGATCGTCAAGATGGGTGTGACAGCCGCCCTGCATAGCCTTAAGGATGCAGGCATTGAGACGCCAGACGCTATAATTACGGGTACTGGCCTGGGCTGTCTGAAGGACACAGAAAAATTTATGACCGCCATTATCAATGATAAAGAAAAATTTCTAACGCCAATTTCCTTTATTCAATCGACTCATAATACAGTAGGCGGTACGATTGCCATCATGTTAAAATGTTATGGGTACAATTTTACTTATGTCCATCGTGGTTTTTCTTTCGAAAGCGCACTAATGGATGGATTTATGATGACTAACGAAAATGAATCCGGCAACTATTTGATTGGAGGCGTCGATGAAATGACTGAAAATTTCTATAAGACAAGAAGATTACTAGGAAGATTCAAAGACGAGGAAGTAAAAAATACCGAGCTCAACAGCTATAAAATTCCAGGCAATATACCAGGCGAGGGTGCTTCCTTTTTTGTCCTTAGCAATGACAAGACTACTGGAAAAACGTATGGTTCCCTTGATGCGATGACCACCTTCTACCGACCAAAAGATAATACTGCTGTCGAAAAGGAAATCACCGCCTTTTTGGAAAGAAACAACCTTACTCTAGAAGACATCGATTGTGTCGTACTTGGAAACTCAGGAGACAAGGAAAATGATGAGGTATTCCTCCATTTGCAAGAACATTACTTTCAAAAGCAAATACAGACTTACTTTAAGCATTTGTGCGGTGAATATTATACCGCTTCTGGATTTGGATTTTGGCAGGCGGTTAAAATCGCTAGTACACAGAGGGTTCCTGATTCCATTCGATTGAATGAAATAGACCGACCTATCAAAAAGGTCTTGATGTACAATCATTACAATAAAGTAAATCATTCCTTAATCCTGGTTTCGCATGTTGGCGTATAGGTCAACTAACATTATTTTTGGTGGGTTGCTCCTTGGGCTAATTGCATTGAATTTCTACCATCCTATAAATGGTATACTTTATGCTATATTGCTAGTTATCTATATTGTGGTGATAGGAAGCGGGTCTTCCTTCATTAGTTTTAATTTCTTTCTCGAAGCTTATAACAAAGGGAAAACCCAAAGTAAAGAGATCGCAATAACATTCGATGATGGTCCGCTACCAGAGATTACTCCGAAGGTGCTTGATGTGCTGAAAAAGTTTGACGCAAAAGCAACATTTTTTCTCATTGGAAACAGAATACCAGGCAATGAATCCATCGTCCACCGAATCTTGGATGAGGGACATTTGATTGGGAATCATACGCTGAATCACGACAAAAGATTTGGTTTCTTTTCAAAGGAAAAAATAACGGAGGAAATACTAGACGCAAATGCAATTATTGAGGAACGGACGCAAAAGAAACTGCGGTTTTTCAGACCTCCGTTTGGTACGACCAATCCGAAAGTAAAAGCAGCCACAGAAGAGCTTGGATGCGATGTTATTGGTTGGAATATTCGTTCTTTCGATACACTAATCAAAAACCCGGAAACCGTGCTTAAAAGAATAAAAAAACAAGTGGCTCCAGGAGCTATTATCTTGCTGCACGACATTTATCCAAGCACTGCCCCACTGGTAGAAAAACTGCTGGAACACCTACAGCAAATAGACTACAAGGTAGTTCCACTTGACAAATTGATAGAAAGAAACGCATATGAATAAATTGATCTTAATTTCTCTGGCCGTACTTATCAGCAGCTTTTGCCTGGCGCAGGACAACCTTCAACCAATGAAGGATGTTGCCTCTTTCAAGGAAAAACTGGAGGCGAGCGCCAAGGAGACTACTACCATAGATAGCGATTTTACGCAATACAAATACCTCAGTTTTCTCTCGGAGGAGATTGAATCCAAAGGCCACTTTTCCTTCAAAAAGGACAATTTGCTTCGTTGGGAGTATTTTGAGCCGTTTGAGTACCTCATCATATTGAATGACAGCAAACTAATGATCAAGGATGAAGAGGACGTCAGCAATTTTGATCTCGATGCCAATCAGGCCTTCCAAAAAATCAACGATATGATCGTCAACAGTGTTCAGGGCAATGTTCTGGATGAAGCGATGTACGATATGACCTTCAAGGAGAATACTGATTATTATTTTGTAGAATTGATCCCAGTGGATGAGAAGATGAAGGAGTACATGCAGGGAATCCACTTGTATTTTGATCGTGGAGATTATACTGTTTCTAAGATAAAAATGATCGAGCTGAGTGCCGACTACACCACCATTAAGTTTTATAATAAAAAGCTGAATGCCGAGATACCGAATGAACGATTTTCTGTCAATTAGTATTGCGGTACTGCTGTTTAGTGGTTGTGGACTGGGGTCTTACAAGCATCTGGAAAAAGCGAACAACTCGAACGCTGATGTGACTTCTATATTTGATACCGATGCCACTTCCTATATTTTCAAGTCTAAACTTCAGTATGCTAAGAACAAGTTTGGTGGATTGCTTTTGGTAAAACTGTTGGAAGATGGATCTATTCGTTTGACATTGACACCGCAAGTTGGTCCAAAGATTTTCGATTTTGAGTTTACTGCGACCAATAAGTTTGTCGTTCACTACTGTATGGAGCAAATGAATCGACCGATTGTCTTGCGCATGATTGAAAATGATTTGCGCTTGTTATTCGTTAATTCTGAGTCGGTTAATAAAAAAAGTTGGTGGACATTACCCGATAAAAAAACACTTGTTCAAAAAATAAAGACTAATAAATCAGTCAATTATTATTTTTTAGATGGTAAAACTGGTAATTTAGCTTTCTTAGAATCTGCTAGCGGGTTAGGTCGGAAAAAAGTAGTGGTTTCACTGGAAGATTATGTCGATGATTTTCCAAAAAAAATTACACTTGTTCATCAAAATATTCCATTATCGCTTCAGTTTTCAGTGATCAAGCGAAAATAACATTACGCACTTTATGCTACTACGAGACTTCTATTCTATTGATACATTTGCTGCTGAGGAACAGACTGTAAAGGCTGATATCTCTATCAATTCCAAACACGCCATATTTGAAGGGCATTTCCCTGGCAATCCCATTGTGCCGGGCGTGACAATGGTTCAAATAGTCAAGGAACTCCTTGGTAGGTCTGTGGATACCGATTTGTTTTTGAGTAAGGCGCTTAATATCAAATTTATGGCAATTTTGAATCCTGAAGAAAACCCTGGGGTTGTTGTCAACATTACCATAAAGAAAAAAGAAGGTGATGTGATCACCGCTGCTAGCACCATCACTAAAGAGGACAAAGTCTTCTTCAAGTTTTCTGGACAATTTACTCCTAGGGGGTAGTTATTAAGTTACTAGGTTATTGTGTTACTAGGTTTTCAGGTATTGTAGCTCCGAGCATTGGATATCCTACAGAAGTCTTATATACTATGTCTAGTAGCTTACTAGACTTACCAGCTACTTAATAACCAATTGTGAAGTACATTAACCCCATCAAACAACTTAATTTACAGATCGCTCCTTCCAAGAGTATAACAAGAAGCGAGCTGAAAACAGCAAAGAAAAAACTCCTTGCAGAATTTGAAGTACAACAAACCACCACCATCAATTTCGCCAATCAAGAACTGGACAAAAATGCCGTTCTACAACTGTTCGAGCAGGTAGAAAGCGACACCGTTCTAGACTTCCATCTCCAACTACTAGAATATCCTCTACTCCTTCAATTTCTGGAAACTGGGGAGCTCGCTTTTTTTGAACAACAGGAATATGTGGATACTTCCAATGAGCAATTTGTCGATTTTTTTGCTCCGTATTTCGCCGAGCGTTACAATATGGTCTTTTCAAAAGCCTTGAAGGAGCGGGATGTTCTGAAAATCCGATCTCTGGATAACGTATTGATTCGAAAGCTGGAAAAATTTGATAATGATTTGTACAAAAACAGCCTCCGTTATTTAAACAGAATGATCAATGATTTTAAGGAAGTTATTTCTAAAGGATTTTTGTTTAAAGATGTCGCTCAATACATTGATGGCAGAGCATTGGAGGTAATGAAAAGGCTGCCGCCTTACTTCAACTTTGTGATCGATCGATATGCGCTAACCTTAAATGATCTGGCCTTAGCCTATTTCAATAAGCGCAATCAACATGAAGAAGCCATCAAATTGATCAAACAAGGACTCCAGCTAAACATCAGTGAATCTACCAGAGCGCAACTGCAATACATGCGCAACCAAATGAACGGTATTCTTGAAGAAGCAAACAACAAATCCAGCTACGGAAATTGGGTGTATTTTATAATCGCGTGGATTATTTTCAAGGTGTTAGTTGTCGCCTTTTCCTCTTAATCAAGGCGTTTTAATAGATAGATTACCATTTTAGATTAGAGCCTACTTTCAGAAAACCTCTCAATTTCAAAGGAAGTTTGTTTCAAAAAATGCCATTAGCAACCAAGGTCTGTCATCCTAATAAAACAAGAATTTCAATTATCATAAAGAATATTCCAAAACAATTAAGAAAAATCCTTAATTGATCTTAAATTTGCAGTCCGAAATTTTCGAGAATCAAACCAAGGATGAAAGAGAATATTGTTTACGGGGAAAAATTGAAGCAGCTGAAATGCTGCGTACTTATCCCTACCTACAATAATGAACAGACACTTGCACAAGTCGTCAAAGACGTGGAAGCTTACACTGATCAAATCATTTTGGTCAATGACGGTTCCACCGACTCCACTGCGCAAATATTAGAACAATTTAAGCACCTGCAAATCGTCAGCTATCCAAAAAACCAAGGAAAAGGATTTGCCCTGAGAACTGGCTTCAATAAGGCAGTAGAACTAGGCTATCACTACGCCATAACGCTGGATTCAGATGCACAGCACAAAGCGATCGACCTACCCACGTTTATTGATAAACTCGAAGACGAACCAAACGCCATCATCATTGGCGCAAGAAACATGACCCAGGAGAATGTACCTGGAAAAAGCAGTTTCGGGAATAAATTTTCAAATTTTTGGTTTAAGGTAAACACAGGCGTGGATGCTCCGGATACACAGTCCGGTTATCGGCTATATCCAGTGCATCAAATGAAGGACTTAAATTTTAGAACAAAAAAGTATGAATTTGAAGTAGAGGTCTTGGTACGTGCTTCCTGGAAAGGAATCAAAATTCTAGCCGTACCGATTGATGTTTTTTATCCAGTACCAGAGGAACGTATTACGCATTTCCGGCCTTTTCAGGATTTCAGTCGGATTAGTGTGCTGAATACGGTATTGGTGATTACGGCCTTTCTCTATATCAAACCAAGGGATTTCTATCGAAGTTTGAAAAAAAAAAGCTTTAAACAATTTATAGAACAACATGTGCTCTCGACCACTGAATCGAATGCAAAACTAGCTACAGCTGTTGGAATGGGCGCATTTTTAGGAGTTTCTCCTTTTTGGGGATACCAAATGGCCATGGTGGTATTTTTTGCAGTATTATTCAAACTAAATAAGGTAGTGGCCTTGGTTTCTTCCAACATTAGTTTTGGGCCGATGACGCCGATTATTATCTATGCAAGTTACCGACTCGGCTGCTTGATACTCGGTATGGAGACCGTCAACATCGAGTATTCTAATGGAATAAATGTAGAATTGATCAAAAATTTAGGTCTGGGATATATTGTCGGCGCGTTTAGCCTTGGTATTCTCTTGGCTATTGGTATGGGACTGACCAGCTATTTATTGTTTTTTATTTTTCGACAACGCAAAATTGCAAAAACGTAGATGGGGACACTGTTTTTACTAACATATCGTTTTTTTCGAAAGCGGCAAATTTTGTTTTATGCGCTCCTTGCCTCTATTCTTTTTGGAACGTTGTTTCTTGCTTCCAAGCTAGGATTTGAAGAGGACATTACCCAGGTAATACCAACTGACAAGAAAGTAAAGCAGGCAAATCTGGTGTTCCAGAATTCCCGATTTCTAGAAAAAATTGTGGTCAATATCTCTTCGTCAGATTCCACAAAAACAGTCTCCCCCAATCAGCTAATCCAGTTCTCCGACATCTTTGCGAAGCAAGTAGAAGCAAAACTCATCCCAAATCAAATCGCGGAGATCAGACATTCCATCTCCAATAACCAGATGGAAGACCTATTTTCTTTCTTCTATGATAATCTGCCTATTTACCTAGAAGAAAAGGACTATCAGGAAATTGAACAGCGAATGTCGGAAGCAGGCGTAGCAAAAAGTTTGAAAAAAAACTATAAAACGCTAATGTCCCCAGCAAGTATGGTCTTGAAGAAAAATATCTTGCAAGATCCCATCGGGCTTACGGGCATTGGCCTAAAAAAGCTTAACTCCCTACAAATTGAAGGCAATTTTACGATTCATAACAATCACGTTTTTACTAAGGACAAGAAAAACCTACTGGTATTTTTGACACCTGGAAATGTCTCGAATGAGACTTCACAGAACACTAAAATGCTAGAAACGCTGGACTCTATTTTGGTCGCTACGCAAGCCGAATCTGAAGGAAAGATTCAAGGCGTTTATTTTGGGCCTGTTGCGGTGGCAGTTGGAAATGCCAAACAAATAAAAAGAGACATCAACATTACAGTGACGATCGCCATGTTGATTTTGCTAATTTTTATTTCTTATTTTTTTAGGAATAAATCGGTGTTCTTCATGATCTTTTTGCCGGCAGCCTTTGGTGCGCTGGTTTCTCTGGCTTTTTTATATTTGGTAGTTGGTAAAGTTTCTGTGATCGCCTTGGGAGTGGGTTCTGTTTTGCTTGGAATAACGCTTGACTTTTCCTTACATCTGTTTACTCATTTTCGCAGCAAATCGTCTATTGAAAAAACGATAAAAGATATTGCTACACCGATCATTACCAGCTCGTTGACAACAGGTTGTGCGTTTTTATGTTTGTTGTTGGTACGCTCTAATGCTTTAAATCAGTTGGGTTTGTTTGCGGCAGTCAGTGTAGTTGCAGCGGCGCTGTTTGCCTTACTGATTTTACCTCAGCTACTATCAGAATCCAAGGAGGTTAAACCGCATAAAACGACGTTCATCGACCGATGGGCCGCCTACCCTTTTCATAAAAATAAGTTCCTTCTGCTAGGAATTTTGGCGTTGACGATCCTTTCTCTATTCACCTTCAAAAATGTTGATTTTGAAAGCGACATGGACAATTTGAATTACATGTCTGCGGATCTACGAGAAGCCGAAAATCAACTCAATAAAATTAGCAACGTCTCCCTAAAATCCGTCTATCTGGTCTCCGAAGGTAAAACACTGGAAGAAGCCCTCAACAACAGCAATGCAATAACAGGAACAATAGAAGCCCTCCAGGAAAAAAACATCGTCAATCAATATGCCTCCGTAAACAAACTCCTGATATCCAAACAAGAACAACTAACACGGATAAACCGATGGACTGACTTCTGGACCCCAGCAAAAAAACAAGCTCTCAAAGATCAGCTTATCACTCAAAGTGCCAAGTATAAGTTCAAACCGGATGCATTTAGTGAATTTTTCACCCTGTTGGATGCACCTCAACAACTAGCTGACCTATCTAGTTTCGACCAACTCCGAAAACTATTTTTGAATGAGTATATCTCTGAAAAAGACAGCATCACTACCCTATTAACCGTATTAAAAGCAAAAGAGGAAAATAAATCCGAGATCTATACGGCTTTCGCCGACAATGACAAAACTATTGTCATCGACAAAAAGTACCTAACGACCCAGTTTATTCGCATCTTAAAAGAAGATTTTAATTTGTTGGTGACGATCTCTTTGCTTGTTGTTTTTATTATACTGATTGTTTCTTTTGGGCGGATTGAGTTGGGTATTTTGACGTTTATTCCTATTGTACTCGGGTGGTTGATTACGCTAGGTTTGATGAGTGTCCTCGACATCAAATTTAATATCATTAACATCATTTTAAGCACCTTTATTTTTGGTCTGGGGATTGACTATAGCATCTTTATTTCGAAGGGATTGCTGCAGGATTATACGTACGGATATAAAAATCAGACTTCTTATAAAACATCGATCTTGTTGTCTGCTATCACTACGATCACGGGGATTGGTGTGCTTATTTTTGCGAAGCATCCGGCGCTTCGATCGATCGCACTGGTTTCGATCATTGGCATTTTGTCGGTTGTGCTGGTTTCTTTTACTCTGCTGCCGTTGATGTACAACTTTTTCATTACTGGACGTAAGGCGAAAGGGTTTTTCCCCTATACGTTCTTAAACTTTTTGGCAAGCGTTTGGGCGTTTTCCTACTTTGTGTTTGGCTGTTTTTTGTTTACGTTGATTGGAATTGTCTTCTTCCCTTTATTGATGATCCTTGGTAAGGAGAAGCGGAAATTGCTTTTTCACAAAATGATCATGTATGGTACTCGGTCTTTAGTTTATGGCATGGTGCATGTCAAAAAACGATTTATCAATCCGAACAAGGAAGACTTTTCGAAACCAGCGGTTATCATTTCCAACCATCAGTCCTTTCTGGATATTTTGGTCTTGTTAATGATTCACCCGAAGATGATAATGCTGACGAATGAATGGGTTTGGACCTCCCCACTTTTCGGTAAAATTGTACAAATGGCAGACTTCTTTCCTACCACCTATGGACTGGAAGGAAAACTCGATCCAATAAAAGAGCGTATAGAACAAGGATATTCGATCATTGTTTATCCGGAGGGAACACGGTCTGTAGACGGTAAAATCAAGCGATTTCATAAAGGCGCTTTCTATATTGCCGAACAACTAAATTTAGACATTCTGCCTATTGTCCTTCATGGTATTGGAGACACCAACAAAAAGAGTGACTTTCTAGTAAATTCAGGGACAATGACGTTAAAATTTCTGGATAGAATAACTCCAGAAAATACACAATTTGGAACTTCCTATACCCAGCGAACTAAACAGATAGGCCAATATTTCCGGGAGGAATACAAAAAAACCAAACTAGAACTCGAAACACCCGACTACTACCACGACAAATTGGTAAAAAGTTACGTCTATAAAGGACCAATTCTAGAAAATTACTCCAAAGTAAAAATCAAACTTGAGGACAAATACAAATTTTTCAATGA
>CALLWB010000115.1 GCA_938016265.1 uncultured Saprospiraceae bacterium
TATGCTTTGAATGCGCCCGATTTTGATAAAGGGTATGAAGTGGTACAGTCAATAGAAGAACAAGGCGATCAATATAAGTCTAAGCTGATAAAAGGGACGGAATTGATTTTGTATTCGAACATTAGGTACTTGTTTTTTCATTCCCAACAGTATGACAAAGCACTCCAATGGAATTATAAAATCATCAGCGATCCGAAGGCAGAAATTTCGGAACACATTCGTCGAGCAAGCCATATTTTTCAATTGCCGATTCACTACTCTCTGGGGAATTTTGAGTTGTTGGACAATCTGGTGGTTTCAGTTAGGAGGTATTTAAATCGGAATAAGGAGATGAGTGAAGTGGAAGACCGCATCCTATCGTTGTTTGGTCAATTATCTTCTCAAGTCCATACAAAAATGGAACGGAAGCAATTGCTTGATGACTATCTATCTATGGAAGGTATTGATGCTCCTCCCTCTGTATTACTGTCCCTTCGGGAGTGGAGCAAATCATTAGCGGATATAGCCAACTCGTAAATTTCTTTCATTTGTGTTACCGACACCAATACTGAAACTCACACTTTGAATGTTGTTCTTTTCTGTGTAGGTATGATGTTCAACATAAGTTGGTTTGCCATTATAAAAGCCTGAATATTTTTTAATTGTAACGATTATTGGCCAAAAACTTGACAATACATATGTATAACCATTTCTCAGATCCCAATGCCAACGACCACTGTAATCTTTCCCGGAAATTATTACTAAAAAGCTTTGATCAGGGCTTCCAACTTTCGAAGGTACTTTGTGATAAAAATTGAAAGTATCTTGGTGATACCTATCAATGTATCTTTCAAAAGTAAGAGAATTACTACCAATGATTTCAAGGTATGATTTATACATGAACCTATTTTTTGTTATTATAAATACCCTTTAGTTTCTCTATCCATTCGCCTAACAAGCTTTTAGGGATTTGCCCCCAATTTGCAGTACTAAAACTATCATTAGTATTCCACCATTTATCACAAAACTCTTTTCGTTTGATATTAGCAGCACAATGAAACCCTCCATATTCTCTAAAAAACGAGTTATCTTCTATGAATGAAACATCGCATTTATTGATTTCATGTTGTTTCAATTGTTCTATTATACTATTTTCAAATACGCATTCACCATCCGCGTTTTTGGGACCTAGTGGTTTAGTCATTACTATATGACTTCCTAAAACAAGGCAATTCACCATGTTTGGAAAGTAAGAAACGGCTCCTCCTGTAAGATCATCTTCAGGTACAAAAAGAGAAGGCACTCTAATGATTTGATCTTCAAGGATGCATAAATCATTTGTTAGGAGTTCCTTGTTTTCATTTAGTTGGTTTTGGTAGGCTACATTTTTTCTGTTTAGTTCATTTTTGAGATCGAGGTATTCAGCTACTTTTAGGTCTTTATTTTGGAATACTTTCTGATTTTTATCAATAACCTCATCCCTTAAAATTTCTTTGGTGATGCAAGTGTCTGCCATTAAAACAAGATACTTAAACTCGCTTTTCAAGTCTTTTGTTAAACGTTTTTTAATAAGTTCATCTTCCGTTTCTGGAAGCTTTTCCACTTTGGTTTCCACTATTTTTTTTGTGGGTACAAAAGTCAAAATCTCATCAACATGCCCTACACTCAACCAATCTGTAACAAGATGCAGAGGCGGCTGGATTTTCTGAGCTTGTAAAAATCGAACAACTTCTTTGTTCATGCCACGTAATTGATGCGGACTAATATGCCCAGACTCTTCAGGCTTATTTAATGCTCTCCCACCAAGTAGAATTCTACCAAATGGATACATTGATGAAGGAGGTGAAACTTCTAAATTACCAAATGACGCAAGGCTATTTTTTTTACGCTGCACGATACCGCGTAGTATACGATGCCCCAACATTTCCTCAGTTTTCATCCTTCCTATAACCCGTCTATCCATTCCACTATCTCTCGGACTTTCTAAAATGGAAAATAGTGTTTTCCCAGGCCGTGCAGAATATCCAAACTGAAAAATATCCTGAATCCAAAGATCATTGGATTGGATTATTTCAAACTCAATTTTTAGGGAAGTTAAAATGGGACGAAGCGAAGCAATAAATTGTTTTGTAAAATCATTATCAATCAAATATACCTTTATAGGTTTTTGTGTATTTGGTAAGAACATTAAGGGAGAAACCCTTATAATCAGCTCGTCTTCCCAACTAATTCCATCAGGTCTATCAACTCCCAGATAGAAATTTAAAATCCCATCAAAATAAGGATTAGGGAAATCTAAAGCTTCTAAATAAAAAATATCTTCGTAGTCTTTTAACCTAAAAACGACATTTGAGAATTTGTCTTTACCTAATAGTACCTCGTAATTCGCATTCGCAACTTTCTTTTTCCCGTATAGATTGAAAAACCTAGTATCCTCTTTATTTACTGCAAGGATTGCAGAAATGTCATCTGATCCAGAATTCTTTATTTTAATTTTGGTGAACAACTTATTGTCTCCTTGATCTGGCAGAGGATTATTTGGTAATACATTCGCCAGAACTATTGCTCCTACTTCATGCTCCCCAAACCCCCAGCCTTTCTTGGCAGATAGGTCTTTATCATCAATTATTTCATCCCGATTTCTGTCCAACCAAAATCTTAGCATAACAATCAGTTTTTAGGTTTCAATAAAGGACATACCGATTTCTCCGCGTACATATTACAAGTTAGCAATATTTTCTAAATTTTAAAATCGACTCTTCATAAAGCCCTAAAAACAAACAGACAATACGGCCAAAAGAATACAAATGTGTTAATATCGCCTTGTGTATTCGAATGGACAATCACATCAACCCAAAGCAACCTCCATCTCCTAGAAACAACAAAAAGGGCATTCCTATTCGGAACACCCTTTCTAATAATATTTTGATTTATGGTTATCTACTAATCGCTAAGCAGGCACTTCCGTAGTCACCAACTCCATCTCAATCTGACGCTTAGCCAAATCAGTACTCACAATTTTCACCTGAACTAAATCGCCCATTTTAAACACTTTCCCAGTTCGGTTACCAGTAGCTTTATAGCGACTTTCTACGAAGAAGGATTCATCAAGCGTGCTGAATGGAACCATCCCTTCGCAGCGGTTTTCCTGAAGTTCTATGAACAATCCTCGTTCAATCATTCCATTGACAACTCCGGTAAACTCCTCTCCTACTTTGTTTTGGAGAAACTCGACTTGTTTGTATTTTATGGATTCTCGTTCAGCGTCCATTGCTTTTCTTTCCTGCTTGGAAATATGGATGCATTTGTCCTCTAGGTCCTCGGCATTTACTCGATTCGGTTTCGATAAATTCTTATATAGAATCCGGTGCACTAGCACGTCTGAGTATCGGCGAATCGGTGAAGTAAAGTGCGTATAATTATCAAAAGCAAGACCGTAATGGCCTATGTTTTCGGTAGTATAGGCCGCTTTGGCCATTGTCCGAATAGCCATGGGCAGCAGCACTTTGAGCTCCGGTCTGGTTTGTGATTCTTTGGTGAGTTTGTTGAATGATTTTCCAATTTGTTTTGGGGTATCAATTTTCAATTTGTAGCCTAGTTCGTGGGCAAACTGTGCAAACTCTCCGACTTTCTCAGGATCAGGCAAGTCGTGCACCCGGTATACAAATGGAATCGGAGCGCCATTCTTATTGGTATAGATTTTTGTCGCGACCTCTTTGTTGGCAAGCAGCATAAAATCCTCCACCAGCATGTGGGCATCTTTTCGTTCCTTGACATATACAGAAATCGGTTCTGCTTTCTCATTCAACTCAAATTTGACTTCTGGTGAGTCGAAACTGATCGCGCCATTTTTATATTTGGCCTTTCTCAGCGAATGCGCTACCGAATTCATCTTCTTCAATTCATCCACAAAGTCTCCTTCTCCCGTTTCTAAGCGTTCTTGCGCTTCTTCATAGGTAAAACGTCTGTCCGAATGGATGATCGTTCTTCCAAACCAGCGATCGACAACCTTATCATCTTTATCGAAGATAAAAATCGCAGAAAACGTCAGTTTGTCTGTATTTGGATTTAGGGAACATAAATCATTGGATAATTCTTCCGGCAACATCGGCAAAACCCGATCTACCAGATATACTGAAGTAGATCGATCGAATGCTTCTTTGTCCAGTGCTGTACCTGGTTTCAGGTAGTGGGCGACGTCTGCTATGTGTACCCCGATTTCGCAATCCCCATTTTCCAGATATTGGATGGACAAGGCATCATCGAAGTCTTTTGCGGTGAGTGGATCTATCGTAAAAGTGGTGATTGGCCGCATATCTCGGCGCTTGGCAATTTCCGCTTCTGTAATGGTTTTATCCAGGTCTTCTGCTTCTTTCATCACCTCTTCTGGAAATTCTAGGTTAAATCCTTCTTTTAGGAGGATGGCCTTCATTTCTATATCACTGCTGCCTGCTTTTCCTAGGACGGAAGTGATTTCGCCGATGGGGCTTTTGACTTTCCCACCGTGCCATTTGACGATTTTTACGATTACTTTTTCTTCATCCTTTGCTTCTCCCACTTGGTCCACAGGTATAAAAATATCGACATTCATCTTGAAGTTATCGGGAATTACAAAAGCAAAGGTCGGCGATAATTTCAGTGTTCCTATAAAGTGTTCCGACGCTCGTTCGAGTACATTTACGATTTTGCCTTCTGGTCGTCTTTTGCCGGGGCGTTGCTGGTATTGCACGGTGACCGTGTCTTTATTGAGCGCGCTGCCAATTTTGCTAGGAGGAACATGGATATCATGCTCGAGTTCCTTGCAAACGACAAATGCGGAGCCACTTCTGGTCATATCGACAACTCCCTGAGCGACCAGCATTTTCTTATCTTTTATTTCTTTATTAAACTTGAATTTACCGTTGTTGAGTTGAAGGATTTTTCCTTCTCGGTGAAGTTGCTCCAGATTGGAATTGATCGCTTCATTACTAACAGTTAGACGAAGTGATTTGAGTACTTGTTTGGAGTTATATCTTTTTTTCGGTGTTCTTTTCAGTAATTTTAATATGACTTCTTTAAGGTCTCTGGGGGTTTTATTAGTTTTCGGTTTTTTACGTTTACTCATTTTTTTGTTAAAATTTGTGATACTTGTTGATACGTGAATATTGATCAACTGTTTGGAAAGATAGCAATATTATTGCCAAGATGTAAGAAAGGAGTCTGGAATGCTCAAGTTGCCGTCTGCAGAAAGGGAGATACTTTTTGTTTTTTTAAAAGCATCGTCATTGAGCTTGGAAGGTTCAACGTTGGTTACTGTTTCTTTTACCTCTATTGTCCAGGTGTCCATAATTCTTGCAACCACTACCTCAAACGTCTCATCGACTACTTTAGTTCCACCAATCGTATTTTTTGTCAATAACTTTCCGGTTTTATCAAAAATGAGAAGTTGGTAGTAGTATTCCAGGAGCCCGCCTTGCCATACCACCACGGCATATCCTTTCTCGTATTCAGGCAACCTGAACAGGGCGACATACTCCGTATATTCGTCTGGCATTTGCTCTACATCTCTAGAGCAGAATTCTACATACAATTCATTCGAAAGTGGTTTATTCTTTAAGGAAAACTTGCTTAAAGTGACCTGATTTAGCGTAATCGGAAGTTCCGCTTTTGGAAATTTGGTTATAAATGTTTTAAACCCTTTTATCAGTTTTGGTGTGGACATTCTATCTTTTTATGTTAAGGGGGCAAAGATAGTAAATTGGTTGGATTGGTTAATGGAATAATTGTTAATGGAGTAATTGTTAATAATAGGTAGGTTCTTATTAGGCAAAAACCAAGCTGGCACCGAATAAATCCGATGTTAATGATAAAACAAAGGTGTTACTTTTTTTTTGTTTCCCGTTATTCAGTTGTTTCTGAACGCTAAATCCTCCTTGGCGCTTTCATCAGATTTTCTATAGTTGAAATTTTTCAATCACCTTCCTGATTGGCTGAAATTGGTATGTCTTTTCAGTTCTTTCGGGCCTAAATCAATGTATTATGTCGTTACCTAAAGATCCCAGACAGTTGATGATCAATATGATGTATTTGGTATTAACCGCCTTGCTCGCGCTTAATGTTTCCGCCGAAATTATTAATGCTTTTTTCCTGGTGGATAAGGGGATAAGCAAGAGCAATGAAGTGGTCAATCTTACCAACAGCAGCATGTTCAAATCCCTGGAGAAACAAGCCCAAGCTTACCCAAATTTCAGGCCTTTAAAAGAGACCGCCCTACAAGCAAATAGTATTATTACCACTTTCGTGGAACAAGTCAGCGCCCTTAGAGAAGAACTAATCGAAAGCTCAGGTGGCTATGATCTGGAAGGCAAGGACCCTACCCTTCCAAAACGAAAAAAAGACAAGGACGTGACGACCAGAATGTTGGTAAAAGAAGGACGGGGTGATTCGCTGCAACAACAAATCATCACTACCAGACAACAATTGCTGGACCTCATCAAAAAACCGGAGGACCGCGAAAAGGTCGCTGCCAACATTCCACTAAACATCTCCCCCATTCCTGAAGGAAAAGAAAACCTTTCCTGGTCGCAATACAACTTCCAGCAAATGCCAATTGCAGCGGTTTTACCCATGCTTTCTAAGTTTGAGAATGATGCGCGGATCTCAGAAACTACCATCTTAAATCATCTGGTCGGAGCAACCACACAAAACATCATTATGGATGAGTTTGAACCGGTGGTCTCTGCAAAAAAAGGCTACATCATAAAAGGCGATGAATATGAGTCGGAAGTGTTTTTGAGTGCCCGAAGTTCACAGGTAAAAAACATGAAAATCATGATCGATGGTCAATCGTATCCAGTAAATGACGGAAAGGTCAGATTTAAGCGAAGAGCAGATCGTCTAGGACCCAACTCCTACAAAGTGGACATTGTTTTAAGGAATCCATTGACGAATAAAAGCGAGACGTACTCTCAAACATTCCAGTATGAAGTTGGAGAACGATCAATGACTGTTTCTGCTACAAAAATGAACGTATTTTATATCGGTGTGGACAATCCTGTTGAAGTATCTGCAGCCGGCTCTAATAGTACAAATGTCAAGGTAAGTATAACTGGTGGTGGGGCTTCCATACGTAAGTTAAGTAATAACCAATACGTCGTCACTGCCCAAAAACCGACAAAAAACTGCGAGTTGACAGTCACAGCAGATGGAATAAGCCAGACCAAAACATTTAGAGTAAAAAGAGTGCCGGATCCTATAGTAAAACTTGGCAAAAAGACAGGTGGTGCCATGTCAGTCGGAGAATTCAAAGCCCACGAAGCCTTGCTGCCAGATATGGGTAATTTTGACTTTGATATTCGCTGCGAAATTCTTGGATTCGAATTGGCCCGTGTTCCTGCAAGAAAGAGTCCTATGGTGGAAAGAAATGGTGGCAAACGCTACAAGGGAAAAGCATTAAAAGTTAGAAATTCAGTAGAAAGAGGCGATACCTATTACTTTAGCGATGTCAAAGTAAAATGCCCGGGAGATGAGTATCCACGGGAGGTAAACTCGCTCGCCTTCAAAATCCGTTAAGACAATTTATTCAACTAAAAAAAAAGTCATGCATTCACTCTTTCTCCTATTAAAAATCAAATGCAAAAGTTAAATAAATTTTAAATAGTAATAATTCGAAATAAGGGGTCGTTTTAAGGGTGTCTCTGCCAGAAAAGCCTCCTTTTTCATTTTCCTAATTCTATATACGAATTGGAATGCTGCTCACCACAGTTCCTAATTCGGCATAGCAAAATCAAACTAAGATGATTGAAAAAATTTTGTTTTCCTTACTAGGAATTCTAGCACTGACACACACCATACATGCGCAAGAATATACTGAAAGCGGCAATAGTTTCAATGAAACCATGTCTCCTGCTTCTAACTCGGAGTTTCCAAATGCTGCGCTTGCTTATGGAGACCCAATAGATAGTCCATATGAGCGGACTAATTTGCGGGATCGGCGTGTTTTGCCTTACGATCATATTCGGGAAGCGGATGTAATGTGGGAGAAACGGCTTTGGCGGGTTATTGATGTTCGCGAAAAACTGAATCTGCCGTTTGCCTATCCAGACAAACCATTTATCACGATTTTACTGGACAATATCCGAGCAGGCAACATCCAAGCATACAGCGCATTAGATGATAAATTTACTACAAAAATGTCCTCAGAGGACCTCGATCAAATATTGAATACCACAGATACCACTACCACTTTCGACCCGATTACTTATGAGGAAAAAATCCTAGTGTATACGAATGATTTCGATCCTACAACAGTAAAAAAATTCAGAGTCAAAGAATCTTGGTTTTTCGATGAAGAAACGTCCACCATGAAAGCGCGTATACTAGGAATAGCACCTATCCTTGAAAAGATGGACGAAAATGGATTTGTACGGTTTGAATTACCTATTTTCTGGGTGTATTATCCGCATTGCCGACAGGTGTTAGCACATGAACCAGCCTACAACTCTCACAATGATGTCCAGGTAATGAGTTGGGAGGACATTCTGGAAATGCGTATGTTCTCCAGTCACATCGTGAAGGAATCGAACGTCTATGACCGGAGAGTACAAGACTATAAGGACGGAGTTGATATGCTTTACGAAAGTGAAAAAATCAAAGAGGGGATTCGAAATTACGAGCATGATCTCTGGACGTTTTAATGTTTAACCCAATTCATGCAATAGAAAATTCATTTTATGCTGAAACCTCTGCAAAACTGCGCACGTCCGTCAATTTTGATTCTCACCGTAATCTTACTACGTCTGCGAGTCAAAATCACCGTAGAGCGCACATTTTTATTGAGTTT
>CALLWB010000116.1 GCA_938016265.1 uncultured Saprospiraceae bacterium
GCAGAACCAAGAGGAAAAGTACCATTGTTCCAATTACAATCAGTTGGGCCAGGACCAGGGCCTCCGCCGCCGCCAATATGGAAATAAGATGTCGAAATACAACTGGAAAACACCGTCCCATTATCGAGCAGTTCTATTCTAATATTGTAAGATCCATCAGGTACATTCAAGTTGGAATACCAATAGAGTTTTGAAAGAATATGAAGAGCACCTGGGGCCCATATTTTACCAGTAGGTTCTGTACCGAGAGTATAGGAGCCATTTGTTCCCACCAAAGAACATCGGAAATCCAAATTGCTGTAGGTTATCGAGGAAGAATTATTCTTAATTTGAATGTTTGAAACGTATATTTGACCACCACTTTCAGTAGATTCTACACCCGTGCAATTCATCCTTAAGTATTGATTACATCCAGTTTCACAATTATAATCCGAGATACCACCATTATTGCCATTGCCACAAGGAGGGCAATCGCCTCCGCAGATAGCCCCGCCATTTTCTCTTTGGGTTTTGCATGGGCAAGAGATGCAAGTTCCTCCGCAGTCTATGTCTGTTTCTGTTCCGTTTTTTGAATTGTCAAAACAACTAGCAGAAATGGAAGTGCAGCTACTGGTAAGAAGACTATAGCTACTCGTATACTTATCTTGCATTGCCTCAATTTGATCATCACTAAATTCATTCCTACATGCATGGCGAGAATAACTCATTACATTTCTTGCCATTGGATAATATGTTTTATTGCAGTTAGATAGATCTGTTAAAGTCATTGACACAGAACAGTTTGAGTCAACATAGCTTCGAAGAGTTGTATTTGATGGCAATAAAGAAGGATTCGGATCTGCACTAGTATCACAAAAACCATCACCAGCAGTGGAACAATTAGAACAGCTAGGATCTGAAGGACTCAAAAAAAGGACATGCTCATTCCCCATCGCGTTACTATGCGTATGCAACAATCCAAAGTGATGACCCATTTCATGAGAAATGGAAGAAGGACTTATTGAACCCCCATTATTAATGACAAGCCAATCATTTGAAGAAGTTAAGGAAGGCGCATATGATTTACTTATATTTTTTAAAAAATAAATATTTATGCTAGTGGGTACATTATTAGATTCTGCCATCTCTTTTTCTTCAGCAGACCACTTTCCAGTGATGTTTAAGTAGTTGGTGTTTTTAATCTCATTTGGTGTGCAAAAATTAAATTGTATTTTCGTTTCACTAAAATGATCGTTCAACTTAGTTTCGAGGGTACTCAAAACTGAATCATCAATGCCTCCATTTCCACCATTGTCATGAACCATATGAGGTTGGACACTGATTACAACATTTGTAAAAGATCTTGTATTGTTTGCCCATGTTTTTCTATTTTCAAAGATCTCTCTGACTTTTTCTTGCGAAACTACTGTCCCACATTCACTATCCTGGGAAAACCCAATACTCAAACTAGAAAGTATAAAGAGCAGAATAAAACCAACAGTTTTAATGTTTTTAAAGGACCAAGCCAAGAAGAGATGATCTATTGTTCCTACGGCTAATGGACAAAACAAAGTGTCAACCCCAAGTAAGGATTGCTTATCATTAATCCATCCAGGGTAACCTGAAAAATTGTTATTTAACATTTTCATGATTTTAATTTTTAGAATGAATGAATTATTTCTTCTTACCGACCTGTTCTTGAAGTTCCGTTATCTGCTTGTTCATCGTCTCCATTTGCTCATGCAGTTTTAAGATATACAAATGCGCTTCCTCAATTTTTTCTAGTAGTTTGGCGTCCATTTTTGCAACATCCAGCCCATTCTCCACCATTTGTTCTGCACTAGGAACATTAGGAAGGTGTCTTTCCTTTTTTAAGTAACTGCCTAAATCGGAAAGCGGCATCAATTGATAATCTTCGTTGAATACGTAATCACTCCAGTCTGAAGTATTTTTGACGGCCACTTTTACAAGTTCCGTTAATATTCCCTTCTCTACAAACAACTTGTAATCGTTGGAAGAGTTGGATACATTTCCAATTCTTACTTTCCCATTTGCATATCCGGTAAGGATTGGAGCGTTATCAACTCTCAATTGGAAATATTCATCCCTTGTAGAAAGATAAGCCCAATTCCCATCTCCATCCAAAAGGCCAAAATATTTACCATCATGAGAGCCATACACGGAGCCATAAAGAGTTCCCTGCTTATCAAGCATTCTTAGCCTTGTTACTGTATTATGTGCGCTTCTCCAGGTAAGTGCATGATCCCATTGAGCTTGCAGATAACTGGTGTTTCCAAACAATAGCTTGTCACCCTTTGTTTCTAATGTACCTTTTACTGCAAAATTTCCTGTAGTATTTAAGGCTGCAATTGGTGTGGCACCGTTTACTCCCCAAGTCCATCCTCTGGCCGGATTATTATTCATAGAATTTTTGATGCTATAATCTGTTACGGGGCCAAACTTATATTCAGACGAATTCCCCATGGACATCTTGTAATAATTGCTTCCGCTCCAAAAACGAAGTCCATTACCATTGCCTGCAGTTACATTATAAAATGGTTGGTTTTGGGCAATTCCTTCTCCTGCAAAAATGAGAGAAAGTAAAATAATTGTCAGTGTTTTAATTCTGTTTTTCATGATAATTTGTTTAAAATTTTAAAAAGGAAAATCAGCTTATCAATCAAGAAAAGTTTGATGCAAAATAGATATCTATTTATAACAGCAATAAATTGCCTAAACCGTAAAAGGTGTAAACCAAATAAATCTTGAATTGCCAGGAGAGCAATAACAATTAATGGAGCTCAAATAGAAATGAAATTAGGAGCTCTAAGTTGAAATCGTAAATAATTCTAATTGGTTATCAATTTTGAGAAATTTTTCTCAAAAAAAATAAAATAAATTGTCGCTAGACATTTACAATGGATTAAAACTAACGATTGTAACGGTGGTTTTCAGAGTGTTTTGTCGTTTATTTTAATATAGTGATGGGCCCTTTCAGCGTAGTATACTGATTGACATCCAGCTCTAACAAATAATAGTAAGTCCCTTGTGGCAATGGCCGGCCCTTGTAAGTACCACCCCATTCATTCATATAAGGCGCTGCTCTATAAACCACATCCCCCCAACGGTTGACAATCGTCAATTGATTCTCAGGGAAATACTCAATAAATGGAACCTCCCAATTATCATTTATCCCATCTTCATTAGGAGAAAATGCCGTAGAAATATCAATCAATTCAAACAAGGAGTTTACAACCGTAACCAAAACCTGAAGCGTATCCGTGCACCCCGTAGAATTAGAGATCTCTACAGAATAAACCGTCGTCTGATCTGGAGTAATCATAGGGTCAGGACAAGTCCAGCAACTCAAACCAGTTTGCGGAGACCAAGTATAATTAATCCCACCAGTGGCAAATAATTCACCACTTTGACCCTTCACAATTACTGTGTCAGAAGTAATCGTTGGGAAAAACAAGTCTTCCGTTATTACAATAGTGTCTGCAACCGCACAAAGATTATTATCAGTTACCGTAACTATGTAAGAACCATAATTTGCCGCTTCTATAGTTTGAGTAGTCGCACCATTGGACCAAACAAACTCCGCTCCTACATTACCCGCATCTAACGTGAAAGGCTGTAACCCACAACTGAAAAAGTCGTTCCCCAAGTCTACATACGGAGGAATCGGATATTCCACGAGCCCAGAAGCCGTCACTGTACAATTATTACTGTCGCTAACCGTGACCGTATAAATACCTGGCGCAAGATCAATTGCCAAATCCGTATTTTGAGTCGGTACCGTATTCCATTGATAAGTATAAGGCGGGACTCCACTCATGGCTTCCACTTGCAAACTTCCACCAGTCGAATCACAATACGTATTTTGAGAAACCATACCGGAGACGATTGGACTAGGCTGGTCAATTAGTTGTATAGCGCCTGTTACCGTGCATCCATTGCTATCTGTAGCTAGTACAGTATAGTTCCCCGCATTCAAATTGTTGAAGGTGCTTGATGGCTGTGTGTTGGTTCCACCATCAATACTATAGGTAAACGGACCGGTACCCGCATTCAAGTAAACAGTCAGGCTACCAGTAAACTGACTGCAAGCCGGTGGGCTACCAGTGATACTATCTATGGTCGGCCCTGGTATATTATTAAGAATGACTAGGGAGTCGGCGAGACACGCATTCGAATCTCTGACAATGACAGGATATGAGCCTGCTCCAAGATTAGTGAAAGTGTTATTTTGAAGGAAATTTACGCCTCCATCAATACTATACTCCCAAGGGCTGGTCCCACCACTTGCCAATATTGTCAAACTTCCATTGCTGAATCCACAGGTAGAAGGTGTGATGACCACTCCTGCGACATCTGGTAGTCCCGGATCTGTTAATGTTGCCTGACCACTAGCCATACATCCATTCGCATCTTGAACAACCAAATCATAAGTACCAGCAAACAACCCAGTGAATAGGTTTGTGCCTACAAAATTTGCCCCATTATCTATACTATAAGTAAATGGAGGGGTCACCCCATTTGCCGTAATTGTCAATTCTCCATTTGGATTTCCACAGGTGGGTTCCTGAGTTTGCACCATCGCAATGGTAGGAGGCAGGATATCGGTCATTGTAAATGATAGAGTATCCTGACAATTATTAATATCCCGAACAATCACCTCATATACACCATCTGCTAAGCCGGTAAAGGTATTGCTTGGGATAAAAGGATCATTTTCTAAACTATACTCATATGGACCAATACCACCAGTCGATTGAAAAGTTACTGTTCCTGTAGCCATTCCACAAGCAGGTTCTGTCTGACTTTGCACAGTGGCCGTTGGTCCGGGCAGGTTTTGTATCAATGCATTTCTTGTGGACGTACATCCATTTGCATCTACTACGGTAGGGATATATGGGCCTTCTGCAAGATTGGTAAAGAGATTGGTACTCTGGAAAGTGGTACCATCTATACTATACTGCAACGGTGGGGTTCCTCCATTCGAAAAAATAGTGATTTCTCCAATCGCCATATCACAATAAGTAGGGGTTACACCTAGGAAAAATATGACGGGCGGAGGATGATTGACAATTGATAAAGTACTGGAAGCTTCACATCCAGTCGTATCCCTTACCTCTACGGTATATGTCCCCGCTGATAGTCCTGAAAACAGGTTAGAACTCTGCGTATTTGTAAATCCATCAATGGTAAAGGACAATGGCCCAGTTCCAAAAGAAACAAACACTTCCAACGATCCATTATCTAAATTGCATATCGGGTCGATCTCCACAATTGAATCTATAACAGGACCTGGAATTTCTGGTAGAGTAATCGCTGCTGTTGAAGAACATCCAAACATATCCAGTACCTCTACATGATAAGTACCAGAAGGCAGATTATTGAAATTAGGAACGGTCTGCGTCAAAGTACTATCCAGAATATAGCTTAAAGGTGGTGTGCCTGCTGTTGTTTGTACTATGAATGATCCGCTGCTCATACCACAATGGGCATTAGTTTGAAGATCAAGCGAGAGAATGGTTGGCCCTGCAATTCCTAATATAGAACCAGTATTGTTGACCTGACACCCATTGGCATCTTCCGTTAAAATGGTATAAGGGCCTTGTAATAAATTATTGAAAATTGGTGAAGTCTGGAAGTTCATTCCAGCATCAATACTGTATTGATACGGAGATGTCCCATCACTAGCAGAAACTGTAATCGATCCACCATTCGTTTGGCAGGGCGCATCCACAATAGTTAGACTAGCAAGCAATAAATCAGGTTCTGTAAGAGAGACCCCACTTGTAAAGGAGCAAGCATTATCATCAAAAATAGTTACTGAATAACTACCCATAGTCAAACCAGTTGCCGTCATGGTAGTCTGGCCATTATCCCATATATAGGAGTAGGGGGGGATTCCACCCGAAGCGAGCACACTTGCTTCTCCATTATTGTTGCCTTGACAATCAATTGGAGTATCTATATTTATCGATGCATTTAAAATTGCTGGTTCGTCAATGAAGACTTGGTTGGTATGGACACAGCCTCTGAAGTCGGTCACGGTTATTTCATAAAATCCAGCAGTTGGGCCGGATGGGCCTTGTAAATTACTTGGGTTTACGGTAGTCGCTCCATTGCTCCATAAATACGAATAGGGAAGTGTTCCTCCATTTACATTTACGACAGCAATTCCATCATTGAAGCCAAAACAAGTCGGCTCGGTAATAGAAATAAAACCAGACACAAGGGGTAAAATTTGAGGTATATCGTAGGTGTCTGATATGGAACATCCTTGAATATCTGTTACGGTTACTGTGATTATCCCCGCAGGCAAATTAGAGATGGTGGCTAAGGTTTCCCCGTTTGTCCAAATATAGCTGTAAGGAGAAACACCACCAGAAGCATTGGCTGTGATCACTCCATCACTTCTTCCTGCGCAGGTTATCGGCGCATCCAGGCTAATAAAGACGCCCAAATTTGAAGGTTGAGTGATCGTCAAGCTTGACGTAACCGAACATAAATTTGCATCAGTTATTGTCGCATTATATACACCAGCTGCTAAACCAGTAGCGAGTGCATCGGTGGCACCATTACTCCAGTTGTAAGAATAAGGCAGTGTACCGCCACTTGCTGCAACGGTCCCTGTACCATCACTTGAACTAAAACAGAGTGCATTCGTCTGTTGTGTAGGAAGTGCGGTTAAAAGTGTTGGTTCTGTAAGGGTAAATGGCTCTACAAAAGTACATCCATTATCATCTTGAACGGTTATACTGTAAGGGCCAGCTCCTAGTCCATTCTCGGTGGCTGCAGTTTGCCCCGTACTCCATAAGTAGGTATAAGGAGGTAGTCCCCCTGAGGGTAATACTGTGGCTACTCCATTGTTATTTCCATTACAATCAACAGGAGTATCAACAGATACAGAAGCATCTACAGCTGCTGGCTCGTCAATGAAGACTTGATTGGTATGGACACATCCTCTAAAGTCCGTAACGGTTATATCATAAAAACCAGCTGTTGGCCCGGAGGGACCTTCCAAATTGTTAGGATTTTCGACGGTGGCACCATTACTCCACAAGTAGGAATAGGGCAATGTTCCACCATTCACATTAACAATAGCAACTCCATCATTAAATCCAAAACATGTGGGCTCTGATGTAAATATGAATCCAGAGACAAGGGGTAAAATTTGAGGTATGTCGTAGGTGTCTGATATGGAACATCCCTGGATGTCTGTCAGGGTTACAGAGATAAGACCCGCAGGTAAGTTTGAGATCGTTTCTGTTGTTTCTCCGTTTGACCAAATATAGGAATATGGAGAAACTCCTCCTGACGCATTTGCCGTTACGACTCCATCACTTCTGCCTGCACATGTAATTGGCAGGTCTAAGCTAATAAAGATCCCTAAGTCGGAGGGTTGAGTTATTGTCAAACCAGCGGTGACAGAGCATGAATTGGCATCCGTTATTGTTGCAGCATATATACCCGCAGCTAATCCAGTAGCCAATGCATTTGTTGCGCCGTTGCTCCAGCTATAAGAGTAAGGTAGTGTTCCGCCATTAGCGGCTACAGTTCCAGTTCCATCGCTGGAACTAAAACATAGTGCATTTGTTTGCTGGGTAGGTAGTGCAGTTAAAAGTGTTGGTTCTGTAAGAGTAAATGGCTCCACAAAAGTACATCCATTATCATCTTGAACGGTAACACTGTATGAACCTGCGCCTAGTCCGTTCTCCGTTGCTGCAGTTTGACCCGTATTCCATAAGAAGGTATAAGGAGCTATTCCGCCTGAGGGTAATACTGTCGCAACACCGTTGTTATTTCCATTACAATCAACAGGCGAGTCAATTGATATAGAAGCACCGACTGCGGCTGGTTCGTCGATGAAAACTTGATTGGTATGAACACATCCTCTAAAGTCAGTGACTGTTATTTCATAAAACCCTGCAGTTGGTCCAGATGGTCCAGCTAAATTGTTGGGATTTTCTACTGTTGCTCCATTGCTCCATAGATAAGAATAAGGCAGTGTCCCTCCATTTACATTTACTACAGCAACTCCGTCACTAAAACCAAAACAGGTCGGCTCGGCAGTAAAAATGAAGCCGGATACCAAGGGTAATATTTGAGGTATATCGTAGGTGTCTGCTATAGAACACGCCTGGTCATCTGTTACTGTTACCGAGACAAGGCCGGCGGGTAAATTGGAGATAGTTACTGCAGTTTCTCCGGTTGACCATATATAGGTATAGGGAGAAACGCCACCTGAAGCATTGGCCGAGACCACTCCATCACTTCTTCCCGCGCAAGTAATTGGCAAATCTAAACTTATAAATATGTTTAGGTTGGAGGGTTGGGTAATTGTCAACCCAGAGGTTACAGAGCAAGAGTTTGCATCTGTTATTGTAGCGGTATATGGACCAGCACCTAAGCCAGTAGCAAGTGCTGTGGTCGCTCCATTACTCCAGAGATAGGAGTAAGGCAATGTACCTCCGTTAGCCGATACGGTTCCTGTGCCATCATTGAAGGCGGAGCATTGCGTATTGGTTTGCTGAGTAGGAAGCGCAGATAATAGCGTTGGTTCTGTAAGAGTAAGAGGTTCCACAAAAGTACATCCATTGTCATCTTGAACCGTAACATTGTAGGAACCAGCTACAAGTCCAGTCTCTGTGGCAGTAGTTTGACCAGTATTCCACAAGAAGGTGTAGGGAGGTATTCCTCCTGAGGGAGATACTGTTGCGACTGCATTGTTGTTTCCATTACAATCGACAGGTGTGTCAATAACGATAGATGCACCTACTGCTGTTGGCTCATCAATAAATATTTGGTTAGAGTGAACACATCCCCTGAAGTCAGTAACCGTTATTTCATAAAATCCTGCAGTTGGTCCTGATGGCCCTTGTAAATTGTTGGGATTTTCTATTGTTGCACCATTGCTCCATAAGTAGGAATAAGGCAATGTTCCTCCATTCACATTAACAACAGCAACTCCATCATTAAACCCAAAACAAGTTGGTTCTGAAGAAAAAATAAAGCCTGAAGTTAGTGGGAGTATTTGTGGAATATCATAATTAGCTATAGCTGTGCATCCTGAATCGTCTGTTACTGTTGCACTCATTAGCCCCGCAGGCAAATTGGATATGGTAGCAGTTGTTTCTCCGTTATTCCATAAGAAGTTATATGGGGGAGTTCCCTGTGAGGCAGAAATAGTTACAACTCCATCACTTCTTCCTGCACAAGTAATAGGTAAATCCAGGCTAATTGCTGCTAAAAGTTGAGTCGGTTGAAGAAGGAGCGCACTATTCATTCTTGTACAATTGTTTGCATCTGTAACAGTAACAGAGTAGTTGCCGGCGACCAATCCGGTTGCCATAGCGTTGGTATCTCCATTGCTCCATTCATAAGCATAAGGAAGAACCCCGCCGACTGGAGTTACAGATGCTGTTCCATCATTGCCTCCAAAACAGGTGACAATTTCAGTTTGGACGTTAGGGACATTGAGTGTTGTTGGTTCTGTTATGGAAAACGATAAGGTGGATGTGCAACTATTGCTGTCGGATGCCGTAACGGTATAAATTCCTACAGTCAGATTTTGTATAAACTGTGTTGATTGTCCGTTGCTCCACACGTAATTGTAAGGTGGTATTCCTCCAGATGCGGAAGCTGCAGCAGCTCCAGTTGCAGCGCCATTGCAATCAACAGGGACTAATAACGAAGTGCTGACACCAACTTGCGTGGGCTCGTCTATAAATATTTCGTTGGTAGCAGTACATCCCTGGAAATCGGTAACTGTAATTTGATAAAAGCCATTGGAAGGGCCAGAAGGACCTTCTAGGTTTGCAGGATTGACAATTGTAGCTCCATTGCTCCAAAGATAAGTATATGGTAATGTTCCTCCATTCACATTAACTACTGCTATACCATCATTCCCTTCAAAACAAGTAGGCTGTGAAGAGAAAATAAAACCAGAAACTAACGGTAAAATTTCAGGTATGTCGTATTGAGTATATGTTAAACATCCTACTTGGTCGGATACCGTAACTATATAAATACCTGCTGGTAAATTGGAGATGGCAGATGTCATTCCGCCAGTATTCCAAATGTAGTTGTATGGTGGAGTTCCCCCGGACGTACTGACAGACAGGATGCCATCACTCCCTCCGGGGCAATTGACGGCTGCAACCAAGTTGATTTCTGAGAGGAGTATTGCTGGATTGATGTCCTGTGTTAAGGAATCAATACAGCCAAAAGTATCTGTTAGAGTTAGAGAATAAGAACCGGTGCCGAGACCAGAAATATCCTGAGTGGTGGCTCCATTACTCCAAAGGTAGTCAATCGGAAACCCAGCACCTGTAACGGTGACATCTATAGCACCAAATGGCACTGTACAGGAGGGTTGTACAACTGTATTTGTAGCTGTAAAACCACAAGCAGCAAATGCGCTGGATGTACCCTTCTCAGTATTATCAGTAATGTTTAAGGTTTTTGCCTTTAGGGGTAAATTGACTTGATGGGGGAGGTTGGGGAAAACGGGTGTTGGTCCATGCAACATCGTATTCGAGCTAGGATAAAGATCGGTGACTTCAGTTAGGCATAAGTCAGGAAGTGTTGCTGATGGGTTGGTATCAGAAACATCCACTTTAGTCGCTGTGTTGAGAGTCAACGTAATCCAGGACCGAGTATCTAATGATTGGCTTAGCGTCCTAGAAGTAAACCAGCCCGCTCCATCTGTTAAATTGCAATGGTTAACAAGGGCGGGAGAAGCATCCATTCGTGTTTCACCATTTATTGATTTACAGAGACTTAGTAAAACAATTACTTTTAACAGAATGGGAATTATTTTAGGTGTAAAAATTCTTGTCAAACTGATGGATTTTTTATTTCCTTACCAATATACTTAATTATTAGTCATTTCGAAAGTAATCAATTGACCATCATATATTTAAATTATCGTAATGTTCAAAAAACAATTGTTCAGAAATCTAATTGTAGAATACAAAACCTATTTTTTTAATGTATTAAATATTGATTTCATAGTAATGTATTGGAATATTAAGCGTAGTAATAAAAAAAACAAAAAATACTATGAAAATATTTTTTTATTTAAAACGTTGGGATGCAGTGTTTAATAGAGTAGTGATTTATACAATGATATTTTTTTTATATAAAAGTTGGTGTTTTTTGTAACAAAAAACCATATCTTCCGTTACAAATGTTGTGCGAGTATATTAAATTTTAGCTTTCTCTTGAAAGTCACTCGGAGGTAAACGTCATTGATACTGGATATTGTAATCCGACAACTACTAATCAATGGTATCAAAAACGTTACTAGGGAGTACAGTAAGAGAAATTGAGAAAAAAATTGAGGAACATCTACTAACTAGTTTTGAGCCTACGTTGGCTGTAGTCTTTTGTCCAGTAACGGTAGATGTTAAATACTTATCAGATCTTTTTACTTCCCTAAAAATAGATTTGATAGGGGCCTCCTCTGCGGGAGGAATCTTCAATGATGAAATTGTTGAACAAGGGATTGTTGTATTGTTGACTGACCTAGATAAGTCGACATACAAAATTCAATTTTTGGAAGGTAACTATGATAGTTCTTTTAGGACTGGTCAAAAGTTATCGAGTTATTCCTTTGATCAATTTCAATCACCAGCCTTTATCTTGTTTTTTAGCATGACCTTTAACGGGGAGGCATTAATCGAAGGTATAGGGCATGGTCACAATTCACCATTACCAATTTTTGGTGGTATGGCTGGAGATGATTCTGCAATGTTGGAATCCATGGTCTTCAGTAATGATAATAATTCTTATCAAGGTCTGGCAGCTCTTGTCTTAGACTCTGAACAACTCGAAATTGATGGTTTTTCTTTTTGCGGCTGGCAACCACTAGGAATGGTAAATGAAATTACCAGTGCAAAAGAAAATCAAATCTTTGCCATCAACGATAAACCTGTCTTAGAAGTAATCAATGATTTCTTCGGGTCATTTGAACCTATTACCCCCCAGTCTGATGTCCTTTCTGTATCCAATTCCATGTATCCGCTGACGTTACTTCGTCAAAATTCTTCTGTAATGCGGGCACCTCTTCGGTTATTGGAAGACGAATCCCTTTTGTTGGCTGGTCCGGTGAAAGTAGGGGATCGATTTCAATTTGCTATGGCGCCGGGGTTTGAGGTTATTGAGCAAACAGTAAAAGAAGGAAAAGATTACTTTCAACATGCGGAACGTCCAGATATGGTATTGCTGATTTCTTGTAAGGCAAGACATAAAGCACTCGGCCCCTTGATGGAAGATGAAATAAATGGAGTCTACCGAATTTTCGAGCAACCTATGGCTGGCTTTTTTAGCTATGGGGAAATCGGAATTCAACATCGTCCAAACGGCAGCGAATATTTAAACGAAACTTGCACTATAATAACTATAAAACAAAACTTATGAAAAGAACTACACTACCGACTTAACGACAATCTGACTTACTTAAACGACGACTAAAAAAAATTACAAATGAACCAACAACTAATTCGGCTACGGAAGTTTTTTGCTTCCATGCCCTCCTCCGAACCTAATGTTGATGCGATGAATAGTTTGCTAGACAGAATTGAAAGAGAACATGCGAATGTCCGATTTAAACTAGAACGGACCATTCATGATAAAAGAGTAGCAAAAAATTTATTAAACCAATCCATAGTACAACTTCAGGTAAAAACTGAAGAACTTAAAAAACAAAAAGAACTTGCAGAGCAACAATCTGCTTGTAGAAAAAAATTGTTTGCCAGTGTTAGCCACGAAATCAAAACTCCTTTGACCGGTATTTTGGGCATGCTTAACCTGATTGATAGAACCGAAATATCTGAGGTAACCTCTAACTACCTGGACACCATAAAAAGTTCTGCAGACAATCTGACTGTTATTATCAATGATTCTTTGATGCTTTCGAAGCTTGATGCCAATTGTATTCAGCTTAATAATGTGCCATTTTCATCAAGAATGTTTTTCAAAGGACTGAAAAACATAATGGATGTCCAGGCAAAGCAAAAGAATCTGGAATTGATCATGAGAAACATTGATAATCTACCGGAATTTTTAATTGGAGATAAAACAAGATTATTCCAGATCGTTTCTAACATTATTAATAACGCCATCAAATTTACGGAGTTTGGATCAGTAATAATGTCGGCTGATTACAATGTACTTTCTATTGGTAAAATGGAATTAGTGTTGGAAGTGCGCGATTCAGGGATTGGTATCCCAAATGATAAGTTTGATATGATTTACGAAAGTTTCACGCAAGTACATGATCATCAATCCAATGATGGCTTGGGGCTTGGGCTGAATATCGTGAAGGACCTTGTAAAACTGATGGATGGCAAAGTAGGAGTCGCTAGCAAACCAGGATGCGGTACAACATTCCGACTAGTTATTCCCTTTACAGTAGCCAATGAAAAAATGGCCATCGGATATCAAAAATCTAAAGCGGTCACTCAAATGACTAAAATTTGGAAAGAAAAACGAATTTTGCTTGTGGAGGATTGCACCAGCAGTCAATATTTTTGTAAAGAGCTGTTCAAAAATTGGGGCATCCCGTTGCATATTGCCAGTTCTATTAAGAAAGCGGAGGCAATGATTGCCACCCTCCCCTTTGATTGCATGCTGATAGATTTAAATTTGAAAGACGGAAGTGGTTTCGACCTAATTAAAAACATAAGGAAACATGCAGGAAAAAACCAACATACGCCTGTTCTGATAACTTCAGGAATGAAAGAAGAAGATATCCAATATCAGCTTCTAGGAACTTCTGTCAATGGATTTATTAGTAAACCTTATTACCCGCAAGATATAGCTTCGCAGTTGGATGCTGTTTTTTTGAATCAAAAACCTAAAAAGGGAGTCCTAATTGAAACAATTGGACACCAACGTAACACTAAGCCCGTCCCTAAAGTCCTCACAAGAAGAAATAAGCGATTTGAAGTGAAGGAAAGAATTTTGGAGGAAATCAAGGCAATTTTCGTGACTGAAGGTCCAAAGGCACTGGATATTATGTCGAGAGCCATCCGATATCAGGATTGGAAATCAGTTTGTTTTGAAGCACACAAAATCCGATCAACGATCAACTATGTTGGTTTAGACGAGCTGGCTGGCAGAACAAAGCGAATGGAATATTACTGCAACCTCCCTGAGGCGGCCAAATTTGTCCCGCAAGAATTTAGAGAGTTTGAACGGGAAATGCGTCGATTTATCCTGAAAATTAAAAATGAATTAAAACGCTCTTATAGGGCTAGATAGACCGAAGTGTAACAGTTAAAAAGTTCCATCTATTCATTTAGATGGGACTTTTTTTTGAATATATGCTTATATTTGGAAATTATTAAACGACTCAATAAGTGGTAAACATGGCCATAGATAAAGATTTTATCCAGTTTATGAAAGACCTTTCCCAGAATAACAACAGGGACTGGTTTCACTCCAATAAAAAACGATATGAAGCGGTTGTCAAAAAGCCATTCTACGAGTTAGTAGGCAATATTATTGAAAAAATGGACTTGGATCTGGAAGTGAAAAATGCCGTATTCAGAATCAACCGTGATATTCGATTTTCAAAAGACAAATCGCCTTACAAAACTCATGTGGGGGCTGTCATCTCTAAAGGCGGAAGGAAAAACCCAATGTATCCAGGGGTCTATTTGCAACTTAGCCATGAAGGTACTTATATTGGAGGAGGTTGCCATTCACCAGACAAAGAAAGCCTGACAAAAATCAGATCCGCCATCGTCCAGGATCCAAAACGGATTGAAAAACTACAGAAGAACAAAAAGTTTGTGCAGTATTTTCCTGAAGGTATTGCTGGCGATAAAAACAAAATTTTACCAAAAGAATTCAAAGAAAAAGGTAAGGAAATCCCAATATTGTTTCATAAGCAATTTTACTACATGGCGCATTATGCTGATGATACTACCGTCTTGCGACCAGATCTAGCCGACTTTACAATTGAACACTATAAGGCGGCAAAGGGCTGGGTAGACTTTTTGACAGAAACCTTGTTTTAGGCTAGTTGTTAGTTTATGGTATATTTGTTAATGGAGGAATGGCTAATGGTAATCGCCTTGACTGCTCTTTGCCAGGCTAGAGAGTAGGCAAATATCAATAGACACCGCATTAAAAGAAAAAAGAACACAAAGCTCCACTAGGAGCGAGATCTACAAACTATTAACCCTTATCCAATCAAACCATTAACCATCTTCCGCGAACCTTATCCGCTATACAAAGACAGTAAAAAGCAATTGCCCTTTCTACTGGGTATTGGTCTGTTTGTTTTTTGGTTTTTGGTCAATTTTGAGCCCTATGGCATCAACTGGATTACTGGAGAGGGCAAGTATATCTATCTGGCAGGTTATGGAGTGACGGTAGGTAGTTTGTTGATTTTTACTCAGATTATAGTACCCACTTATCTGCCGAAAATTTTTGACGAGCAATTTTGGACAGTGGGCAAACAGTTTGCTTACCTTTTGTTTGTGGTCTCGATGGTGATGTTGGGCTGTTTTGTATATTTTCACTGGTATTATTCTGGGATGGTTTTCTCTGTTCAAGCGTTTTTATTGTTTTATTTGGAGACCTTTTCGCTGGCATTGTTTCCGGTAGTTGGTTTGGTGTTGTTTGATTATTTCTGGATGTTAAATAAGTATAGGCAACCGCACCAGAAAATTCAAGAAACAAGCATGGAGCCTGAAGCGGCAGTCCAACAAATTATCCTTAAGGATGAAAACAAGAAAGAAACCCTCACCCTCGCTTCCTCTGACCTCTACTATTTGAAATCTGCCAACAACTACCTCGAAATTTTTTATCTGGAAAACCAAACACCAAAAAAGCGACTTCTGAGAAATACCCTGACCAACATTCAACAACAAATACCAGCTCCCTACTTTGTGAAGTGCCATCGATCTTACCTTGTCAATCAACAAAAAATCAAAAAGATCACCGGCAACGCACAAGGCTACAAATTGCATTTAGATGCCAATGATTGGGTGGTGCCAGTAGCCAGATCCAAAAGTCATTTTTTTGTGCAAAAGAAAATCTAGGTTGCCATTGCTCCCTCCTTCATGTTATTCCTCCCATGGGCTTCCCATTCGTCCCAAACCCTTGCTATCGGCACCAAAATTGAGCATGATATTCAAATCCATCATAAATTGCAGCAGTATTATTAATGACAATAAAACGGAAAATATGAAAATGATAAAGCTGGTGTTTCTAAGTGGGCTATTTGTAATGTTGTGGACGGCTGGTTTTGCCTGCACTTCTTTTTGTATCAATAATGACCATCAGGTTTTTGCTGCGAAGAGCTATGATTGGCATATTGGTGAAGGATATCTAATAAAAAATAACCGCGGACTCAAAAAAACAGGATTCCCATTTTCAACAAAACATAAGGTTTCCTGGGTCTCCAAATATGGAAGTATGACCTTCAATCAATACGGTAAAGAATTTCCGATTGGAGGCATCAATGAGGCAGGATTGGTAGTGGAAGCGCTTTGGCTGTCGGAAACAAAGTATCCAAAATCCCCTAGAAAGGGGTACATCAGCGAATTGGAATGGGTGCAGTATCAATTGGATAATTTTGGTTCTATTGAAGAAGTAATTGCTGCACTTCCTGATATAATGATCATTCCGGTAGGTGGTGCCTTGCATTTTTTTATTGTTGATGAAAATGGCGCTTCTGCCGTTGTGGAGTTTCTAAACAACAAAATCATAGTAAACAGAAAAACGGATCGCCACCAGGCAATAACCAATGACAATTACCACGATTCTCAACAATATACCGACAAACGGAATAAATACAAATCAGCATTCCCATGCAAAAAATCACTCTGCAGATATAAAACAGCTTGTCAGGCTACCGCCTCCTTGGCCAAGCAAACTCCAACACCCCATCAACTATTTGAAGTGATGGATAAAGTTAAAATTGACGGGTATACAAAGTGGAATATTGTCTACGATATTTGCAATCGAACCATCCATTTTCGATCTGTCAACCATCCAACTATCAAAAAAGTAGAAATGGGTACCTTCGACTATTCTCCTTCTAGTCAGGTAGTTTTTCATGACATAAATTCTGCTGCAAATACCAACATAACTCATGATTTCAGACCGTTGACGAAAGAGGCGAATCTGGCGATGATCGAATACACGTTGCCACTCGTGGATGTTCAATTGCCTTTTCAACCGATAAACGATCATCAAATGAGGCAGTCAATTGCCTTGGTAAAATCGGATCGGCTGAAGGCAGTAAAATAGTAGCACTACCGAACTACAAACAAATAATAGGCAACCATTAGAAATAACAAAAAAGAAACAAAATATCCGCGGATCATCAATTTGTCTCGCTTTATTGTTTCTGTCAACTGTCGAATTTCGTTTTGCAATTGGAGTCCCTGAATAATTTTGTCTATTGACGATTCTGTGTTTACGGCGAAAACTGCATTCTTTACAATGTAGTCGACGGCTCCCTGTTTTAATACGTCTACTGCAACATGCACATTATCTTGAGAAGAGAGCATGGCAACTTTTGTAGTTGGTTCTACCTCCTTTATTTTGTTCAACGTGGCCAATCCGTTCATGGCTTTTTCATTTACGGTATCCATGTGGTAATCGAGTATAACGATATCGGGGCCTTCCTTTTCCAGATTTTCCAGACAAGCTTCGCCAGTAGAAAAAGTAGATACCTGAAGATCGGAGCGTTCTTTAAGTTTAAACTCCAGCATTTTTCTAATCATTGGCTCGTCGTCAACAATAAAAACTTTGTACTGGCTGTTGTTTGTTTGGTTGGCCATTCGTAAGGATTAAGTTATTTAACAAATTGATTTTCCTGTTTCAGATTATCTAGTTTTATCTTAAGACCTTCCATTTTATGATCTCTATTTCTAAACCTGAAAAATAGTAATACCTGAATCAAAAAAGTACCCACTACTAGCAATAATAGACCGAGCAGCAGTGCATTAAAACTTCTGAAAATGAGCACGGTCAGAATTAGTAAAATATTCACAACATATAAGATGATACTTGCCTTTTTATGCGAAACTCCTTCTGCAAGAAAGGCATGATGGATATGATTTTTGTCTGGTGTAAATGGAGATTTTCCCTTGGATAAACGAACAAGGATAACCCGAATGGTATCAAATATCGGAATGATCATAATGCCAAGAACAACAATAGGTGGCGATACAAATCTAAACTCCTTTGCCACCGCAATAGTATCCAAATTTACAAAAGCAATCGCCAACACCGAAACAGTCAATCCGAGCAATAAGGAACCCGTATCTCCCATGAAAATTTTATTCGGATAACTGCTGAAATTGTACCTCAAAAATGCAAGCAAGGAACCACCAACTGCAAACGCTAGATTGGCAAAGTCATACTGCTCAAAAACATAAAGCAAAGCTCCTAGTGTCAAACAATTAATCCCTCCCAAACCTCCAGCTAATCCATCTATCCCATCTATCAAATTAAAGGCATTGGTAATACCCACAATAAAAATGACACTAAACGCAAAGCTAAACCAATAGGGGAGTTCGTGTATCCCAAGAATACCGTGAAGGTTCATAAACCGCATGCCACCATAAGCAAGCATCCCGGCCACAAAAAACTGTATGATAAATTTATATCTGGTGCGCATTATGACCAGATCGTCTTTTAAGCCCATAAAGAACAAAATCAGGTACCCAGTCAGCAGAAATTTGAAGTAACTACTAGTATACATCGAAGCCGACGACCAAACAATAAAAGTGAGAATCACTCCAATAAAAAGGCCGATCCCTCCTAAGCTTGGTATTTGCTGTGTATGCACTTTTCGATCATCGGGAACATCAAACAACTTTTTCTTGTAGGCGACTTCCAAAATGGAGGGAATGGCGATATACGTAATTGTAAATCCAGTTAAAAAGACCAAAAATAATTGTAGTATTCCATTTTCCATCCAAGGACCTTGTAGGTTGTTTTTATTTCTTACGTAGTTTTTAATAGTTTGTTGTCCTAGTTTAACGGGAGGTTAGTTACTCGCAACCTTGGTTTGTATAGGTTTTGTCACTTTGCCGCGCATCATTCGCAGGTACTTACCAGCGATTATTTTCCAGGTGTATCGTCGTTTTGCTATAAACTTCATTTCGCCGGCAAGTTCCTGTTGTTGCTGATCTGTTATGCTACTAATGATCTGTAACAGTTGCTCTGTTGTATTAAAAAAGAGCGCCTTGTTTTCGGTAGATTCCCGGTTGTAGCCGACATCAAAAGCGACCACCGCTAATCCTAGATTCATTGCCTCCACAATAGAAGGATTAGTGCCTCCAGCACTGTGCCCGTGCAAGTACAAAAAGCAATTGCTGCGGAGGGTGTTCAGGGCAATTGGTTCATAGATAGGGTCAAGCAGATGGATATGTGCTACCCCTTTATATTGTTCCCTGATTTGTTGTCCATATTCGCTGTTGTCCCAATTGCCGACCATCACAAGTGGATACTTGTCTTGTTTTGAAGCGGCCTCGACGATCAAGTGAATATGGTTTTCTGGTTCGATTCTACAAACCCCAAACATATATTTGTCTTTAAGAAAGGGATATTGTGTACTTGCTGATTCTGTAATGGCTACTGGCTTTGCCTGGTCGCCGCCGTATTCTATCAAATAACTATCGTAGTTGTAAGTTGCTTTCAGGTACTTGCTGATTACTTCATTGTCGGTGATAATTCCTTCTGCAGATTCGACAGCCATGATTTCTGAATAACGCAAAAACGTTTTTATCAATTTGCCCCACTTGTCTCGTTTCCACTCAATCCCATCAATATTCACAAAAAATCGTTTCCGAGTAAAGAACTTAACTATTGGCAACAAAATACATCCAGAAACCCCTAAGATCAACAATAGATCCGACTTAAAGGAAGCATGGATGATTGAGATAATATCGTAGGGAATACTTTGAATCCCATTTGCATTTAAAGGCAAGTATTTCAATTTGGCTCCTTTGTAGTGAGTAGCCCGCTCTGCTTTCGAATAAAATTTCCCACTACAATAAACCGTAATTTCAAATTCTTCTCCAAGGTGAGTGACCAGCTGTTCTGCTAGTGTTTCAAACCCGCCGTATCTTGCAGGAAGGCCTACTGTCCCAATTATTGCTAGTTTTTTCATTTTGTCTGATGTCTTTCTTATTAGCTTTTACGGAAAATACATCAGCCTGTTTCATAATAAGTGAGCTAATCTTTAACTACATCTACCTTTTCTCCAATCTATTCATTCCCCTAGTGCGTAAAATGTGAAAATCTAACCACCATAAATCTTCTTCAAATTCCAACTGTCTAATTTTTCTGAAGGCAGTTTCAAAAGAAAGGATATCTAAATTTTAAAAATAAATTGCTCTATTAATTTGAACTTTAATTTTAAACATAAAGATTTTTTTGTATTTTAATTGTTTAAAGCTGTTGTAGAACCCAATCCCACCGCTACAATGACTTTGTTACATTTAGAACCCCAAGATTCCCCCTACTATGCTTTCTAAAATTTCCTATGTATTACTGTCTGTTGTTATAAGTGTTACTGGCTATTTATTGGTTGACTTCAATGCTTCAAACAAACAAATTCCTAAGGCTCAACAATCCTTACAAACGAAGAATTCCTCGGATGAGTATTTTTGCGCCTCCGATCAATTATTAGAAAAGGAACTACAAAACCCTGCCTTCAGATCAAGACACGAAGCCTTGGATCAACAAGTCAGGCAGCTGGTTTACGGGAATGCAAAAAACAATACTCCAAGCACCAATAAAGCCTTGCCTCCAGTTTATAGAATTCCAGTAGTTGTTCATGTAATTCATAATAATGGCCCCGAAAATATCTCCGACGCTCAAGTACAAACCGGTATCGACCACCTAAATGACGCCTTTAGAAATGTAGGATATTACAATCCGGCTACTGGTGTGGATACTGAAATTGAATTTTGTCTGGCGCAAACCGACCCAAATGGTGTACAAACTACTGGTATCAACAGAGTCGTATCACCTTTGACCAATTTTACCATGGAAACTCAAAATAATGCAGTTAAAGCATTAAGTCAATGGAATTCTGCGCTTTACGCGAATATTTGGGTCGTCAACGAAATTTGTAGCAACGGGTCTGGATGCGGAGTAGCAGGATACGCTACTTTCCCCACTTCCCATGGTAATGCTACCGACGGTATGGTGGTAGAAGCCAATTATTTTGGTAGTAGTCCTGGAGCATCTTCTGTTCAGATTCATGAAATGGGACATTATCTTGGTTTGTATCACACTTTCCAAGGAGGCTGTCCGAACAATGATTGTACGGCCAATGGTGATCGGGTTTGTGATACACCACCAGACCAGTCTACCGCTCAAGCGCCTTGTAACAACGCTCCCAATACCTGTACTACTGATGATGATGACCTGTCAGTAAACAATCCGTTCCGCCCAATTGCAAATGGAGGTCTTGGCGATCAGGATGATGAAACGCTTGACTACATGGACTATGGTGACATTTTCTGTTGGTCCGTTTTTACGCAGGGACAAAAAAATAGAATGAGAGGTTTTGTCACGACAACAAGAGCTAGTTTACTTACATCTGCTGTTTGCACCCCTCCATGCACTGTGCCCTACATAGCAAGTTTTACAGTCCCTCAAACAACTGTAAACGCAGGAACTACAGTTAATTTTACAAATACCTCTACTGGAGGAAATACGTACAATTGGACAATTGATGGAGCCAATTTTTCAACGGCTGCCAACCCAAATTATACGTTCAATACACTCGGCACTTTTACCATTGGTTTGGAAGTAACCAACACCGCAGATGCGAACTGTTTATCCATTTTTTACCTGGATATCACGGTGGTTTGTGGTGCTGTAGCAGATTTTACAACGCCATCTTTGGTTGTTCCAACTGGGAGTCCTGTCGTTTTTACAAATACCTCGACCAATGCAACTTCTTACGAATGGTCGATTGATAATGTGGTGCAAAGCACGAATACTAATTACACACATACGTTTGTTTTAGAAGGGTATCATTTTGTCCAGCTAATCGCCTCCAATGCATTATGTTCCGATACCATCATCCAAAGAATAGAGCTGGTTTGCCCCGTCATTGCTAGTTTTTCTACTTCCAATACCTTAGTGTCCCCAGGAGACATTGTTATTTTTAATAACACCTCTACCAATGGAAACTCATTTGAATGGCATGTAGACAATGTACTAGAATCTACTAATCCAATCTCCTATACTCATACTTTTAATGCCTTAGGAAATTATACTGTTTTTCTAATTGCTACTGATGGAGTATGCAGAGATACTTCTGCGCAAGTAGTTGTTACTGTTTCAAATACTGGACTTGCAGAAACAGGACTACCCGTTTGGCCAGTTACAATGAATACGAGCAGTGCTCAGGATATAGATTGGAGAGATCTGGTACCAGATGTCAATGTTATTCCCAATACTACAAATGTTTCTCCAGGGGCAACAGGTGCTGCATTTACAGAATGTGGAGCCCTTTCTTTTTATTCGTTACATACTGGAGCAAGTGTCCCAAATAGCCTATTTATTTATCGTGCAGATGGGACTCCCTTGCTTACTAATGCAACAGCAAATGGACCAGGATTAAATGGCGTCCGCGGTGGCGACGAAATACAGGTCATCCCAGTCCCGGGTACCACGGATGAATGGTATATTATTTATAGAGTCTGGACGACAGATGTTGGTTCACCTATAAATAACGCAGCTTACAATCCGGCCAACTGTTTGTACTCCAGAGTCTCATATGATGGAACGAATCTAGTTGTTTTGCAAAGAGACATCCTTTTGACAGATAATTTAGGCACCGCATATACTTATACCGATGGAGCAGCTGTTTCCCGAACTGCAGGAGGTAATTTAAACCAACATTATTTATATAGATGTCGTCGTGCAATTGGAGTGAGTTCAATTTCATTAGATCGTTTTCTTATTACAAATGCCGGGATCACTTTTAGCGCAAACACTGGAACGGTGCCTTCTAATTGGTGGAATCTTACTTGTGCAGGTTCTCCAATAGAGTTAAGTCCAACAGAAGAACGGATAGCCGTAACTACCAGAAATCAATTTAACAACTGGACAGATGTGGTGATTTTTGATGCAGTCGCTTTTGATAATATTAGTTACACTGCAATTGTTGGAAATAGCTTAGTCTTGCAGCCAGACGGTAACCCAAATGATCAGTCAAACATTCTTAATTATGCCGCAACAGTAACTGCAGTTTCAAATGATCTCACCTTACCTCTCCGATATTTAAGAAACTTTGATAGGAAGTTAAGTAGAATAGAGTTTAGTCCGAATGGGCGATTCTTATACATTTGTACTGGAGGATATGTACAGGGTGGGGTTACAAATATTACTTATTTAGCACAAATTGATTTAGATGTTTCTCCATTTGAAGTAAGACTACAAATTCAAACCCCACCAAATAATACCTACAACGCAACAACTGGAGCAGGATGTAGCACTTCGGCACAAAATTGTGCTGCAACTTACAATGGTGTGGTAGACATAGAATCTTCTTATGATGGAAATTTATACTTTTCAAAAAGGTTGGTCAATACATTATTTGTTATTCCTGATGCGAATAACTTTATGCCGCAAAATCTAGTTCCATCAGATATTGACCTCGCAACTACAGCAGAACCGAATATAGCCATGTTGGGCAGTAATACCGGAGTAGGACCTTTTCCTGATCAAATTGACGGATTCAATTACCTGAATAAACAAAAAACGGAAGTAGAAGTATATGTTACTAAGCTAAATTGCCTGGGAGAATGCCAGGCTCCTTATACTGTGGAGCTTCTGGAAAACAATGTAGTAGTTGAAACATTCCAGATTACATCTTGTCCGGATACCCTCGAGATTTGTGTAGATACAAGTCTTGTTTATGATATAAGAGAATTGGCGTCTGGTTACTTTTTCCCAGCTGCAATAACAGGCGGTGTCGTTAATTATCCAATTAATGAAAACATTTTCGATTTTACAGATGCTATCCAGGGAACACCAGAAATTTGCGATAATGGAATAGATGATGACTGCAATGGCTATGTGGATTGCTATGATCCAAACTGTATTTGCAATGACGGAGATTGCTCAACAGAAGCAGTTGCGCAAACCTTTGAAGCAATAATTGATTGGCAGAGTACCGTAAACTTGGCAGCGATCAATTCTTCCCCTATGGTCGCCAACCTCAATCCTCAGGTAGATAGTATGCCCGAGATTATTGTTGGGACTTCTACAAGCAGCATGCCTTCAAATCGACCCTCGCAACTCTTGATTTTTCAGGGAGACGGAAGTAATAATGCGACCCCGGACAACCTTAATGTTGGTGCTTATGATGGGTATCCGCTCAATCATCCCTCTATTGGAGATGTCGAAGGAGATGGAATCCCCGAATTAGCCATAATGGGCTATGACAGTCGAGTGAAAGTATTTTCTAATTTTGTTCAAAATGCGAATCCTCCAATGGCCTCCTATGCAGTTGCCACGGGATTGGCTGACCGACGAAACGCTAAAGTTTACTTCGCTGATTTTGATGGAGATGGGGTCTCTGAGTTATATGCCGGCAATGATGTTTACCAATTTGATTTGAGCAATCCAGCAAACCCTATTTTGAACAAAGTTCTGGATGGTGTAGGCACAACTGGTGCTTGTACTTACAATAATTATGCATCTCAAAGTTCCTCTTCTGTTGCTGCTGATTTTTTAACACCTACCGATTGTAACGACCCCGATTGTAATGGCTTGGAGATCGCCGCAGGGTATCTAATTTATTCAATAGATCTTGACCCAACTGACGGAGATGGACTGGAAATGAAAGTACAACGAGACTTAAGGGCTATTACAGGAACAACTTTATGGCAAGATGGATATACGGTAACCGCAGACGTAAATCTTGATGGTATCCTAGATGTACTAGTAAACGGAAAACGGGGAAATGTCTTTGGTTTGTATGCCTGGGATAAAAACGGACTACATCAATTTTTTCCACACTTGTTTGGCTCTATTGCTGCAAGGGGCGGAGGAATGCCAACTGTTGCCAATGTATATGATGATACGGCAAATGGCAGTGCCATAGACCTTCCAGAAATAATTGTTTGTTCGGAGTTGCACCTAAATTGTTATAATTTGAATGCTGCCGCAGCAAATCCAGCAAGCCCATATTGGTGGAGCTTAAACACGACCGATTTGTCAGGTGCTACGGGAGCCACTGCCTTCGATTTTAATGGAGATGATATCCAGGAAATTGTCTACCGTGATGAAAATAATTTAAGGATTATGTACGGAGGTCCAGCACCCTTTCCTCCCGGTGTTGATGCGAATAGAAACTGGGTGCTCTTTCCCTCAGGATCTGGTACTTTTGACGAATATCCAATCGTGGCGGATGTCGATAATGATAAGCAGGCGGAAATTGCCTACACCACTTATACTTTTCAAGGAACGATCGGTGGCGATTATCGTGGAAGATTGAGAATTGTTCATTCCAATTTATCGACGGCAGGTCCCTGGATGTCTGCTAGGAGTGTTTGGAATCAGTTTGCCTATTTTGTAGTCAATGTAAATGATGACTTATCAATTCCCGCGCAACAGCAAAACCATCACCTACAGTTTCCAGGAGGCAGCGGTAATTATCCACTAAACAACTTCCTTACACAAATACCAATTGTAAATCAAGACTTCGAACCTTATTTACCAGTGACTGACGCTGTAATGAATTTGGATTCAGTCATTTGTGTGGGCAGCAATTTAGAGTTGTCCATGACAATTTGTAATGAAGGGAATAATATATTACCGATTAATACACCAATTACTATTTATGGGGCAGATCCGTTGACAACTGCTGCTCCTGTGGTAGGGACGGATGTTCTTACTCAGGAAGTAGCAATAGATAGTTGTATCGTTGTGACATCCGTTATTCCTATTCCAAGCACAAATGCACTTTATCCTGTTGTCAATGATGATGGCTCCCTCCCTCCACCCTTCGATTTGGCAACAGATTTCCCGGTCACCACCATTCTTGAATGTGATTACACAAATAATATTGACGGAGATATTTATTATTTCAGTATACCGTCTTTGGATTTAGGGCCAGACGTTACCGTTTGTCTAGCAGGAGTATACTACTTCAATGCCGGATCAGGCTTTGCTTATTATGAATGGCATGATGGTACTATTGATTCTACTTATACTGCCTTTGCTCCAGGAACATACTATGTAAATGTGACTGATTTTTGTGGGAATATGTATGTCGATTCCGTGACGGTTACAATGTTAGAGGGTGACTTGGATATCTTTAGTGATACGACAATTTGTGGGGGCGCTACCTTGACATATTCCGTTGCTGGGTATACCGATCCTTATTGGAGGCCGGATACCGGAGTAGATTGCACGACTTGTCCGACAGTCAATATAACTGCTACTGTATCTGAGGTATACGTAGTTACCGCATATGATGCGAATGGGTGCTTAGTTACTGATTCAGTGGCTGTTACTGTATTGACAGATACTGAAATTGGAAGAGATACGATTAATATTTGTGATGGTGAATCTGTGCTTATTCATGGAAATATGGAGTCTATCGCAGGCGAATATTCAGATACTATAATTGCTCCTGGCTTTTGTGATTCTATAAATATAGTTACCTTATTGGTGAACGAAAATCCTACAGTATCTACTGGCGGCAACAATTTACTTTGTGGACTTCCTGGAACTGGAACTGCTATTGCCACCCCTTCTGGTGGTACTGGACCCTATTCTTATGAATGGAATACCTCAGAAACTACTCAAACTATTTCAGGGCTAAATCCTGGAACTTATACGGTGACAATTACTGATCAAAACGGATGTGCAGGTACTAATGTATTTGATGTTCTTAATTCTGTTTCATTATCTATTAATACTTCAATTTCGCCAGTTTCGTGCAATGGAGTATCAGATGGGGCCATCACTGCCACGGTTTCGGGGGGTAGTCCAAATTATACCTATCAATGGAGCAACTCTGTATCCACTTCAACAAACTCAGGCTTGTCTCCAGGAACCTATATACTTACAATAACAGATGCTAACGGATGTTCTGGCACCAGTTCAACAACAATCCAAGACGTACCAGCCTTAGCCATCAGTTTACAAACCACTCTGATAACTTGTAATGGAGATACAGACGCCACAATTACAACAACGATCTCAGGAGGAAACGGAGGCTACACCTACAATTGGAATACCACCCAAACGACTCAAAATCTAACAGGATTAGGAGCAGGCACTTATTCAATAACAGTAACAGACAACAAAGGCTGCGCAATCACAGCAAGTACAACAATCCTAGACGTCCCAGCCCTAGCCATCAGCTTACAATCCACCCCAATCACTTGTAATGGAGACACAGACGCGACAATAACAACCACAATTTCAGGAGGAAACGGAGGCTACACCTACAATTGGAATACCACCCAAACGACACAAAATCTAACAGGATTAGGAGCAGGCACTTATTCAATAACAGTAACAGACAACAAAGGCTGCGCAATCACAGCCAGCACAACAATATCAGACGTACCAGCCCTAGCCATCAACTTACAATCCACCCCAATAACTTGTAATGGAGATACAGACGCCACAATTACAACAACAATCTCAGGAGGAAACGGAGGCTACACCTACAATTGGAATACGACCCAAACGACACAAAACCTAACAGGATTAGGAACTGGAACCTACACATTAACAGTAACAGATAACAAAGGCTGCGCAATCACAGCCAGCACCACAATCCAAGACGTCCCAGCCCTGGCCATCAACTTACAATCCACTCAAATAACTTGTAATGGAGATACAGACGCGACAATAACAACAACAATCTCAGGAGGAAACGGAGGCTACACTTATAATTGGAACACGACGCAAACCACACAAAACTTAACAGGCCTAGGAGCCGGCACTTACACCATAACAGTAACAGATAGCAAAGGCTGCGCAATCACAGC
>CALLWB010000117.1 GCA_938016265.1 uncultured Saprospiraceae bacterium
CTAAGTTTTTCGCTTCTTCTTCTTCGCTGCTGGAAACAAAACATTGTTTAGGATCAAGCGGTAGCCTGGAGAATTGGGATGCAGATTCAAATCTGTTTCTGGATCGTTGACAAAATGACGGTAGTCTTCTGGATCATGTCCGCCATAAAAAGTCCAGGTTCCTTCTCCGTATTTATTGTGGATATACCGCACCTCTTCTGCTGGTTTGTTTTCGCCGAGGATGAGGATATCTGATTTTACAAATTTCTTTTTAAAAGCAGTGGTTTGTCCCATAAAACCTTTTACCGTTTTCGTATGGTTTTGCGTCAGCATCGTTGGAATAGGATCCCACTTGGCAGAAAAATCGAAGAGGGTAAAATAATCAGATTGCGCCGGTACATTTCGGTTATTGCTATGATCGACGGTGGAGTGTTCGTAGACCAAAGGATCTCTCATTAATTCAAAATTTTCAAAAGCCAAAGTCTTGGAATAATCCAATTTGGATTGGGCTTGTGGATCTGGAGGATCACCGTCGTACATATAGTCGCAAATATCTACTCCATCAGCAGCCAAAGCAATATCATAAGTATCCGTTGCAGAACACATGGCAAACATAAATCCGCCGCCACCGATATAATCTTTCAATTTTTTTACGACTGCTAGTTTCATCATCGAAACTTTTTCAAAGCCCAATCCTGTGGCCAGGCTTTCCATTTTTTTCACATTCTCTTTATACCAGGGATGATTGTGATAGTTTCGATAAAAGCGACCATACTGTCCGGTAAAATCTTCGTGGTGCAGATGCAGCCAGTCAAATTCTGCCAGTTTATCTTCCAGCACCTCTCTATCGTAAACTGTTTCATAGGGAATTTCGGCATAAGTCAACACGAGTGTTACCGCATCATCCCAAGGTTGGATTTTTTCTCCTTTAGCATTTACATCTGGTGTATAAACGGCGACTTTGGGCGCCACTTCCAATTTGATGGCATCCATATTGACTTCTGGATCTGCAATTTCTGCCAAGATATTATTGTACTGAGCATCGGGTATCAGCTCGTAGCTTACATTCCTTGTTTTGCATTCTTTTTCAAAAAGTGTATTGTGTTTGAAGGCAAAACTTCCTCCTCGATAATTGAGCAACCAATAGGCTTCTACCTCATTATCGAGTATCCAATAGGTGATTCCATAGGCTTTTAGGTGGTCTTTTTGCTTTTCATCCATTGGAAGCAGGATATAAGCAGCACTCGCCTGAGCGACGACAAAAAGCATTAAAGCTATGATTCCCAAATATTTACGCATAGTGAATTATTATTTATTTTGAATTTCTCTGTCAAATAACAGATTCCTACTATTTAACGAAGGTTTCGGGGCTTTGGTTTGGAAGAATCCAAAAAATCTTAAGTTTTTACTTTGCACGGGTAAATACGTGTTTGTAAGAATCACGGGATTCTACGCTAACCATTTATTCTAATCTTATTTACCTTGCGTAAACAAAGTGATCCAGTAAGTGAATTTGCCCTTAAGGATTCTTGCAAATCACTTCTTTTCAAATCAACGGATCATTTTAGAATCAACTCTAAAACCTAATCGTATTAACCAAACGTTTTAAGCCCCCCAGAAAATGATTGAATTGAACCCAAAGTTAAATTCACTTCCTCTTCACGAAAAAAAGTGGCTCCAAGCTTTAGTGAATTATATTAACCAAGCCAACTCTAAAACAAATCTTTCCGCAAATCACTTGGCCAAATACTTTATTATGAGTGAACGACAGTTTTATCGAAAGGTAAAACGTATCTCCGGGCAAACGCCCAACCAAATAGTTCGAAGTATAAAAATGAAAAAAGCCAAAGATTTTTTAGAAAAGGGTACCTATCCTACTATTGCAGAACTAGCTTATGATTTGGGTTATAAACATCCAGAATACTTCTCCAATCTTTTTACCACCACTTATGGCAAACGCCCTTCTAATTTCCTGAAAAATTCTAACTAAAAAAAAGGGAATAAAATTCTCCTTATTTTTTTGGCAGAAAAGTACAGATTTTTGGCAGAAAATTTCGGTAATAAAACAATATATTTGAGTTCAGATAAATGATCTTGTTCTAATATTTTTTCAACCCCATAAAAACAAAACATGCGCTCCACAACTAATTTTTCTCCTTAAAATTAGGGAAGACCTTTCTAATTAATTTCCTTCTACTAACCGTATCTGATATTAACAGATAATTCCAGCTAATAATATTTAGATACTAGGATTAGTATCTCATATAGACTAGTGACACCACACTAGCCCCTAGCTCCTTTTGCCTTAAACCAGGATCCTGTCCTGTGCTTAAGCAGAACAGCTATTGTCCAAAAAGAAAATAGTTAACCTCAAAAAAAAACCATCATGTCTGACGCCCCTACTCCAGTTTATAAATCTATAGATCATACCAAATTAGATTTCCAAGGTACCCTCCTTCACCAAGCCAATCCATTTCAAACATTGGAACTCACCCTTCACCTTTTTAAACCACCTGCGACAAGGCCAACGGCTGCCATGCAAAGTAAGGAGAACAAAACCATTTATGATTCTCCTTTAAAAAGAACTTACCTCACCCATAAAGACCTAACCGAATTGGTAGGCACTCGTAAAGAAGACATCAGTCAGCTAGCTGATTTTTTCAGCAAACACCAATTCAAGTTAGTCTCTTCCAACAGGCTCGCTCGTACCCTTAAAATAAAAGGCACCATTGCCGCTATTAATGTTGCTTTCAAAACCAATATTTCGGTTTATCAAGGGCCCAATAAATTTGTCTTTCTAGCTTATGATGGCACCTTACAAATACCCGAAGCTTATAGCAAAATCGTGGAAAACATTTCTGGAATAAGCACCTTGCTCAAAACAGAATTTCGGATTCCTACCCAAACCCTGGCAGCTGATGTAAATGCAGATCAGCAAAAATTAAAAGCTACGAAGCAGAAAGGTTTTACCACTAAGCAATTAATGGAAGCCTATAAATTCCCTAAAAAACTATCGGGAAAAGGTCAATGCATCGGTCTGGTAGAACTTGGCGGAGTTTATAAAAAATCGGACGTCGTGGAATATTTCAAAATGATGAAACTTCCCGTTCCTAAAATCATTGAAGTTGGGACTCCAATTGACGATAGTAATTTGCTCAATAATAGTGAGGTAACGTTAGACCTTCAAGTCGTCGGAACGGTAGCGCCTGGAGCCACATTGGTCATCTATTATGGCAATACCATTGCCGATGCCATGCAACTCATCATTCAAGACACCAAAAATAAACCTTCGGTAGTTTCCATAAGTTGGGCGGGCTCAGAATACAATTATTCGCCTTTCCAAGTTGCCCAACTCAATGAATTATTCTATCAAGCTGCCCTCTTGGGAATCACCGTCCTTGCAGCCTCCGGCGATCACGGTGCGATGAATAGTCGCCAATTTCCAAATGTCTCTATTCCTTCTTCCAATCCATTAGTCATCGGCTGTGGTGGCACTACCATCACCCTAAATCCTGATGACTCGCTCCACACCGAAGTCGTCTGGAATCAAAACAATGGCCAGATTGGTTCTGGTGGTGGCTTTAGCAAATTGTATTCTCTTCCCACCTACCAACAAATTGCGGTAAGCAATTATACTGCGGTCAGAGGGAATACCCGAGGAGTGCCAGATCTTTCTGCCAATGCAGATGGAGTTGATGGCTACATCGTCATTTTCAATGGGATGAAAATGGCCATTGGAGGAACGAGTGCCGCTACGCCATTGATCGCAGGGCTTTTCGCTTTGATGAACGAATCGCTTGGTGTCCGACTGGGTTTTGTCAACACCTGGCTCTACCAATTTGCCAACCAGGCTTACTCCCCAATCACCCAAGGAAACAACGGCTACTATCCAGCCGCTCCTTTCTGGAATCCAGCCACAGGATTGGGCTCTCCCATTGGCGAAAAATTATTGGAATTATTTAAAAAAGAAAAATAGAAAAACAGGGAATCTAAAGTACGGCATTTCCCTTCCTTTCTTCCTAGACTGAACCAATTTGGATCAGCCCCAAATAGTATTTAAACCTAATTTTATAACCTCAAATTTTCATTAAATTATGGCAACCTCTAAAAAAAAGAGTACCCCTCCTAAAGAGACCATTACAAATGAAAGTGCATCTGCTAAAATCGACCACGGGTTGAATGTAGCTCCTACGATGCCTTACTATTGTACTTGGTTACCGGGTGCATGTCCAGCTGAAACCAAAGCTGCGAATGCACAGACTTTACTTACCATGATGCCACCGATGTGCCCAGGCCCGGTAGCTGGTCCAGCGACGATTGTTCCAACATTTATTCCTCCATGCCCTACCATGCCGATAGTCTGCGTGCATACAGTCAATCCAGTATGTCCTGCACCTGCTGCTGTTCAGCCCCATGTAAAGGAAGAAGCACTAACTGCGACGATCATCACTTGTACTGGAATTCCTATTGTTTGTGGAACGGTACCCCAACCGCAAACAATCATGCCTCCTACTATCACCGTTCCTCCGATGTGTCCAGCACCTACGCCACAAACGGTAACGGGTATTCCATTTGTCTGTAACCAAGGAGGTCCACAACCACAAACAACGGTTTATCCTCCACATTCGCATGTTCCTCCTTTCTGTCCAGCTGGTGCACAAGCGCAGACCATTTTAGGCCCAACAGCCTATCCTGGATGCAATACGGCGACCACTACTGTTCAGCCTAGTTTTTTCACTTGTCCTCCTACTAGACCAGTACAAACTGCAACGACCACTGTACAAACAGGAGTAGGTACGCCCGCTCAAGCACAAGGAACGATTGGAACTATTTCGGCCTTCCCTCCGGCTTGCTTAGTTACCGCATTAGCTCATTGTTTTACCGCCGCTACTTGTGCGGCACCCGCACAGGCACAAACGGTAATGCCCGTCACTACCTTATGCTTTCCTCCATCTATTGGATGTCCTCCTAATGCACAAGCACAAACTATTGTGCCAACTCCAACGGCTCATCATACGTTCTTCGCTTGTCCGGTACCAACACCTACGGCAACGACCACCGTGCAAACAGGAGTAGGAACTCCTGCTCAAGCACAAGGAACGATTGGAACTATTTCGGCCTTCCCTCCGGCTTGCTTAGTTACCGCATTAGCTCATTGTTTTACTGCAGCTACTTGTGCGGCTCCAGCTCAGGCACAGGCGCAAACCATCATTAATCCAACCACACATCCTACGGCAAATACCATGTGTTTTATTTGTCCTCCTCCGACCGTTACTGGAACAATAAGAGCAGGAGGTGCGCAGGCACAAGCAGTGACGATACTTACTGCTCAACCTAACTGTGGAGGGATTCAGACGAACGTAGCACCTTGTGGACCAATTCAGACCAATATTTTACCGCATTGTGGTGGTGGGATTAACACAAACATATACCCTGTTTGCAATCCTATTCCAACCAATTTCTGTCCGTATACGGCTCAGCCAGGTTGTGGCATACATGCGACAAGGACTGCTACAGGAACCACCGTACAGCCAGCTATGGTAGCTCAAACAATGGCAACTGTTTGTACGCAAACGGGACCGGTGAATACTATCCATACCATAAATGGCTGTCCTCGACCGACCGTGCAGACACAGATTGGATGTGTTACTCAACCGCCGATTTGTTTTTATACAACGATCACTCAGCCAATCGGACAATGTCCTCCTACAGGTACTGGGCCACAGCCACAGACGATTTTCCCGTCTTTACCTACCTGTGTTCCGACTCATCCTGCTGCAACTTGTCCTCCTCTGGGAACGGCACAACCACAGGCTATTACAGGCGTATTTTGTGGAATCACGAATACCATTACTGCCACGACGATAACAATAACGGTATAAAAATTAGTTCTTGCTTTTAAGTAAGAATTATGGGTTTATTCTAGGGTGGCAGCAATTGCTGCCACCCCATTTCTCAAAAAAAAGAGTAAAAATGAGACTCACAATAAAAAACATCAGTGCCTTCCTCATGGAAAAGGGTTTGCTCAAGGCCAAGTCGGTCGTTGATGGTGATTTTATGGTCACGCAAACACAAAACAGGAATGCTATTTTTAAAATTCACATCAAAAACAACAAGAGTCTTTTTGTAAAACAATTGGTCAGTTTTGATCCACAGAATACTTATTTATTACAAAAAGATGCGACTTGCTTGTGGTTGATTAAAAATGAAAAAGCCTTTAGTGATCTGGCGCAATATGTCCCGGAATATTTTGGCTATGACCCTGAGAAAC